>CAVQFZ010000013.1:0-15229 GCA_963711905.1 uncultured Nitrospiraceae bacterium | reverse complement strand
ACGCAACGTCCGCTTCGAGCGGTCTCCGGATCATGGAAGGAGAGTCTGTGGCAGACATCCAGGTCGATGACGGCATCGTTAAAATTTTGAATCTTGAGATCCCAGCAACATCAGGGTTGCGGCGATACTCGCTGCTTACCCCCAAGCACGTTGGGCAGAAATCACCCGTCGAGCGGTCAAGATCGGCCTTGGGTATCTTAAAGGCGGTGAAACAGGCTAGGGCTTTCTGGAGCGCGATCGGCTTCGACCGACGGTGGCTCGTTCGTATTGAGTCTTTGTCTTCCTATTGCCGCTCAGAAGGGGTTTGAGGACCAGTACCAAGCGTAGACGCCGACTTCTGTCCTTCGACCAGCACGGTGTCTCCATCGCCTTCGATCCGAAGGCTCGATGGACGTTGTGTGCCATCGGAAGCCGCCTCGACCTGTCGCGTCAGATAAGCCCCCAACTCGGAAGCCAGGAGCCAGCCGTTTCCGTCCAGATCGGCATCACCGGACAGCCCGGTCAATAGTGTCTCAACAAAGCGACTGCTCTTCTCCAGGCGAGCGGCGGCCTCTCCTTGACCTGCCGCACTAATGACTTGGACCGCGCGCCGCTCCGTGTCCGATTCCGGAGCCGGCCGCCCTTCCAATGAAAACCCCGCCGGCTCGGTTGTTTCCCCAATCCGAATACCGGCGCATCGAGAATCAGGAGCGTGTGCTTGGAAGCCGATCGCCTCGTAAACTCTTTCAAGCGCTCAACCGTGATCGACTTCGCTACGCTGTTGACCTGTGCGTCAAACGGCACAAGATACCCTCGATCCTGCCCGTCGGAATCCTGCATAGACCCGGCATGGCCCGTGTAGAAAATAACGAGCCGGTCCATGCGTCCGACTTTTCTCGGCAACATGTCGTTCAAAAGCTGATGGAGGCGTCGCGAGCTTGCATCCTTGTCGTAGAACTCGACCACCTCGTCGAACCCCAACTGCCGAAACGCCTCCGCCACCTTCTTGGCATCGCTGATCGCTCCCGGGATGGGAGGGGCCAAGACGTAGTTTTCAATCCCAATAATGATCGCCCAGGACTTGTAGTACAGGCCCTCCGGCTTTCCCGATTGAGCCTCAGCGGTCGACAGGGCAACAACCGAGAACATGCCGACCAGATGAACGCCCAGTAGGATCAGGCTTAAGAACCTAAGCAAAAGGCTATTCCAAAAATGCCTTGCGCTGTTCATCGGGTCAGCCTATCTCCGGCCTAGACAGGTGTCAAGAAACGGAATCGGGAGGAACCCACAGCGCCACGACGAGTGACCCGAAGTTACCGTATCGTTGCAGGAGGCCCTCGACTTTCTCCATAATGACGCGCCCGCAAGGGACTGCGCTGAAGAAGGAGACGCTGCCGCCATGAATGAAAGAATTGAGACCCTATTCAAGGAAAGCCGGACGTACCAGCCGACCGCCAAGACGATAGCCGCTGCCTATATCAAAGACTATGAGACCGAGTACAAACAATCCATCGCAGACCCTGAAGCATTTTGGAGCCGCGAAGCGAAGGAATTGGAATGGTTCTCTCCGTGGGAGAAGGTCCTGGAGTGGGATTATCCATGGGCAAAATGGTTTGTCGGGGCACGATGCAACATCGCCTACAACTGCCTAGACCGTCACGTCAAGACCTGGCGCAAGAACAAAGTCGCACTGATCTGGGTCGGCGAAAACGATCAGGAACGAATCTTCACCTACGGCGAACTCTATCGACAGGTCAACCGCTGCGCTAATGCGCTCAAAAAGCTTGGCCTCCAGCAAGGCGATCGGGTCACCATCTATCTACCCAAAATTCCCGAGCAAGTTGTCGCGATGCTGGCATGCGCCAGGATCGGCGTGATCCACAGCGTCGTCTATTCAGGTTTCAGCGCCCCCGCCCTCGCCAGCCGTATCAACGATGCCGAGGCCAAGGTTGTGATCACGGCTGATGTCGGGTTCGACCGCGGCAAGGTTATCCAATTGAAACCGGTCGTGGACGAAGCCGTCAAAACCTGTCCGACGATCGAGCATGTGATTGTCGTACGCCGCCAGACCCAAGGTCCGCCTCTTTCCGCCCCAAAGGAAATTGACTGGAATGAATGGATCGCGCGTGAGCGGCCGGTCTGTGAAGCAGAACAGCTGGATGCCGAAGCACCGCTCTATATTCTCTACACGTCCGGTACGACCGGTCGTCCGAAGGGCGTGGTCCATGTCCATGGAGGGTACATGGTCGGCACCTATACGACAACGAAGTATGTGTTCGACCTGAAGGATGATGACGTGTACTTCTGCGTAGCTGATCCGGGGTGGGTCACAGGCCACAGCTATATCGTCTACGGTCCTCTCCTCAATGGTGCGACGATTCTGACCGCGGAAGGGAAACCGGATTATCCGAATCCTGGACGCTGGTGGGATCTCATCGAACGGTATGGGGTCTCGATTTTCTATACGACTCCGACCGCGATCCGACTGCTCATGCGCTACGGCGAAGATTGGCCGAAGAAATTCGACCTCTCGACGCTTCGAATCCTGGGGAGCGTCGGAGAACCAATCAACCCCGAAGCCTGGGAATGGTTTCATCGTGTGACCGGCGAAGACAAACCCATTATGGATACTTGGTGGCAGACGGAAACGGGATCGATCTTGATCACCCCGCTTCCCACCGTCCCGCTGAAACCCGGCTCGGCCACGCGCCCATTTTTCGGCATTGAAGCCGATGTCGTTGATCGTGATGGAAACAGCCTTCCTGTCAATGCCGGCGGCTTTGCCGTCATTAGAAAACCATGGCCGGCCATGATGCGTACCATTTACAAGGATCCTGAGCGTTATAAGGCCTACTGGTCCACCATCCCCAATTGCTACACGGCTGGCGACGTTTGCCATAAAGACTCGGACGGCTACCTCTGGTTCATGGGCCGTGCGGATGACGTGATCAAAGTCGCCGGCAATCGGCTTGGCACGGCTGAGGTGGAAAGCGCATTGGTCAGTCACCCTGCCGTCGCGGAGGCTGCCGTGATCGGCAAACCGCATAAGACGGTCGGTGAATCCATCAAAGCCTTCATCATCTTGAAACAGGGAGAGCAGGAAAGTCCGGAGCTGATCAAGTCGATCAAGGATCAGGTCCTTAAAGAATTGGGCAAGATCGGCGTCCCGTCTGAAATCGATATCGTCTCTTCCCTCCCCAAGACTCGATCGGGAAAAATCATGCGCCGCGTGCTCAAAGCGAAAGAGCTTGGGCAAGACCCAGGGGATATTTCGACCATCGAAGAATGACCGGCACACGAATTCCGTACGCTATGGATCAATTAATCGATGAAAGGAATAGCCCATGATGACACTTCACGCTCGCGTTGCCATGGTTTTTATCGGTCTCATTTCTTTGTCTCCGATGCTCGGCGCAGAACTCACCCAGGCTGAGGACCGGAAACCAAAAGCGACGCCGAAACCCAAGGCCGTCAAACCGAAAGCCGAAGCAAAGTTTTACACAGCTGAAACTGCCGCGAAGGCCAAAGCCTGTTTCGGCGTCGCTCCACAGATCGACAAGCTGATGCCGGATGAAGGCAAACCGGGCATGAAAGTCACCATCAAGGGAAGGGAGTTCGGCTCGCCTGAGTGCTTGCGAAGCGTTTCCTTCGGTCCAGTCCACGCTTCCGCCTTTACAATGAAAGACGAATCCACCATTTTAGCGACAGTCCCAACCGGTGGCCGTAAGGGCCTCGTCATGCTGACCGTCACGACAGCTTCCGGAGAAGATTCCAAAGTGTTCATGGTTAAATAGGAGAGCCCCGCTCCCGGCTGTCAGTATGAAATGGACGAGAAAACCAGGTGAGCCCATCTATCAGAGACGGCACCTCGTCGTGCTCACCCTGGCGGTGGGCCTACCGGTTGTGCTGTTGCAACTGTACAAGATCTACGTGGGCCCGGTGAGCTTTGGGGTCCAGATGGGATTTGGAGTTCTCGTTTCGATCCTGGCCGGGATCATCCTCTACTACACCTACCGATCGTCCGCTCAGAATCAGCCGTAACAGCTTCTAAATTAACTGGTGGGCACCTCGCTTTTTGCAGCGTCCCTTCCAGCGCAGAGTTAGCTTCCGGCGGGTTTTAGCCGTAATCTTGGTTGTCTCGACACAACAGGATGACCAGATTCTTTTTCCTTCCTTCTTAGGTCACTACAGATCGCCAACAGGTCATAATCAAATTTAGCTGCATCCGCTTCTCGTGCCTTGCGCACTTCGTCCACAAATGGATCGGGTTTCATGACTCGATACCTCCAAGGTCTTCCGGTGAGTAGATGAAGGGACACTCGTATCCTAGGGGGATGGATCGGCACAACTTCAGAAGTTACGCGGCCTTCCCTGACGCAGTCTTCGCTCGCACCAGGAGATCCACATCACAATCCAAGACATGCAGTAAGGACAGCAACTGATCGACGGACTTGCGGTAGTTGGTCTGATCGAGCAGACGATAAAACTGTGTGGCTGATGTTCCAAGCCGCCTGATCATTTCACGCTTCGACAAAGCACTCGCCTTGACTCGCTTCTGCGACTCGATGGTCAACTTGTACAGGAGCACATCCCGTAAGTAGTGTGGATCCTGGTTGTATTCCAACACTTGCTCGCTATGGACCGTTCCTTCCTTGCCTGATTCCAGCATATATGTAAACCCTTCTCGTCCCAGCTCCTTGTCGACTTCAAGACGCACAATCGGATCGTCGAGGGTCGGTTGAGGATCAATCTTGGAATATGGAAAGTAGAACGTCTTCCTCGACGCCTTCACTTGGAACGTTTTTTTCCGGTTGTTATGCGTCACGGATTGGATTCTCATAAAAGCCTCTCGCATTCCAACTCTTCGATCAATCCCCGAAGCCTTCGCGTGACCCTCCCTGCCATGGGCGTCCTGTTATCCAAGTCCCATTTCACAATCAACACGCCATCGCGATAGACATGCACATGTCGGGGAGAGTGATCGCCTTTCCAGGTGACAAAAATATAGCCACCCCGGCGAATCTTACCCATGATCGAGTGTTACCCTTGGCGGTATCATTTGTCAAGACATCGAACGCAAGCGCATCAAATTTGACAGCGCCTTGCGAACAGGACAATTCGCCAGAGCCGACAAGAGTTGGCCCTTTTGAGATTCCAACTGCGAGCCATGAGACTCTACGCTGTACTCGAACAACGGCCCATTTGGGTTGTTGTGATTGAGGGAAACAGTGACGGATACGCCCAAAATAGGAATGCTCCAGCAGTAATACCCAACACCACTGCGTGGGTTAGCCAAGCGGGGACTTAATGAGGTAGTGGCAGGAAGAATCGCCTCCGTGTGCGGCGCAATGAAGAGAAGGGTGGTTTGTGAACATGGCCCTTGCTAGAGAGCATTGAGTGGCTAGATCAAACATGCTTCCTTGCGGCCATGCACGATTCAAGATCCGACCCCAACTTGTGATAATCGACAGACCTGTTAGCCACGGAAATCGCCGAAGAAGGAATGATCGATCTCGTAGGTAGTCACCGTCCGAAGACCGAGTTCCAGTTGCTCGAGCATGTCGATGAACTTCTCACCGTCGATGAGTTCGATTGGTGGCACGCCGTCTCGCGAAGCCGCGCGCCGAGCTTCGGCAGTGAATGAGCCGGTGGTAATGATGATGCCTTTGTCGGCACGCCCGGCCATGGCACCGCGAAAGTCACGAACGTGGGACGGTGAGACAGACTTCGTGTAGCGCTTGCACTGGAACAGCACCTTGAACGAAACCAGCGGGTTGATTTGCAGAGTGCCGTGACCATCGATACCACCGTCGCCGCTCGTACCGGTTACGACGACCTGCGTGAACCCCGCCTCGCGCAGCAGGTGTTGCGAAAGTCGCTCGAAACCCCCGGGCGGCACGCCAGCAAGAGTTCGATAGTTTCGGCGCGGTAGTCCTTGGAAGGAGCACCAGTGCCCTCTGCAACTTGCTCGGCGATCGGCTCAGCGGTCTCAGCTTTGGCGCGCCGCTGCTCTTGGAAGATCTTGACCCAGCGCAGGAATATCTGATGCGCCTGCTCGTAGCTGAGGGAGGAGGCGCGCCCCCGTTCAGTAAGGCTCCACACGCCGCGCTTCGATGAATCGAGAAGTCCCTCGCGAACAAGATAGAAGCGCGCCCAGTGAACCTGGTTGCGAAAGCGCGGCTCTCCAGACGGCAGGAGATCATTTTGAATTTCATCCGACAGCGCGAGGTCGGTCGCGATCTGCTCTACCACTTCCTCCGGGGAACCTGAACCGCCGAGCTTGCGCAGAGCGTCGAGCAACGGCCCGAAGAACTTGACGAACTGCGCGCCTTCTTCCCTCTTGCGTTTGGTCATCACAACGAGCGCTGAGTGCGTGGCGTTGAGTGGCTAACTATGTTTAGGCCGACCCGCATAAACGCAGCATCCGGCACGGTTAACCCGCATAACACGCGACCACGTTCGCACATCATACGCCATTTGTGTCGCTGTTTCCGCAAGTTGCAACCGTATGACCATCTTCACGGGTTCTTATGCGGACCGGCATAACACTCATCCCGTGGAGGTGTACGGATTGGCAGCCGTGGTCCCTGTTGGTTCTTCGGCGACACCTCGCCGAAGCGGCTTAACAACCGTGGCTTCCTGCGTAGGCGGGTGATTGGGTTCACATGCATATCCAACGGACTGCGAACACCTGCTGACCCACGATGAAGAACATGGGTGTAGATCATCATCGTGCTGTCGCCCTTGAGCCCGAGTAATCCCTGGATTGTGGGGAACCGGAATCAGCGCGGCACATTCTCTGCCGATCTACAGACTCCATCATGTCCCACCTAACCAGGACTACTTATTATTGAATCATTTTTCGGCAGGGTTGATTGCGCTGGAACCGGAGAGGTTTTGACTCAGCTGAGGGTGATCGCTACAAATCAGATCAGTCCGCGTTTCTACAGGTAATCTTTATCGATGCTGATTGTGGATTTATGAAGGTGGCCACGCTCTTGGAGCAGCTACGCTCGGTCGTCGTTGACGGGATCATTCACCTGCTTGAGGCCCAACGTCGTCACTGTAGGATATGCGCTTTCAGGCAACATGCTGCTGGATATGCCTTTCAATTTCTGGCCCAATCGTACGCTTGGCCACTCGCAGGTCAAACTCCCCCTGGAGTCCGATCCAGAGATCCGACGACGTTCCCAAATACCGACTGAGCCGAAGCGCCGTATCGGCTGTGATGGCGCGCTTTCCATTGATGATCGCGCTAATCCTGCCTGGCGACACATGGATCTCGCGGGCAAGCCGATTGATGCTGATGTCCATTGGCTTCATAAACTCTTCGAACAAAATTTCCCCCGGATGTATCGGCTCCAGCAACCGTTTGCGCGCCATATTGCACCTCAATGGTAGTCCACAATCTCGACATCACGGGCATCGCCCTGAGCCCACACAAAACAAATCCTCCACTGATCGTTAATTCGAATGCTGTACTGCCCCTTTCGATTTCCACGCAAGGCTTCCAAGCGGTTTCCTGGTGGAACGCGCAGATCATCCAGCGATTTCGCTCGATGGAGCAGCAACAGCTTTCGTCTGGCTATCCTCTCAAATGCGCGAAAGCGCGGCACCTCTTCATCTGCGAACAACGATTCGGTCGCTTTTGACCGGAATGACCGTATCATCGGGCGTCAGTCTATTCCGCTACGCGGCATAGGTCAAGCAGCCTCTACTGCTCAGGTGAGACGCACCAGGAGAAATACCGCTGAACACGATATCAGACAGATCCACTGCCCACTCGCAGCGATTAAATCAACCCCCGCTTCTGGAGATAGTCTTTATCGATGTTGATGGTGGGTTTAGGAAGTTGGCCACGCTCTTGGAGCAGCCGCTCGACGTACTTGCCGATGAGGTCTGATTCGAGGTTGACGGGATCATTCACCTGCTTGAGGCCAAGCGTCGTCACCTTCGCCGTGTGCGGAATGATGGCGACGGAAAACCCCTTATCGCTCAGGTCATTAATCGTCAAGCTGATCCCGTCGACGGTAATTGAGCCCTTTGCGACACAATAGCGCAGATATCTCGAAGGTGCCCCGATGGTGAACACGATGGCATTGCTGTCCTGATGCCGGCTGCGAATGACACCGACCCCATCCACATGACCGGCCACCAGATGTCCACCGATGCGTTCGTTGAGCCTCATGGCTCTTTCTAGATTTACCGGCAGTCCCACGGCGAAGTTGCCGAGTGTCGTCACCGAGAGTGTTTCGGGAGAAACTTCCACGGAAAAGTCGCGCTCGCTTCTCGATACGACCGTGAGACAGATTCCATCCACACTCACACTGTCACCGATCTTTAGGTCTCCCATCACCGTGGATGCCAGAATCGTGAGCCTGGTTCCAGAAAGTGCTTTTCTCAGGACGGTAATCGCGCCCATCTCTTCGACAATACCGGTGAACATGCTTCAGTCCTCGGATTTCAAATCTCAGATAGCGATCGATGATGATTCCATGTCGCTCCGCATAGTATAGCGACGTTTTGTTATTTATTCCTCATGGCCAGCCAGAAGACGACGGCTGCCACCGAGCTGTATACCGGCAATGACCATGAAGGCGCCTCCATAACTCATGCGCGCGATCAGCAGGCCGGCCAACAACGGCCCGCTGGCGTGGCCGATATCCATGATCGTTCCCTGCATCCCCATGCCCGCTCCCAACGTCTTGAACTCGGAACTGTCGGCGACAAGAGCCGAGGAGGATGAGGAAACAACTGCCTCACCGAATCCGAACCCAGCAGACAGCAGAAGCAAGACCGGAAACATCGACACATGCGGGATATACACAAAGGTTCCAGCGCAAATGAATAGACCAAGGACAATCAGCGGCTGACGACCGACTCGATCTGAAACCCGTCCCATGATCGGCTTGGAAAAGAACGACGTAAAGGCCTGGACGGTAAACAAGAGACCGACTTCGCCGGGATTCAAACCTACTGCAACTCCATACAACGGGAGAAACGCCATCAAGGCTCCGTTCGCGATCATCTTGGCGGCGTCGGTCATGCTGGTGATCAACACCTTGCTGTTTTTGGCAACGGCGGCAAAGCCCTTCCACATTTCGGACAGTACAATAGTCGTCCCCTGTTCCTTCCTCTGCGGCACCGAGACATCGAGATGAAGACTGTAGAACAACACCATGCCGATGCAGCCGAAGACGCCGGCCGTGACGAACGCAGTCGAGAACCCTGCCGCATGGATGAGGTAGCCTCCGAGAAAGGGACCCAAGAGCGAGCCGGACTGCGTGCAGGCCGTATAGGTTCCGAGCGCTGCACCACGCCGTTCCCGGTACAGCTCCGCCACGGTGGCCAGCGCACTCGGGGCGAAGATGGCGGTTGCGAAGCCGTGCAGAAACCGTAGCGCCGTCAGCGCGTCTAAATTTGTGATGAACGGATAGAGAAACGGCGGCAGCCCGAACGCCACCACGCCGATCCGCAGCAAGAACCGCCTTCCATAGATATCGGAGAGGGCGCCGGACGGTAGTTTCAGCAAGACGCCCGTTAAGGTCGAAACGGACACGATCAGACCGATCCGTTCCGGGCTCGCCCCGAGCGATTCGGCGAACAAGGAGAGTGCGGGCATCCGCACCATGTTATAGCTGATGAAGCAAAAGATGCCGACCGTGCAGATCAGCATGAAACTGCGTGATGTCGTCATGGGGTAGATCTATCGCGTGGGATCGCAGTGTCGGCATTGTGTTGTCTGCTCAGCGCCTCTTTCAAAAACGCCACCTGATGTTCCGGTAAAGACGGCGGATTCGCCAGTTCAGCCATCACCCGTTGGGGATCTTGCCTCATCACCGCCCCCAATCGATCGACAGTCTCCACTCCTTTTTGCAACCTGTTTGTCACAATTCTGGAAACGAGCGGATGCACAAGGGAAACCAACCCTGAAAGAAAACGATTATCCAACTTGGTGTATGCGATCAATGTGCTGTCCGTCAGTTCATGGCTGTTCGCGTCTCGCATCACACCTATCCGAAGAAAGACGACCGCTTTCCCCGTCACATGAGGCAACAACCGGCTTTCATGCGTTCCCTCAAGAAAGTAGATGCGGGACGTGGGGTCCTCGTACACTAACTCAACGATGCCCTTCGTCCCCTCGCCGTCATCGCCCCAGAAACGGCCGGGACCTCGCGCTTCCGACCGATACCGACCAAGATTCAAGCGCCGGATCATATCCGCTGTAAACGGAGGGTGATTCAGCAGATGCCGATACAGCGTTTCGGATAGAGCGGTTCGGATCGGCCCTGCCTTGCTCTCGGTCGTATAACTCTGAATGATGCCTTGCAGTCTGCACGTCCAGACAGGATCCACTCGCTCAACGGGAAATGCGAGCCCGGCATGAATAGGGGCCAACGTGCATGCTTCTGACCGGCCATACCCGGCAGACAAAAATACCCCCATGCCGATCCACACAACCAGCATGTGAGTCACAGGACTAGGCTGGAACCGCCCTGCGGAGATCATGAAGACGGTTTCGTTATGGCAATCATGAGATGAACGGAGAAGAGTCGCTCAGGGTCTTGTCGTAGTCTGGCTTGTCGCAACAAGGTTTCGAGCGACGGCGAAACGATTCCCTCAAATGAGAGCCGGCCGTTCGTCACTACAGTAAGCGGTTTCGTGAAATCGATAAGCGTATCGTTCAAAAATAAGCTGTATCGCTGAACGCGCTCGGCTGTTACCTCGATACGATTATCGCCTACAATCGAGGCGTCAAGCCTGGCATATTCCCGGCGTTTGATTCGCTCGTCCCGTTTGTCGACCAAATCGTCTGAAAAAGCCGCAATCGCATCGGTCGCATCGAGACGGACCCAGTTGAACATTTGAAAGTGACTCCCATCACGCACGACAGTCAGGCGTGTCGGCAACGGCTCACGGCGCTGACGAGTGAACCAGGCGACAAGGTCGGGCAACTCTTCTCTGGGGAAATAGTGCCCGCCTGCCATGGGATGCTCACGTTGATGCTCGCGATACACATACGGATAGCCGAGCCCATCCAGCTCTCCGGCGATCGAGCGGCTGAGGTCCACCGGCATCACCTGATCTTTGACTCCATGAATGATATAGAGGGACGTGCTTCGAAGATTCGCTAAAAACGGCATCAACACATCATCCAATCCGCTCGCCATGGGCGCGAGGCCGGCAAACAACGGCGCATGATGCATCCCGATCAGCCACGCGCCGATCCCACCGTTTGACATGCCGGTGAGAAAGATTCGATTGGGATCGATATGATACCGCAGCCGCGCTTGCCGAACGGTTTCCAGTACCAAGTCCTCGGCATGCCTGGTAAACCACGCACCGGAAGGATAGGTGGGGCAGGCTAACACATAGTCATCGCCCAAGCGTGTCCGCCAACGTTCCAAATACTCTTCACCGGTAAAGCCCGCTCCATGCAGACACACCACCAAAGCATAACTCTTCGAATTCTGGTACGTCGCTGGGATGAACATAGAGAGCGGATAGGGACGTCCACGAATAATGATTTCTTCTCCGGCGAGCGTTCCAATGGGCTGACTCTGATAAATTCGCTCAGCCGTGATGATGCGGGTGACCGCTTCGATCGACGCATCCGTATCGGATAGAATGGCCTGCAACAGGCGTTCAGCCTCTCCACTATCGCCTGTATCGAGAAACCGATTGACGAGTGAAGCCAGACTGCTGCCGGCTGGGGACGATGATTCCGCCAAGCTGGAGGGTGCGTCTCCTGCCAGGAACACTGCCAGGAGGGAAGAGCAGATCCAGACAATCACAGGCCTCCTTCCACCACCACATCACTGCCGATGGACCGGGTGACCACATGACGTAGCTTGATCGCTTCCGCGAGCCGCGCCGGACTTTCTCCCCCGATCACGCCCTTGGCGTTTTGCCCACCGAGGAGCAGTGGCGCCACGTAGAGCCGAATGTGATGGACCAACTTTGCCTTCAACATCGACGCATTGATTTCGCCTCCGCCTTCCACTAATAAGGACGTCACTCCACGCCGGCCAAGTTCCTTGAGGAGAGCAGGCAATGAAACACGTTTCTGCACCGCCGGAAGGGTCAGCACCTCTATCCCCTTCTTCAGAAACGTCGATCGTCGGACGATTGGAGTCGCGGCTGTGACGGCAATGATCGTTTTCGCTTTGTGCTGCTGCGCCAAGATTTGCGATTTGAGCGGCGTACGCAACCGACTGTCCACTATGATACGTAGAGGCTGCCGTGATGTGAGCTTTTCGAATCGGCGCCCGGTTCTCGCGGTCAGAGATGGATCATCGGCCAGAACCGTTCCGACTCCGATCAGCACTGCATCTGTCTGACGACGAAGTTGATGGACTTCCCGACGGGATGCCTCGCCGGTAATCCAACGTGACTCTCCTGTTGCCGTGGCCAATTTTCCGTCAAGCGTCATACCTGCCTTGAGTGTTACGTACGGACGGCCTGTCTTCATCCAATGGCAGTAGGCCTTGTTCAGTTCCTCTGCCTCGGAACGGGCAATTCCAACCGTGACCGAAAGTCCGGCCCGCCGAAGCGCTGCGGCTCCTTTTCCTTTTACCGATGGATTCGGATCCTGCATCGCAATCACGACACGATGAACGCCGGAGCGAAGGATTTCAGGGACACAAGGGGGGGTCCGTTTCTTGAGATGGCAGCAGGGCTCAAGCGTCACATACAATGTGGCGCCTTGAGCATGCTTCCCTGCCCGCTGGAGCGCAAGAATTTCTGCGTGAGGAGTCCCGGGACGGAGGTGAAAACCACGCCCGATGATTCTGCCTTGACGAACTACGACGGCTCCAACCATCGGATTCGGGCTTGTCGTTCTCCGCCCCTTCATGGCGAGACGAAGGGCCAGGGTCATGTAGCGCAGATCCTGGGAGCGACTACTCACCGCGCCTTGCCGGCCACGCGGGATCGTCGACGGCGTGATTGCGGCTTGGTCGATCTCACTCGTGGCGAAGCGGCGGATTTGGTGGATTTCTTAGTGTCTTCCTCGGCCAGAGCCGCATGGGCAGCAGCCAACCTGGCAATCGCCACTCGGTAGGGCGAACAACTCACGTAATCCAAGCCCAGTTGATGACAAAACTCCACGGAACTTGGATCGCCTCCATGCTCGCCGCAGATGCCCAGTTTGATGTCGGACCTGGCTTGACGGCCTCCAGCGATGGCTTGTTTCATCAGCAACCCGACACCGTCCCTGTCCAACACGGCAAACGGGTCCGACTCCATGATACCGACAGTTCGATAATGGTCGATAAACTTGGCCGCATCGTCACGCGAAAATCCAAAGGTGGTCTGCGTCAGATCGTTGGTCCCGAACGAAAAGAACTCGGCTTCTTCGGCGATCTGGTCGGCGGTCACAGCCGCCCGAGGCAACTCGATCATTGTTCCGATCAGGTAGGACAGTTTCACATCATAGCGTCTCATCGTTTCTTGAGCGACTTCTCGGATGAGATCTTTCTGCGACTTCATTTCCGAGACCATGCCGACGAGTGGAATCATGATCTCCGGCGCGATCTTCGTGCCTTCCTTCGCCAATTCGCAGGCGGCCTCCATGATCGCCCTCGCCTGCATGCGCGTGATTTCCGGCATCGTAATTCCCAACCGGCATCCTCGAAGACCGAGCATCGGATTAAACTCGTGTAGTTCTTCAACCCGAGTCAAAAGCCGGCGCTGTTCTTCCAGCTTGGCCCCGTCATTCCCCGTCAATTCCAACTGCGCGATCTCGACCATCAGCTCTTCTCGCTTGGGCAAGAACTCATGGAGCGGCGGATCGAGCAGGCGAATCGTCACGGGATAGCCCTTCATCTCCCGATAGAGCCCGACAAAGTCTTGTTTCTGCAGAGGCAACAACTGATCCAGATATTTTTCACGCTCCTCTTTCGTTCGGGCCAGGATCATTTTCTGCATGATCGGGATACGATCCTCGGCGAAGAACATGTGCTCGGTGCGACACAGACCGATCCCTTCCGCGCCGAAGCCTCTGGCGATGTTCGCCTGGTCCGGCACGTCGGCGTTGGCGCGGACGCGAAGCTTACGGAAACTGTCGGCCCAGGACAGGATCGTGGAGAACCGTTGATACTTGTCGGACTTTTTGGGATCGAGCTTCCCTTGAATGACTTGAATGATTTCAGATTCGACGACCGGAATGTCGCCCTCATAGACATTGCCGGTCGATCCATTGATCGAGAGATAATCTCCTTCCGTAAATGTCTTGGCGCCGATCTTCACGGTCCGGCTATCGAGCACTTCGACGGCGTCACATCCCGCGACACAAACTTTTCCCATCTGCCGCGCGACCACGGCGGCATGAGACGTCATGCCGCCACGCGCCGTTAAGAAGCCGGCCGCCGCATTCATCCCGTGAATATCATCCGGACTGGTCTCCTGCCTGACCAGCACGACTCGATTGCCGGCTGCCTTCAGTTCAACCGCGCGATCGGGGGTTAATGCAATCTTGCCCGCCGCTGCGCCAGGCCCGGCCGGCAAACCCTTGCCGAGCGGGTTCGATTTCGATTCTTCCTTGGTGTCGAAAATCGGGTAGAGATATTGCGCCAGTTGGTCGGCACCGATTCGTTGCACGGCTTCTTGCTTGGAGATCAATCCTTCTTTCACCATGTCGGCGGCGATCTTGACCGCCGCGATCCCCGTCCGCTTTCCGACACGGGTCTGCAACATATAGAGCTTGCCTTCCTGGATCGTGAATTCGAGGTCAAGCATGTCTCGGTAGTGCTTCTCGAGTTTCTTGTACGTGTGTTCCAGCTCCTTGTAGGCCTCCGGGACGTTTTTCGCCAGCGCGCTCACCGGAAGGGGCGTTCTGATCCCGGCCACGACATCTTCCCCTTGAGCATTCATCAAACATTCGCCGAAGAATGCCTTGTCGCCTGAGCTTGGACTGCGTGTGAACGCCACGCCGGTCCCGCTCGTTTCGCCCATGTTTCCAAAGACCATTGCGACCACGTTGAGCGCCGTCCCCCAAGAGTCGGGAATGTTATAGAGCTTCCGATAGGTAATCGCGCGGGCGCCGAACCAGGACGAAAACACCGCGTTGATCGCCAGCCGCAGCTGCTCCAACGGCTCATCCGGAAAGTCTTTTTTTGTTTCTTCCTTGATCAGATCTTTGAAACTCGCGACCAATTCGCGGAGGCGCCTGGCATCCAAATGGGTTTCATGCGCGACACCGACTTCTGCCTTCTTGTGCTTAAGGATCGCTTCGAAATGCTCGCGCGGC
>CAVQFZ010000012.1:0-44832 GCA_963711905.1 uncultured Nitrospiraceae bacterium | reverse complement strand
CTTCCCTTCCACTTCGTTCAGTTGCGTCTTGCTCAACTCGCAGATGTCGTGCTGGCGGGCGAACCTGCCGTCACGGTCCCTATTCATGTTATCGCACCCACCTTTGCCGGACAGTCCTCCTCCCAAAATCCCTGTAACAGTGTGGTCGAGTCCGATCCGTCCATAGCACATTTTAACGGCATTCTCGGTATCGGGTTGTTCACGCACGATTGCGGCGTTATCTGCGAAATCAACGACAACAATAATCGATACTTTTCCTGTGTCGCTTCTACATGCGGAGGCATCTCGGCACCTCTGCGCACTCAAGTGCAGAATCCGGTGTGGCTGCTCCCATCCGATAAGAACGGCGTGATCGTGACTCTGCCGAACGTGCCTGCGACGGGCGCTCGTGCACTCGTCGGTTCCGTCATTCTCGGAATCGGCACTGCGTCGAATAATTCCCCGCCGCCCGGTATCTCGACCTTTACAACTGATCAAAATGGATTCCTGACTACCACCTACAAAGGCACAACCTTCTCCCGGAGTTTCATTGACACCGGGTCTAATGGCTATTTTTTCCCTGATTCGACCCTTCCGCCTTGCGCCATGCCGTTACAAGATTTCTACTGTCCCTCGACTGAGGCAAACTTGTCGGCCACGCTTTTCGGCGCCAACAGTCGTCAAGCGGCCGTTTCATTTCAGATCGCGAATACGGCTAATCTTCTGCAAACAGGCAATGCGGTCTACAATAATTTGGGAGGACCGTTTTCTACTTTTGACTGGGGACTTCCGTTTTTTCTTGGGCGGGTCGTGGTTGTCGGGATCGAAGGACAGCTCTCACCCCTTGGAACGGGCCCATTGTATGCCTTTTGATGGATGTGAAATCGGTTGTTGAGAGTTGCCCCGAATACACCGGAGTCACGCGCCAATAGCGAGCGGTTCATCCACGCATGCTGAGATCAGTCATTGGGCATCCGATCCACCACGCGGTCCCACTCCTTCATCGCCGGTTTGACATGGTGGTCGAGATGAGTCAGGGCTGCATACAGCCGTCCTTCATACTCCTCTCGCTTCTCATTCGCAGGCGGGAGAGTTTTTAAGATGGCGGTCAGTCCGCGGAGCTCTTCGATGGTTTCGAGCAGTTGATCAAAGTGATTGTCCAGCAACGCACATGATGACGAGAGGAACACTCCCTTATCAGCAACCACGGATCGCCATCGTTTCTTAATCATGGCGCTCCCTGCCGCACCACCAAAGTAGTGGAGTCGCCGTTTGCGTCGATCCGGCTCCGGACAACGACAGGCAAGCGGTTCACACGCATGGAGTCCGCCATGGCCCTAATGTGGAAACTGGTCCAGGTCGCTGAGCAAACCTTCCGGCGCCTGAACGCGCCGGAGTTGCTGCCGGCCGACAATGCGGGCCGACCGTTCGTCAATTGGAATCATGAAGGACCATGTCACCCAACAGGAGGTCGCCGCCTAATTTCATTTATACACCCATTGACAAAACGTCATATATGGCTGCGATAAGCGTGTAATTGTATTTTCTCATCACATCATCTATGCTCTCGCGGTAGCGCAGTTGCGATGTGGTATTCGTATGAAGCTCATTCAAAATGTCCGGCGCAAGCGATGCATCTACCACATCGGGTGAAGCATAGACGACGGTCGCAAGCTTGTTGGCCTTTATTATTTCGGCCAACGATTTGGTTCTTCTATTCACATCTCCAGCCTTGCATGTAAGGAGAACAATCGCGCGATCAGGGGCTATATCTCTTTTGAGTCTGGATATTTCGTCGAACGTCATATCACCATCAGAGCCAGATAAATAGATCTTACCATCGCTATTGTGAGCGACTAAAATGATGGTATCTTTGGTACCCTGCATCAAGACTTCCTGGATCTGTGCTTTGGATGGGGACCGAATATGGCGATAGGCCTGAAGGTCTAGTTTGTTAAATTTATCACGCACACCTACCCACGAAGAGAATTGGCGTAGTGGAATCCTATTTGTAACTAGGTCTTTCATTGAGATTTTACCCGGAAGGGCATCGAGCACTAGCGTTCCCTTTTCGAGAGGTCTAGCAGCAATTGCTCTAGTTGCTTTGACTTCTTCAACTTTAGGAAATTTGAGAAAGGCGCTCTTTTGTACGACTAGTGATTTGGAAAACCGGTCGAGCACCGCTTTTATGTTTTCCGGTAAGGGATGGCCTTCGACGAAAACGGTGTGAGGTGTGGTAACTGAGTTGTTCACACTATCAGAATTGAGATTCATGGGTTCGAAGGTGATCCACCCATCTCGCGATTTGGAAGTGTTAGTTGGTGAATACCAACTGGTCTTTGTTTGCCCATCAGACGTTCCCGTCCAGATGACACGTTGACCTTCTGTTTTATTTGCGCTTCTTTTCCAAGTAGCAACGAATTTGTCGTCTAACCACCAACGGGGTGCACTATTTGTCTCAGCAATTTCATCGACGGTAGTTGGTCTCCAATTGTTCTGTTTATCCGCCCTATAGATAACCTTCGCCGGCACATCGCCACCTTTCCCATCAGATGCAGAACCACTGACGGCGATGTGTGTGTATTTGTTAAGTGGCCGAGGCAAGCCAAAAGCGGATAAGAGCGCATCATCAGGCGGTCGGTTCTGGAATAATGCCATTGATGCCGCAAGGGTTCCATTGGTTTTCGAAATATCCTTGTTCAACTTGTAAATATTCACAGTTCCGTCTGATGGAACGCCCGTATTTCGATGGGCATGACTCCAGCTGCAGCCCTATCGATGAGGCTCACCGTCATAACGAGCATCGCGATGACTCGTCCTAACCATGTAAGGGTGCAGGGTTGCATGATATTCTCTCCTACTTATACCCGAATCGTCCGTGGAGCAGAGCAGTTGTGACGTGTTAACCCTGAAACGACCAATATCTGAGTCCATTCACGACACGAGCCTTCAAGCCAAAACGCTCTGCTGGAGCGGTTCCATTTCGGAGTAAATCAAAGAGATCAGCAAGCACGGATCTATCTGCTGCGAAGTATGAATGCCCGACTAGACTTGTATTCACTGCAGACGCATCGATCGTATCAAGCCCATTAACCAGCAATACTTCCGGGATAGTATCGCCTGCTCGTGGATAACCATGAAATTTCTTGGATACGTGGAGCGCTGAATCGTTGGAGGAAGCGTAGATAGTTACTCTTTGTGCCGCTCGTCGTAAGTCATTGCCGAATTGCTTGAATGTATCCCTGTCGATATCTGGCGCAGTGAGTATCATATGACCTGATATTAGCGGGAGTCCTTGTACGCTTTCGGCCATCATCTGGCGAACTGCATTCGCCAACGCCCGGTTTCCCATGCTATGGCCAATCAAATGCAGCATCTGAATTTCGCAGGAGCCCATGAGCATCTGCAGGGACTCTTTTAGATGAGCAGTCGTCCATTCAACATTTGTTTCGTCAGTAAGATATCCCGATAATCGACCCTGAGATGGCCAACTGTACAAGACAGGTATCCCAGTAAGCTCTAAGTCATATGCAAGTTGCGCGGTTCTCCTCGCCGCGTCTTTAAACGTGACGTTGTACCCATGGACAAACAGAAACACCTCTTTGCGAAGTGTCTCTGTCATTTGCTTCTGTAGATTGTACTTGAAGCGTTCAAGCGGAACTGGCTGTACTGTTAGCAGGCTGATGTGCCTTGCGGGATTCTCTCTGAATTCCAGACGGAGAATTGAAGGAGAATCGAATTTGCCTTTCTCGTGATCGCGAGGAATACTCGACTTCACAGAATCCGTATTCTAGCTCACCACGATCTCCTCCATACATTCGATTGGGTTCGCTGCTGGACGTGCGTTTCCGATCCGTGATGTAATTTACTCGTAGGACAATATGGTCACATTTCGTGTGTCCTCCTCCATATGATTGTTTCTCGGGGACAACCTCTCCTCCAAGCACTGCTCGCTCGTCGGAGAGTAGGCTGTTCAGTAATGTGCTTAATTCTTCAACATCCATAATCTCGACCTGAAATGCCTCCTCAAATTCCTCTTGGATGACGCTCAGCACGTGTTCGATTTGGGACAAGTCAAGACTTCCTATCAGCTTGGCGGGAAGATCAATTCTCACTCTTGATGCGGCAATGCCTGACATATATCGTCGAGCAGCTTCCTCGTAGTCCCCGGCACGAGCCAATGCCGTAGCGGATCTGAAGAACATGTCAGAAGTTTGTTCCGAATTCTCAGGAACTGCAGGAGATTGGGTAGCCAACATAGAACTTGTCCGACGCCTCTTTGAATTTCCCCAAAGCTAAAAGCGCCTCACCCCATAATGAGTGGGTTTTGAAGAAATCGTATCCGCCCGATGCCGCCTGAGCACTGAGTTCACATGCCTTCTCGTACTCCTCGTGCTCATAACTATCGCGCGCCAGATCCAAATAATTTGGCATCAAAGCACGCATCCCTGTTCTTGTCTCACTTCCATGGAATATCCCTTTAGCATGCTGCGGAAAAACCCGGATTGAACGAGACCATTTCTGCTTATGCTATTCGCAACAGAGTAGTGTTGTGAGTTATAACGTCAAAGCATTTCTTGCGCCATATACTTCCAGAACAAAAAGCCTAGTATTTCTGTAGAATCGGAAATGTGTTTCAGAGTTGGACAACCCGCATTTGTATCCAAATAGATTCTACGGTGGATCGGATTGGATACAGGAGAGGCAGGAGAAGATGACGCCGCTTTATCCTGGTCAACTGCATGGGGCGATGTATAGGTTTCCACCCGCGCAGGCCTCAGATGGAACAACGTCTCAGCTAAATTAGGCTACGAGTGCCGGTTCTTGATTGGCAGTTGTATTGTCCCGTAGGGTTACCAGTTCTCCAGAGCCCGACATGCGTCAAGGATTGAGGTCCAGTCATGTTCTGTGCATACCGGTGAGCATTGACTTGCGGAGTTGAGCAGGAGATGGAGGGTCTCGTCAGGCAGACCTACGATGCAGGAGGCGGTTGGCTTGTCGTCCAGATATCACGATGCAGCTTCCATGTGCCGTTGTCTTGCTTCCACACGACGATGTACTTGCCCTGGTCAGCAACGGCATCACCGGCAGCAAGAAGTCGGTATCGGCCAATCTCGATCACCGTATCGCCGTGGGCCTCCAGCTCAATCGTGTCCAAGCTTGCTCCCTTGAGGCCCGTGTCGATCACGCTCTGCCAAAACGTGCGGATGGCCGCCGTGCCACGCACGAAGTCGCTGTTCGCTGGAAGCAGCTGGGCCTCCGCGGTATAGAGATTCGCGATGCCGGTGGCGTCACCGCGTTTGAATGCGCTCACGAACTGAGCGTTCGCCGATTCGATCTGCGGCCGGATATCGCTACTCATCAGATGTCTCCTGGCTGATCGGTGCTATCCCTGGCTCTTAAAAAACAACGCCGCCAGGGCGGGAACGGTCATCGTCAATGAATGGGACCGCGCGTGCAGCGGGACCGGCACGGCATCGACGCCGCCTCCGTTGCCCCAGTCGCCGCCTCCATACCAGGCAGAATCACTGTTGAGAATTTCCTGCCAGTATCCCCCGCGTGGAACACCTACTCGGTAATTTGGCCGCGGCACCGGCGTGAAATTGCACACGACCAGGATCAGATCCTGCGTCGTGTGGCCCTTGCGCATCAGGCTGATGACGCTCGCCTCGGCATCGTTGCAGTCGATCCATTCAAATCCATGGGGAGTCAAATCGTCCTCGTGCAGGGCCCGTTCGGTCCGATAGACACGGTTGAGATCCGCCACCCATCGCTGAATACCCAGATGGCTCGCATGCTGGAGTTGTTCCCATTCCAGTTGGCCGTCATGCGTCCATTCCGATCGCTGCGCAATCTCTCCGCCCATGAAGATGAGCTTCTTGGCCGCCTGCGCATACATGTACCCGAACAACGACACGGAGATTCGCAAACTTCTGCCAGTCGTCTCCCGGCATCTTTTCGAGCAGCGAGCGCTTGCCGTAGACCACTTCGTCATGGGACAGCGGCAAGACGAAATTCTCGTGAAAGGCATACAGCATGCGGAACGTGAGATGGTGATGATGATACCGGCGGTAGATCGGATCGGTCTGCATATATTGCAACGTGTCGTGCATCCAGCCCATATCCCACTTCAGTCCGAAGCCAAGACCCCCCACATAGCCCGGACGCGAGACGGCCGGCCAGGACGTGGATTCCTCCGCCGTGGTCTGCACGTCCGGATACCGCGTATAGACTTCCTCGTTGAATCGCCGCAGAAAGGCGACCGCCTCCAGGTTCTCTCGCCCGCCGTACTGGTTCGGAATCCATTCACCTTCCTTGCGCGAATAATCCAGATACAGCATCGATGCAACCGCATCGACCCGCAATCCGTCGATATGGTACTTGTCGAGCCAGAACAGCGCGCTGCTGATCAAGAAACTACGCACCTCATTGCGGCCGTAGTTGAATATGAAGGTTTTCCATTCCGGATGAAATCCCTGCTTCGGGTGCGCATGCTCATACAGGTGCGTCCCGTCGAAGTATCCGAGTCCATGTTCATCGGTGGGAAAATGCGACGGCACCCAGTCGAGTATCACACCGATGCCATGCTGGTGGAGGGTGTCGATCAGATACATGAGATCTTGCGGCGTGCCGTAATTGCCGGACGGCGCAAAATAGCCGGTGGTTTGATACCCCCATGAACCGAAGAAGGGATGGTCCATCAGCGGGAGAAACTCGATATGAGTAAATCCCATCTGCTTGACATATTCCGCCAGCGGCACGGCCATCTCGCGATAACTGAGGGAGCGATGGCCTTCCTCGGCTACACGTCGCCATGACCCGACATGCATTTCGTAGATCGACATGGGCGCCGTGAGCGCATTGCTGTCCCGTCGCTGCTTCATCCAATCCGCATCGTTCCACTCGTAGGCCAAGTCCCAGACGATCGAGGCCGTCTTAGGCGGAATCTCGTTGAAAAACGATAACGGGTCGGTCTTGTCCGCGCGATATCCGTGAAAGCGCGAACGGACGTGATACTTATACAGAGTACCGACCCCGATGCCGGGAATGAACCCTTCCCAAATCCCACTGTGCCCACGCGGAGACAGAAGGTGCGTATCCTGCTTCCAGTCATTGAACGAGCCGATCACGGAGACCCGTTCGGCGTCCGGAGCCCACACGGCGAAAAAAGTTCCATCCCGGCCGTTCACGTGCCCCGGATGCGCGCCCAATTTGTCATACAGATTGACCAATGATCCCTCGTTAAAGAGATAGAGGTCGTCGCGCGTCAGCCTCGTCGGTTCATCAACCACCATCACTTGCTGTGTCATGTTTTACCTCATTCTCTGCTCAGCTAAGTCCCCAGCCTCGGTGCTCTCAGTCTTCAGTCCTTGTTTATCTCTCACTAATTGCAGCAGCCCGTTCATCGGAATCCCGGCCCACGAGGGCCGGTTGTTCAGCTCGTAGCTCAATTCATAGCAGGCCTTCTCGATCAAATATGCATCCAGAAGCATCTTGCGGTCATTGGATTGGTCCGGGAGGAATGGAGCCTTGCCCGCTATCTCTGTATAGCCGGATAAAAATGCCTCCGCCGCCGACCGATACCATTGCCTCGTCCGCCGTTCCATCTCAGATCGCCGCGCATCGGCGTCCGGCCGGTTTTCCGCCTGATCCAGCACCGCAGAAGCGGCATAGTGGAATGATCGGATCATTCCCGCCACATCAAGGATCGGGACATGTTTCGCGCGCCGCTCCGCCAACGGCCTGGCCGGCTCGCCTTCAAAATCAATAATTACGAAATCCCGACCCGTATACAACACCTGGCCCAAATGAAAATCGCCATGGCAGCGAATTCTGACCGCCTGCGGATTCCGCTTGGCTGGAGCCTCCAGCCGGGACAGCAATAAAGCTTTCGATTCGAGCACAAGAGTCGCCAGTCGCCGGTTCGGCCCATGAAGGCCTTGGAGGCGGCTAGAAAGCAATGCCAACGAGTCTTCGACAGAGCGTGCCATTCGATCACGCAACGATTGCCAGTAGTCCATTGTGCAGGGCTCCGGCGCGAACGCCGGATCATTGGTGTTCCGGGCCAAAGCGAGATGTAGTTCAGCGGTCCGCCGGCCGAGCAGCGCCGCAGCCTCGGCATAGGTGCCACTTGCACGCATGGCCGGGCCTGAGCTGTCGGCCAGTTCCGCTTCCAATTCGCTCAATGTGTATCGCCAGGCATCGCCTTGATTTTCGACGAACGCGTGTACAATCGCAACCGTGGCCGGCTCATGGTCCCGCCCGGCATATTCCAAGGAGCCCAGCACTGTGGGGCTATGTGCATATCCCGCTGCGGTCAATGCCCGACCGATCTCCAGATCGGGATTGATTCCTGCTTCGAAACGCCGATAGAGCTTCAGCATCGCATGCTGGCCGAACTTTACCGACGTATTGCTTTGCTCGCCCTTCAAGACAGAAGAGCCAGCCGATGCCGCCTCCAGAATAGCCGTTGAAAAGGTGCAGACGGCCGAGGCAAGAAGCTTTCCGTTCTCACCCCGAAATTCATTTTCTTGGCGGATGGCGTACAACAGCGCACCGGCACATGCGTGGTCCCACAGGGCATCGTGCAACAACCCGCGCCGGTCTCCGTTAATACCGGCAATGGTCAGCTCCGCCAACACAGCCTGCGGATGAGCTTGTTGCATCTGCAATGCCCGTTCGCCGAACGAGGCGGTGAGTGCCATTGTATAGACATCATGGCCTCCGCCTTGATAGGAGACGTCGATGAAGACCATGACCATTGAATTGTCGTCTGTGCGAAGTGGAATGATCTCTTTGATGCGAACCGCCGCGATCGTCTTTGCCTTGCCTCCATACCATCGAGCGGACGAAAGGGCCGACGGCAACAGCGCCTCAACCGCGCCGATGGTATCCCGATCGAACAGCCGCTCCCAATTGTCGTGGACGGTCAACATATTCAACAGCCAATGGTTAATGGTCGATGGCGTATGGCACGAGCAAAGAACCAAGAGCTAATGGCCGTTAGCGAATGACACGAACAACTTCAACTTCCCTCGTCACTTCCGCGAAGGCGGGAGTCCAGATCATCGGCCTCTATGTGTTCTCGGATCCTCTGGATTCCCGTTTGCACGGGAATGCCGGAACTGACTATCAGCTAAGATCACGCCGGATGAGAAAGATATGGGCCGGCACTGAATGCGGATCGAGCTGCACATAGTTCCGTGGCCCCTCCCAGATGTAGTAAGCTTCGGTGAGCAGGTCCACCACTTGGAACGGCTTGTCTGCCTGCAATCCCAGCGCATCGAGATCCAGATGCACCCATCCAGAACGGACATGGTGAGGACTGAGGTTTACCACCGTCAGTGTCACATTTTCTCCATCGACTGAACGCTTGCTGTATGCAATCAACTCCTGGTTATCTACGTGATGAAACATCAGACTCTCATCATTGTGGAATGCGACATTCTCGCGGCGGATGCGATTGACCCGGCAGATCAATTCTTTCAGGCTATCGGGTCGATCCAAATCCCATGCACGGATTTCATATTTTTCTGAATCGAGATATTCTTCGCTGCCGGCTTTTTGCGGACGAGATTCCATGAGCTCGAATGCAGGACCATAGATTCCATAATTAGCCCCCAGAGTGGCGGCTAAAACAAACCGGGATACGAAGGCGGGACGACCGCCCTGTTGGAGTTGTTCAGTCAGGATATCCGGCGTATTGGTCCAGAGATTGGGCCGGAAGTATTCCCTCACCTCGGTCTTCGTCAGTTCCGTAAAATACTGGGTCAACTCCGACTTGGTCTGCCGCCACGCGAAATACGTGTACGACTGGGTGAAACCGAGCTTCGCCAAGCGGTACATAATTTTTGGTCTGGTGAAGGCTTCCGCAAGAAAAAGCACATCGGGATGATCGCGTTTCACCTCCGCGATCAGCCAGTGCCAGAACGCAAACGGCTTGGTGTGGGGATTATCGACTCGAAAAATCCTGACACCTTGATCGATCCAGTGACCGACGACCTCTTTCAGTTCCCGCCATAAGGAAGCCCACTGATCGCTTTCGAAATTTAGCGGATAGATGTCCTGATACTTCTTCGGAGGATTTTCGGCATATTGAATGGTGCCGTCCGGCCGCTGCACGAACCATTCAGGATGGTGCTTGACGTAGGGATGATCGGGCGAACATTGAAAGGCCAGATCGAGCGCGATCTCCAAGCCTTGCTCTTGGGCCTTGCCGATGAGTCGCCTGAAATCTTCGGGCGTACCGAGATCTAGGTGAATCGCCTGGTGGCCTCCCTCAGCGGCGCCGATCGCCCACGGACTTCCCACCGAATCGGAACCTCCGTTCGGATCATTATTCTTGCCCTTTCGGAATGTTCGGCCGATCGGATGGATGGGGGGAAGATACAAGACATCGAAACCCATTCCAGCAATGTAGGGAAGCCGAGCTTCGCAATCTTGAAAGGTGCCATGGCGACCGGGCTCGGTCGCGCATGAACGCGGAAATGCCTCGTACCAGGCGCCGAATCCCGCCCTGGTACGATCTACGAGGACCGTCAATTCCTTGTCATAGATGATCGGCGACGGATGGTCAGCATGTCGTGCCATGAGATCAGCCAGTTCTTGTTCCAAAACAGTCTTCAGCGCACGTGCCTCGCCATGTTCCATCACTATTGCGATCGCGCTGAGCCGCTCCGCGTCCGCTCCGTCTGCGCGGAGGGCAGCCGCCTTGATCAAATCCCGGCCGATCAGGAGATCCACGGTTACATCTTGGTCTGCGGCGACGCGTTTGCGCATATCCCGCTGCCAGGATCGAAAGTGATCGATCCATGCGGTCACCGTGTAATAGTAAAGACCATGCTTCCGGACTTCGAAGGAGGCGCGCCACCGGTCGTTCTCCACGAAGCTCAGCGCCGCATCGGTCCAATCCTGTTCTCGTTCATGCCGGTACCGGATCATGCCGGTGATTTCGTCATGGCCGTCGGCAAACACATCCGCCTCCACTACAACCGACTGCCCCACGACTCGCTTGATTGGGAACCGGCCACCATCAATTTCCGGACGGACCCCCTCGATCACGACACGGCGGCGTCCGTCAATGCCGGGAACAGCGGCGACGGCGCCATCTCGTATATCCTTTTTCTTTGGTTGTCTCATTCGGCTATTCTCGTATCTCGTCGTTCGTGAAGCGTATCTCGTGTCTTCATAATCGAATCTCGTCGTGCGTATCTCGTAATGGTCAGCAGATAGTGGGAGTTTCTTCTTCACGCTTCACGGCTACAAATGCGACAGCTCGTCGATCTTCTCTTCCTTTTCTTTTCCCTTGCCCAGGCGCCGTTCGATAGACTCACGCATCAGATGCCGGATTCCGAGACCCACGCCAAGTGCGAGCGAGAAGACGACGCCGCCGAAGGTAATAGAAAACGCCGAGATGACGATCTCTTTGGCGATGCCCAACTGCGTCAGCACCATGGCAAACGTGAATAAGAGAATCCCCCACCGAACCAGGCTTGCCACGATGCGCGCTTCCCGCAGTTGCGCATTCACCGCCGCGATCAGCGCCGCCTCTGTAAAGAAATTTGCGGACAGTACGCCGAGCAGCAATACCAACGCGGCCGCAAGCACATTCGGCAGAAAGCCCACGATCTGGCTGATGAGATTGGCCGTGGCCGGCAGATTTACCGCATCCACACCCATGAACGTAAAGAGCAGAAACACCGTCCAGAACAAGATGCGACTCAACACGACCGACGCCGGTTGTTTGATGCCGGCTTGAGCCAACGGCTGATTGAGCCCGAATCGCTCGCAGAGACGGTCGAACCGAAAGGCCGTGAGCACGCGCACCATCAGCACTCTGACGAGCCACGCCATGGCCAGTCCGATCAATAGGAACGTGATGAGCGCCAAAAGCCTCGGCAATACCAATAGGATTTGCATCACTGCGTCACGAAATCCGGCTATCATGGTGTCGCGCCAGAGGTCACTCATCCCGCCACCTCCATCGATCCGTAAGATAGGGCTTCATCGCCTCGAACCGCCGGCAGAGCGATTCTACGGCCGCCTCCACCTGCTCGACGCCGCCGTGCTGCGTGTCAAGGACAAAGGAGGCGGTCTGCCCGAGATACAAGGGTGTCAGCGATTTCAGTACGTGCTCCCGGTGCAGCACTTGATCATGATACGCCAGCGCAAACTCGTATACGACCTGCACCCAAAGATCCTCAGGGAAGTGAAATTCGTCGGACTCCTGGATTCCAAGCGCGAGGATTTGGCCTAAGGTCTCCGGCGAGAGGATGACCTCCCACAGCGGCAACAGATCGCGTACCCCCTGCCGCACTCCACTCACCATACGGGCAATGTTGACCGGGCCGGTGAGCGGCGCATAGTCGACCGCCCCATACAGCGGCACATCGGTCGACACATGCGAGCGCTCCCAGGCTGGCTCGTAATCCTCCATCGAATGAAAGATCGCCCCGACGGCAGCCGCCAGCACATGGGCCAGATCGGAGGTTCCCAACTTGGAATCCTGCTCCTTAGCGCCGAGAAACGCATGGCACACCTCGTAGCCCTCGGCGAGCGCGACGGTCGTCATCCATCCGTCGAAGCTGATGCGGGCCACATCCCGTGACCAGAACGGGTTTTTCATCAACTCCCGCGCGAGGCGACCGGAAAGGCCGTAGGCGCCGCCGCTGGGATATCGCAGCCGCTTTCCATACAGCGCCCGCATCAAGGGATAGAGCAGATTGCTCACCAGCGTGCCCTCATACCGATGCCGCCGGAACAGCGGAACGACGCAATCCATGCCGTCTTGATAAATCGGGCGACCCAGCAGCTCAATCCACTGAGGAGACATGGAGCGCAGATTGCCCTCGATGACGAGGCACACTTTGGCCTGGAGCGACTGCGCCGTCTCGCATAGACGGCGGACATCGTCCGCCCGTCCCGAGAGACCGGAATCGGTCCCGAGGCTCGCATAATGCCCCGCCGCACCGGGAACGACGCGGACGGCGATCTGCCCTGCGGCAAGCCGTTCGACAATCTCCGGCGTGCCGTCTTGGGACCCGCCGTCGTAATTCACGACCATCACGGAAGCGCCGACAAAGAATCGCTGCAGCCCTTCGATGATACTCTTTACCACTTGCTCAATCGTCCCGGCATTGTTCAGAGTCAACAGGCCCACGACGACGTCCGCGTTGACGATCTGTTCCGAAGTTTGCGGGCCGGGTTCGGCCGTGACAGTCTCGTCGGTCATCGGCATACCCGTGAAGCCCGCTTCGCCGACTCAACGAGGCGAGCGTGAAGCGTGAAGCGTGAAGCGCTGATTGGAACAATGCCTCGACGACTCATCGATACCATGACCTCTTTACAGCTCAGCACTCATAACTCAGCACTTCCTTCATTATTGTGGCGGCATGATCTTCAGCAATGTCAGGAAATCGCCCAATTGTCTGGTGATGAGGAAATTCCGGCGGACGTGCTCCCGTCCGGCTGCTCCCATGCGGGCGATCAAACCAGGATTATTCAATAAATGACGCAGGCGGAATCCGGCCCCTTCCGCGGAATGGACGACATAGCCCGTCACGTCGTCGATGATTTGCGCCGCGATCCCTTCGGCATTTCCCCCGACCACCGGCTTCCCTTTCCACATGGCTTCCGAGACCGTCACGCCGAACCCTTCCCTGATGGATTTCTGCAGCACCACTGTGGCCGTTCGCTGCAGCGCATTGATTTCAAGATCGGCTTCCGGCGGCAACTGCACCAGATGAATATCCGGATCCCGCGCCGCCGCCTCGCGCGTTTCGGCCAGCACCGCTTCACCTTCCGGGTCATGCATGACGCCGGACCCGGCAAGCACCAATCGACAATCGTGGTGCTTCTTCACAATGCGATAGGCATGAATGGCGCCGAGCGGATCCTTGAATCGCTCGAATTTTGCCACCTGCAGGATGATCGGTTTGGTTCGCGGGATGCCCAGCCGATCCACGATCTGATTGATTTCGGATCTGGTCATTTCCCGATTCTTCGGGCTCAGCGGGTCGATCGAGGGGTACACGATGAACTTCGGGATCGGCAGTCGCTGAGCAAAGCCGGACAATGAAAAAATAGCCGCATCGTACTTCAGTGCATACCGCCGCAAAAACGTCCAAGCGCGCCGTTGCGGCTGGGACAGATCCAGATGGCAGCGCCACAACCAAGTCCCTCGCGCCCGATACTCCACCATGCCGGCCGGCTGATGGTCGTGGATCATGACCATGTCCGCTTCGAGGTTCAGCGCTTTCGCGTTCCGCTCGTTGATCTCCCGGAAGGTCTGGTACATGTCCTCGGTGATCTTCTCGTCTCGTCCTTGCAAGGCGTCGGTGAGCCGTTTCACGACCGCGAAGAACTCCTGCGTCCCCGCAATGACCTCCCAACGCGACTCCACGCCCAACGCCGTCATCATCGGCACCAAGCGCCGCAAGAGCTCCGCCGCCCCTCCACCGTACCGAACCGCGCTCACATGCACCATGCTTCGCCCCTTGACCAGGTCGCTCAGCCGGTACAGGAAGTCGACCGTTCCCTTCGGTGACACTTCCCGGTATTGATCGAGCGCGGTGGTCATGGCGCTGTCTTCCTTCGCCGGCTTGCTCTTGTCCGCTGATGTCAAATCGCGCTCCATTCTAGATTATATGTACTGTCCCAGGCTCGAACCGCCGGCAGGCTGAACCAGTAGAAGCCATAGGGGCCAAGGCTGAGCACGTAGGGATGGTCCCCGATCTGCGGAAATCGCGAATCGCCGAACAGCTCGATCGGAACGATGCCCTTGAACCGCGTCAGATTCAGCTCCACGGCCTGCGCCGACTCCGCCAAATTATGGACGAGCAGCACCGTCTCCCCTTCGTCGGTCCGCAGATACGCCAGGACCTTTTCGTTCGACGGCGCTAAGAATTCGAACGTGCCCCGCCCGAACACCTTGTGCCCCTTGCGGATGGAGATCATGCGGCGCATCCAATGGAGGAGGGAATGGGGCATCTGCTTTTGCGTGTCCACATTGATCGATTGATAGCCGTAAACGGGATCGGTGACGAGCGGAAGAAACAACTTCGCGGGATCCGCTTTGGAGAAGCCGGCATTCCGGTCTGCGGTCCAATGCATCGGGGTCCGCACGCCGTTGCGGTCGCCCAAATGAATGTTGTCCCCCATGCCGATTTCATCGCCGTAGTAAATGATCGGCGTGCCCGGCAAGGTGAACACGATGCTGTTGAGCAGCTCGATCTTGCGCCGATCGTTCTCGAGCAACGGCGCGAGGCGGCGCGCGATGCCGATGTTGCGGCGCGCCTGGGGATCGCGGCCATAGGCATAATACATGTAGTCCCGTTCCTCTCCAGTGCACATTTCCAACGTCAATTCGTCGTGATTTCGGAGGAAGAGGCACCATTGGCAATTCGACGGGATCGGCGGCGTATGTTTGAACATATCCAGGATCGGCCGCCGGTCCTCGCTGCGCAATCCCATGAACAGGCGCGGCATCAGCGGGAAATGAAAGGCCATATGGAATTCGTCACCGTTCCCCGAAATAAGGACGCACGTCGCTCGGCCACTGGTTGGCTTCCGCCAAGAGAATTCTGGTGCTGTACCGCTCGTCGATCCGTTTCCGAATCTCCTTTAGATATGCGTGAGTCTCGGGCAGGTTCTCGCAGATCGTGCCTTCGCGCTCGAACAGGTAGGGCACCGCATCGCAGCGAAACCCGTCGAGCCCCTGATCCAGCCAGAACTCCATGACCTCCAGCATCGCTTGCTTGACCGCCGGATTGTCATAGTTCAGGTCCGGTTGATGGCTGAAGAACCGGTGCCAATAGTACGCCTGCGCCTCAGGATCCCAGGTCCAATTGGATTTTTCCGTATCCACGAAGATAATGCGCGCCTTCGCGTATTTCTGATCCGTCTGGCTCCAGACATAGTAGTCCCGCGTCGGAGCCTGCGGCGATCGACGGGCCTCCTGAAACCACGCATGCTGATCTGAAGTATGATTCAACACCAGATCGACAATGACGCGCATGCCGCGCTGGTGGGCCGCATCGAGCAGCTGCCGGAACACCTCGGTGGAGCCGTACGAAGGCGCAATGGTGGTGAAATCCGCCACATCGTAACCATCGTCGCGCAACGGCGACGGATAAAACGGCAGCAGCCAGAGACAGTCCACTCCCAGCCACTCGAGATAATCGAGCTTCTCGATCAGGCCGGCGAAATCCCCGATGCCGTCGTCATTGCTGTCGAAGAAGGCGCGGACGTGCAACTCATAGAACACGGCGTCCTTGTACCAGAGGGGATCTTGGTTCAGCATCCCATGCCTTCAGGCTCTTGCCAGGAATTCGTCGCACGCCGTGATCAGACTCGACCGCAGACGTTCGAGGCTTCCCAAATACGGGTTAATGGAACGAATGCAATCCGCCAATTCATGCAAACCCAGGCCGGATCGGATCCAGGCCGAAAAATCGCTTTCCTCGCGATGAAGTCGGAAGTGCGCTTCGAACATGTGAAAATAGATGGCGCTGGCATCGACGTCCGACACCGCCTGTCGAAATTCCGCCAGGGACCGTACTTCCAGGCCGATCGGCACCTCCAGAATCCGGGAGCGCTTGAAATGAAACGGCTCGCCGAACACCACACGGGGAATAACGGACATCCGCGACAGATGGTCGTCGATGATCGAAATAATCTCTTCCCGCAAGTCCTCCAGGTTCGGATAGTCGAATGGGTCGACCACGGCGAGCCGTTCGCCCAACACATGGTCTCCGACCTGCATCACGACCCATTGGGCAAAATCATTCGGATAGGCCCGCTCGATGAAGCGATGCCGGAGAAAATAGCTATGGGTATGGAAATGGATGGAATCGAGCGGCACCTCTTCGACGAGTTCGGCCAGTTCTTTCTCGTCCTCCGCCTGTTGTCCCAGGCTTTCTTGGACCTCGCTGCACCCGATGAATGTAAACGTGGAATCGGAAATCATATGGCCGGCCTGCTGGGTCATGTGGTTCACGGTATGGCTCGGGTCAACGGTTCATTGCATTTTTCGGCATACTCTGCGGCGCTATTCCTACTATTCTGAACTGGAGCGCTGCACGGCTGTGTCGCTTCCGCCTCATCCGGCAGGGTGTTCACCGGATGAGACCTCAGCGTTGATCCGCCGCACGAGAGAGTTATGTGGAGGAAGGCGTTGGACGGCGCCGATCTTCTTCCATTTCCCAAACATGGCATGCACGCCGGAAGAAATCAACGCCAAAGGGGTCTGGTGTATCGACCACATCTATCCGGTTTTTGTAGCGCGTGATCTATCCGGTTTAGGATGTCCAAAAACCTATAGACCAACCCCGGACGAGTATCCTGCCAAGGTTCTTGTGAATGAAGTGGAATGGCCTATGCCTAGGCCTGTCAGATGAAACCAGGATTATCCCTATTGACAGAAAACGTCGAAGAGGAGTAAGGATAAAATACTTCATACACTGAATGACAAAAATGCAGTTGATCTGACCATTCGGAGTCGTTCGGTAACAGGAGGAGGTGGAGATGGAAGACCTTAGTCCACCGGATCACAGCGGCCCGCCGAGTCATGGGCGGGCGTCTCGCCAGTCGCGCTAGCCGGTTCTCCATCGGCTGTCGTATTCGTGATAGGGAATTATTCAATGTGATGAGCCTTGTGGAGATTCTAGGCTGGCGTAAGCATATGATCGCTGGCGAGGGAATCGCATTGCTCTTGACGAGTCGCCTTTTACCCCATTCCCCGCGCGGGTTCTCATCAATACCAATAAGATAGTCTAGGCGTCCTAAGCGCCCTCTGCGGGCGACCTCCCTGGAATCAGAGAGGTCGTTCGCCGTGATTTCATAAGGCTTTCCATGGATCGGAAAAACAATGTGATGGTCGACATAATCGTTCGAGGTCATGGTTCGAACGAAAGGAGCTATCATGGACACTACAATGTTGATCTTTGCAACCGTCATGCTTGCACTTTTTGTCGGTGGTATGGTCGTTTACAAGAAGAGTCGGTAACTCGCAGCAGTAGAGTACAGTTGTATTTAAGAAGTGACTTGCAGCCAACAGCACCGGTAGCGAGTGCCATGCCTTTGGTAAGGGACAATGCGAGGGTAGGAGGTGGGTGTGTGATCTGAAGGTTTGTCGCTACTGCGCCGGTGCGTGGCGGCAAAGTTCTGTCGGTCTAAGTAAGCATGAGTAAGAAGCATAACGCTTCTTCCCCATTGTCTATTTCGAAGCCTCTGGACTCGACGGGAACAAGATAAACGGTCCCTTAGGTTCCTGATCAGGCGGGAGATAATTGGGTGCCGGCTCGCCGGCAGGTCCGAGGTTTCTGATGAACCGATAGACGGCGCGCAGATCTTGCGCAGTCATCTCGCGAAGCACGAACCACGGCATCGGTGGCCGAAGCTCAACCGAACGTGAGACTTGAATCCACTGGGCCTCCGAGAGCGTCTGCATATAGAGCCGTAAGTTACTCGCGTAGGTTGTGCCCCAAGGACCGCGCCATCCCATTGCATCTCCCTTGAGCCAGTCTTTTTCTGGAATCTTCCCTGCGGCTTCCGCATAGCCGGTCGTGTGGCAATCATTGCATCCGGCGATTCTGATGACGTACCGTGCCCTGTCCTCGGTTTTCTTGTCCAATGGAGCAGCCTGACCACTTGCGCGTCCCTTGTCCCCTGCAGCGGCCGCAGTAGCCACGACCGTGATGAAGATCAAACACAACGTTGACGTGTGCATTGTTTGAATCGCGCGCATGGTTCTTATCCCCCCTATATGACGAGTGCCGGCTATGTGCCATGACGGTCCTTGGAAGATGGAACAGGCGATGAGCCCCATTCAGTAATCGTCGATTTCATCGGTCTCGTCGAGCATCTCGACCGTGATCTCATCGGCCTCGGCGGTCCATTGAGCCAGTGGAATCCCTTTGGCTTTCAGAATGGCTTCTTGCTCCGTTCCTGCCGCCATGGTGAGTTCATAGGTCACCGTTTGTTTGACATGAAACATTCTCATAACTATTCACCTCTGAATCCGCTCTCTCGGCCATTGATACTCGGGTTGTTGACTATCAGTTCTATCGGGTAACCGGTGCATTGTAATCGATCCGGCTCTGGATTCCATAGGGGCTTCTTCACGATGTGCATCTCCAAGGCATTGCGGCCGTTGCCTTGACTCCATTTCCATCGCTTTGCTACAGTGACCAGTCCAAGTCTAAGCAATTGAAAGTTCCGCCGTTTCTGAACCTTTTTAAGAACCAACCTGAGGCAACACGGTGATGAAAGCCTGGCTTTTTGATGAAATGTTTCAATGTAACCGGCGCCGTCTCTTTGTCGATGAAATCCAGGGAGAATGGGGCGGGGGAGATTCGGTGGTGGGGGAGGAAGAAGAACTGCCGTCTCCTCCGCAGAATGTTCACGCCAAACCAGGCAATGGGCGCATCATCGTCGCGTGGGACCCGGTTCCGGATGCCCTGTATTACAACCTGTATTTCCAGACCACCAAGGGGGTGCAGATCAAGTTTTCGGAATTAACCCGCCCCATCGCCAGCCCCGAAGATTTTACGAGCGTCATCGGCGTGAAGAAAGACAAGGCGACTTGCCTGGAAGGCGCTTCCAGTCCCTACGTCCATGACGACCTTGCCAACGGCACTTGTTACCACTATGTCGTCACCGTCGTCACCTCGAAGGGCGAAAGTCCTGAATCGCAAGAAGTGATGGCCATTCCATCGCCCTATCTCCTCGCCATGATCATCGGTTGTGAAGGAGCGGGCGACGGTGAGTTGAGCGCGCCCACCGGGATCGCGCTCGACCAGGACGGCAATCTCTACGTGGCGGATACCGACAATCACTCCATCCAAAAATTCGACAAGACCGGCAAGTTTCTCGCACGATGGGGTGGTGAACCGAGTTCGCAAGAAGGTCAGTTTTACTATCCCCGTGGCCTCGCCGTCGGTCCGGACGATGTCGTCTATGTGGCCGACAGCGGCAACAACCGTGTCCAGAAATTTGATCTCGAAGGTAACGCGCAGAAAGCCTGGGGGAAGTTCGGGTTCGCCTGGCGCGGGGCCGACATGGGCCGCTTCGACGTGCCCTGGGGCATTGCGACGGATCATGACGGCAATGTGTACGTCTCCGATACGAGCAATTCTCGCATTCAAAAGTTCCAAGCCGACGGCCAACCGCTGTTGAAGTGGGGGCGGGACGGCAGCTTCGACGGCGCGTTCTTTTTCCCACGCGGCGTGGCGGTCGATTTCGTCGGCAATATTTATGTGGCCGATGAAAGCAACAGCCGCATCCAAAAGTTCGATGCGCGCGGAAGTTTCCTGACCAAGTGGGGACGCGAGGGCAGCGGCCCCGGCCAGTTCAAATCGCCGTGGGGCATCGCCTGTGACGCGCTTGGCAACGTCTATGTCGTCGACAGCGGCAATCACCGGATTCAGAAGTTCGACGGCAACGGGACCTTCCTCTGCTCGTTCGGGAATCGCGGGAAGACGGAGGGGCAGGTCAACTTCCCTTACGGCATTACTGTCGATAAGGAAGGCAGTGTCTACGTTGTCGATAGCGGCAATAACCGCGTACTTAAATATGTGCCGACCGAAGAAGAGATGAATCGTGGGAAGGACCAGCCGGCGCACACGGTGGAAGTCGGGGCGGTGCAACCACCCCGCAGCCTTGCCGTCAAGGCCGGTGACACGGAAGTGTTCCTGAGCTGGATGGAAGTGTCCGGCGCGCAGTCCTACAATCTGTATTTCAGCACCTCGACGCACGTCACGATTGAGGGCGCGACGAAGATCGAAGGCGTGACGAACCCCTACACGCATGAAGGTCTCACCAACGAGACGCCGTATTTTTATGCCGTGACCGCTTTGTTCGAAGACGGGACGGAGAGCGGGTTGTCGGAAGAAGTGACGGTGATGCCCGTACTCATCGATATCACGGCGCCACAGAATCCCTACGCGGTGATCAATCATGGGGCCTTCATGACCAATTCGCCCGATGTCGTGGTGACGATCTCGGCGACCGATTTGGACACGGGGGTCGGGGCCTATTTTATTTCTGAAAGTCCGCTCACGCCGATGGCCGGGACCCCAGGATGGGTAGAGATGACTCCCGCGATCAAGTTCGGAGCCACGATTCCGTTCATTCTCTCGCCTGGAGATGGGCACAAAACCGTGTATGTGTGGTTCAAAGACATCGGCAATAATATATCCACGCCGGCCGGCACGACAATTTTGGTCAATACCTCGGGCTATCTGTGCGTGTCGAAATGGGGAAAGCCCGGACGAGGCGCGTCGCTGTTGCACGGCGGAGAGTTTATGGCGCCGATCTACGGACTGAGTGTCGACCAGCAAGGATCGCTGTTTGTCGTCGACAACGGCAACAATCGCGTGCAGAAGTTCGACAGGACCGGGAACTTCATCATTCTGTGGGGGAGTTTTGGCTCTGCGAATTCAAACTTCCACAATCCCACCGGCATCGCGTGCGACGGCAAGGGGGATGTCTGGGTTGTGGATACCAATAATCATCGGGTTCAGAAGTTCGATGGAAAACTCGGCGGGTACATGATGAAGTTCGGCTCACGTGGAAACGGCGAGGGACAGTTCAACGCTCCCTGGGGGATTGCGGTCGACCGCGTGCGCGGCTATGTCTACGTCGTCGACAGCGCTAATTTCCGTGTGCAGAAGTTCGACATGTCCGGTGAGTTTATTATGGCCTGGGGCAGCTTCGGCAACGGGGACGGGCAGTTCTATTTCCCGCGCGGAGTGGCGGTTGATCAAGAGGACGGGGCGGTCTATGTCGTCGACATGGGAAATCACCGCATCCAAAAGTTCGATACCAGCACCAATGTCTTGCCGCAGCTGTTGACGAAGTGGGGAGGCAGTCCGACGGCCGGGCATGCCAGCAGTTCTTTGGCGCAAGAGGCCGGGCAATTGCGCTCGCCCTGGGGCATCACCGTCGACGGCGCCGGGGATGTCTATGTGACGGATACGGGGAATCATCGGATCGAACAGTTCGATCGCGACGGCAATTTCATCACCCAGTGGGGCGGGTTCGGCAACGGCGACGGGCAACTCAATTTTCCATACGGGATCGCCGTTGATGCGAAGGGGAGCGTCTTTGTCGTCGATAGCGGCAACACGCGGGTGCAGCAGTTCATGCCGGCGGAAGAGGGCAGTGAGCGGTTGCGGGACGAGGCCGACGCAGCGGCAGAGCTGACGCAAGGGGCTGAACAATCGAAAGTGGTCAAGTTGTAAAGTCCGAAAGTCGTAAAGTTGGAAAGTCGTCAGATCGGGAAGTCACCAAGTTGTAAGGCCGTCAAGTCGTAAAGTCATCGAGCAGAAAAAAGTGGTGGAGGAACCGCTTGGGTTTATTGACTTTTTGACTTTCTAACTTTCAAACTTTAGAACCTTCCTAAGGAGCCATCATGCTGGACAAGGAACCCAGACTCGGACTGACGTACGACGACGTGGTCCTCGTACCGGCCAAGTCGCAGATTGCGCCCAACGAAGTCGATACCGGTACCTTTGTGTCGCGCAACATCCGGATCAATATCCCGCTCGTCAGCGCGGCCATGGACACCGTGACGGAGTCTCGGCTGGCGATCGCGATGGCGCGCGAAGGGGGGATCGGGGTCATTCATCGCGTGCTGTCTCCGGCGGATCAGGCGACGGAGGTGGATAAAGTCAAGAAGTCCGAAAGCGGGATGATCTTGGATCCCGTCACAATTTCTCCCGACGAAACCATTCGCGACGCCCACCAGCTGATGGCGAAATATCGGATCTCAGGCATCCCTGTCACCAAAGGGCGCAAGCTGGTCGGGATTCTCACCAACCGCGACCTGAGGTTTGAAACCAGGATGGACCTGAAGGTGTCGCAGGTGATGAAGCGAGACCGGTTGATCACGGCGCCGGAGGGTACCAGCCTGGAGAAGGCAAAAGAAATTCTTCATGAGCACCGGATCGAAAAATTACCGGTGGTGAACAAACAGTTTGAACTCAAGGGACTCATTACCATCAAGGATATCGAGAAGCGGATCAAATATCCCAATGCGTGTAAGGATGGCCATGGGCGGTTGCGGATCGGGGCGGCGGTCGGCGTTGGGCAGGATACGGAAGAGCGTGTGACCCTGCTCAGGAAATCCGGCGTGGATCTCCTGGTGATCGATACGGCGCACGGTCATTCACGAGCCGTGCTGGATACCGCGAAGATGATCAAGAAATTATACCCGGATCTCGAACTGGTCGTGGGAAACATTGGAACTGCTGAAGCGGCCAAAGATCTCCTCAAAATCGGAGTCGATGCGGTCAAGGTCGGGGTTGGACCGGGATCGATCTGCACGACACGGATCGTGTCGGGCGCAGGGATGCCGCAGCTGACCGCCATCGCGGATTGCGCGAAAGTCTTGAAGGGTAGTGGCGTGCCGGTGATTGCCGATGGAGGCATCAAGTTTTCCGGCGATATCACGAAGGCCTTGGCTGCCGGGGCGTCTTCTGTGATGCTTGGCGGTCTTTTTGCCGGAACGGAAGAGTCTCCCGGTGAGACGGTCCTCTATCAAGCCAGAACCTACAAGGTCTATCGCGGGATGGGTTCCATCGGGGCGATGGAGCGCGGGGGCGGGGATCGATATGGACAGGGGGGACGCCCGGCGCAGAAGCTGGTTCCTGAAGGAATCGAAGGCCGTGTTCCCTATAAAGGTTCGTTGGCCGCCGTGGTGTACCAGTTGGTCGGCGGAGTGAGATCGGGAATGGGATACTGCGGCTGTAAAACGATTCCCGACTTGCAGCGGAATGCCACGTTCATCAGACAATCCGTGGCCGGCCTCCGCGAGAGCCATGTGCACGACGTGATCATTACCAAAGAAGCGCCGAATTATCGGATGGATTGGGAGTAGTTTCGGTAAGGGGTTAGGGGTAAGGAGTGAGGGGTTCCGAAACCTGACCCGTCTCCGTATGGCGTTCACCCCTTACACCTCACCCTCTCACCCCGAACCGTATCACGATGGAACTTTGGCACGATAGAATTCTGGTTCTCGATTTCGGGTCGCAGTACACGCAACTGATCGCCCGCCGCATTCGCGAAGCGCAGGTCTACTCGCAAATTCTTCCCTGTACGGTGCCCTTGACGACGATTCTCGCCTATCGGCCACAAGGGATTGTTCTGTCCGGCGGGCCTTCGAGCGTCTATGAGAAGAAGGCGCCTAGGGTCGCCAAAGAGCTGTTTGAGCAAGACATTCCGATCCTCGGCATTTGCTACGGCATGCAGTTGGTGACGCATCTCAACGGGGGAGAGGTCGCCAAATCGACTCATCGCGAGTACGGCAGAGCCGATCTGACGATCGACGATGCCGGAGATCTCTTCAAAGGAGTCGGAACAGACAAGAAGACCGCTGTGTGGATGTCTCATGGCGATCGCATCGAACGGATGCCGCCGGGGTTTCGATCGATCGCGCATACGAGCAACTCGCCTGTCGCGGCGATGAAGCGGGACGATCCCAAGCGCCGGGTCTATTGTCTGCAATTCCACCCCGAGGTGGCTCACACGCCGGAAGGCACGAAGATTCTTCGCAACTTCGTTTACGAAATTTGCGGCTGCACACCGACCTGGACCATGCAGTCCTATGTCGAGACAGCGGTCGGGCAGATTCGTGAACAGGTCGGCAAGGAGCGAGTCATCTGCGCGCTGAGCGGCGGCGTGGATTCATCGGTGGCGGCGGCGCTGACGCATCGGGCGATCGGCGATCAGCTTACCTGCATCTTTGTCGATAACGGCGTCTTGCGGGCCGGTGAACGAGACCAGGTGCAGAAGACCTTCGCGTCGCAGTTGCATTTAAATCTGCGGATACTTGACGGAACTAAACCGTTTCTCGCCGGACTCAGGAACGTGACGGATCCGGAGCGCAAGCGGAAGATCATCGGCCGGCAGTTCATCAAGCACTTCGAGGCTGAATCCAAGAAACTGAAAGGCGTCAAGTATCTCGTCCAGGGCACGCTTTATCCCGACGTAATCGAAAGCGTCAGTTTCAGGGGCCCGTCGGCGACGATCAAGACACATCACAATGTCGGTGGCTTGCCGGCGCGCATGAAGCTGAAGCTGATCGAGCCGCTGCGAGAGCTCTTCAAAGATGAAGTGCGCGTACTGGGAAAAGAGTTGGGATTGCCGGACGAGATCATCTGGCGGCAACCGTTCCCAGGTCCCGGATTGGCGATTCGTGTATTGGGGGCCGTGACGCCGGAACGGTTGGCAATCTTGCGTGCGTCCGAAACGATCGTCGATCAAGAAATCCGAAGTGCCGGTCTCTATCGTGAGATCTGGCAGGCGTTTGCGGTCTTGTTGCCGATTCGAACCGTCGGGGTGATGGGCGATCGACGGACCTATGAGAACGTGATTGCGATTCGGGCCGTCACCAGTGTGGACGGCATGACTGCCGACTGGGCCAAGATACCGAATGAGGTTCTGGGTCGCATGTCGAATCGGATCATCAACGAAGTCAAAGGGGTGAATCGGGTGGTGTACGACATCAGCTCGAAACCGCCCTCGACGATTGAATGGGAATGAACCGTAAGACGTGAAACGTAAAAGGTGAGACGTAGAGCGCCGTTTCACTTTTCACGTTTTACCTTTCACGCAATATGGAAATTCGCCTTCAAAAGCTCATCGCCAGCACGGGGCTTTCGTCACGCCGAAAGGCGGAAATGTTGATTGCCTCGGGTCGAGTCTCGGTGAACGGCAGGGTCGTCACGGAACTGGGGACGAAGGTCGATCCCGAGCGTGATCATGTGAAGGTGGATGGGAAGCACCTGACATCGGCGCAGCCATTCGTATATCTGGTGCTGAATAAACCCAAGAACGTCATGTCCACACTGGATGATCCGGGTGGACGGACGACGGTGAAGGAGTTCTTGCACGGTGTCTCCGTTCGCGTGTTCCCTGTCGGTCGGCTCGACTTCGATAGCGAAGGGTTGATGTTGCTGACGAACAACGGCGACCTGGCCCAGGCGTTACTGCACCCTCGGTACCAGGTGCCCAAGACCTATTTGATTAAGGTCAAAAAGGTTTTGACGGACGAAGAGATCAAAAAGTTGGAGCGAGGCATCCGGCTCGAAGATGGCATGACCGGACCGGCATATGTGAAGAAGGTGAAGAAGGCGGAGCAAAACTCGTGGTTGGAAATCACCATACGCGAAGGGCGTAAGCATCAAGTGAAACGGATGCTGGAGGCAGTCGGTCACCCCGTGCTCAAGTTACTGCGGGTTCGAATGGGCCCTCTGTCTCTTGGGGATCTCGCGCCCGGCGAATTCAGGTTTTTAAGCGATCGGGAAGCGAATGCATTGCGGGAACTCGTCGAAGAACGACGAGGGGCTGTTGAACGGGGAGACGAGCAGGTCTTCCACCCGAAACGACCGGTGAGACAGGCCGGATGGGCCAAGCCGGAGAAATCGAAGAAGCTGTCCCCGAAGAAAGTCAAGGTGGCATGAAAACTCGCACACACCGTTGCGGTGAGTTGAACAAGAAACACGTCGGTCAGACCGTCGTCTTGAATGGGTGGGTTCAGCGTCGGCGCGATCATGGCATGGTCATCTTCATCGATCTTCGTGATCGAACGGGCATCACACAGGTCGTATTCAACGCAGAACGAAATCCCACGGTTCACCAGGCTGCCCATTCGCTCCGCAGCGAGTGTGTCGTGTCGGTCACCGGTCAGGTCCTGGCCAGGCCGGATGAATCGAAGAATCCCAATCTCTCCACCGGAGAAATCGAGGTCTTCGTCGACGAGGTGGACATTCTGAATGAGGCCAAGACGCCGCCGTTCGTGATTGAAGACGACGCGGAGGTGACGGAAGCGATTCGGTTGAAGTACCGCTTTCTGGATCTTCGCCGCCCCAGGATGCAGCGACTCTTGAGCTTGCGCCACGGCGTCACGCAGGCCACCAGAGAATTTGTGAATGCTGAAGGATTCCTGGAAGTGGAGACGCCGATTCTGACGAAAAGCACGCCGGAGGGTGCTCGGGACTATCTGGTGCCGAGCCGGGTCAATGCCGGACAGTTCTTTGCGCTGCCTCAGTCGCCGCAATTGTTCAAGCAGGTCCTGATGGTCAGTGGAGTCGATCGCTACTATCAGATCGCGCGCTGTTTCCGGGATGAAGATCTCCGCAACGATCGGCAGCCGGAGTTTACCCAGATCGACCTGGAAATGTCGTTCGTGGATCGCGAGCAGGTCATGAGTCTGATGGAGCGCATGATCGTCACCATCTTCAATAAGGTGGGCGGAGTCCAGTTATCGACGCCGTTTCCTCGGTTGACCTATGTAGAAGCCATGGGCCGTTACGGTTCCGATAAGCCGGATCTCCGGTTCGACATGCCGCTCTATGATGTGACGGCATTTGGCGCATCGAGCGAGTTTAAAGTTTTCAAAGATGCGGCGACTAAGGGCGGCCTTGTTAAGGCATTGATCGTGAAGGGCGGAGCAGCGCTTTCGCGGACACGCATCGACGCATTGGGAGAAACAGCGAAGAGTTTCGGCGCCAAGGGCTTGGCGTGGCTCAAGATCACGGCGGAAGGGCAGCTTGAATCGGTCATTGCAAAATTCTTGGACGCTAAAGCGTTTGCCGCGGCATTGCCTGAAGCGAAGCCTGGTGATCTGGTCCTATTCGGCGCGGACAAGGCTGCGATTGTCCATGATGTGCTGGGGAGGATTAGGCTTCTATTAGCAGAAGAGTTGAAGTTGGTCGACACCTCGGCATGGCGGCCGCTGTGGGTAATCGATTTTCCCATGTTGGATTACGATCAAGAGCAGAAACGGTATGTGGCCATGCACCATCCATTCACTGCGCCGCTCGACGATGATCTGTCGCTGCTCGAGTCCGAACCACTCAAAGTCAGGGCGAAGGCTTACGACATGGTGCTGAATGGCAGTGAAATCGGCGGCGGCAGTATTCGTATTCACCGCCATGATGTGCAAAGCAAAGTGTTCGACCTCCTCGGGATCGGCAAGGACGAAGCAGCGGTCAAGTTTGGGTTTTTGCTTGAGGCTCTTGAATATGGAGCGCCGCCGCACGGCGGCATAGCCTTCGGTTTGGATCGACTGGTCATGCTGCTCGGCAATGCCGACTCCATCCGTGACGTGATCGCTTTTCCTAAGACCCAAAGGGCGCAATGTCCGCTGACCGATGCGCCGTCTGCCGTCGGTCCGGAGCAATTGAAGGAGTTGCGCATCAAACTGGATTTAGTCGAGTAATGGCCGGCAATACGTTCGGGAGAATCTTCACCGTCACATCATTCGGCGAGAGCCATGGGCCGGCAATCGGTTGTGTGGTCGATGGGTGCCCGCCAGGTCTTCCGCTTTCAACAGAGGATATTCAGAAGGATCTGGATCGTCGCAAGCCCGGTACCTCTCGCCATGTGACCCAGCGGCAGGAGTCGGATACCGTCGAAATTCTCTCCGGTGTATTCGAAGGACAGACCACCGGCACACCGATCGCGTTGCTCATTCGCAATGAAGACGCACGAAGTCGGGACTACGGGAATTTGATCGATACCTTCCGTCCAGGACACGCCGACTACACGTATTGGCAGAAATATGGGATTCGTGACCATCGAGGCGGTGGACGCGCGTCAGCGAGGGAGACTGCTGTGCGCGTTGCGGCAGCCGCCATTGCGAGAAAGTGGCTGAACGAAAAATATGACGTCGTGATTCGGGGATATCTGAGTCAATTAGGTCCTCATGAATTAGCTTTCAAAGATTGGGATGCTGTCAGCAAGAATCCGTTTTTCTCTGCTGATCCGGGTGTAGTACCAGAACTGGAATCTTTCATGGATGAGCTTCGGAAGGCCGGCGACTCAGTCGGAGCAAGAATCACGACCGTGGCCGAACATGTGCCGGTCGGGTGGGGCGCACCGGTCTATGGGAAGTTGGATGCCGATTTGGCTGCGGCGATGATGAGCATCAATGCGGTGAAGGTGGTCGAGATTGGGTCAGGCTTCGCGTCGGTCGCGCAGCGCGGCTCAGAGCACGGAGATGAACTGACTCCCGATGGCTTTGTCACGAATCACGCCGGGGGCATTCTCGGCGGCATTTCCACCGGCCAGGATATCGTCGTCACGATCGGGATCAAACCGACGTCGAGCATCCGCGTCCCTCGCCGATCCATCGATAAGAGCGGCAATGCCGTGACGGTCGAAACCACCGGCCGCCACGATCCCTGCGTCGGCATTCGGGCCACGCCGATCGCCGAAGCCATGATGGCCCTTGTACTGATAGATCATGCGCTGCTGCATCGCGCCCAGAATGCCGATGTGACGACGAAGACCACGAAGATTGCTGCTTCCGTAAAACGGACTACATCACAAGACAAAATCAAACCTGCCTCTAAGATTGATCCTGATCCTGCCGAAGCATAGCGCATCCTTCTACGCTTCCTCAAAACCATTCTTAGGACAAGCACCGCAACTGCGGGGGCATCCCTTCACGAGCGATCCAGCCCTTAAACGAGAATGCAATGATAAAGCCGTATACACTTCAAGATGAAAATGATCCTTACCATCGGCGCGTGAAGCAGGCGCTATTCAGTTGAAGCTTTGACGAGCCGGCGTTTTATCTGAATGCATTAGAAGACAAGGCCTTTAAGCTTACGATGTTTTTGAGGGTAGAAGCACCGTCAGCCTTGCAAATTGAGCGAAACCGTCGCAGGGCAATCGGACGGGATGTCTTGGCCGGTTTGCGCAGTAAGGACGGTACCGCGGTTCTTAGAGAAGGGGCAGCTGCCGATATGCACTCGACCCTGGGCCCTAATTACTGCTGGAATGCATTTTGACCATATCAAGTACGCGGGTGGCTGCTTGGCGGCACGCGTTCTCCATCGTGTCGCGCACCGCCGGTTCAAATGGCGTCAAGACATATTGCGGCACCGGCGTCCCATCCGTGGGAAGCCCCACCCCGATCTTGACTCGACGAATATGTTCGCTTTGAAAGGCGGCGATGATGGACTGCACGCCTTTGTGTCCCCCGGAGCTACCGCTCATGCGATTGCGCACGTCTCCTGGTTTGAGATGGAGATCATCCTGAATGATCACACAATTTTGGGGCCTCAATTTCACTTGCTCCGCCAGCTGCCGCATCCATGGCCCCGTATGGTTCATCTCGGTCGCCGGTTTCACCAGTAGCACCGGGTGGCCATGCACGTCAGCCCTTGCCACTAACCCGGAATCTTCCTCAGACCACTCCGCGTGTAACAATTCGGCGAGCACATCCAGCGTCCGTTGGCCCACGTTGTGAGGAGTCTGCTCAAACCGCTTGCCGGGATTTCCTAAGCCCACAACGAGTTGACTAACCCCCTCGTCCATCATCGTGTCATCAGCCGAACCAGTGGGAGCATTTGTCACGATCGTTGGCGAGCCCGCACGGTCGAGATCGGAATGAACCTCACTGGACCGTCCCTGGGACTTGTGGGTCCACGCCGACACGATGCGCGACAACTGATCGGCCCGTAACGAGCCTTTGATGAGGACCAAATCGCCCGGCTCCAAGAACCCGTGCAAGAACCCATTGATGTGATCAATGGTGACAAACGCCTGCACTGCTTGGTCTTCCGGATATCGTTTGGCACGAAGGGAGAGTGATGCCCAGGGACCGACGAAGAATACGTGGTCCGCTACCCCCAACGCCTGTCGAGCGACCCGTGTATAGGCATGTTTCATTTTTTCCAGATAGTCAGAAAGAGTACCCAGAATAACAATCTTTCGCTTTGCGGTGGCATGTCGCATGTAGTCCAATGCCACAGGAACGGCCCACACAGAAGCCTTCACATCATCGCATATAAACGTCACGCCGTCAGGACTCTCAATTGGGCACATGCGGTTTGGAACCGGAGCCACGCCTTCAAGTGCCGCCGCTGCCGATTGGAGGCTGACACCCATGGCTTGCCCAACAGCCATCGCGGCGAGGACATTTGGCACCAAGTGCGCGCCGCACAATTGAGTTTGAAGTCGAACCGATTCACCCTCATGCACAACAGTCAGGGACAACCGGTTGGGCCAATCGTCGCGGATCGCTTCCGCGCGCAGCATGGCGTCCGGGGACAGGCCGTAAGTCAGTATGCGTCCTTGACATCGGCTCTGCATCCCCAAGACCAGATGGTCGTCCGCATTGAGGATGGCGGTGCCATGTTTCGGGAGCGCAGCAATCAATTTCCCCTTTTCAGCGGCGATCGCCTCTCGACTGCCGAGCGCGCTGATATGATCATCTCCGACGGTGGTCACCACACCCATCTGGGGCTTAAACATTTCGTACTGTTTATCTAACGTGATCTCTTCACCGATCCCACCGACTGTGAACTCCTGTACGCAAAATGAATACCCCGGTCTGGTAAGTAATATAGACTGAACTACTTCACTTAAGGTATTTGAATTACCTTTGCTCTTATGTCCCTTGTATTGACCTGAGAGCACTGCGGCAATCATTTCCTTAGTGGTTGTCTTGCCACAACTGCCTGTTACGCCGATAAAGACGGCTCTACGAAGTCTCAGCCTGTAAATGGAAGTCATCCAAACGACAACTTGCCAGGCAGTAGGTCTCAACTGCCTCCACCACGTGTAAGTGCTGATATGGGACAGCCAAAATCTAATAAGGCGGCGCAAAATGCGGCCACGAAAACCCTCTTTGCTTTCTAAAGATGTTGGCATTTGTTGCCTCCGATACAGCCCAAAACGGATAAACGAGCATGAGAACGCATTGAATCGGCGACTGTCAGGATGGAATATGGAACACCCATGATGGGTTGAATATAATTTAAACAGATTAGGATCTAACTACAAGAATGAATGTAGGAAGGCAGTTCAATCTCCAAGGGAGCAAGAACTTGTATATGCCATGGGGAAGCACGACAGGTATGATGATCCCACCACAAACATGTCTCAGCCGGTTCCACGACACGCCCAGATATATTAGAAAGTTGCGAAGCGCATTCTGAAGTTGTTAGCCAACCCCTAGTTTGCGTCATAGGCAAGCTGATATGTTTCCTCCAAGTAGGTGGAGCAGGCAGGAGTTTTCTCTGCCTTACTGAAGTTACAGAGCAATGCACTGATGATTGAGATTTATACAGACGGCGCCTGCAGCGGGAATCCTGGGCCAGGCGGCTGGGGGGTCTTGCTGCGGAAGGGTGATGCTGAAACGGAACTCTGTGGCGGAGAGCCGGCGACGACGAACAACCGGATGGAATTGCTCGCGGTCATTGAGGCGTTGCAATTTCTTACACAGCCGGCGAAGGCACGGGTCTACACAGACTCGCAATACGTTCAGAAGGGCATCAGCGAATGGATCCACAGTTGGAAGCAGCGTGGGTGGAAAACTGCCGGGAAAGACGCGGTGAAGAATGAAGACTTGTGGCGGCGACTCGATGCGCTGGCTGCCAAGCATGCGCTCGAATGGCATTGGGTCAGAGGGCATAACGGACACCCAGAGAATGAGAGGGCGGATGCGTTGGCTCGCGCCGGTCTTGAACAGGCTCGCCGCGCCGGGCAACCAGTACGCCAACCGACCCAGGCCCCAATTGATCTTCCGGTCCAAGCGCCAAGCCGATCAGACGGTTCCGCCCCAATCCTCGATATCCAGCATGCCACGGTCTATCGTGGGGACACCTGCGTCTTCTCAGATTTCTCCTTCGCCTTGCGAGCGGGAGAACATGTGGCCATCCTTGGTCCTAATGGAGCGGGGAAATCGACCTTGCTCAAATTGTTGTCAGGCGAAGTGCATGCGATGCCGAGGGATGAGACGCGGATGGTTCTCTTCGGTGATGAGAGCTGGAACGTCTGGGATGTTCGGAAACAAATCGGCATTGTGTCGCATGATCTTCAGCGAGACTATCTGATTTGCGCTGAAGGGCTGAATGTGATCCTCTCCGGCTTCTATGCGAGCAACGATACTTATGAGTATCAAGAATTCAGTGAAGCTCAGACTGCACGTGCGCATCAGCTCATGCAGGAATTGGGAATTGCATCCTTAGCCAGTCGCCGCTTCGGTCATCTCTCTACCGGGGAACAGCGACGGTTTCTGTTAGGCCGGGCGCTCGTGCATGACCCGCCGGTGTTGGTGCTGGATGAACCGACAAGCGGCCTCGACCTCAAGGCCTGCTTTCAGTATCTCGATCTACTGCGTGCGCAAGTCGCAAAAGGAAAGACCATTCTCCTCGTGACGCACCATCTGCATGAAATTCCGCCGGAGATCGATCGAGTCATTTTTCTGAAAGACGGGAAAATCGTTGCCGACGGGGCCAAGTCCGCGTTGATCACCAGCGATCAGATCAGCCGGCTCTTCGACAGTAAGATCACCCTCGTTCAAGCGAATGGCTGGTATCAAGCCTTGCCGGGGTAATAACCGGTCTCCTTCAGTTTTTTGACAATCCCCGCTTTTTTTGACGAACCTCGTTTCTCGCGATAGGCTTCAGATGCTGCTCAATCTAGGCTCTGTCGACATTTAGTGAACATTGCGCGAGAATCTCCCCACCAAGGAGGTTCTCATGGACTATACCCAGCAGTTGCGAGAGGATCAGTGGGAGCGGATCAAAGATTCGCTCCCCGGCAAAGCCGGCGATGTGGGTCGCACGGGCGATAATCGACGCGTTATCGAAGCCGTCATGTGGCTCGGGCGCACCGGCGCGCCCTGGCGCTCGTTGCCCCGTGTGGACGGGCGATGGTCTGGGGTCCACCAACGGTTCCGTCGGTGGGCGAACGCAGGGGGCTGGCAAATGAGGTTCAATACCCTGGCGGTCGATGCCGACACGGCATGGCTCATGATCGATGCGACCATCATTCGCGCCCATCAACATGCCGCAGGTGCAAAAGGGGGCAGCAGACGCAGGCGTTAGGGCGTTGCCGGGGTGGGTTTACCACGAAACTGCATGCCGTGTGCGATGCATTGGGCAATCCGCTCCGATTCATCGTGACCGGAGGTGAACGGCATGACCGTACACAAGCCCAGCCGCTGCTCGAAGGGTTCCAGGCCCACGCCGTGCTGGCCGATACGGGCTATGATACGGATGAGCTGGTCACATCGATTCAACAGATTGGAGCCTTGGCGGTAATCCCTCCGAGATCGAACCGCACGGTCCGCCGTGACTCCGACACAGCACTGTACAAGGAACGCAATCGAGTGGAACGGATGGTTGGATAGCTCACGCATTTCCGTCGGGGGGCGACGCGATACGACAAGACCGCCCTCTCCTTTCTGTCGTTCGTCCAGCTCGCGGCCAGTTACTTATGGCTCAAGTAAATGTCGACAGAGCCTAGGCAGCCAGGCATGTATCAAGACTTCTCGCAACTCAAGTGTCGACAAAACCTGATCGCCCCGCTTTTCCTCCTCGGCCTTGGCGCAGTCAGCTATGTCTTTCATGACTTAGCGCGGGCCGAAACCTGGATCTGTACTCGACCAGGACAAGCTGACCTGTACACGGATCGTGAATGGCCGGGCTGTCGGCAACTAGGCGAGGCGAAGACCTATTCCCCGGTGACCATTTCCCCGGCGCCGAAATCTTCACAAGGGGGCAATCGTTCCCCATCGGTCACGAGTAACGTCTCTTCCAGCGTTCCCCAGCAACAACAGGGTCGGAAGCCGTTGCCGTTTCCCGAAGCGTCTGTGTCTTTGCCTGTCTTGGGTATTGGGCGGACAAAAGTCGGCTCCATTACTGGTTCGTGGGCGGGATTGGTCGCGCGGCTTATGGTTGGATACAAGGCGGATGGAAAGGGACCGGAAATCCTGCCTGACTCGAACATGATGCCGGTATCCGTGCATTCATTCCTTACTGCAGTCGAAGTTGCGACAAGGGCGGTGGGGTATGACCCCAGGTACCTTAGCGTACGTCTACTGATTCCGACGCCGATGGATGGACCCAGTGCGGGAGGGATTTTCGCCGTGGGTATTGCTGCTGCTCTGCTCGGCGATCCGATTCGACAAGATGTCTGTATGTCTGGGACGATCGAGCCGGATGCGGAGATCCAAGCCGTCGGGCGACTCGTGGATAAGATGAGTGCTTGTCGGGATCTTAGAAAGTCCACGATGATTGTGCCCGATGCATTAGATAACAGCCATCTCAATTTCACAGGAGCCGAGAGATCCATCCAGGTGATCGAAGTGCACACGCTCGCGGAGGCCTACAGCGCTGCGACCGGTCAAGCCTTGCGTCAAGTTCCCTAAAACGAGAGATAAACAGGAGGTTCATGATGCAGAATCACGCATACGATGCACTGCTTTGAAAACGGCGATGGGGCGGGTAGGACTGTTAATGCTGACTTTTAGCCTGCTTACATCGGCCGCATGGGTAGCCGAGCCGGTCAGAATCAATTCCCTGTTGACGTATCCGGAAGCCTACAAGATGAAAGTCGTGCAGGTGGAAGGCACGGTACGGAACTACCGCATGGATCACTTCATTGGGAACAACACCAAACTGGAGAAGTGTATCCAGGTCTTCTCCGTCGAGGATGAGACCGGGACCGTGGATGCGAGCTATGCGGCGCTCTGCCAGATGGGACCGGTCATGCTCAAAGACGGCGATCAGGTGACGATCGAAGGGCATTTCTTAGGGACGTTGGACGTGCGGTCGGTGAGGAAGAACTGAGCGGGAGCTTTCTGTGTCCGAATCTTTATATATGAAGAGCGATGGGATAGGAGGTATAGCGTCAGAAGTTCGCACTATTTCTTCCGAAATCCAAAAATTGCTCCAGCACCGGCGGAGCCGGCTGAGGGAAGATAGCCGGTCAGCACATCCTTGAAACCCTGGGCTTTGCCTCTAGCCCAATCAAGCGTGCGGGTCGCATCTGCTTGGATCAAGGTCCAATCCAGATGAATCCAGCCGGTGGTTTTGAGGATGGCAATCAGCAACAGCAATGAGCCGGTGACCAACAGTGCCAGCTTCAAGGTTTTTCGGAATGCCCAGCCGAGCAAGAACCCGCCGAGGAAGCTGGCACCAGCGCTCGCGAGTGCAGGCGACATCATATTACTGAGCCAGGCGCCGAACCCGGCGACGGTTGTTGCGCCGGCGGCGAGGAACGATTTGGCCGCCCATGGAGGGTCGGACGCAAGCGTGCCCAACGTCTTGGCTAAAAAACCACTCTGAGTCTGAGCGGGTACGTGGCTCATAGTCGTTTCGTGTCGAACGTGTTGCAGACTGAGGGGTCACCGGACTCGAGGCCGCGCTTGAGCCAGGTCATCCGTTGTTCAGATGAACCGTGGGTCCAGCTTTCCGGCTGGACATGGCCACGCGACATCTTCTGCAATTGATCGTCCCCGATGGCCGCTGCCGCGCGGAGGCCTTCTTCGAAATCGCCGGGCTCGATCAAGTTTCGTTCGCGCTTGGCGTGGTGTCCCCAGACTCCGGCGTAACAATCGGCTTGGAGTTCCATTCGGACCGACAGCGCATTTCGTTCCACGTCAGACACCTGTCGTTGCAGGCGATGCACCTTTTCCGCGACGCCGAGGAGATTTTGCACGTGATGGCCGACTTCGTGGGCGATCACATAGGCCTGAGCAAAGTCACCAGTCGCTCCAAGACGATGCGCCATTTCATCGAAGAAGGCAAGGTCCAAATAGACCCGGTGATCGTTGGGACAATAGAACGGTCCAACGGCCGATGACGTGGTGCCGCATGCCGACTGCACGGCTCCCGTGAAGAGGACCATACGCGGATCTTCGTACCGGGGACCGAGGAGGTTGCGCCAGGTGGTTTCGGTGTCTGCGAGGACGACCGAAGCAAACTTACCGAGCTGGTCTTGCGGGGCACCGACAGGGCCGGATTCAGACGGGGCGGACACTTCGGTCACGCTCTGGACACCGGTGAGGAGATTCAGCACGGTCATGGGATTGACGCCCGTAAAATAACTGACGGCCAGTGCCAGCACGATAGTGCCGATGCCCAGACCACCGGCTCTTCCCATTCTGGCCGGGCCCATGCCGCGACGATCTTCGATATTATCGCTTCCGCGTTGATCTTCGATACGCATAGGCGCTCTCCCTCACGCCGCACACTCAGTCCGATTCCTTCTCCATCGACTGAATGAATTTGTCGGCTTCGGCGATGGAACGGTTCATGTCTTTGACCAGCTGATCGACCTGCGCGTCGACTTTCACGAGTTCGCCCTTGATGGCGGCGAGCGCGCGTGCGTTCAGGTTGTGTTTCAGGTAGAGCACCTGATCGCGCAACGGTTTGAGGACCGGTTCAATCCGCTGTTCGGCCCGTTTCATCGCCGCGAGCATCTCTCGGTAGCGGCCCTTGGTCTGGGTGAGTTTGGCCTGACTCTTCCGGCGCAGGTCGGCGCTTGAGTATTGACCAAGTTCTTCTTCCCACTCCGAAAAGAGCGCATCGGCCACGCTTTCGACGTCCGCAGATCCGTTTCCGGACCGATTTGGCGCTGTCTTCGCTTGTCTTCCAGTTCGCCGTTCAGCTTCTTATAGGTGGCTTCCAGATCTCCGCCTTCATAGGAGACCACTTTGCCGAATTGCTCCAGCGTGCTCTGAATCTCTTTCTTCGCGTCTTCCTGCGCGTCCCGCGCTGATTTGACGCGGCTGCTCAGGATGTCGCGTTTGGCATAGCCCATCTTCTCCATGGTGGCCATATAGGCCTTGTCACAGGAGGAAAGGCCGAATGGTATGAGCAGCAGCATGACTGCCAGAACGAGTCTCAACATGATCACCTCACTACCCGAATGTGGGCTCGACAAGCCGACGACCCTGAAAAGTCATTTTGGGAGATTGCATCATAACTGAAGAACGCACAGGGGGGAAAGCCCTACGTCGTCGCTCTCACGAGAAGTGGACGGGTAGAAACGGCTTCGTCATCGCGCTATAGTGCGAACATGCGTCTTCCGTCTCTCAACTTGTGGTGGGCGATGTTGGTGCTGGCGACAGCCTGTTCCTCACAACGAGTGATTCCTGAAGAACTGGAACCTCTGGTCGACCGAACAGTCCCGTTTCGTGAAGTCGTGGCCGCTCCCGATTCATACCAGGGCAAAATCGTGGTATTCGGTGGCGAGGTGCTGAAGGCAAAACGACTGAAGGATGGGACACAGATCGAACTTCTGCAGTTGCCGCTCGATAAGGACGAGAGACCGATTCTCGATCGTCAACAATCGCAGGGGCGATTCCTGGCGATCCAGCGGGAGTTTCTTGACCCTGCGACCATTGTCCAGGGAACACACATGACGATCGTCGGAGAACTCACGAAGGCACAGGTCGAACACCTCGACGATGTTGAATATCGGTACCCTGTGTTGATCGTCCAACATCTACATGCTTGGCCGGCGCGATCGGACGACTATGCTCGACCGCTGCCGGGTTTTTCGATCGGAATATTCGGAGGTACCGGTGGCAGAGTCGGCGGTGGCGGTGGATTCGGGATCGGATTCTAATTCGTTGAGAGGCCTGCATCGATAATGTCATTGAGGCACGAAGGCCGGCCCCCTGTCAGACCGGTTCATGTTAAGGGACGATTTGTGACACTCCTGTAAATCCTTCTTTAGATCTTGGTTCCCATCGACCGACTGCTCCTACGAGACTGATCCCATATTTCTGAAAGGTGCAATGCCAGGAGATAGTGTGTTGCCTACTTGCGTGTATCGAATAGAGCATGATATGCAAGCATATGTGAACGTTGCAGGGTCAGTCACGATGGGAAGGAGATTGTTGCATGAAGCAGAAACAACAGATCCGGAAACGTAAGGAGAGGGTCACGCTGTCTCTCTCTGCCGAGATGGTCGAACGGTTGCGAACGGTCGTTTATTGGAGCCCTAAGTTGACGCTCACCGGTGTCGTTGAATCTGCGATTTTATCCACGCTCATAAAACTGGAAAAAGGGAAGCGTTTCAAGAAGAGAAAGGGGAAGTTGCCGGTCGGCCGGCCGCGCAAAGACCAATCGTCGTGATGGCTCACTTGGGGCGTAGGCAGTATGCAGTGTAAGTGAGCAAACGCTGGAGCCGAAAACAGCTGACTCGCTTCCTCGAAAGCTAGGATAAGCGTAAAGGCTCTCAACTGTGCGGTTCAAACGAGATCTATTAATACGTTTACTGCTCATTGGCTGTGTCGGCTGCGACCAACTCACCAAAGATGATGCTCAACAGTACTTAGCCTTTGAGACCTCCTCGATCGTTGTTCCACGATTTTGTTCGCCTGCAGTATGCCGAGAACACGGGGGCCTTCTTGAGTCTCGGCAGCGGATTATCAGAGGGGCTACGAGTCATTCTCTTCCAAGTGTTCCCTGCGCTGTGGCTTGTGGGGTTGGCAATTTTTCGAATCTGATCCGCTACAACAGCCAGTTGTCCGTCGTGGTCCATGCGACGCGAGGGTCGAGATGCGCTATCGGGTGTGGACAGGCGGAGCGGAAGCTGATGGTGACGACTACTCCACGTTTAAGGTGAGTGTACTGGCGACGGTCCCGTCTTTGGCTTGGGCATCGAGTTTGGCGCCGAGCAGGAAGATGTGTTCAAGGTCGATGCCGCCCTGCGCGAAGAGAAAGTCCTGAATAGTTTTGCCTCGTCCCTGAGCGAGCAGCCGCAATTCTTCTTCGTCGATGACGGCATTCTCGAGCAGCCGCTCCCTGAGTATGTGCGTCGGCACCCCCCCGGTTCGGGATTCAGGCAACTTGCCGAATCTTTTCAAGTAGAGCGCCTTAGTGAGCTTGGTTTGCTCAGCTTCCGGGAAGCCGGCGAAGTCGTCACTTCCCGTTGCAACCCCCGCGGCCGGTTTGGCGCTGCCCGCCTTTAGCGCGACTAGATCGCGGTTCAGTTTGTGTTCGGTCAGCGCGGCCCGGTCGGTTTCGGCATCTGCGGTGCCCGCAATCTCCAGCCGCAGTTCCGGCCGCTCCATCAGCGCCTTGGCAACGGTCTTCAGATGGCCTTCTTGGGCCGGCAGCAGCTCGCTGCTGCCGGCATGGAATTCCACGACACTCAACTCGTCCGTGTTGCCTCCGGCGAGTCCCGCGATAAGATTGAACGGCGCGGTTACAGCCTTGGACAAAAGGTTGGCCAGCACGCCGAGCAGGGCCTTGCCGTATTTGAAATCCGGATCGTTCAAATCGCCGCGAACCGGCAGATCGATATCGATCACGCCGTTACGGTCCTTCAAGAGCGCCACGGCCAGTTTCACCGGCAGGGAGGTCGCGTCCGGGCCCTCAATCTTATCGCCAAGCGTGAGCTGATTGATGACGACCTTGTTTTCGGCTTCCAGAATTTTCTTGTTCAGTTTGTAGTGGAGGTCGAGCGAGACCTTCCCCTTGATAATCGGATGGCCGGCGAATTTAGTGGAATAGGGCGAGACGGTCGTCAATTCGACGTTCTTGAACAGGACGGCCAGATCGGTGAATGCGTCGCTAGTCAAAGGATTGATTGTTCCCCGGATGGCCACGGGAGCATACTTGTCGACCTTACCGGCCATGGAGACGTCGGCCTTGGACAATTCTTTCGAGGAAAGGCCTTTGACGGTGCCATTTAGGGCGAAAATGCCCGTATCGATCACGGGTTTGAGCGAGAAATCGGCAAAGTGCAAAGAGCCATCTGCCAGCCGGACGAGGCCGATCTGTACCGGCGCCGGCTGCTGTGGCTGGGTCGCCTTAGCTGCCTCGGGCTTCTGCGAAGCCGGCTCTTTCGCCGGGCCATCAGACTCCGGCGTAGTGAACAACTGCTGAACGTTGGTCGTGCGGTCAGGCCCGATAATGAAGCGCGCGTACGGCTTGGCCAGGACGATCTCTTCGATGGCAACGCGGGTTGGAGCTATCTCCAGACCGATACCGTTGATGGCCAGTTCTCTCCACCTGAGAAAATCCTTGTTCAGCAGCTTGTCCTGCGTTAGCAGGTCGGCCACGACCGCGTTGCCCTCGAACCGCATGTGGGGCCGCGATCCGTCTTTGGCGCGATAGGAGAAGCGGCCTCTGAGGGCTGCGGACCCGCTCTTCAGGTTGAGTTGCGCGATCTCGTCAAGGTAGGGTTGAAATGGTACGAAGGCGATCTTGTCAACATCGAGATCGAGGTTCATGATCAGTGGTTCCGCGATCACGTCGCCCTTGACCGCCACGGTGCCGGTGTCGTTCACGCGCGCTGCGAGATCCAGCGCGATCTTATTGTCCAGCCTGCTGCTGAGGTTGGCCAGTTTGATGGTCAGAGGATCCACAGAAAGACGGACCGGGGTGAGCGGCTTGCGGTCCTCCATCGTAATTCCATACTTTGTGATGGCGACATGATCGATGTTGACCAGCCAGGGTTTGGCGGCCCGAGTAGGGGAGGGCGGCGGTGGCGGATGCGCAGGCGCCTGCTCGCCCTTGTCGTCGGTGAACAACGCCTGGAAACTGGTTTGGCCATGGCGGTCGATCCAGCCATTGATGCGCGCATCCCGCGAGCGAACCTCCGCGATGCGAACCTCCCTTGTGGATAGATCGGCATCCACGCCATCCACGACGAACTCCGGCACGAGAATAAGAGGGTTCAGCATGTCTTTTTCGCCCAGGGCTAACTTTGTGATCGTGATCCCTCCCTGCTTCACAGCTGCTCGAAACCCTTCACGGTCGGACTTCACCACGTAGTCGGCCTTCACATCAATGAAGCCGTCCGTCATCTCAAACTCCACCCGATGCTGAATGTAGTCCCAGATCGTGCGGGCCTCGATGCCGGTCAGCGCGAGTGTACCTTCGGAGTGGAAGGGCTGGACATGGATCGCTCCGTGCCATGCGATCTTCTCCCCCGGACCGATTTCGGCGTTAAAATTTATGGCAGCCGGACTATCCGGAGTGGTGGTGAAGTGATGCAACGCAAAAGTGATGGGCACGATATCGGCGGTAAATGGAGTGGGTCTGGCGTAATCGTGAAACTCCAGAATCCCTCTGTCATGTTCCAACATCTCCACGATCACTCCGGGAAGAGGCTTCTCAGCCTGACCCTCAGGCGGAGCAGGCGGTTCCGGCGGTTGATCTGCGGGGGAAGGATTCAGGTCGGCGAGATTCAGTGTGCCGTCTTCTCTGACAATCACGACGGCATAGGGGTGGAGTAGCCGAATCAACGAGAAGGTCGGGACCCGGTTGATGATGGAGGCGAGTTCCAGATTGACATAAAGCTCTTCGAAACCGAGGAGAGGGCTGCGATCCGGTTCACTGATGGCGAGGTCCCTGACGGTCAGCGATAGGGCGAACGGGTTGAACCGGACTTCCTTGACTTCGACCGGATGGTTAAGTTGCTTGCTCAGGATCGATTCGAGCTGCGAGCGGAGGATAGGCGGGGCGACGAGGAAACCGACTGCCGCGTACAGGGTGATACAGGCGGCCCCGATGACGGCCCACTTGGCGGACCTGCTCCGCTTAGAAATGGAGGAATATAAAGTCGTGGCGTCCTCTTGCACGGGAAGGGTCTTTCGATCAGGTCTAGAGACTAGAAGATTATCCTAGGCGAAAGGGCAATATCCACCCTTTCCGAACGACCATGAGGTTATCGAAAGGGCTTCGCCTTGCGCTGCTGGTTGTGATTGGTTAGTCTGTGGCCGGTATTTTGCTGGCCCATGATTCATCGCGCCGCAGGTGCGGACATGAGAATGCGCCTGCTGACAAAGTGGAGGTGAAGAAGAAAGAAATCCAGGACAAATTTCCGAAGATGCAGTGGGTGGAGCAGGAGGTGGATGCATCACATTCACCGGAATCGATGGTCAAAATCGAATTAGATCTAGCCGGAAAAAAGTTTAGACGATTAGCGGCCAAAGTTGCGTTCGAGAGATTCAGTCAGATCAGACCTGCGGGGATACTCCGGGGAGAGGAGTTCAATAATATTCGGGAGTTTGCTCGAGACGGAAAAGAAACCTCTTTGTGCTGTGGTCTGCTGTCAGATCTCCGCTTGCTAGAGGGATCTCTGGATTTTCAACTTCCTATTCACGGAGTGGTGCTTATTGCGCATCCGACCGATCGAATATTGGGAGGATTCGTGACGTTCTATGGGCTTTTCTCATACTGGGTAGTGCTATCCACCAAGTACACTGCCCTTATGCCTTTTGATGATTTGCTGCTCGAACATCCTCAAAAGAAAACGGCTGATAATCCTGTGCTGAGGAAAAACATTGGAAGTGTAAGAGTTAATTGGGGGGACCTAATTCGTACATATACGGGAAATGAGACGGAGGCCGTTAAGATTGTATCTGGTCATGTGAAGCGCAAGATGACTTCTGCCCTGGATGAGTTTTACGAGAGAAGAGCAATTCCTAGGCAAGATTCGCTGTGAAGTTCATAGTTCAGAGAGAATGTCAGCGACTTGTGATTGCTCAGTTCAGATCTCAGTCACTTCCGAAATAATCGTGTGATACCCGCTCGCGCCGGCTGGTTGTGGGCGGACGATTTCGGCGATTTGGAGTTGGCCCTTGGTGTCGGTCGCTCGGACGACGGTCTGAAACTTCCCCGCCTTTGGCGGCCGCCATGTGTAGGTCCAGATGACCCAGGAATAAGGCGACATGGGCGGTTCGATCCGACAATCATTCCACGTGCGACCTGCATCGAAGCTCAATTCAACTTTGCCGATACTGTTCGGTCCGCCGAAGGCGATGCCTCGGAAAGTATGTTCCGGCCCGCGCAGCGTTTGGTAATGTCCTGGCGAATCGATACGCGAGAAAACCTTGATGGTGCCGTCATCGGTCCAGCCCTTGCGCTGCCAATAGCCCTTGTAGTCTCCTGGGTACACCTCAATCTCGACAATCCACTTCACATTCTTGATGCCGTAAAGTCCTGGGACGAGAAGGCGGAGAGGGAAGCCGTGTTCCTTGGGTAACTTTTCGCCGTTCATCAGAAAGGCCAGCATGACGTCATCCTGCATCGCGCGTGTGAACGGAATGCTGTCGTCGTAGCCGTCAATGCCGCGAAAGACCACGTCGCGCGCGGTCTCCGTGTCAGCGCCGCAGTCCAGGAGGAGCTTCTTGAGCGAGATGCCGCGCCACGTGGCGGTGCCGAGGCTATCTCCGCCAGGCAGTGTGTCTATGCACATGAGTGTAGAGATCTGATCGTAAGAATCGCGGTTCAAAATATCGCGCCAGCCGAGCGACATCGGGGTTTGCACCGAACCTTTGACATGGAGTTTCCACTGCTCGATGTTCAGGTCCCGCGACACAGAGACGGCGCCGTCGGCATAATTCACGATGTAGAATTTTGAGTTTGGTGTGAAATACGTGGTATCGCGTGGCGGGACGGCAAACATGCGACCGAACACACCGCCAACAGCGTCGCAGCCGCCGGTGAGGGCGACGAGTGTTCCAAGACCGGTAGCTTTCAGAATTGTTCGGCGTGAAAAATCCATATTCCCTCCGATGAACCTTGCGCACGCAGCTCATTATTGTACGGAGATAGAAGCGAGTGCAACGTGGTTCTGTACCCACAGCGGCAGTCTTGTAGTTGCCACAGTCATTGTAAGCCCTTCAATCCCTCAATCGCGACATAGCGAATCTGTCGAGACTCATGCAATCATGTTGTTCTCTATAGGGGCCTCCCAATTCGTGAGGCGCGATCCCTAGCTTATCGTGCAAAGAGGATGACTCAGATAGTAATTAGAGTGTAATATCTACTAATCTCTATTCCATCAGTCGCAGACTATTTCAATGATCGGCAGGTTTGTTGGGCGACCGCACGCCTTGAAAATAATAAAAATAATCTCGATTACCACCTTGACTCCTGCAGATCGCGCTGGTATCTTGCCTCCTGTTGGTTGGTACTGTGTTCCTGCCTGATGACCGCGCCTGACGGCGAGTCACGGTGCGGTGCCAAAGGGAAACTACCCGAATTATTTCGAGCGGGTCCCTTGACACGCTATGCTGCACATTGTATAGTGCGCGGCTCGCGTGAGGAATGCGATCGTTCTTTGACAACTGAATAGAGGACG
>CAVQFZ010000011.1:0-11370 GCA_963711905.1 uncultured Nitrospiraceae bacterium | reverse complement strand
GTCTGACAGCCATGATCACGAGCCGGAATGGGTCTCGTGGTCCAACGACAACTCCTGAACCTCCCCATGAGCCAACTCGGCGTCACCCTCGACGGGGCATTTCTGTCGGAACAGATCCAGCAACTCTACGCCGAACTCGAAGCCAGACAGCTCATATTCCGTCCCCACTTTTGGTTGTCCAATGAATGGTTTACTCCGGATGGGGTGCCGGGGATTGCCGTGCCGTTTTATCTGGCCCATCCACGACTCGCGAAACTTGAAATGGAACAGATGCTTGAGGTCGAAGGCGGGACACCAGATTGGTGCATGCGAATTTTGAGGCATGAGGCCGGCCACGCCATTGAAAATGCCTATCGCCTCCGTCGGCTCCGCAGTCGGCAACAAGTCTTTGGGCGCTCGTCCGATCCCTATCCCAAATATTACAGCCCACGGCCCTATAGTCGGAGCTTTGTGCGGCATCTCGATGTGTGGTATGCGCAAAGCCATCCGGATGAAGATTTTGCAGAGACCTTCGCGGTCTGGCTCACGCCCGATTCGACCTGGGCCGACCGCTACAAGGGATGGCCGGTGCTCAAGAAGCTGCAGTATGTCGACGGGCTGATGAAGGGGCTGGCAGATGTTCCGCCCAAGGTAGTCACGAGTGAGGAGATCGATCCGCTGTCCGAACTGAAGAAGACCCTGCGCGAGCACTATGAGCGAAAGCGCAAGCACTATGGGACTGAACGTCCGTCATTGTACGATCCGGACTTGAAGCGACTGTTTTCCGACGCCCCTGCCCATGCGGATAAACTGAGTGCCGCCACCTTCTTGAACCGCTTTCGAAAAGAGGTGCGCCGCAAAGTTGCCGCCTGGACCGGCGAATATCAATATACGATCGATCAGGTCCTTGAGGACATGATTCAACGCTGCCGGCAGCTCCATCTGCGACTGCCGCTCGCGGAAGAACAGGCGAAGTTGGATTTCACGATTTTGCTGACCGTTCACACGATGAACTACTTGCGCAGCGGGCGGCATAAGGTGGCGGTATGAAACGGTTCCGAATTCTCGTCTTGATGCACGAAGATCTGGTTCCTCCGGATCCCCTCAACGGGCAGGACGTGACAGGAGCCGAGTGGAAGACGGAATACGATGTGGTCTCCACGCTCCGCAAGCTCGGGCATGACGTCAAGCCACTGGGGGTCAAGAGCGATCTCGGGGTGCTTCGTTCGGCCATCGAAGACTGGAAGCCGCACATCGCCTTCAATCTGCTCGAAGAGTTCGATGGGGTGGCGGTGTACGACCAGAACGTCGTGTCGTATCTTGAACTGCTTCACGTGCCCTATACCGGCTGTAACCCGCGGGGGTTGATGCTGGCGCGCGACAAAGTCCTCTCCAAGAAGCTGTTCTCGTTCCATCGAATCCCGTTCCCGGATTTCATGGTGGTGCCGCAGGGGCGGACGGTCAAGCGGCCCAAGTGGCTGTCATTTCCCTTAATTGTCAAATCGGTGACCGAAGAGGCGTCGCTCGGGATCTCTCAGGCGTCCATTGTCCAGGATGACGACAAACTGAAGGAGCGAGTCGAATTCATCCACGCGAGCGTAGGGACCGGCGCCCTCATCGAGCAGTACATCGAAGGGCGCGAACTGTATGTCGGGGTGATGGGCAATGGGCATGTCCACGTCTTGCCGGTGTGGGAGTTGATCATGGACCAGCTGCCGGAGGACGCCCGCCGGATTGCGACCGAACGAGTCAAATGGAGTCGCACCTATCAAGTCAAGTATGGGATTCGGTCAGGCGAAGCGAGGAATCTTCCTGAAGGGAAAGCCGAGGAGATTCAACATCTCGCGAAGCGTGTGTATCGTGCACTCGGTCTGAGTGGCTATGCCCGAATCGATGTGAGAATGGATGCGGAGGGAAGCGTGTACGTGCTGGAAGCCAATCCGAATCCACAAATCGCGCACGACGAAGACTTTTCCGATTCAGCGGAAAAAGACGGCTATCCGTATAAAGATCTGTTGCAAGAACTGCTGAACATCGGGCTTCGCTGGCGGCCCGCCAACCCGACCCCAAAGAAACCATCACCATCGCCAGCGTGAAGCTGCACGTTGGGTGACTTCAATGTGGCGAGAGTGAGAGGAAACCGGGACATTCTATTTTTCGCGTGTGGAATGAGAATCGTGGGCGAATAGGGTGGGCTGGTCGATCCTCTAATGCGCGCGTCGAACGAGCACATTCTGATCGTGCGCGTTCCGCGAGCAGGAGGACGACCAGGCTACCCTTTCCCTTTTATTGTTGGATCGCCGAGAGCCGCCACTTCCCTTCTTGGATTCGCATGAAGGTCCAGGCTTCGCCGGATTCGGTCGGTATCTCTTCGCTGCCTTCGACGAGATAGCCTGGTTCTCCGCGCTGCTTTGTCAGAGACAGGTTGTAGTCACGGGCACTCCAGCGAAGCCCTGCCGTCACGTACTGCCTCGCCTGTTCGGTCCAGACTTCCAGGATCTCAGCACGGAGGAGCACCACATCCTCCACATGGTTCCGGATGTCCTGACTGGTATTGTCGGCTAGGGCGGCGCTGAAATAATTCAGCATCTCCGGCGTGACGAGCTGCCGTAACTCGGTCAGATCCTGGTTGCTCCAGGCCTTTTGAACATCGATCAGGAGTTGTTGAAAGTCTGCTTTGTCGGCGGTGGTGACGCTATCGACCGATAATTTCTGTCTGGTTGTGGCGGACCGCTTTGTCGGCAGATTGTCGCTGGACGGGTCGCGGCCTGTGATCCCGGAAAAATCAGGGAGGGAGGGTCGTTGTATTTTCAGGAAATAAAAAACTGTCGCGGCTGCCAGGAGCAGGAGGATCAGAAGGATTCCGGCGGAGCTGAAATCTTGGGTGGTGTTGTTGGTTTCGGCAGCAGGCGTATCGGCATCGGTGGTCTGCGCGCTGCTGTTCGTCGCTCTGAAGAGCATATCGCCGATCAATGATCCGGCGACTCCAGTTGCGAGCCCAGCCGACAGGGGAGAACGTTGCAGATCGATACTCGGTCTTGTGCTGCTCTGAACATTCTTCGAGCTAATTGAAGTATTCCTGTGGAGTTGCTCGGCAATGCTGGACAATTGGATTAGGTTTCACCGGGCAGCGCGGGCAGCAAGTTCTTCTGGGATTGGGTAGCGCCTTGGCCCAAAAATCGCCGTACCCATGCGCACCATGGTCGCGCCTTCGGCAATGGCGATATCCATATCTTCTGACATCCCCATGGAGAGTGTGTCGAGTTCGTATCCATCTCCGCTTGAGCCGATCAAACAGTTCCCACAGCATGTGGAACTGGCTGCGCTGCAAGGCCGTGGCAGTCGTGAGCTCAGGGACGGCCATCAATCCGCGCAATTTCAGGCGAGGCAGGCGTACGACATGAGCCGCCAGTTGGGCCAGCTCGTCAGGCGCCACACCGCTTTTACTTGCCTCTCCGCTCACATTTACCTGTAAGCAGATTTGCAACGGCGGCAGTGATTCGGGCCGGTCTTTCGCCAAGCGGTCGGCAATTTTTACTCGGTCCACACTGTGAACCCAGGACAAAATTCTCTGCTATGCGTTTTGTCTTATTGCTTTGTATCGGACCGATGAAATGCCATTCAATCGGCAAATCGGCAAGAGCCGGCATTTTGGCCAGCGCTTCCTGCAGATAATTCTCGCCAAAAATAGTTTGTCCGGCGAGCCAGGCTTCCCGCACTCGCTCGGCAGGGTGAGTTTTACTCGCTACCAACAGTGTGATCTCGTCCGGTTGTCGGTCGACGGATTGCGCAACTCTGGCAATGCGGGCTTTGACGGCTTGCAAGCGTGAGGCGACTGTTGTGATCGGCTCCATTAGCGGTACACATGCTCGCGCGTGAGGGGAAGGGCGTTGTTCAATCCGTTCGTAAAGAGGACTTGATAGAGCCGTGGGTTCCCATAGCGAAAATTGACGACACAACCATTGAGAAACATCCGCCACATGCGAACGAAGGAGGCATCGAACATTGCTTCGACTTTTTTGGCCTGCGCCTCGAACCGTGTGCTCCACTCCTCAACCGTTCTGGCGTAGTGCAGGCGAAGGTTTTCGATGTCGGTCGGAACGAGCCCGACTTCGCCCATGGTGCGTACGATTTCGTCGAGGGTGGGAATATATCCACCGGGGAAGATGTATTTCAATGTCCAGGGGTCGCCGGGCATTGACCGTTCTTCTCCGATGGTGTGGAGCAGCCCGATGCCGCCGCGCTTCAAGATCGACTGCGCCTTCTCCATAAACGTCGGGATGAATTGTTTCCCTACATGTTCAAACATGCCAATGGATACGAATTTGTCGAACTCGCCCTTGATGTTCCGATAATCCTCAAACACGATTGAAATCTTCTCCGACAGACCCTCACGCTTCACCAGCTCGACCAGCATACTCAACTTGCTCTTTCGAAAGTGAGCAGCCGACGCCGCGCACGCCGTAGTGTTTTGCTGCGTAGATCAGCATCCCGCCCCAGCCGCAGCCGATGTCGACTAGTGTTTCTCCGGCCTTCAACTGAAGTTTCCGACAAATGTGTTCGTATTTCTGCTGCTGGGCTTGCTCGAGCGTGTCGTTTTCATGACGGAAGTAGGCACAGGAGTATGCCATGCTCTCGTCAAGCCACAGCTTGTAGAAGTCATTCCCGCGATCGTAATGATGGGCGACGTGTTTTTGCGAACGCGAGATTGTGTTGAGCGATGTCTGGCGCAGATGCCGAAATGCGAGCTTCGCTTTCAACCCGAGAGGCAGATTGAGGAACGCGGCGTCTGTCCCGAAGCGAAGAAGTTGTCTGAAATCGCCCTCCACCTGAATATTTCCTGCCATATACTCTTCGCCGAAGCCCAACGACCCGCTTTCGAGTACATGCTCTGCCGCGCGCTTCGTCGCAAAGGTGAGAATGAACTGTGTCTTATCGGCACCGAACGATCTTTTCACTCCATCCCAGAACTGCACCTGAAAAGAAACATCTCGCGCATGATCGCTCAATTGTTCGAAGAGTTGCTCAAATGTTTTTCGCATGGCCGTCCTCTTCCGGGTGATAGGGCTTTGCTTTTTTGAGGGAGGCTCGAATACCCTCCAAAAGCTCCAACAGGCGCTTGTGATTAGCTCTTTCCCCGGTTCTTGTCAAGATGCTCATGCGGAAGGGGAGGTCGACGAAGAGGCCGAGATGCCCTGTTGACACACGGATCCCGGCCACCTCATGCTGACCCGCTAAGGTTGTTGTGAGTAAGCGGTGCTAACAGCATTGATCATATCAATCGCGCGAGGGTTGTTTTTTATCAAACAAATAGCTGACAATACAGGACGCTCACAGTCTGCAATAAACCGGTCATCTGACTCAATAACAACACATAGAGGGGGAACATGAAATTACAAAATATTTTGTGGATAGCTATTCTATTAATTATCCCTGCCAACGTTTGGGCTTACGGTGACAGCAGCAGCAGTACTGATACAGGAATGTGCAAAAAACTGAATTTTTCTGACTTCACGCCAGTGAATAGTGCGGAAGTGGCCCCACATTCGGCGTTTTCATTTTTTGCCTCCGGTGCAGCCTATCCGAATAGTATTAAGGTTACGATAAAAGGTCAGTCAGTACCGGTCACAGTGACGCCAAAAAAAGACGGATTTCAGGTAACCGGCAAGCTTCCTGACTCACTAAAAGGAGCCTTCGCAAAAATTAATATTGAAGCTAGAGGCGCCAATCAATGCGAAGGCAGCGCCGGGTGGCTGGTGAAAGTGACTGAATAATTCCTGTACGTTTCTGACGATTCGATCCTGTCAGAATGGATCGATAGCGGTCGAGCGCTCCTACCTTTCAGTTTCCGGAAGGCCTGCAGGAACATTTCCAGAACGAGATCGTTGGCGGCATGTTCCTGACCGAACAGCAACTCAATACATCCGGTCCATGTCCTCTTGGGAGATGCGGTCGAACGCAACTAGGGCCGGTCCAGACCGTTTTGGTCTGGACCGGCCCTCGCTTTGTCTCGTCTTATGTCCTTATTCGAGAGAGATGGCTCCGTAGTGGCAGCACAGGCTGCCGTTCCGGTTCTATCGAGGAAAGGATTTCGGCGCTTTGACGTGCTGCCACCCTTCGCCATTCAGCGTGCGAAGAAACTGCCACAAGATCGCGCTTTTCTTCGTCCGTCAGCTCGAGCGGAATGATCAACGGATCCTGGTGAGGGTTCTTCACGCCTCCCTGGTTGTAAAAGTTCACGACTTCTTCCAGAGTTTTGAAGCGGCCGTCATGCGTATAAGGTCCGCTTCGGGCGATCTCCCGCAAGGTCGGGGTTTTAAATGCGCCGATGTCCTCAGGATTCTTGGTCACCATATAACGGCCGAGATCCACTTTGTTGTCGTCCCAGCCGATGCCGAGATTGTGAAACTTTTCGTCGGTAAAGTTGAACCCGGAATGGCACTTCGTGCACCGTGCTTTCTCCCGGAACAGGAGGAGGCCGTGTTGAGCCTCTGCCGAGATGGCTCCCTCTTCCTGGCCCTGATCAAACCGGTCTGCCGGGCTGTTGCCGGAGAGGATGGTGCGCTGGAAGCTGGCGATGGCCTTGCCCACGTTGTCAATCGTGATGTTTTCCTCGCCGAAGGCTTGCTTGAAGAGTTTCCGGTAGCCGGCGATCTTCATCATCTTCGCACGCATCACATCGTAGTTGGCAAAGCCGTGTTCGATCGGATTCGTAAACGGACCGACCGATTGATCTTCCAATGTTGCAGCCCGGCCGTCCCAAAATTGCGCGCTACTGAACACCCGGTTGAAGGACGCCGGAGCGCTGCGACCGCCCCTCTGGCCTCGGATGCCTGTGGCGACCGGCTTGCCGTCCGTAAAAGCGAATTTCGCCAGGTGGCAACTCATGCAAGCGATGGTATTGTCCTCCGACAGTCGCTTGTCAAAGACCAACAACCGCCCTAGCTCGACCTTCTCATTCGTCAAAGGATTGTCGGCAGGAATGACCACGGCGGTTTCTTCTAAGCCGAAAGGAATCTTGAGCTTGTACTCGGTCGCCGACTGGGCATTCGCCTCCGGCGTTGCGATCCAGGACGACAGCACCGTCACCGCGCAGATGGCCAGGACTCCGAGAACGCTCTTGCCCAAGAGATGGGAACCTTCAAAAACCTCTTTTCGGAGTTGGGTTGATGGTGGCAGTTCGATTTTCGGTGTGACTGGTTTCATCGCAGCTCCTTCTGGTTGTATTTTCATGACATTGATCCTTTGTCGTTCATTGGTTATCAGTCGTTTCTGGTTGTAATCTGGCCGTATCGAAGCATCCGAGGCTCTAAGCCGACGGGTAGCGTTTCATCGCGCAAATCGTAACCATCATGCTCTTCCTTTGCAAGTTCTTTTTTCAGCTATTCCGGTGTTAGGGACTCTTGTTCGACCCGCAGGTAGTTGTTCTTTTCAACGAGCCGGCTGCTCTTTCTTCACCGCAACTATTACATCATCCGATGAGAAACGAAACAGGGCCACTTCCCCCAACGGGCAGCAGCGCATCGAAACTCAGCAGGGTTGTCCATTGAAGGTGCAGGGCTTGTAGCGCGAAATATCAAACTCCATGTTTTCTTGGTAGACCCGTTCGTTCCCGTTCACGCCATCCTGCTCCGGATCGTTATACATGGTGTGGTTCCACCAGTAGAACAAGGGATAGGCCTCCGTCCGGTAGACAGGATTACCGTAGCTACTGCGGGAATACTCCTGGACCAACCGGCCAGTGACGTAATCGACTTTCCCAGTACCATTGAGCGAATACAACATCAAGAAGAGTCGAGCCTCGTGATCGTAATGCTCATCAATCCTTGTCGCGAGGTCAGGTTCGAGAGGAAGGATCTCCTTCGTCCATCCTCCCGACCCAGGGAGGAGGAGGAGAAGCGATACCGTGAAGATGGAAGCCGCAAACTGCGAAGGTGTCACAGCAGACTCACGATAAGCGGGCGGGCACAGTCGGCGGACTACTACCATGGCCTTCTAATGCCTTCAAGCGAGGACAAAGCGCAACGAAAAGAGCTCGCTGCAGAACCTTGCTCCCATCGCAAGGATCTCCCTATAATGGCCCGACTATTATGAAACGTGCCTCTCTCCATACACTCGGCTGCCGACTGAACCAAGCAGAAACAGCGGTGCTCGAAGCTCGCTTGCGGCGCGATGGCTACCGTGTCGTCGAGTTCGGTGAGCCGACAGACTTACTCGTCGTAAACACCTGCTCCGTGACAGAGGAGGCAGAACGGACCTGCCGATACGTCATCCGCAAGACGTTGAGACATTCCCCCGATGCCTTTGTGGCGGTTACCGGCTGTTACGCCCAGACCGGCGTTCAAGAGCTGCGTACCATTCCCGGAATCGATCTCATCGTCGGCAATCAATTCAAATGGGATTTACCGTCATTTCTTCCAGCCCCCCATGCCCTGAAGAAGCAGCCGGACCCGGAAGTACTCCATACTCGCACCATCGACCGGGAGGATTTCACCCTACCGGAGTATGGCAATCCAGACTCCACCAGAGCGCTGCTCAAGATCCAGGACGGTTGCAACGTGATGTGCAGCTTCTGTCTCATCCCCTTCGCGCGCGGGCATGAGCGGAGTCGCCTCCTGGATGACGTGATCCGAGAGGCCGAGATGCTTGTGGCGGGAGGCTATCGGGAAATTGTACTGACCGGCGTCAATATCGGGCAGTATCGCCAGGGTGAGCTCGATCTGGTCGGGTTGATCGCACAATTGGAGGCGATCGAAGGACTCGAGCGAATCAGGATTTCGTCCATTGAGCCGACGACGATCACGAACGCCCTCTTAGATCGGATGGCCTCCTCATCGAAGCTCTGTCCCTATCTCCATATCCCCCTGCAAAGCGGAGACAACACCATCTTGTCGTCCATGAATCGTCCGTACAATGCGGAAGAGTTTATCCGTCTGATCCGCCGGGCCGTGGCGGCAATTCCTCACCTCGGGCTGGGAACCGATCTGATGGTCGGATTTCCCGGAGAAACTGATGAAGCATTCGAGCACACTCTGGGCATCGCGCGCGAGCTTCCTTTCTCCTACTTCCATGTCTTTACCTATTCGCAACGGCCTGGCACCGCTGCGACGAAGTTGCCCGACCAGGTACCGATCGCAGTCGCTCGGCAACGCGCGAAGATACTCGCCGAGCTGTCCCGCCATAAACGCCTGGCCTTTGCGGAACGGTATATCGGATCCACCGTGTCCGTCCTGTTCGAGTCAGGAGTAATGGACGGGTTTCAGGTTGGGGGTGACAGCAAACTTCTTGAAGGTAGGCGTTCCATCAAACATCGACCTCACCAATGACCTGAGAGAGGTGCGGATTATCGGAACGTCGGACCGTTGGGCGTTGGGTCAGCTGACAGTGGAGCGTCAGCCCATGCGAAGGGTGCCGGTTCTATGACGGCTAACTCCACACCGACCTAACGTGCATCTGGAAACCTTCGGCTGTCAGATGAACGAGTACGATTCGGAACTCGTTCGCTCGCTTATGAAACAGGATGGATTTGTATTTACCGACGAGCGAGAACGTGCAGACGTGATTCTGATGAACACCTGCGCGATTCGCGAGAATGCCCACAATAAGGTCTATAAGCACTTATCTGAGCTCAAGAAACTCAAGCGGCAACGTCCGTTGGTCGTAGGCGTCTTGGGTTGTATGGCGCAAAACCTGAAAGAGGAATTGACGGACATTCAGCCGCTGGTCGATGTGCTCGCCGGCCCTGATGCCTATCGCCAGCTGCCGATGTTGATCCGCAATGCGATGCTCTCGCAAGAAGAGGGCGCTGGATCAGAAGGAACTCGCGGTCGACCTTTCAGAATATGAAACCTATCACGATGTCGTACCCGACCGGAACGACGGGGTAAATGCCTGGATCGCCGTCATGCGAGGCTGTGACAACTTCTGCAGTTTCTGTGTGGTCCCCTACACTCGGGGGCGTGAACGTTCCCGCGATCCAGAGGGAATCGTTCAGGAAGCTCGCCGGATCGCCGAGCAAGGATTCAAGCAGATCACACTCCTGGGGCAAAACGTCAATTCGTACCGATTCGGCGACTGGGATTTTGCACGATTGATCACGGCCGTCGCGGACGTGCCAGGCATCGAACGCGTGAGGTTTACGTCCCCGCACCCCAAAGACTTTCCGCCTTCTTTGTTGGAAGCGGTCGTGTCCCATCCCAACATCTGCAAGCAAATTCATTTACCACTGCAATCCGGCAGCGACCGCATGCTCGGCTTGATGAATCGCACCTATACGAATAAAGAGTATCGTGCCTTGGTCGACCGTATCCGCACCCTGCGGTCAGACATCGTCCTGACCACCGATATCATTTGCGGTTTCTGTGGGGAAAGCGATGCGGAGTTTACCGAGACGTACCGGCTTGTCGAGGAGACACGGTTTCACTCAGCGTTTATCTTCAAATACTCTGAGCGAAAGAACACCATTGCCGCGCGCAAGTTTTCGGACGATGTTTCCGAGCCGGTAAAGACCGAACGAGTGACGCGACTCTTCGACCTCCAACGGAACATTTCTTACGAGCGCAACCGGGAATATCTCAAGACGATAGTTCCAGTCCTGGTCGAAGGAAACGCCAAACGATCCGCCGCGCAGGGCATGGGAAAATCGGATGGCAACATCACCGTCATCTGGGACAAGTGCGCAGTCCCCTCTCAACCGGGAGACATGATTCCCCTTGCCATCTACGATGCGTCCTCCACGACGTTGTATGCGGAACGTCCGTCGGCAAAATTGAATCGTTGGTGCCCGCCCACTTCCCCAGGCATCATTTCTGTAGAGTACGCTCCAAAAACGGACACTTCCGAACAAGATCTGGTTGTGAATCCCCCAGTTCCTCGTGGCTCTCAAGAAGTGATATACGGTTGCCATTCGATGATGATGCGCAGTGGGAACCTGAGCTTTCCTTTCCAGAATCCATGAAATAACCCAGATCAATGGTACGATTTAGCACTGCATTATCATAGGCCTAGACTCATTCCCTCCTGTGCTTATTCTTGTCCCCATTTAGTCAGTCCATTCTGTAACAATTCCCATCTTCTGCTGATGTTGCCCTAGTACATCACTGAGTCTACTTTATCCCCACTAGAGGCATAATCTTTGCTATCCAATGAGTCACCTATGCGTAACCGTACGCTCTCACGCTTTGGAGACGGGGCATGATCGAGAATAAAGATCAGGGCGTAAAAGAAAAGACAGATACCTCCATGAGCCTGGAAACCATCATTGCGATGGGACTCTTCGGATGGATTGCACTGAGTGTGGCACTGATGGGCCTGGGAATCTGGTAATCCCCTAGGCACCCTGACATTGCATCTCGCCACAGATAACACACACCCCGTTCTGAAAGAAGGAGA
>CAVQFZ010000010.1:0-34282 GCA_963711905.1 uncultured Nitrospiraceae bacterium | reverse complement strand
CACCTGAAAAACTATAGTAGGCCGCGAGATGGATCACTGAGACGATGTGCCTATGCCCGAGCCGACGGACTTCGTCCAACGTAGCCCACGCGCTCTCGTCCGAGCCGAGGTCGCACGCGATCACGTGTTCGGTCTCGGGTGGCGGATGGGGCGGCCCTTCGCGGTCGAAGCCCATCTCCGCATAGGTGCCTCCGACACGATCAATGAAAACGAACTGCCGATCCGCCCGCTACTGCCGGTTATGATCAGCATTTCCAACCCTTTTCCAATCGTCGGTGTTGCGTTCATACCCTCATGTCCGTTTTCGTCCGTCGCGTGCAATCCTGACATTTGCGGGCACGTCAATGACAGCAGCAGCATCCCAGTCTATAGCTGCCCGTCCTTGCGCGTGCTCAGCCCGAGGGCGCTTCCACGATAGCGGCGGGAGTGCGGATGCCTTCGACCGTGGCGGCCGCAGTCATCCCACCGCCGATCGTCGCATACTGGTAGGCTGTTATCCCAAACTCCCGATGGCTTCCCCCTCTGGTCTCTGACCGAAAGAAGTCGAGCGCGATCCCACTGACGTCCACTTCGTGCAGAGCCTCCTGGCTTTGCGGATCGAGGTACCCCGGTGTCTGCCCTAGCGGCACTAGCTACGCCGAAGCCACGGAATTCGTCGCAACCTTAGATATGTTCACGGACTTTATCCCCGAGTACCGTGAAGGCGATCCGATCCCGATTCGGCCCGCCACGCGCGAGCGACCACGCAAATCTGGTGGCCTGCTCCAGCGCTGGCTGTCTAGGGGTCAAGACCCATTCCCAGCCCAAGCCCGATCCAGGCTCGCAGCAGATCATGGCGACTCACAGAGTAGGCCACTCTCCCATCCTTCTCGACGGGAAGGTTCAACACACACCGCTCCTCCATCCTTTTAGCAGCGTCTGCGATTGTAGTGGAAGAGTGCACCGCAATGGGACCGATCCGCATGAGGTCTTCGGCCACGAGATTGCTCAGCTCCTTCCCCGCCCCAAGCGCTTTCATAACATCAAACTCATTGATGAACCCAATATACTTGCCCTCGTGGTCAATCACGGGCGCGCCAGCAGTATGGGTAGACAACAACTCCACTGCGATCGCCAACCCATTCTGGCCCGCCTGAAACGTCAAGGTGTTCGTGGCCACGATTTGCCCCACGGTCTTCTCCTCCAACTGGTACTCCTACAACGCTCATGGTGTCCTCTTTTTTGAGGTTAAAATCTCAATGCCTTTCTCGTTCTTCAAAGATTCTTCCGCAACCGTACGACTCGACCCCAGATGCGCTGGTGTTTCGTGACGGGGATGTCTTCATACCGCCGGTTGAGCGGATGAAGAATGACTTGCCCGCCGATTTCCTTGAGCTGTCGTAAGAGGGCCCCCTCTGGGCTTCCGTCCCCACTCTCGACCAGCACATAATGACCGGGGTCACTCGGGAGATCAGGATTCACGAAAACGATCTCTCCTTCGCTGAACAGGGGTTCCATGGAATTATCTCTTATCTGTAGCGCGAAGGTGCGTCTCCCTGGAACGTCTGTTTCAAGCAGCTCTTCAGCATGGATGAGACGAGGCGGCTCTTCGTGCGTGACCATCTGGTTGATTTGATCCCACTTCAGCAGCGGCGCCTTCCTCATCTGGCCGAGGGGGGAATGATGGGCGCTCTCTGTGAGTTCGAACAGCCCCTCTGAGTATGGCGGGCCGCTGGATCGCAGGAAATCAGCATGAATGCGGAAATAACGCGCAAACTGTTCCCAAATTGCCGGGTCTTGGGGGAGCTTGTCGGCCAGAATGCTCGCGATCGTCCGCACGGAGACCCCAACCGCAGAGGCCAACTCCTTTTCAGTCAGCCCCTCGCCGAGCTCCCGATGAATAAGACCTTTCAGATTCACAACGGAATTCCTTCGCTGCCACTCCTTTGCGAACAATCTGTTTCTGCATCTCATCGAGTTGTGGAGTCACGTCCTTGTGAATCTGCCCAGGGGGCGAGATGTCGGCCGCGCTTGATGGTATCCCCGAACCTTTCAGGGACGTGCAGAATGTCCATGCCCGCGTCCCACGCCATGGCAAGAGAGGTCGCATACTCCAGATCTCGTGCGGCACAATCGGAAAAGTCCGTCGCGAAGAGAATGCGTGTCGTCAATTGAACGTTCATCGGTTCTCCTTGATCACATATAGTCCATTAGTCCATCCCTATGTGACACCTGGATGAAACCCTAGATCGGCGTCGTCACCGCCTGCCAGTACCATCGACCACACGTTCTCTCGCTCAACTCCATCCTTCATTCCATCCTAACTTTAGCAATCCCCAAATCCTCTATATGTTTGCATGCCCGCCATTGCGGAGCAGTCTGCATTGAGTACGCGCTGATAGAAACACCTACAATACAATTCAGGATCCCGTGGCTCACACCATGACCGTAACTGTCTCAGATGAACCGATCACGAACGTATAGTGAAGAGTTCTTCGTCCTTTTCAGTCACGGAGCCACCTCCAGAATGTGGGAAGGAACTTTTTGACCAGTCTTGGAGCTCGGATGATAACGAGGCGAAGAAGTGTCGAGGATTCGGAGGACTAGGCAGGAACAGTCTGTTGGGCGAGAGCCGGTAAACGCAGGGTGAAGACGGAGCCTTTGTTGACTTCGCTGGTGACGGAAATGCTCCCGCCGTGGGCGTCCATGATTTCCTTCACGATGGGCAGCCCAAGCCCGGTCCCGGCGGAATCTTTCGCCCGGGCCCAATCGGTGCGGTAGAATCGCTCGAAAAGATGAGGGATATTCTCCGGCTCGATGCCATGACCCGTGTCCTCGACTGCCACGACGACCTCGTTATCGATAGTCTGCAACCGAACCGCGACAGAACCGCCGGCCGGCGTATAGCGCAGCGCATTGTCGAGCAAATTGATCAACGCCTGTTTGAGCCACTGCGCGTCGCCGAGTATGGAGGGAACCGGCTGGGATTCAAGCCGCAAGGTGATCTGGTGGTCATCCGCCAAGAGGATCAGTTCATCCACGATCTCCTGAATCAGCGGCCCCAAGGCCAGCGGGACGAGATGGACTGGAGGTTTGCTGCTGGTGAATTTCGCGAGCGTCAATAGTGGACGAGTCAAGGCGATGAGCCGATCGACTTGCTGGAGATTATTGAGCAACACCTCGCGATACTCTTCGGCTGTCCTCACTTTCATGAGCGCGACCTCCAGATTGCCCTGCAGGATGGTGAGGGGGGTCTTCATTTCATGGGCGGCGATTTCACAAAAGTTCCGTTGGACCTCGCTGCTTCGTTGGAACCGATCCAGCACGGAGTTGACCGCCTGGGTGAGTCGCCGAAATTCCCGATAGGGTGAATCCATCGCCAGTCGTTTCCCAAGGTCGGTTTCAGACATGGTTTCAGCGCCCGTACACAACGCCTCGATCGGGGCCAGGACTTTCTTTGACAGCCAGAGGCTGCCGACCCAGGCGACAAAAAGAGTGGCTCCGGATCCGAGAGCCAACAGAAACACGAGGCCATTCAGAGTTTCGCGATAGTGGAGCAACGAGGTTTCCGCCTGTAACACGTAGCGCCGTTGACCGTGGTGCGCGCTGGACAGAAACAGGTGTCGGGCCGGAACACCGGTCGAGTCGACGGTTTCGAACACGGCGTGGTCGCGCTCGACTCGTTGGAGTACGTCAGCGGGAATTGAAGGTTGCGTTGCCGCATTGGAACTTTTCCAGAGTAGCCGACCATCTGTAGAATAGACTCGAAGTGAATGAAGAACTTCAGGCAGGTCATATGATCGCCGCACGTCTGCGGCAAGCAGGCCATCCTGGCTGCTCCGGTCAATCAGCTCAGGATGCCGCTCCACGATATCGGCAAGCGTCTCTGCCAACGCGAAGAGCTGTCCATCCACAAACCGATGCAACAACACCTCGCTCACCGCATACACGAGCGCGGAACCCACGAGCAGCCCGGCCATGAGCACGAGTGCGGACCAGCTGATCAAACTGCGCAGGGATTTCATGGAGGCGATTCAGGTTCTTCAAGCATATATCCTGCGCCGCGCACGGTGGCGATCAGGGGTGGTGAAAAATCCCGGTCGATCTTTGCGCGAAGGGCTCGAATATGGGCGTCGACGATGTTCGTCATGGGGTCATAGCTGATATCCCACACATGTTCGATGATCGCTGTCCGCGTGAGCACTCGATTCTTGTTTCGCAAGAGGAACTCCAGCAGGGCATACTCTTTATTCGTCAACGAAATTTCTTGCCCTCCGCGCCAGACGCGGTGAGAAGCCGGGTCCAACCTCAGATCGGCCGCTTGCAGATGAGCGAGCTGCTGGGAACTGCCCCGGCGGAGCAAGGCTCGGATCTGGGCCAGCAATTCCACGAACGCGAATGGTTTCGGTAGAAATTGATCCGCGCCGGTATCAAAACCGGAGACTTTGGTCTCCAGCGTGTTGCGCGCGGTCAGCAGAAGCACCGGAGTCATGATCCCCTTGTCGCGGACGCGGCGGACGAGCGAGAGGCCGTCAAGCTTCGGCAGCATGATGTCGAGAATCAAGAGATCGTACGCATTGTTCAACGCCAACGCCAACCCTTCCTCGCCGTCGGCGGCAACGTCCACCACATAGTGCTCTTCTTTCAATCCTTTTCTGATGAATTGAGCCAGATCCACATCGTCTTCAACGAGCAGAATTCTCATGATTTACCTCATGACTGAACGATGCAGACCGGCAGCAAAGGAAGCGGTGGCTCAACAGAGGCTACTCTTGCAGTCCGTGACCACCAGATTGGTCGCTTTTTCGTCCGCATCGAGGTCGATGGTCAGCCAGGCGATTCCCACGGCCCGCTCATCTTGGTGGGCTCCACCGCTGCCCTCAAGGGGGCTGACAACATAATAGCGGCCGGCAGGAATTTTCGTAAACCAAAAGTGCCCGGTTGGATTGGCCCTGGTCGCGCGAAGATAGGGAATAAGACGCTTATCGGTCAGCAGGGGGGCCATGACCGCGCGAAGGCATTCCGCAGGCGACACCTGAGTCATGAGAGGCTCTGAAGACTTTGAAGAGCAGGAGTAGTCTCGCACATTCTTGTCGAACCAATAGCGAGTATAGGAAACGATTGGAATCAAGTAGATCGAAGCCCCCGCCTGCGTCACGGCTTTTCCGGAGGATGCGCGCAAGAACACCTGTCCGGCCGCGCTTCCTCGACCTTTCGCCCGGTAGGCGAAGAGTTCTTTCTCGTTGAAGATCGGCGGAGTCGATGAGCCCGACACCACCGCCTGTGTCGGTGGCGCGTGAAAGCTGCCGATCAGCAGGAAACAGAGGAACCAGCGCCTGAGTTGCCTGTCACGCCAGGTCATGTCGAGGAAGCTGACGTCGTGGCGGACTCGTCGGGTGCGGTTGGAGATGCGACGGCCTTGTGTTTAAGAGCGCGACCTTTGTCGGGGGTCGGATCGGTCACCACCCCATAGACCTCACGACCTTCGTGGCCATCCGGCAAATACTCCGTAATCGGCATCCCGTCATCGCGAACAAACAGGAGACAATGACAGTATTTGTAGATCTGCATTTCATCGCACGCGCAGATCCATCGTCGGAGCTTGGCTTCAGCTTCTTTGTCCTTGTAAAAATTACACGGACAGAGCGGTTTCCCGAGTTCGTCGACATGAGACGCTAATCCCTTGACCACCGCCTCCGTCACGGCCGTATTGGGATGCATCGCGGTTCCGCTTTTCTCGGCAAAACCTTGTACGAACTTCCGGATCTTGTCGAGACTTTCCTGCGTCGGTTCATCCATGGACTTCCTCCTCGAGGACGACAGATTCGCTAGTTTACAAGGAGAATTCGCTGCTTTACAATCCGTCCTTTCAGCTGATTTTCATCATAACCCATGACGGACATGTCGAGTCGACAGATCTTACTACAGCGGCTGGTCCCCGAGTTGAGTCCGGCGGTCGCTGAGACCGTGGTGGCTGGTTTGCCGCAGGTCACTGGAAAATCGGATATCGAGGCGCGGGTACTGACCCTGCTGGATGAGCTCCATGAGTTGTCTGAAAAAGCAGCCGGCTCGGCGGTGGCGGCATTGCCTGAACTCGACCGACGGGCCGGCCTCTCGCATATCATTTTATGGCTTGATCTCGGGGTGGCACTGGCTGAGTCCTCCGGGGCATCCGCGCTCAAATATTTCAAGGACAGCCCCTTGGTCCTTGGGCTGATTGAGCAGGTCGATATACGCACAGAAGTCTTAACAATCGGTCTAGAAATCGCTGAGCAAGATGCCAACGTTGCGCTCGAATACATCCGATACGCCCCGCAGCTTCTGTCCGATATTCCTCCCACACAATTGCGACCCTGGCTCGATATCGGCATTGAACTGACCGAGGTCAATGTCGTCGTCGGGCTTGAGTTCATCCGACAAATTTCTAAGCTCGCCCCTGTGCTGCCATTGGAAAGTGTGAGGGATTGGGCAACATTGGGCATGAAATTGATTGTGCCGAATAGCCTCGGGAAGCCGGACTACATGGCGACCATGGAGTTTCTCAGGACCAGTCCGTCGATTCTTGGACATATCGAAGACTCTTCCGTTCGGGAAAAGGTCGTATCCCTGTGCCTCCTGTTGGCTGAACATTCTCCCGAATCCAGCATAAAGTGGCTCGCAAGGTCATCCGACCTCTTGGAAACGTTGCCGTCAATGGAATGGCGGATTCGGCTGTTGCAGTATGGCGCTTTGCTTGCCGAGAAGCTCCCTGAAGTGACGCTCCAGTACCTGCATCGTGCCTCCGAACTCGTCGGACTCATCGGAAATGGACCCGACGCGCTCACGCGATTTGAAAATTGGTTTAAGGCCGGGATGGAAGTAGCAGCCTACAGCCCGGATGGAGCGCGAGCTTATTTTTCGGTAGAGTCCCGGAAAGCACTGGCCTCGGTGGAACAAGCCTTGAGTGGGGTGCCGTTTCGACAGGTCGCGCGACGAGTGAAACTGTTCGCGCAAGGGCTCTGTGGAACCGATGTCGCCGTGACGGCGCTTCCTGATTCTGTGACTTCTCCAGCCCGCGCGACGGTCAGTCCCGACGGTCGGAGTATTTCGTTGCCGGCGCTGCTCCGTCGGTATCCGACGGCTGCAGAAAACGAGCGTCTCTATCTCGTGATGGCCGCGCATGAAGCCGGACATGTGGAGTTCGGCACCTATCGCCTCCGGCTTGAATCTCTCGCCGATTTGGTTGAAACCGTACGACGCCGGTATGGTCGATTGCAGCAAGCGAGACCCGATAGCCTGGCGACGCTGTTTCAACTCTATCCGCACCCATTGCTTGTGCGCGATCTCTGGGTCGTGCTGGAGGATGCACGTATCGAATTTTTGCTTCAAGCCGAGTACCCTGGCCTCCGGAGTGATCTTGCGCGATTGGCTGCTGAATCCATCGGTCCACGCGATCCTGCACAAGGGGTGATGCCAAAAGAAATGGTCGTCGATGGCCTCCTGAGGCTCTCCACCGGTGAAGCGGAAGATACCGCAGTGCCCAAGGCCGTCAGGGAAGAAGTCTCGATTCTCTGGGGGATGTGTCAGTCCGCCCTTAAGGCCACCGCTACGGCGGAAGACACTGTTCGTGTGGTCGATCAGGTCTATGTTCGGCTGGAAGAACTGCTGGCGGCCGGCGGCGAGATGATCACTGCAGACCGGCGCGATGAGCCGAAAGATGCGGAAACGGGAGAGATACGACAGGAGCAGCCGGGTGACCAATACCGCGCAGTGACCGATGTGGTCTATCGTGGCTCGATGAATCCGGAGTTTATCACATGGAGTCAGGAACAATTCGACCAGCAACCGGACCCTCCGGCACAATCGGACGGTCGAATGAGGGAGACTGTCCGGAGCGGTGAGCAAGATTCCGGAAGCAGAGAGATGTTGAGCGAGGGGCGTTCATTGCCGTCCATTGTGGAAGAGTGCCTTGCGCTTGAGGTGGACGCACAACCGATTCGAGGGATCGACGCGTATGACGGGCGAGCAACGCTCTACCCTGAGTGGGACTATCGAATTGAGGATTACCGGACGAATTGGTGCCGCGTGGTAGAACGACCAGCGGACTCCGGATCCGACGACTTCGTCACGGAGACCTTGGCTTCCCAGCAGGGTACCGTCAAGTTATTGCGCCGGTTTTTTGAGGGTTTGCGTCCTCCGGCCTTCCGCCGCGTCGCGGGGCAGACCGACGGTGAAGAAGTGGATCTCGATGCCGTCGTCCGGCGAATCGGAGAACAGCGGGCGGGCATGGAAGGCGACGATCGGCTGTACATCCGGCGAGAAAAACGAGCGCGCGACGTGGCGGTGGCCTTCCTCATTGATATCAGCGGATCCACAAGCCGAGACCTCGGAACCGGCCGGCGGGTGATCGATATTGAGAAGGAAGGCCTGGTGCTGCTCTGTGAAGCGCTGGATGCCGTCGGCGATCAGTATGGACTCTATGCCTACTCGGGCCAAGGACGAGCGAGGATCGAGTTTCTCACGATCAAAGATTTTGACGATCGCCTTGGAGCGGCGACGGCTCATCGGCTTGGTGGCTTGGCGCCTCGTCATCAGAATCGCGACGGCGCGGCCATCCGACACTCGACGGCGAAGCTGCTGGCGCGGGAAGCTAAGAACCGCGTCCTCGTGCTGTTAAGCGACGGACGACCCTTGGACGACCAGTACAAGGACGACTACTCGTTGGAGGATACGAAAGCGGCACTCCGCGAGGCACGACAACGGGGAGTCGAGACCTTTTGTGTCACGATCGATCGAGAAGCTGAACACTATCTGCGCCGCATGTACGCCGACGCACAGTACTGCGTCATAGACCGCGTCGAAGCGCTTCCGATGAAGTTGCCTAGAATCTACAAGCAATTGACGGCGTAAGGACTCACGTAGATGACGAACTCGACAGGAAAGCCGACGATCCCTGCATGGTTGCATAAGCTCTTCACAGGGCATCAGTATCCCTACGTCCGTCGATTAGCCAAGTTCGGACAGACGGTGAAACCTGGCGAAGACCGTCCAGAGCCGACGAAGGAGATGATTGAAGCAAAGTTCTGGGAAGTCTATCCTGGTTGCCGGGTGAAAGTGCTGCAAGAAGTCAAAGAAGGGATGATCGTGGTCTTTCATGACCTGGGTGAGTATCCGCCCGGTGGTTTTCAGGAACTCGTCGACAATCCGGAGGGGTTTCTGGCAAAAACATTCGGCAAGAAGAAGATCAAAGTCAATTTCTATGACGGAGATAATTTCGTCTGTACGATCAACTTCAAAGTTGCGGGTTGGACGGAGCATGAACATGCGTGAGGGGTTAGGGGTGAGGCGTCAGGGGATTTCGCGCTTCACGCATCACACTTCACGTTTCACGAGGTGGTCATGATGGCGCGACCGAAGATCACGGTGGTGGGTGCGGGAAACGTCGGAGGGACGACGGCACAGCGGTTGGCCGAGAAGAATGCCTACGACGTCGTGCTGGTCGATATCGCCGGTGGGGTGGCGCGAGGCAAGGCGCTCGATATTTCACAAGCGGGACCGGTCTGTGGGTACAGCACGCAGGTGCTCGGCACCAACGATTACGTGGAAACCGCCGGATCGTCGATCGCCGTGATCACGTCCGGTATTCCGAGAAAGCCCGGCATGAGTCGAGACGAGTTGTTGGCGACGAATGCGAAAATCGTGAAATCCGTCGTCACGGAATTAGTCTCCCGTTCTCCGGACATTATCCTGATCCTCGTCACCAATCCATTGGATGCCATGGTCCATGTGGCGCGTTCTGTCAGCGGTCTTCCTAAATCGAAGATCATCGGGATGGCCGGAGTGTTGGATTCGGCAAGAATGCGGACGTTCATTGCCGCTGAATTGAATGTGCCGGCTACGGAAGTTCAAGCAATGGTATTGGGCGGACACGGCGATACGATGGTGCCGCTGCCGCGCTATACAACCGTGAGGGGTAGGCCGGTTTCAGAACTGATGTCGAAGGAGAAACTGGACGCCATCGTCAAACGAACGCGGGACGGGGGCGCCGAAATCGTGGGCCTCTTGAAAACAGGCAGTGCTTTCTATGCTCCGTCCGCTTCAGCGGTGGCGATGGTTGAATCGATCCATAAGGACGAGAAGCAGGTCATGCCCTGCGCGGTCCTGTGTGATGGGGAGTATGGACTAAAAAACGTCGTGGTCGGGGTTCCGGTCAAGATCGGACGTGGAGGGGCCGAACAGATTCTGGAGTATGAGTTGACCAGCGATGAACGGGCGGCGTTGGATACGTCGGCCAATGCGGTGCGAGAACTGTGCGCCGTAGTCGATCGGTTGATGGTTGTAGCAGGATAGTCACTAGTCAGTGGTCATTCAGAGGAAGGGTTTGGTTCCTTCTCTGTGTTGACCAATGACAAATGACGAATCTACCCGGCCGCTTGACAATCGGAGAAACGCTACAGTAGAGAATGGAGAATTAGTTCATAAACCGTTTGAGGAGAAGAAGCAATGAAATTTCTTGAAGATCCGATGCAGACGATGTGGGCGGGATTTGCGCTGTCCATCGTCTTGATAGTCATATATTTAGGTTTAACAGGCATTGGCGCGGGTGAAGCCGAATGGGCCTCCCTGATTCTTCGTTGGGTGCATTTCTTGGCAGGCATCACGTGGATCGGGCTCTTGTATTTCTTCAACCTGATCAACGCCTCGTTCTTGAAAAGCCTGGATGGGCCGACGAAGAACATCGTGATTCCCAAACTCATGCCGGCCGCGCTCAATTGGTTTCGGCATGGGGCCACCGTGACCGTGCTGGCCGGTGTGTTGTTGTATGGCCATATGTATCACAAGGGTGGAACGGGAGCCGTGGCTTTGGCGATCGGTGGGCTGCTCGGCATCATCATGATGGGCAATGTCCATGGGATTATCTGGCCGAATCAGAAGAAGATTATTGCCGCAGTAAACGCGGCCGCTCAGGGGACTCCGCCCCCGCCTGAGATGGCTCAGTGGGGACGAACCGCATTGCTGGCCTCGCGTGTGAATTTCATGCTTTCGATTCCCATGTTGTTTTTCATGGGGGCCGGCAGCCATTTTCGGTAGGGTATCATTCCATTCGCCGGTGAGCTCAGCTCACCGGCGAAGTCTTCTCCCTCTCCCGCCCGCCTTGTTTGCTCACTTCTTCTGCCCCTCTATGCCCAGCCACGGAGTAGGCCCCCTAGCCCTAACTGATTGAGATTCAGGCCCATTTATCCCCGTCGCCTTGACGGATGAAGAGGTGGAACCGTATAGTACGATCTCTATATTGAGTACCTAGATCGGTCAAATATGCCTACGACTGCAGAACCACGCCTTGTCCAACAGACGGAGGGTGCTCCTTGGGAGATCGAGGGGTATCTCAAAATCGGTGGCTATGAAGCCTGGAAACGTTGTGTGAAAGAGCTGAAGGCGACTCAAGTAATTGATGAACTGAAGAAGGCAGGTCTGCGAGGGCGGGGTGGAGCAGGGTTTCCGACAGGAATCAAATGGGACAAGGTCCTCAACCATCGGGTGAAAGAGCGATATTTCGTCTGCAACGCCGGCGAACACGAACCGGGAACGTTTAAAGATCGTCACCTGTTGAAAACGTTGCCCCACCAGTTGATCGAAGGCTGTCTCATCGCGTCCCATACGGTGCAGGCGAAGGCCTCCTTCATCTACGTGAATCATGAGTACCATGAAGAGCGGCAGAATCTTAAGAAAGCTTTGGCTCAAGCGAAAGAACAGGGACTGCTCGGCAAGAATGTGTTTGGAAGCGGCTTCGATATAGAATTGGAAGTTTTTGAAGGCCATGGCAGCTACGTCGCTGGTGAAGAGACGGCGATGTTGGAGTCGATGCAAGGCCGTCCGGCGATGCCGCGGCAGAAACCGCCGTTCTATCCGACCGATTTCGGCCTCTATGGCAAACCGACCTTGGTCAATAACGTTGAGACGCTGTGCAACATTCCGCGGATTCTGCACAAGGGTGCCGGATGGTTCATCCAAACGGGGACGGAAAAGTGTCCCGGCACGATGATGTTCTCGCTGAGTGGAGCGATCAATCGACCTGGTGTGTACGAGATGCCGATGGGCGTGACCATTCGAGATCTGATTGAGCGATGCGGCGGTGGCGTGCCTAGCGGCCGCAAGATCAAGGCCGTATTCCCGGGTGGCCCGGCGTTTCCCATGGTGACGGCGGATCAGCTCGATCTGCCCATGGACTTCGACTCGTTGAAAAAGGCCGGCACGGGGCTCGGGTCGGCCGGTGTGATTGTGGTCGACGATGCGACCTGCATGGTGGCCAAGACGCTGCATTTTTCCAATTTTTTCAAGGATGAGAGCTGCGGTCAATGTCCCCCGTGCCGAATGGGGACCATCAACTTAGCTGCGCTGATGACCAAGATTGAATCGGGGCAAGGGACTCAAAAGGATCTCGACAGCATGCTGCAGCTCTGTGGTTTTGTGAAAGGAACCGGGTACTGCACCCTCGTGACCGGAGCCTCGGTCTTGGTGCAAAGCAGTTTGAAGCTGTTCCGCCACGAATACGAAGATCATATTCGGCTGCAGCGGTGTCCCTATCAGGAAGCACCGGCCGGGCAGGAAGCACCGGCCGGGATTGTTGCTCATTCCTAGGAGGAGTCGTGCCGCGGGTGACATTTCTTCATTCGGACGGGCGAAGCGGGGAAGTGGAAGAGAACATGTCCCTCCTCGATGCCGCAAAAGAAGTGGGGTTTCGGCTGAACCACGACTGTGGGGGAAATGCCTCCTGCACGACCTGCCGAGTGGAGGTGCAGATGGGGCATGAACACCTCTCGGAGATCGATTTCGACGAGCAAGACTTGCTGGATCGAGAAGCGTTGACGGAGCCATGGCATCGCCTTGCGTGCCAGGCACGCGTCACGGGGGATGTCGTCGTGCGTGTACCGGAAGCCAAATGGGAGAACTCAAAAACAGCGACGACAGAAGCGCGGGGGTTGATATTCGAGAGAGAGGTGTTAGACTAACATTCTAGCTCGTTGGTGCGGGCTGGACCGATCTATAGGAGGAGGAAGACGATGGTTACGATTTCACAGGTCGCGGAACAGAAGATCCGGGAGTTGATGGCTGAAGAGAAGGACGTCGTTGGACTACGGGTGTATGTACGCGGTGGCGGGTGCCATGGCTACCAGTACGGGATGGCCTTCGAGTCCAAAACGGCCGAAGACGATACAATCATCGAGATGGGCGATGTGAAGGTCATCATGGATTCTCAGAGCGCGCCGTTGCTTCAAGGTTCGGAAGTCGATTACGTGGACAGCGTGCAGGGCTCCGGCTTTTCGATCAAGAATCCTCAGGCTAAAACGACGTGCGGCTGCGGCAGCTCGTTTAGCTCGTAAGCGTCGTCGCCGTTAGAATGCCGACAATGAACCAGTAGGCAAGGACCGCTCGGGGCACGAGCGGTCCTTGCTATTTGGGCTGCCCACACGAGATACGCAATCCAATGTCACAGGTACACGTGACGAGGCGCTATCGATTTTGCGCCGCCCACAGGCTTCACACTGATCAGCTCTCGCCGGAGGAGAATTGGGCTGCGTTCGGAAAATGTAATAATCCGAATGGTCACGGGCACAACTACGTCGTGCTGGTCACGATCCTGAGCGGAGGAACAGAAGAGACGTGTGACCTCAACCGTCTCGACCAGCTGGTCAACGAGAGGATTATCGATCGGTTCGATCACCGTGACCTCAATAGCGACCCGGCGCTGGCAGGACTCACCACCACGGGGGAGAACATCGTCAAATTGATCTGGGACATTTTGAAGCCCCAATTGCCTGCGGGGCGTCTGCATAAGGTCGGTGTCATCGAGACGAGAGACAACTACTTCGAATATGCGGGCGTCGCCTGAAACGACGAGGGAACGGAGTGAGAAAGCAACAGAAGAGGAAAAAAGGACGAGAACCGGTTGAGGACACCAGTGGGAGTGGAAAGCCGGCGGACTTATCGGTGCTCCAGTCGATCGTCGCCGAAATGCTGCTTGCCCTGGGAGAAAGACCGGGTCGCAACGGTTTGCTGAAAACGCCCGAGCGCGTGGCCAAGGCACTGGCGTTTATGACGCAGGGCTATCAGCGTGATATCGACCATCTGTTGAACGGCGCGCTGTTTCCGATCGAATACGACGAGATGGTCATCGTCAAAGACATCGATTTCTTCAGTATGTGCGAGCATCACCTGCTCCCGTTTTTCGGCAGAGTGCATGTCGGCTACTTGCCGAACAAGAAAGTCGTCGGCCTCAGTAAGATCCCGCGGATCGTCGATACCTTCGCAAGGCGGCTACAAGTGCAGGAACGGTTGACGGTGCAAATCGCCGAAACGCTGAGCAGCAAGTTGAGCGCGCACGGCGTCGGCGTCGTCGTCGAAGCGCGACATCTCTGCATGATGATGCGCGGGGTGGAAAAACAGAACACGATCGCCGTCACCAGCTCCATGTTGGGAGCATTTCGCAGCCAATCGCAGACTCGCCTGGAATTCTTAAGATTGATCCGACACGGCAGCGTCGGCGATCCAGACTGAGTCCGAGCAATCGCACGCCCTGCTGCCCCGCTTATCTCGTGACATTCGCCACAAAAGAGCCGACGGTTTCGTTGAACAGGTCGGGCTGTTCCAAGTTTGAAAGATGGGCTGCCCCTGGAATAATGGCCAAGCGTGCGTCGGGAATCTGGCCGGCCATGAGCTTGGCATCTGCAGGCGGGGTGGGAAGGTCCTGTTCACCGACAATGATCTGGGTGGGGCAAGTGATCTGTTTCAACAATGGGATGCAATCTGGCCTCTCGGCCATCGCCATTAAGTCCCCCGCTATGCCGCTGACATGATTGCCCTCGATCATCGTACGCACGCGTTCAACCAACTCCGGCCTCGCCTCGATCGTAGCAGGACTGAGCAGTTTGGGAAGCATCCTGTCAGCGATCGCGATCGCCCCTTGTGTATATGCGATCTGGGCCATCTCAAACCGCGCCTGTTTGCCCTCATCAGTATCTGCCTGAGCTCTCGTGTCGGCCAAGACCAGTCCTTTGACACGCTCCGCATACTTTCGATAGAACGCGAACAGAATGTAGCCTCCCATGGAAAGTCCGACGAGGACCGCTTGCCGGATCGACAGGTAATCCAGCAGACCACGAACATCATCGGCTGCTTGGTTGAGGGAGTAGTGCCAGAGTGGCGCGTCGGATTCACCATGCCCGCGCAGGTCAATCGTGATGACTCGAAACCGTACGGAAAGCGCGTTCTCCTGTTCCATCCACATGGTGCGGTTAAGGGGGAAGGCGTGGAGAAAGACAAGAGGAAGGCCGGTTCCCTGATCGTTGAATGCGAGAGTGATGCCGTTGATATGGGCTTGCACAGTCCCTCCGGTGTTCGCGGTCTTCGTACCATCGGCCGTCTGCATGGTCAAGAGGGCGTTTGCGATCATACGAGGCGGCGTATACAATTCCCGTTATTCCCAAGGAGAGAGATGGCCCGCCTTTCTGATCAGGCTCCTGATTTATTCACGCTTCCCAACCGTGATAAGGAGGGCGAGGCTCCGCTGGCCGAGCGGATGCGGCCGCGTGCGTTCGTGGATTTCGTGGGACAAGACGACATCACGGCTCCGGATCGACCCCTGCGGCGGGCCATCGAGACAGATCAGCTCTCTTCCGTGATCTTCTGGGGACCACCTGGTTCAGGGAAGACGACGCTGGCCCACCTGATCGCCCGGCATACGAAGGCGCAATTTGTACCGTTCTCGGCGGTGACCAGCGGTGTGTCAGAGTTGCGCACCATCGTCAAAGCTGCCGAACAACGTCGATCGATCACTGGTCAACGGACCATCTTATTTGTGGATGAAATTCACCGCTTCAACAAGGCGCAACAAGACGCGTTTCTTCCCCATGTTGAACGAGGCACTATTGTTCTGGTCGGTGCCACGACGGAGAATCCGTCTTTCGAGGTCATCAGTCCGCTGCTGTCGCGGTCGATGGTAGTCGTGCTCAAGCCGCTGGGGGAGGAGGCGTTGGGTCAGATTCTTGATCGTGCACTCGCCGATATCGATCGTGGATTAGGGAAAAGGAAGACGCACGTTTCACCGGATGCTCGACAACGACTGATCTCGTTCGGTAACGGCGATGCGCGGGCGCTGCTCACATCGTTGGAATTTGTGGTGACGCAAGCGCCACCCGGACCCGATGGCGGGCGAGTGATTGATGGAACGACGTTAGAAGCGGCATTGGGCAAGAAGGCGCTGCGATACGACAAAGCGGGCGAGGAACACTACAACGTCATCTCGGCCTACATTAAAAGCCTGCGTGATTCCGACCCGGATGGGGCACTCTACTGGCTGGCCCGGATGCTGGATGCCGGCGAAGATCCAAAATTCATTGCCCGTCGGATGGTGATCTTCGCGTCGGAGGATATCGGCAATGCCGATCCGTTGGCCCTTCTCGTGGCCACATCTGTGGCACAAGCCGTCCAATTCGTCGGCCTCCCGGAAGCCCAGATCAATCTGGCCCATGGTACGACGTACCTCGCGTCGCGACCAAAAGATAATGCCTCCTACGTGGGCCTCCTCGAGGCGTTGCAGGACGTGAAAGCCTATGGCAATCTTGGAGTTCCGCTCCATCTCCGCAATGCCGTGACATCCCTGATGAAGGACTTGGGTTACGGGAAAACCTATCGCTACGTCCATGACGATCCTCGTGCCAAAACAGAACAACCCCACCTTCCGGAGGCACTGAAAGACCGACAATACTACCGCCCAAAGCCTCTGGAATAGGGCCGATTATTCTAGTTTACATTCTTGTCTAATCGGTTATACTTAGAGTATGAAGCGAGGGGAAGGCAAACCGTCAACCGACGTGGCTGCACTGAGTGAGCGGAGGAAATTTGTCCGGGCCACCTTGGTCGGCTCCGCCTTGGTGTCGCCGAAGAGCGGCGGACGAGCCTGTACCGCAGTCCTGGATAATGTGAACAAGATCGGGGCCGGGCTTCATACCAAAGATCGCTTCCCGTCGAATGAGAAAGTCACCGTCTCGCTCGCCTTCTTGGACTCGGATCGAGTCGAGCAACAGGAAAAGCTTGATGGGACCGTCGCTTGGGTCAGACCCTGGGAAAAGAAGGGATTCTTGATCGGGGTCGTGTGGGATGAATTGGTGACGAAAGAGAAAAACCGCTGGCTGTACTACTATCTAGAAGAAACCCTCAAATCCTCCGTCTGACATTCCTGCCCGCACCGCCGTCACATGCTCCTCGATAGTCGTCAGCATAGCGAGTCACGATGGGGAAATCGCGCTAACCTATGGACACCAGCTGTTGTTTCACCTTTTCTAGTTCAGCCGATAAAGATTCCCAGCGCGAGGTCAATCGTTCGAGGTCGCGCTTCCAGTCTTCCTGTTCTTGGTGCAGGGTGGTCCAACGCTCGAACTCGGCATACAGTTTCGGATCGGCCAGCTCCGCTTCACGCGCCTTGATCTTGGTCTCAGCCTCGGTAATTTCTATTTCCGCTCGGGACACCTGCTTTTCCAATCGTGCGTGAGTCTTCGTCAGGTCGCGCCGCTCTCCTCCTCGTCCTTTTGGCAGTACTTGTTGGGCCATCGCGCGGGTAGGGCCGGAAGAAGCGGGTTGCGCGGCTCCCCCAAGTTCCTCGCTCGTTTCCTTGATCGATTCGAACTCCTGGGCCCTTTTCCAGAGATAATACTCGTAATCGCCGATGTAGTTGCGGGCACACCCATCTTCAATCTCGACAACCCGGGTGGCGATGCGCGCCAGAAACGTCGGGTCATGGGAAATGAAGACCATGGTACCTGGGAATTCGGCCAACGCGTCCGTGAGAACATCGACGGATGCGGGATCGAGGTGGTTCGTCGGCTCGTCGAGAAGTAAGGTGTTGGCTGGTTCGACCAGCATGCGGGCTAAGGCCACCCGGTTCCGCTCACCACCGCTCAAAGCCTTGATCGGTTTTTTCTGATCCTGGCCTGAAAACAAAAAGGCGCCCGCGATCCCACGCAGAAAATTCATCTCCGCATGTGTCGTGACTTCTTCGAGCGATTCGAGAATCGAGTGCTCGGGGTTCAAGGTTTCCGCCTGATGCTGGGCGAAGTAGTGGACGCTTACCCCGTGCCCCACGGTTCTGGCGCCGGTATCGGGAGGGAGCACCCCTGCGAGCATTTTCAAGAGTGTGCTTTTCCCCGCCCCGTTTTCACCGACCAGCGCGACACGTTGGCCGCGCTCCACGGAAAAGTCGAGTGTCTTGTAGACCACCTTTTCACCATAGCGTTTACTCGCTCCGGCGAGATCCAATACCTGGCGACCGCTGGCTGATGGAAGGGGAAACCGGAACTTGACTCGTTTGGGATCTCGTTGGATTTCAATCCGCTTGACCTTGTCCAGCTGCTTCAGTCGCGATTGAACCTGACTGGCCTTGTTCGCCTGGTATCGGAAGCGATCGACGAACTTCTGAACGCGGGCGATCTCCTTGGATTGGCGAGATGCAGAGGCGTGTAGCTGAGCATCCTTTTCCGCTTGGAGTTTGCGGAAGAGAGAGTAGTTGCCACGGTACTCCTCGATCTTATGGTGCCGTAGTTCCCAGATATGCGTGACCACACGATCCAGAAAGGCGGTGTCGTGGCTGATGATCAAAAGGGTCATGCCCGAATTGAGCAGAAACTGCTCGAACCATCGTTGAGTCGGCTTGTCCAAATGGTTCGTGGGCTCGTCCAGCATGAGCACGTCGGGGTTGGATAAGAGCAGATGCCCCAACGCGACTCGCATCCGGTAGCCTCCGGACAGTTTCTCGACGGGGCGATCAAAATCGACCTCCGTAAACCCCAGCCCCATCAAGATGCGCTTGGCTTCGTGCTCAGCGTACTCGTCACGATGTGTGGCGTCGAGGACGGTCTTGCCGATGATGGTTTCCAGTTCCTGCGGAAGATAGCCGATCCGAAGACGAGGCCGCTTGCGGATCGAGCCTTCATCCGGGGATTCTTCCTCAAGAATCATACGGAAGAGTGTCGTCTTGCCGGCGCCGTTGGGTCCAACCAGGCCGACTCGCGAGTTCGGGCGCAGATGCGCGGAGGCCTCGGTGAGCAGCACCTTCGTGGAGTATTGTTTACTGAGCGACTCGATTTGAAGCATGGACACAAACCTTCCGTGTGAAATTGAATGACGATCCGCCTGATGCGAATTCGACAGAGAAGAGGTTCGTCAGCAGGTCGGGAGGCGAGAAAGCTCGAAATTGAAGACCAGCCTCGATGAGACAAGCACATGCGAGAGGCTCACGTAGTACATCATTTCAAATAGTCGTCCAGCTGAGGAAGCTCAAGAATACTTGCGGGGTTTCTCCGGCGGCACCCATATCCCATCACGATCAAAAAAACCGATGGGTACGCACAAAGTGCGGTTTGGTGGAGCTGGCCGGGATTGAACCGGCGACCTCGTGAATGCCATTCACGCGCGCTCCCAACTGCGCCACAGCCCCACCCCAGCCGATCTCCTGATAGTGGAATTTAGTTCAGAAATTGCGGTCTTAAGAAAGCGAGAGATATGCTAACACGCAGCCCTGAGCCAGTCAACCGATCAACCGGCATCTCTCGCTATCCCGAATAACTGTGAGGAACTGAGTGCGCATTGCCGAGGAGCGGCTTGACAAAAGAATAGGCGACACCTACCATGAGGCCCCTTGGCTCTGATCTCCCAATCCGGTCAGAGCCATTTTTTCGCGCCGACACCGGCTGGGAACTTCCGTTATTATGGGCAATCTCGTTATTATCGGCGCGCAATGGGGCGATGAAGGCAAGGGCAAGATCGTTGACATCTTAGCTCGCGATGCTGATTTTGTCGTGCGGTATCAGGGCGGGTCCAATGCCGGGCATACCGTCATCAACGAACGCGGGACCTACATTTTTCATCTCATCCCATCGGGAATTCTGTACCGGGGGACCACCTGTGTCATTGGAAACGGCGTCGTCGTGGATCCCGGATCTCTGATCGAAGAGATGGACCAGCTCCAGACCAAGGGAATTACGATCGGCAAGAACTTCGTTATCAGTCAGCGCGCGCACTTGATCCTTCCGTATCACAAGGCGATCGACCGGGCATCGGAACAATCGAAAGGGTCACGAAAGATCGGCACGACTGGACGGGGGATTGGGCCGTCCTACGCCGACAAGATGGCGCGGATCGGCATTCTTATGGGCGATCTGCTGAACTCATCATTGTTCAAGAACAAACTCGCAGAGAATCTTGTCGAGATGAACTGGTTCTTAGAGCGACTTCATAAAGTCGATACGTTTCAAGTCGAAAAAGTCTTCGATCAATATATGGGCTATGCCGATCGCCTCAGGAGCCATATCGTCGACACCACCGTGTTGTTGAATCGCGCGATAAAGAAGAACAAGACGGTCTTATTTGAAGGGGCTCAAGGCACGAACCTGGATGTGGACTTCGGCACCTATCCCTATGTGACGTCCTCCAGTGCGGCGGCCGGCGGGGCCTGCACGGGCACTGGTGTCGGTCCTACGATGATTGACGCCGTCATGGGTATCGCGAAGACGTATTCAACCAGGGTCGGCAGCGGGCCGTTTCCGACCGAACTGACCGATGAAGTCGGGCGAGGGCTCCAGGAACGAGGGCGAGAGTTCGGATCGACCACCGGACGGGCCAGACGGTGTGGCTGGTTTGACGCGGTCGTGGTTCGTCATGCGACGGTGGTGAATGGGCTCACTTCGCTGGCACTGACCAAACTCGACGTGCTCGACGGCTGCAAGGAGCTCAAGCTCTGTACCGGCTACAAACATGGCGGCTCCATCTATAAAGACATGCCGGCCGATCTGGACGTGTTGACCGACTGTGAGCCGGTCTATCAACGGATGAAAGGGTGGACCGGTGCGACGACAGGGACGACCAGCTATACGCGGCTCCCGGCGGAAGCGAAACGCTACTTGGATCGCATCGAAGAGTTGGCGCAGTGCCGAATCGATATGATCTCGACCGGGTCCAAGCGTGCCGAGACGATCATGCTGCGTAATCCCTTGGACTGCTCTCGCCGACGCCCCAAACGCTCCTAAAAAATAGTCATATAGTCATCGGTCATTAGTCAATGCTATGATGCGCAGAGTCTTTGGCAGATCTTTGTTCCAGTCGCTTCGCGGTTGACGTGTTCACATGTGAGCCGGTAGCTCAGTCGGTAGAGCATCGCCCTTTTAAGGCGAGGGCCCTGGGTTCGAGTCCCAGCCGGCTCACCAAATCTTTCAACTCACTTCTGTGCCTGCTCTGAATCTGCCATTTCAGTGGTCACGGTTTTGGTCACGGTTCCAACCTTAGTTAGAGCTTCCACAGCTCGATAAAGATGGGCCGGAGATAGGTGGGCATATCTGCTAGCATCGCCGGGACTTCCAGCCTCCCAATGCCATAAGCGTGCGATCATTCGCCCCTTGCATGGCTAGCCGCGAGGCAAAGGTGTGCCCTAGATCATGAAATCTGAATGGGGCCAAACCTGGCCCCGTGTCACAGCTCGATCAAACGCCCGACGCAGGTACCGAGCCGTATGCGGAAAGATTCTTTCTTCCAAGTCGGCTCCAAGCTGTTTCTTTAGCGCGGTAAGGATCTCAAGCACTATCGAATTCATGGGTACGCGCCGCCGATCGCCGATTTAGTTTCGTGAATCGTCAGCATCCCCACGTTCCAATCTATATCTTGCCATTTCAATTGCAACAGTTCTCCCTGACGTAGACCTGTATGAAGGGTCGCGGCTTGGAAATGTGGAAACAGGCGAGAACCATCTGTCTCAAAATTGAACGAGAGGGAAGGTGCCGACGCATGGCAACTGGTTGGCGGGTTACTACTTTAACGATGGCATTATTTCGAATTGACGTTGCTTTTTGAACACCTCCTACGCGACACAATTGAATTCTACGATATTGCAAGACACGAGGAGTTGTTACGCCAATCATTCTCCGATCGATTCAGGAAAGAATGGGCAGCTGCATGGAAGCCAGTCCACACTGAGGCAAATCGCCTAAAGCACGTGAACAGAAAATACTTTGATGGACCTCATGTCACCTTTGATAAGGCGATAGAAGCTCTCAATGCTTTGTGCGCTGCGCTGCGCCATGGGAATAGATGAAGTGAACACCATCCAGGCCCGTAACAGCGTGGAAAAGATGCTGGCGCATCAGCTAGCGGGAGCGCATGCGGTGATCATGGAGCAGCTGGGACAGGTGCACATCCGTGATGATGGCGAAACCAGCGCTAAACGGCTCACGGCCATCGCTCGCGGCATGCGACCCGAATACCAATCACCTCTCACAAAGGAGGCACGGCAGCGTCACCCCATCGCTCTCCGGCTGCTGAGCTTTACATTTCTGGTCCTCGGTCCTGTCGGGCAGCTTGGAGCCTGACCAAGGGATTTACCTAGTGATGCTCTTGGTCCTATAGGCAGAGAATAGAGTGCAATTGTCCCGTGATCGAAATGGTTCACGGCAACTATCCTGGCCCATTCAAGCGAAATACTTACAGTCTCGACCGAGATAGATCTGAAACCTTGATCCTCCTGTCTGAATAGGAAATGCGCCTGAGGGAAACATTTACTGTTATGGCATTCGAAGTTGCCAGCGAGTAAGGAGATGAGGATGTGAAGGATGTTAGCCACATAGCATCAATGACCACCACGCTTCGAGTCAAGTTACGGAGCACGTGGCTGCATGCCTTTGTCGACCAATACCGTGCCATCAGGCGCCAGGTGATGCGTCGGTCTGAAGGCGAGGAGATCCTATTGCGCGCCTATTCTCGGATTCACGGCAAGTCCCTCAATCTGAGGCATCCTCAAACCTTTACGGAGAAGCTGTTCTGGCGCATGGTTACATGGAATCGGGGGGATATGCCCCCGCGGTTTCGGGAACTGGCCGATAAGTATGCGGTGCGCACCTATGTGGTGAGCACGGTGGGGCCGGACTATTTGATCCCGCTCCTGTGGCACGGGAGGACCCGCGCCAAATTCCGTTTGACACACTGCCGACGAAGTATGTGATCAAGCCCAGCCACGCAAGCGAACGGGTGATCGTGGTCGACGGACCGCCGGATCGAGTCGATATTATTCAGAAAGTGTCGGGATGGTTGGCCGACGATTATTATTGGCGCGGGCGAGAGTACCAATATTATCATGTTACACCGGGAATCATGATCGAGGAATGTTTGAGCGATGTAGATGCGCAATTACCGCTCGACTATAAAATCTACTGTTTCAACGGAAGGCCGGAGCTCATTTGGGTTCGTAATCATGCGCATGACATCAGCCCATTCTTCGACTCCGCATGGAATTTACTCGAGCTTTCGTGCGAGGAAGGTACGGCACGATGGGTTCGGACACGTCCGCGTCGATTTATACAACATCAAGAAGCGGGTTTATTTCGGTGAGTTGACCTTCACAACTAAGGCGGGAAAGTTAAAATTCGACCCCGATCATTGGGATTTGAAACTCGGGGAGAAATGGGATCTGGCATTGGACCGTTGAGAACCGCACCGATCCGCTTCTCGCGGCTCCCCTTCTGGCCCAATATGCAATTGGGACTTAGGGCAGCACGGTCAAGGATGTGTTAGCACTTGTGCATTTCTCATCACGCGCCGGGGGCCGACCCGGGTCAGATACGGCTGGCCTTCGAAGGGGCATCGGTTATTCACCTTGCCGACAGTGGCGATCTCATCCTTGCGACTGAACTGGGTGACGTGCAGGTCAAGACGCCCCTCGTCTATCAACTCGATCCGGATGGGCAGAAGACTCTCACGCGTAGAAAAGCGCGCTGCAGGGCAAAGATCGGCGGCTTCGAGCGCTTCTCCAACACAGTGGGCCGTCAATCGCAGTAACCTACGGAAGAGTGGCGGCTTCACCTACTTTCGAATGTAGCCATAGATAAAAGAAGCAGTATCCTTTCTCTATCAAGACCACCATTCTGATAGGGAGGGGATCTGCACATGATGAATAGCCAGGAATTTACCCAATTCCTTAATGAGCTACGGGCACAGTACGACCTCCCGCCGAAGTTTAAAAAGGGCTCACTCATGTCCTCAAGCGAGGAAACGGATATCAGCGAAGTCGTTCTGACCGAGGAAGATTGCGCTAGTTTACAGCAACCAGACGATACACTTACCTAGAATGCCAGGAGGATCAAAGACGCAATGCCAGACTATAAGGAACGTACCATCGAGGTCACTCCTCAGAGACAAGGTGATGAAACCTGGTGCTGTGCCTATCGCATCATCGAATTCAGCCCAACTTGCTGGAGGTTCCAAAAAGGAAAGTCTTACGGTGGATCTCGCGAAGTGGCCGCAAGAGCTGCTCTGGAGGAAGCGAAACGGATCATTGACACACTCGAACCCCTTGCACCTCGCCCATGGCCAAAACTCAGCACGGTGTTTCAAAACTACGAGAATAGGATAAGAAGATTCTTGGCTTGGTCATGAAGACAGGTGGCACGCCTACGTGATCGCTAACTATCGGTCAGGGGAATGTGCCGTTGCCGATTCAGGCGTTGATGAAGGCGAGGCAGGGCGGGAAGCCGGAAAGCTCCCAGAGTTTGTTCTACTCGAAGGGAATGTCGACTCGTCTCGTCCTTGCGATTCCTCAATTCTGAGCTAGACTTGAGATGGATGTCGGTACGAAAGACCAGGAGGTGAGTGGTGCGGTCTATCGCTTGTTGGCTAGCGCTCGTCTTGGTGACCCTGGAACTGACAGGATGTGCCGGAAGACAGTATCCAGAGGCTCCTTCTCCTGGTTCCGTGACGCTCCGGTGGGATCCCAGCACCGATTCTGATCTGACTGGGTATAAAATCTATAGCTCCGTCTCCTCCGGCTTCTATGGACCTCCCATTGCCACACTGCCTGCCTCTGTAACCACATACCAAGCCACCGGGCTCGCAACGGGAGTCACGTACTTCTTCGTCGTCTCGACATACAATAGCGCTGGGGGCGAAAGTCTGCACTCCAATGAGGTGGCAAGGACTATTCCCTAACCAGTAGCGTTTCACATCCGCCTCATCCCACCGATAACCCGCGAATTTGGCCATCAATGATCAGTTGAGCAAAGCCAATGCAATGGTCAGTGGCTTCCTCTTTCGTGGTGTATGGATCACTGGTGTAGAAATGCCGCCTTTTCTCACCGGTCTCCGTTGACCACAGAATGAAAAGAGTCAATGCCCACTGGCCGGTATTGATGAGCTCATGAGGTGCGGGTTGAATGGGGTAGCCCTTGTACGACACGGGATTTCCTCCCTTGATGCCTCCTCTTATCTGATCGCTTCCTACTTCTTGACCACGTCTGGAACCAGTGTTTTGGCGGTATGGATGGCCTTCCCGATCAATCCGCCGACTGCCCGTCCGAGCTGCCCCGCCTTCCTGACGGCGGCACTGGGCTTGGCCTTCTTCACCACTTTCTTGACCGTTCGCCTCGCGACGGCGGCGGTGCTGGTCGCCTTTTTCTTGAGGTTGCGCGCCGTCGTCCCTGCCTTGCGCTGAAGACTTTTCCCTTTGCTCACAACCTTCTTCCCAACAGTGGCTACTTTCGTCGTTCGTTTCGTTGCCATAGCACCTCCGGTTAAAAATTAGATATCATCGCTGCAGCGGGCTTTCTCTTTGCCGTCACACCATCACCTAGGTCCCATGCTATATGTGCCCATCTTTACAGAAAGACAGCGAAGTTACTTTATATCTAGCTCTTCCACATTGAGCACTCCCATTTCCCCTACGAGGATCTTTTTGCCTGGATTCGCAACAAGCAGGGGAATAATACTCTTCTCCATGATCTCACCGAGGTTCGGAGAAATCTCCAGAAACTGTTGATGAAACACTATCTCCGAACGTTGGGGTCTTTCGTTAAAAGTAAAATGGGTCCGCCTCTGTTCATCAGATGTCTGTCTGACATCAGAGAAGAGATATTTCTCAAGGGATTCTCGGATGAGTTGAAGTTTGTGGGCATCAATAGGGTTCTCATTCATAATTCCCTCCTATCCCGCATCGTTTTCCTGCCCGACTTGAAGTGTGCGTATTCGTGTGAAGCAGTTCAAGGATATCCCTAAAGCTTGCGTCAACACCAGACCACTATCTGCGGCTTGACCTACTCTGATCACTTCCCCTTCGGCAGCAGTCCCTTCTTTTCCAGTTCCTGAAGCATTTTCGTGATCATCGCCCTTTCCAAATCGGTGAAGCCACAGCAACTTGCTCGATTCAGACTATCTAAGGCAGATGCTTGCCATGAGGCTGTGTTTGTTGACGAATGCCTCGGCGCCATACCTCGCTTGAGACACCGTCACATTACCGATACCTCTTCCATCAATAATGAAATACCAAGTTTCAATATTCATCCCTGGATAGTTCACAACTAAAATTAGGCGGTCATCTGATTGAGAGACTCCAACGATTTGTCCGCCATCTTCTCTACTACTTATTGTTCGATTAAGGGCATCAGTGAAAATGATATCGTATTCGCCGGACGCATCACGAGTTACCAGGTAACTGCCTTTCGTTATACCGTCTTTTTGCCCGCCAGCATCGCTCTTTGGAAGCAATGGGCCGTTAAAGTAGTAGGCATATCCTTCTGGTCTCTCACATCTGGTTACGACACCGGCTAGAGCAGTTGGCGTTCCTAGCAAAAAAATAATTATGCCAGTTAAAAGCTTCATCCCGTTTAAATCAGCTTTGAGTTGCGTCACTTTCATGACCCGACAAATGAGGAAGCATTAATCGCACGTACCATATAATTGCTTGGGATAATACTCGATGACTTCCATAGATTTTGAATGGATTGAGAGAATTATTTCGTGCTGGCCACCCTTAGAACCGTTAAAAATCGTCGCAATAAAAAGATTATCGCTGGTGTTTTGTTCAACCAAAGTAACTTTTAGCCCATCGCTGTGTACCGCTAATCGGCCTTTTATGGCCGGGTATTTTAAGTTGATGTAAGTACCTTTGCTTCCATTTAGGATGAAAACATATTTCTGAGAAATTGTTTGAGCCTTCGCCGACGGAATTGCCGCCAAATGGTCGGTAACCGAAACCGCGGTCCTTAACTCACATACAAATTGCTCTTCATCGGAAGCGTAGGTGACCTCATAAACATAAAGCCAAGACATGAAAATAAGTAAGAGATAAACGAGTCTCATCAGTACCACCAGCACCAGCCTTGTTGCTTCTGCTTTCGGTGTCTGACTCGGTTCATTCTAGTGCGAGAACCAGCTGATTCGACGCCGCTAATTTGAGGCGCGGCGGCCGGCGATCGCCGTGGCCTTCTAGCCTCGGATCACGCCATTGAGTTCTGTGAAGTACTCGACTGAAACATCTTTGAGCACGATCAGTGATGGGTCAAGTTTGTATTGGGTGGCGGCTTCGGCTTTGAGCTCGGTATAGTGCGTGTCAGGAGGTGGGAGCGACGGCAGAGACAACGGCCAGCCGCTACATTCTTGATCGGTCGAGAGAGAACCGCCTTTACAAGCTTTTACTGGGCCAAGCTCTGTGGCGCCTTCCCATGATCCATGTGAAGCAAGATTCAGGGGAGTAGTGCAACCAGTAGCGAAGGGCAGCGCTATGGCTGCCGCGAGGATGATGGTTCTATCGAGGGGCTCACAGTGGTACCGGGAGTATGCATTCATCTCAATGGCCGTCTACCTAGATCGATTGCTAAGTTTTAAGCTCTCTCCTTTACTGTAAAGTTGTTAGCCATACTGGAAGCCCGGGTGATGAGAAGGGACGTATTGTAGGCGAGAATATGTTTATGATGCAAGGAAGCCCTTAGACCGCTCCTTGAGAAATGATGGTGAGTCATTACTCTACCTATAATGAAGATCTTGAAATAAATCGTGGGGTAGGCGAAATTCTAAAGCTCGCTTTATTTTATCGAAATGCGGCACTCAATTCATCGCAGATAGGCGTTGTGTCATTGAGCATGCAAACTACAACCGGAAAGGATGTGACATATGGTACGAGTGGCTTTGTTAGTCCGCTTGCAAGCCAAACCGGGGAAAGGAAGCGGAGGTCGCTCAGTTTCTTGAAGATGGACTGGCGCTGGCGAAACAAGAGACGGCCACGCCCGTCTGGTTTGCGTTAAAATTAGGACCCTCAACTTTTGGCATCTTCGATGCTTTTGCCGATGACGCCGGGCGTAAAGCGCACCTGGCGGGACAGATTGCGGCCGCACTGATGGCAAAGGCACCGGAGCTCTTGGCTCACCCCCCGCAGATCGAGCAGGTTGATGTGCTTGCCAACAAGATATCGCACTAAAGGCTACAGAGAACCGACCAAAGTGAAGAGAAGTAACAAGATGAATGTTCGAAATGGACGATGAGTACATAAATTTACAATGATTTAAGGGGAGTGTCGGATATAGGACAAGCCTATATCGGTGTTGTCAGACCAGTGACGGCGGGCTCAAATGCTTCTAATTCATCGACGAGCTGGTCTATTTCCGCCCGGTTAAATACTTTGGCGAGGCGGTGTGGTTTGGGTATCGCCAGAACACGCCGCTTCCACTGATTGTCCAAGGTGATGAGGCTTCCGTACGAAGCGGCGACGACTGCATGGCAAAAATCGATCCCGATATTTTTCTTCAACTGATATTGTCTGGCCTCGTTCCAAATGACGCGCTGAAGGTGGAGGAATGCAAATTGCGCTGGATGCTTATCTGAATAATCAGGCAGCGTCGCCAATTCTTCTGCCAGGGTGTTGTTACGTCCCTCCTGCACTCGCTCACCAAGACGAGCGCGAAACATTTCATCGAGTCTTGCCGCGTCCTCACGCAGAGAGACTCTATTTTCCTGAATCCATCCAATGATTGAAAATACTTCCGGTACCTTTTTATCGGTTCGATCCCAATTGATTGATCATTCGCTATTCCGTCTCTTCGCCGCCTTCAATGCATACTTCGCATTGGTCCAATTCCGAGGTGCCATGCTCACTACAGAAATATCGGCGGCAGCGATTGCACGTGATGAAAGTCATCCTGACTCGATCTCCGGCTTCGCATCGATCACACTGACCAGCGCTGCGGGCTTTGGGCATCGCTATATCTCCATGACAGGTCGTATTAGTACACCAACCAGCTATCAAGACCGTCATCAAGGACGGGAGGCGCTTCGATTAAGCGGGCAGTTGTAGATTGCGATATTGATAAGACATTTACGATCACGATGGGATTGATCTGTTATGTTTGTCTCCTGGCCAGTGAAAGATGCAGAGCTATTTTAAGAGTATGTGGGTTGTGGCGCAATGTCCAGTTTTCCAGGAGGGCTATCGGTAGAGGGAGCCTGAATGTTTTGAAAAAATAATGCGAAGGGTCATATACGTAGTAGCACTCTATTCAATCCCCCTGTGGGGTACCCTCGTCTTCCCATATAGGCCCACGGCTTTTATCGATTGCACGTATTCAGTAGGATTGCCTCGCTCATTCGTCACGGGATATTTGTCGATCCAGTAGTCATGGTCTAGCATCTCTTGGGTTTTCATGTCTGGAATACACATCCAAAAAAACCGCATCTTGCCTAAACTGCTGGACAAGCCGGTCATAGATCCGACCGGTGACATCAGCACTATCTTCGCGGCAGGGTTCGCAACGTCCACAATGTCCTCCGTGCCATCCCACATCGACCCGTTGGCCTGGTTTCCATTCACCCACGCCCGAACCTACCGCGTCGATGACCCCGGCAATCTCATGTCCAGGCACACGAGGATACTGAATGCCAGGCCACAGACCATCCTTGGTAAAAACATCGCTGTGACAGATCCCGCAGGCCTGCACCTTAATCAGAACATGTCCCATCGCGGGACTGGGTATGTCCCGCTCCACGAGTTGCAGAGGTCCACCGGGTTGCCGTATTTCCACTGCTTTCATCGTTTTCATGCGGCATTTTCCTTTCAATTCACCTCCATAGGTGGAAACGTTGGCTTCGTATAGAGTGTTGCAGGGAACCCTGGAGGCATCCTTTGTAGGTAGAATTTTGTCCCAAGAAAGATGACTGTTCATGTTGGTCGTCATCTTTCTTGGGGACAACTCCTTGCTAATTCCGCCAGCTAACCTACCGGTCCGCTACTCCAGGAGCGAGGATGAGATTGACAGGAATCTTTTCCGCTAATGTGTAGGGGCTAGCCTTATTTTCCTTCACCCACCGCTTCTCAGCGATAGATTCAAAAGGCGGGGCAATCTCCCCTTGGAGAGACCACAGATCGACTGGGGTTTCATCCACGGAAATCTCCCAATCAAACCCCTTGTCCTTGACGTAGGCAGCTATAACCGTATCGAGGGTCCTGATCCACCATTCTCGCAGGACTGAGCCAGGTAATGTCCGAGCAATATGATCGATCTTGAAGCGGACAAATTTGTTATTTGGTTCGCCACCGACAAAGCAGGAGTCCTTAGCCATCTCCTCATAAATGAAAACGACATAGAATTTAGGGATCGGGATCTTCGCATACACATCCGTCACCTGCTTGGCCAGCTTCTGTTTCTCTTCAGCAGTGAACGCTCCGACAGGATGATAAACTTTCCATAACGGCATATCGTGTTCCTCCTCATAGGTTTGGTCATTGATGCTGCTTTGAGTTTGTCTGGAACAGAAAGCTACATGACGCTTTGGCTCATGATCATTCGGCCAGTCCTCCTTTCTTTTCGGCACGCCGGATTGCCTTGATCATGAGTAACTTGCATATAGCAAGTTACTGTAGACCAGTCGATTGCAAATTGCAAGTACCTGTATTAGGATGATTGATATAACTAAGTAATCACTCGGGCAGTGGTGAGGGTGACTGGTCGACTGTGAAAGGTATGACTAAATGAAATTTAAGCGATCAAGCTGCCCGATCACGAATTCGCTTGATATCCTGGGGATAAGTGGACGCTAGTGGTTGTTCGAGATCTGGCCTTGGGCAAAAGACGTTATCAAGAATTCATGGACTCTTCGGAGCGAATCGCATCAAACATCCTTGCCGATAGATTGAAGCAATTGGAGATGTCCCGCATTGTTACCCGGCAGGCCTACCAGCAAAACCCAACACGCTATGAATATGTTTTGACAGAAAAGGGCGAGGGCCTAAAGCCAATACTGAGGGCTCTAGTGGTATGGGGACAGAAGCATTTCCCCAGTAATAAAGTAATCCCTACCATCTAGCAACATTAAGACTTCATCCTTCCTCCATGCATTCCGATCCCACGTAGCATTCGTACTTGGATATAACCAGGCATTTCAAAAACCCTCTAATCTTAATATTCGCAAGTCCTGGTTCCTGCCAACCTCGCATCGTCGAAATTCATTGGTCCAATGACAACTCATCTCGATCCAGGCAACCAGAAGGCAATTAGAGCTGACTCATACCGCCGTCTATTACTAGCTCGGTTCCGACGATAAACGCCGAATCTGCAGATGCCAGATAGAGTACCGCGCTAGCAATCTCCTCGGGTGTGCCAAACCGCTTGAGCGGAACCTGAGCCTGAATCTTCGCCGCGACTTCGGGTAGTTGTTCTGTAGGAAGTCCCAATCGGTTATAGAGAGGAGTCTGGACTGGACCAGGGCTGATGACGTTGACGCGAATGCCACGGTTCAGCAATTCAGAGGACAAGGTTCTTGCCATCGATATTAATGCGGCTTTACTCGCTGCATAAACACTGGAATTTGGCATGCCGATGTGCGCGTTGATTGAGCCATTCAGAACAATGGAACTTCCGCGGTTAAGGAGCATGGTCAGTGCCTTGATCAGAAAAAATGGGCCCTTCACGTTGGTGTTGAAGGTATTGTCCCACATATCTTCCTGAATACTTTCCAATGGGGCGAATTTGGTTATGCCGGCGTTGATGAATATAACATCCAGCATTATGCCGCTTTGCTTGAGTGTCCTAGCAAGCGCATCTCCCTCTGCAATTTTCCCAGCATCATTACGGATCGTGATTGAGTCAGCACCCAGGCGACTTTTGGCCTGATCTAGTGTGGATTGATCGCGCCCCGTGATCACTACACGAGCCCCTTCATGCGCAAACGCAAGGGCTGTCGCTAAACCAATACCGCTATTGCCACCCGTAACGAGCGCGGTTTTAACTTCAAATCGTGTCATAACGTACGTCTCCTACGGATTCTGGAATGCATTCAAAATATAAATTGTCTGTTTCGTTTATGCCTAACATGGGTGCGTTCATAAAGATCAACCGTGAGAGCTAGAATCATTTGTTTTCGAAACAGGCGGAAGGATACGGCAAAGTCCCTGAAAAATCGACTTCTCATACTCCCGATAGCGAGGGAGATTTGTGAGTTATTGCGCCGTTGCTTTTCTGAATACCAAAGCGTATACAATCAAATCCCCAACCCCGATCAATCACGATCGGGCATCTACTGGCGGGGCCCTTTCTTAATCCAAAGAGGAGGTCCTTATGCCGAGGTCCACACAACCACTTCCAACTTTTGTGTCGGTCATGGTCTTATCTCTGTGCATGGGTAGTGGGTTACCGACAGGTGCGCTGGCCCAAGCCGTCAAAACCACTATCTGCCACCTCCCGACGCAGGGCAATGAAGATCCGAAGACGTTAGAGTTGCCAGCTGACGTGGCGCAACGACACTTGTCCACCCATTCCAACGATTACACGGGCAAGTGTGGGGAGACGAAATTTGTCATCGTAGCGGTCAGTGGGACGTTGGAGGAAGGATTTGCCTTGCGGCCCAATCTGGACTTTCTGACCGAGGTTAACGAAGGCAATCCACCAGTCCTGGGCATATTCTTAGGCAAAGCATTGGTGCGGGGCGTGAAGGCCTATTTGGACATCAAGGATTCCAATAGTCGTGAATTTGTCGCGGCACCCGGTCAGAATCCGATTAACCCCGGGTTGGTGGCGACGGGCAATGACAACGACGCGAATATCTCATCGATCTATCTCGTGGACAGACGCCAGGCGGCCAGAGCGCTGTTGAGGGAACCGCGTTATCTCAGCATGGTACCCGATCTGGGCAAAGTGGATATCGATGCGGAGGAAACATCGTCTGATCTTCGCAAGTTGCTCCTCCAAGCAATCGAGGAGGATACGACCATACTCACACCCAAGAATCGGGACCATGTGACCTTCCTGCAGGTTTTATCCACCTGGAAATCCTGTCATTTCGTGCCTAGCCCCATTCTCTATACGAAGTCGAACGGTCTCCGGGTGACAGATTTTCCCAATAGCCTGGCGAAATTTGCCAACACCACTGCGCCGATTGCGTCCCCTCAATATTTTGCCGACGTGGAAGTTGCGGTCCGGAATACCCTCAGTCTGCCAGCGGACCAACCCGGCTCCAATAACTGTGTGGACATTCCCCCGACATTTCAGCCGCTTGGCGCGCAAGACCAATTAGCGAACTATGCGGTCGACAAACACACCAAACGGATGAATGACGCGTACCGACCCTGTCAATTTGAAGAGTTGGCCAGACGTGCCGGCCTCAACATCCAAGTGGCGCAATGTCCGAACTGAGTTGGGCGCTTCTCTAGCACGTGCGGCATGAGCCGGTCGCGCTCCGTGATCTGCTCATGCCACTCAGTGAGACCATTCCTTGAACAAAGGAGGCATGACGAGTGGCTGAGGAAGTCCGCCTATTGCGTGCCGCTCGCACGTGGAGCGGGTCTTCCGACGGACAGTTCCCATGCATCACCTATGTTACAGAGAACTCATGAGCGATGGCGGCAGATGTCCCAACGAGAACGCAGGATTGTTTGGCTGGGAGGGGCCCTCACGGGTTTTGCCCTAATTTTTGTCACCATTGGAGATCCCCTTTTAACCATGCTCGAGCGTCTGGACCGGCAGGCCGTTCGAAAGCAGAGAGACAGCACGGAGTTAGCCAGATTGGGTCAGGACTATGCGACGAAACGAGCGCGCTTAGCTGTAGTGGAGCGTCGCATGCCTGCGCTTCACAGCCATTTCTCACTGTTGACCTTCATGGAAGAAGCGACGATGACGGCCGGTGTGCGGGAGTGGATGACTGGCATGCAGCCCCAGGTACAACTGTTGGCGCAAGGCTATCAAGAAACGGTGGTGGAGTTGCGACTCGAAGGGGTGCAGTTATCGGAGTTGCTCGACTTACTGCTTGCCATTGAGCAAGCGCCGTATGATGTACAGGTCCGCCACTTACAAATCCGTCCCAAGCTTAACAATCCTGTGTATCTTGACGTGAACCTGCGCGTGCTGAGCCATGCAAAAAGGGGATGAAGGAGTACATGGTCATTTGATTTCCTGTTTTTGGGCTTGTAGTTTGCGCACTTATTAATACGATATCGGCGCATGCCCAGCATTGCCGGCGTGCAACGACCGGACGGTCATTG
>CAVQFZ010000009.1:0-23740 GCA_963711905.1 uncultured Nitrospiraceae bacterium | reverse complement strand
AGCACCACGAATCGGTAGGCTCGTTCAACCAATAGTCCCCACACGGAGAGCACCGTCTTCATTACGCATGACGGAAAAGAACAGCACGGCAGAAGGATTTGTACTTGCTTAGCCGGGCTACGTGAACGGGTGGTCTACAGCTTGGGCTTGTCGACCCTAGGCCGGGCTAGTGATTGAACGATCGCGCAGGTAAATCGAGAAGTGGCTGCCATCTCGTGGCTGAAGATACATGCTCTCACGCCCGCATTAGTGCCGACGTGAGAGTGTGTAAAGTCTCTGAGGATCGATGTTCCGTCCCTTGGAGCTATTGCGTACGTTCTGAGACCTCCGAGAGATTCCCAACCAAAACGTCACTTATTCGTCGCGGTCCTTCCGTTTGCGAAATTCGACTCCATCACGAAGCGCTTATGCAAAGGTTGCGTCGGTCGCACATTATCGTGTCCCACGAGCGTGCGGAACTTCTGGATCTGTTCAGCGGAAACCTCGATGGTATCGTGCATGACCATCCAGATGACGCCTTCTGAACAGGGAGGAGTGGTGAAGGATCCGGAGTATAGGTAGTAGGAGTGCCGTTCGGGCACGAGGGTCATCGGGTTGACCGTGTGCTCATGGTCATCCATGATTTCCCCAACCTTGGCAGGAGCATGCTCCAAGAAGGTCTCGAAAAACGGATTGTGTTTGCCTTCCTCCATGAAGACGGCGACTACCGCCACCTCATGCCGCTCGTTATGATGGACCAGATGCATTTCCATCGGGTAATGCTTCTGATCCACCGTGTGCTCGCTCGGGATATGGAAATGGAATTGTTCAAGCAAGTAGAGGTCTTCGTCAAACACGATCGTGCTGTCCTTATCAAAATGGAGCACCGTCTGGCCATGCTTGGGGTAACGCGACTTGGCCGTTTCCGAAACCGGTTCGACTTCTTGCAACGTATGCCCGTTGTTGACCACATGGAACGGAGCATCCTTATAAGAAAATTGGATGTCGTCGAGTGTCGTCTTGTGGGTGCGCAACAGGTCGATCGGTGATTGGTTCATGCCTTTCTCACAGAGGGAGGATTCCGGTGCTAGCTTGCCCCAATGAAGCGGTCCACGACTCCCGTCATAGCCCCATGTGCTTTGCCCCGTCTCTCCTGCGCCTGCGTACAGGTACGCCGGCAGCGACAACGCGAGCACTATCGTTATGCTCCGAATCACAATCCTGGATAAAGCCCTGTTAAGCAGCAGGGCATCCGCGACTGCTGGACTCAGCAATGAGAATGTGTGCATGACCCACCTCTCCCCTATTAATAATAAATTAATCATCTGTCACAGCTGGATCTCATCAACAAGAAATCATGAACCAGTAACGGAGACGGGACACAAGCGCCTCTTAGTGTAGGGCTTCGGCTACTACGTTCATCCCAACTTCTTCTGGCTGTGCGTGGTTCTCTTCCGCGTATTCACGTATCGAAACGAGCGCTATAGCACAGTGTACACAGTGCGAATTTAGAAATCAATTCAACTGCTGAATGCTGGCTCAACCTCGCCATGGCAGTTTAATCAATAAAATCAAACGTTTAAGCATCATGAAATTCTGCCGGTTAGGGTGCGTATCTTGCTCCATAACCTAAGTAACTCCGAGCCGAAAAGGCAAGGAGGTCATGGACGTTATGTATGAAGGATCTCTAAAAGACGCGAGTGGACACAAGAAAGAAAAATATTTCGACGAACGATCGGAATCTCGCTAGGGCAATCGACCGGCCACATTCCGGCGGCGGAGGAGGGGCTATGCGTCATTTTACCAAGGCCGTGCTTCTTGTCGCTGTAGTGCTCACATTGCAAGGCTGCTCGACCACTGTCCAACCCGGTCAACGGGGATTACGTTGGTATCCTTTGACCGAAGGTCTGGCGCCCGAAACACTCAAAAGCGGCTCCTATTGGCGGGCACCATGGAACCAAATCAACTTGTACAACGTGCGATGGCGCAGATACACCGAAACAGTCGATGTCCTAAGCTCAGACAACCTGCCGATCACCCTCAAGACCGTCGTTGTCATAAGACCGATTCCAGAAGAGTTGTATTTTCTGGTCAAGGAGATCGGACCAGAGTTCTATCCTCGCGTCGTCAAACGGCAGCTGTTGGCCACCGTCCGAAGCGTCGTCTCCCACTATCCCATGGCCACTATCCTGGAGCACAGTTCTGAAATCGCCAGCGAGGTGGAGGTCGTGGTGGCGGAAAAACTTAAAGACCGTCATGTCCAAGTGGGGAGCGTCGCCATGGGTGACATCGAACTGGCCAAGGTCGTGTTGCACTCCGCCGCACGCACGCAAGCGAAAGAACAAGAAACGGAACAATAGGAATTCGAGCCCATGTCTTTGTCACATGAAGACTTCCGTGCTCGGCAGAGAAAACGGCATGCGCTCATGTACCCCAATGGAATTTATTCAAGCGTGCGGCTCGAGAACTCTTTCTCTGCTTCGGTTATCTTCAGATAAGGAGATTCACCATGCGTACTATAGGCCTGTTCGCGATGTGTGTATTACTGGCGGCCTGCGCAACCACACCGATGTTTCCTCCGGAGATCATGAAAGACGTCGAAAAGGATACGCCTTTAATTTTAAGGCCTGGAAGGAGCAGGCGTATCAGCCTTCCAGCGTCCATTTCGTTTCTCACAAAGTGGAATTGGGAGGGCAAATCATAAAAGTGATTCGGAAATCAGAAGGCGTTGTGATTCTTGCCGAAAAGCAGCCCATCGAGAAATATCCAGGGTATGGCCCCAAGCGTGTTGAACAGGAAGGCCCATTGATGTTCGCAATCCTCTTCAATGGTTTTCCAGAGCCCGGCATGTTGCAGGTCGGTAATCGCTTCGCCGTAGTCGGAGCGACGGATGGCGCCGGCACGGAAACTATAGGCTGGACTCCGACAGCCCTGCCGCATCTTCTGGCCCAATGTCTTCACATCTGGAATACCCATGGATTGAAAACGGTCGATGATTTTCCCTATGAAGGCATGATGGGATACTACCCTTCGGAAGAGCGAACATTTTGTATTAAAGAAAACGAGGAAAGGTCATTGTCTGCCAGTGGTGACTCTACGGGTTCGTGAAACGGAGGGCATAGAGTCGGTCCAGGAGTGAACAACGGAGGTCGCATGGCCGCCGATGGTGACCCAGTTGGGGGCGTCGGTGCAGAGTCCACTCGTTCTAACGGCTCAAACCCAAGGCACCCAGCTCACGTCACCGCCGTGAAAAGATAGCGACGCACGGTACTCGGCACGATAACCATTCATCGGCTCTTGCGGCAGGTGTGCTGGCGGACGTCGGCTTCAAGTAGGCTTCCTCCCAAGCGGCAGTGGCCGATGCCCTCTTCAACAGCGATCCTGGTTCATCACTTCGAAATTACTACCCAATTGTCGGTAGAGACATGTGGTTGATCGTCAAAAGCAGGACAGGTGCCTTTGCAAGAACACGTGCATGAACCCCATTCTTCCATATTCCTCATCACACTATCAGCCCTTCTCTGTGCCTTTGTGGCACATCATGTCAGGCTGCCACGAAGTTCTGCCTGACATCCTTCCCTGTCGCCTTCAATCGAAGGCGGAAAACTAGGAACTATTTCTTCCAAAGATAGGTCGACCACTCAGTTTCAGTAATGGCATTGAGTTTGCTGTTAATCATGGCAGCTAGGCTGGATGATCGGCGGGAAATAACCGACGGTGGCCGGCAAGGCCCGAATTTCTCAAATTGCGGCATGAGGGGTACAGACAATGTCAGAGACTGGATGCTCCAAAAGACAGGTCACCGCTGCGCGGCAACAACGGCAAATCCAGGAAACCAAGAGGTTACGCGAGCTTGTTGCAGCTCTCCCATTCCACAAAATCATCCAAATGTGGGAGACACAACAGCGAGAGGCTCTATCTAAACGGCGTCGCAAGCCGTGAAGCGGTGACGCGGCGACAGGCCTCGCAGGAGATCCTGTTCGTATCCCGGCATACGGACGGCTCTTCGGTCCGGCATCGGGTTGGATTTCGGCAGCGTGAGGATACGGACACGCGTCCGGGCCGGCACCCTTTCTTGTAAAGGAGAAGCATGACGTGCAGACGCTGTTTCGGACTCATGGTTGTTGAGGAATCCTGTGACTCAAAGGTTTGGGATATCTCCGGAGAGTCGCGGTCAGCGCGATGCCTCAACTGCGGGAACCTGGAAGATGCGGTGATTTTCGTCAATCGTCTCAAGGCACGATCGATCGGTATTGATATGGAGCTCAGGTCAATGAAGTCGGCTAATCGAAGAACCATGGATCGTGCGTCGGGGAGGCATGTATGAGACGGGCAAGGCGTCATAGTGAAGGTCGTTGTCCACGAGCGATGCTCTGCCGGTTCGTGAAACGGAGGGTGAAGGGTCGATTCAGAATTGAGCGAAGGAGGCCGATATGACCGGGTATGGGAAGAGAGTGCTGATTGTAGCGCATGACGAAGGTGAGCGGGACGTGTTGAGTCTGCTGCTGGAAAATGAGGGATATAAAGTTCACATGGCATCCGAGGAGGGCCCAGCATTGGAAGAAATGAAACGTCGCCGGTTCGATGTGGTGGTTAGTGTCCATCGCATGCCTCAAATCAATGGATCTCGTCTTGTCTTACTAGGGCGGCTTGTTTGGCCGGGTACACCCATGATTCTGTTATCGGACGACGATGTGAATGTGTCAGAAATGGCCGAGCACGGGAGGGCGTATGGCATTCTTCGCAAACCGTATGCTTTCAGTGAGTTGCTGGAACTCATGGGGAGCGCCATCCGATGGACTCGTGAGCATCGACCACAAACATCGCAATCTATCATGCTGTCTTCATGACAATGAAATATGAATGCGAAACATGTTCGCCGGCGCATATGCCGGTCCTCTTGAGGAATGCAGTGCGATGCATGAACGTCTTAAGCAGATCCCGGTTACATGATCAGGGAGAAAGGGGAATTCCAACTTCGCCGCTCATTCATCCGCGCCCTTACGTGCCCTATTCAATGATCACCGTGGCCGCCCGCTAGCCTCGGGCTGGCGGGCCACGCCCGCATTAGACACCGGCACGATCCCAAGCAAGACATTTCCTGAGCATTCTGCCTTCGAACCCGCATTTGTTATCGCACGTATAATAGGAATATCTCCTCGCACTTCCGAAGCAGAATTCGCGGGCCATTGCGTCGGTTCTATGTTTAGGAAACGCTCTGGCCGCTCAGTAGCGAAACCCTCGCCTCTCAGTATCCGGCACTTTCGATCCATGCTGAATTGTAAGTCTTGATCGTGACCGCTCATCGCTTGTCGCCGACTGATTAGATGAAGCCTCCCGTCAGCGAATCGTTCGCTCAGCAGCGGCGATGATTAAAGAGCGTAATCGCACATGTCGCACCTTATTAACGCGCACATTTCATGATGAGGAAAATCAGGCCCTCTTCTTATTTCTCGCCGACTGCATGCTTTTATAACGAATTGTCACAGTTTCGACGTTTTGGCACGCCAGGCAAACACCTTGCTAAGCATTCTACTCATGACGCATGGCTTAAGACTTTCTTCTCAACGATGCTCCTACCCCGTCATAGCGGCTTTAGGATTTCATTCCAGAGGTATTAGGAGTTTACGCACATGAAAAATCTCGTCCTGATTGGCTTAAAAAGACCTTATACGTTCGTGGTGTTGTCCATCCTTATCGTGGTGTTCGGCGCGATGGCAGTGGTCGAGGCGCCCACCGACGTCTTTCCAAATATCCAGATGCCCGTCAGCTCCGTCGTCTGGCTCTACGATGGCTTGATGCCGTCGGAGACCGAGGGGCGAGTCACACGTGTCTTCGAACAACTGTTGACTCAGACGGTCGAAGGCATCAAGACCATCGTGAGCACGTCTTACTTCGGTCACTCCATCATCAATATTTTTCTCCAGGACGGCGTCGATCTGGCCGGCAGCGAAGCCGATATCGTGGGGATATCGCAGACCGCCGTTAAAGCGCTGCCGCCGGATATTGCCGCGCCCATGGTGATGCGGCTGTTCCCCTCCCAAGTGCCGGTAGCCGTGTTGCAAGTCGAATCCGATGTGCAGACACCGGCGGAGCTCTACAATCTCTGCATCATGCGAATTCGACCCATGCTCGTCACGATACCCGGCGCGATCCTGCCGCACCCCTACGGGGGCCAGGACATGCAGGTCATGATCAATGTCGATCAGCAGAAATTGCTGGCCCGTCACCTCACCACGGAGGACGTGCACCAAGCCATCGAGAGACAGAATCTCGTGTTGCCTGGCGGGGACATGAAGATCAAGGAGACCGACTGGCTTGTCCTGACGAACGCATCCCCGTTGAAGATTGAAGAGTTTGACGACATCCCGATTAAGCGAGACGGCAATGCCTTCATTCACCTACGCGACGTCGCCACGGTGCGCCTCGCCGGCCGGGTGCAAACGAACACCGTGCTGGTCGACGGCAAACAGGCCGTCATCGTCGTCGTCATGAAGAGCAGTGAGGCGTCGACCATAGACATCGTGGATGGAATCAAAAAAATGCTCCCGCGCATCCAGGAGGTCGTGCCTGCGGATGTGAACGTGAGTCTCCTCAGCGACTCCTCGGTCTTCGTCAAAGACGCCATCGCGGACGTGGTGCATGAAATGATCATCGCCGCCGCGCTGGTCGGCTTCATCGTGCTGCTGCTGCTCGGCTCCTGGCGCCCGACGGTGATCGTCCTCACCTCGATCCCGCTCTCCATTCTCAGCTCCCTCATAGCTCTCCATCTGCTCGAGCAATCGATCAATATTATGACCTTGGGTGGATTGGCGTTGGCCGTCGGCATTCTCGTCGACAACGCCGCGGTCATGATCGAGAATATCGACACCCACCTCGCCCAGGGGAAGGCGTTAAATGAGGCGATCATCGACGCCGCCAATCAGATCATTCTTCCGACGTTCGTCGCCACGCTTGCCATCACCATCGTGTGGGTCCCGTTGTTTCATTTAAGCGGCATTGCCGGCTGGGTGTTTCCGGCGATGGCCGAGGCCGTCGTCTTCGCGATGCTGGCTTCCTTTATCTTGACCTATACCCTGGTGCCGACGATGGCGAAGTATATTCTGAAGGCTCATCACACGACCGAGTCGGGCGGCGGTGTCTTTGCTCGCTTCCAACGGGGATTCCAGGATGCCTTCGAGCGCTTCCGCGAACGCTATGCCGCGTTGCTGGAACGCGTGGTCGCCCATCGCGTGCGTTTCGTCATGATCTCCATGGTGTTCGCGCTGGGATCGCTCGTGCTGTTTTACTTCAACGGCCGAGAGTTTTTCCCTCAGATCAAGGGCGGCTTGTTGCAGATGCACATGCGGGCGCCGCTCGGGTTGCGGATCGAGGCCGCAGGGCGTGAGGCTGCTCTCGTCTCGAACGACATCAGGGAGATGCTGCCCGGTAACGTCGAAACGATCGTCAGCAATTGCGGCCTTCCGGTCGGAGCGCATAACCTCGCCTTCATTCCATCGCCGACGATCGGCACGCAGGATTGCGATCTCACCATCGCGCTGAAGGATGACACGTCGCCGGTGTGGGAGTATCGGAACCTTCTTCGCAAAAACCTGACGGAGCGCTATCCAGGAACGGAATTCACGTTTCAGCCGGCTGATCTGACGGATAAGATTCTCAATTTCGGCTCGCTCGCGCCGATCGACCTGCAGATCAATGGGCCGGACATGTATGCCAATTACGCCTATGGTCAAAAACTGGCGAGCAAATTCCGCCAGATCCCCGGCGCCGCCGACGTGTACATCTATCAGACGATGTTTCAGCCGACCATCGTGGTCGAAGGCAACCGGAGATTCGCGCTCGGCCTGAATCTGAGCCAGAAGGACTTTGGCTTCAACATGCTCCTGGCAACCGCCGGCAGCCAACAGATCGATCAGAAATATTGGCTCGATCGCTCGACACGGCAGTCGTATCGACTCAATGTCTATACCCCTCAACCACAGCTGACGAGCGTGAAAGATCTCATGTCGATCCCGGTTGCTCCAGAAACGCGCGACCGTGAGGAAGGCTCGGACGCCAGCGTGCAATTGCTCGGCAATATGACCCAACTTTCCCTGATCGGAACACCGGGTGTGGTGACGCACCGGAATCTCCTGCCGATGATCGACGTCTTGGTGTCGGCGGAGGGACGTGATCTCGGTGGTGTGTTGGCGGATGTGAGAAAAATAGCAGCAAGCATGGAAGATGAGCTGCCGCGCGGCTCGGAAGTTGAAATCCATGGCCAAGCCGAAGTCATGCACGAGGCCTTTGTCGAACTCGGTGGCGGTCTCCTTGTCGCAATCTTACTGGTCTATCTCCTGATCGTCGTCAATTTTCAATCCTGGCTCGATCCTTTCATTATCATTACGGCCTTGGTGGGCGCATTCGCGGGCATCGCATGGTCGCTCTTCGCGACCCATACGAATATTTCCGTGCCGGCGATGACCGGGGCCATCATGACGATGGGCACGGCCACCGCCAATTCGATCCTGCTCGTCGCCTATGCTCGTGAGCGGCTCGCTGTTCACGGCGACGCGCTGCGAGCCGCGGTCGAGGCGGGCAAGGGCCGCATTCGTCCGGTGCTCATGACCGCTGCCGCGATGATCATCGGCATGCTTCCCATGGCCATGGCCAATTCACAGAATGCGCCGCTCGGTCGCGCCGTCATGGGTGGATTGTTTGTTGCAACCCTGTTCACGTTGTTTTTCGTTCCTTGCGTCTACGCCATCATCTACCAGCGGCGAACTGTTCTATCACAGGAGGGTATCTGACATGAATAACTTGGGTGGGAAGGCTTTTCTGACCGTCATCATTATCGTGGGACTCCTGTTTCTCGGTTACCGGTTCAGCGCGAACCAGCAGGAGGCGGTCGCATTGCAAGCGGACACCGTGGAACGCACCGTCACTCCGGTGGCACTCACGCAGGCCAAGCTGTCGGAGCCGATCGACACCATTACCCTTCCCGGCAATATTGTCGGTTGGAACGAGGCGCCCATCTATGCGCGTGTCACCGGCTACGTGAAGGAGTGGCACACGGACTATGGCCATGAGGTGAAGAAAGGCGAGGTCCTCGCCGAAATTACCACGCCGGATCTGGATGCCGAATACCGACAGGCCGTTGCGGATCTGCAATCCGAGCGCGCCAAGAATGAGCTGGCCGACCTGACCGCCAAACGCTATGTGGCGATGCGACACAATCAAGCGCTCTCAGAACAAGCGATTTCGGTGCAGGTCGCCGAGGCGAAAGCCCAGGCGGCGAAGGTCAAGGCCGCAGAGCAAAAGGTGAAGAACATTGAAGCCTTCATTGGGTTTAAACAGGTCACGGCCCCCTTCGACGGAGTCGTGATCCAGCGCAATATCAGTGTCGGTGATTTGGTCGGCAAGGAGGGCAATCTCAACACACCCAATGCAAAAAATAATCTCTTTACCGTGGCCGTGGTCGATAAGTTGCGGCTCTTTGTGAGCGTCCCTGAGTCCTTCGGAGCCTTTCTCAGCCCCGGCCTGACGGCCGATGTGACCGTGCCCCAATTCCCCAATCGCCATTTCACGTTCGAATTTCTGACCGTGTCGAAGGGGTTTGATGTGAGCACACGCACTGCCGTGGCCGTCTTTACCATTGACAACAAGGACCGAGTGCTCTGGCCCGGTTCCTACGCCACCGTTCGCCTGACCGCTCCAGTGGATCTCGGGGTGATGACGATTCCGACGAGCGCCATGGTGTTTCAGGAGCATGGCACGCAGGTGGCCGTCGTGGGGGAGGATGACCAGGTGCATTTCAAACCGATTACTGTGGCCAAAATTCTCGATAACGTCATTGAAGTGACACAGGGCATTTCTGAGAGCGACCGTATTGTGAATAATCCGAGCGCCGCGTTGCTCGAAGGAGACAAAGTGCGCATCGTCGAAGCCGCTGCAGGCTATGGCGCTGCGGCTAAAAAGACTCCCGCTACAGAGGCCAATGCGGAGAAGAAACCATCGACGCAATCGTTATGACATCCTTGCGTCTAGAGATAGGAGCGACTGTTTACACATGACAAGGAAATTGGCGTCCACCAAGCGAATGTGGGTCCGGCAGAGCGGCGTGTTGTTCCTGGCGCTGAATCTGGCGGCGTGCAGTGGGGAATTCCTGCCGCGCGCCGATCTGGCGCCCCCCTATGAGCCGCCCCAATACGTCGTACCGGCCTCGTGGCACGGCGCGAGCCCCTACGTGGCGGCGAACCCGTCGGATGACGCACTGCGCCCCGATTGGTGGAAACTGTATAGTGATCCGACGCTGGACACACTGGTCGAGCAAGCCATCGAGGCCAATCCGGATCTCCAGGCCGCCGCCGAGCGGTTCGTCCAGGCGCGGGATATGATGATGAAGGCTCGGTCCCAGCTCTTTCCGCAGCTCGGCATCGGGTTCGGCGGTCGCCACTCGAGACAGTCGATCGACAAACTCTTCCGCCCCGAGAATATTCCCACCCAGGGCAGCACCATGGAACTGGGGGGCCTGGCCTCGTGGGAGCCCGATTTTTGGTCGGCCCTCCGCAATGCCATGCGGGTGGAGACCTACACGGCCCAGGAACGGGCCGCCGACTGGGCCCTCGCGCGGCTCAGTCTGCAAGCGGAGGTGGCCTCGGACTATTTCATCCTCCGGGGGTTCGATGCGCAAACCGCCACGTATAGCCAATCCATCGACCTCTACAAACAGTCGCTCGGGCTGGTCAAGGCGCAGTTCGTCGGGAAGCTGGCCTCCGCGCTGGACGTCGCGCGCGTCGAATCGCTCTTGTACAGCACCGAGACCCGATTAGCGCAGATCCAAGGCCAACGTCAACTGACGGAACAGGCGATCGCCATCCTAGTCAATCGGGCACCGGGGAGTTTCACGATTGACCCGATCACGGACCTCCGGGTCGCCAGCTTTACGATTCCGCGGACCATTCCGGCCACCTTGCTGGAGCGCCGGCCGGATATCGCGTCGAACGAGCGACGGATGGCCCAGGCCAATCGCACCATCGGCATCGCCCGCGCGGCGTTTTTCCCCAATGTGTCATTCCGGGCGGGCGGAGGATTCGAAGACGGGTTGGATCTGATCAAATTGGCCCATACGTTTTGGACCTATGGCGCCGAGGTGTCGTTGCCGGTCTTCCAAGGCGGGTATCGCCGGGCGCAATTACAACAGTCCTGGTCGGCCTTTCGCGAGGCGGAAAATGTCTATCGGTCGACCGTGCTCAACGCCTTTCGCGAGGTCGAGAACAATTTTACGCTGACGAATCGGCTGACGCTCGCGGCCAATCGACAAGATGCCGCCGTGGAGGCGACGTTTAAAACTCAAAATCTGACCACTGATCTGTATCGGGGCGGGCTGGCCTCGAGCCTGGAACTCATTTTTGCCCAGGTCGCCACCCTTGACGCGCGCATCGAATCCGTGGTGATCAAGGCGGAATTGCTCAAATCCTCGGTGGCCCTCATTCGGGCGCTGGGCGGCGGCTGGAACCGCCAGCAATTGCCCTCCGACGAGCAAATTCAACCCTTCGGCACGTTCCAATATGTCAATTTTGACAAGCAGGCGCCGGCGGGAGGGATCGATGTTCATGTCGACGATAAACACGTGTACAACGATCTGACGAAGCAGCCGTGACAGCCTAGTCCAAACAATTCATACGCTTGTCATCATGAGATCGGAGCAAGCGTCTATAAAAAAGGTATGGTACGCACATGAAAAGTCTCTTCATTGTAGCCCGGGACTCGATGATCAGTGATTTAGAGGAGCTCCTGCAGAACAATGGGGTCAAGGCTTACACGGTCCTAAGCAATGCCCTGGGTCAAGGCGTCAGCGGTAGAGTGTTTGGGACCTTTCTCAACCCCGACACCAATGCGCTCATTTTTGCGGTGCTTCCACCCGACCAGGCCGACAAGGCGATCAGCGCGCTGCAAACCCTGCACGCCACACGCAAAGCGGTTTCACGGGATACCCCGATCCCGCTCAAGGTGTTTTCGTTTCCTTGTGAAGAGCACGTCTAGCACCGTGTCTCCAGACTAGCCGGCATGGTTTCAACGCCGCGCCATGAGCTTCAACGTTGATGAGCGCGGTAGCCGGTGACCATAGCTCGCTTTCTTTTTATCTAGGGAGAAATGATGATCTCGCGACGAACCGAATGCGGCATTATGCTTGTCGGTCTGATTCTTTCATTTTGCATCCACGGGTGCTCAACTTGGACCGGCGGCGATCTTCCGACACCGAAGCCCTCCGAGGAGACGAACCTGACCCCCCGGCCGGCGCGCACAGACAGTAAAGGGGGGTTGATGCCCCTGAAACAGGCCGATCAGTCGGATCGTGCACCCGATCAACACTGATTCGGCAGAGGGTGACGTCCGTGGAGTGGGCATGCGAGCCCCCTCAGCCGATGCGCCGGGGTGACCGCGGCGTCGGAGATACTCGCGTCAAGACTTAGCGCCTTTCTTTCCGAAATATTCCTGGCGGCTCACGGCGACGTCGGCGACATACATGAAACCGGAATGCCGCTCGAACAGGGGACGAAGGCCGGCCAGGATCGGCTCGATCTTTTCTTCCGGCACGACCGTCAGGATCATCTCGAGGCTTTCCTGTTCGCTGAACATGAAGTGCGCCTCCCGCACGCCATGGTGTCCTTTGCCTGAAATGTTTCCGATCGTCGTGTAGCCGGAAGCCTGGACTCGGTCCAACAGATCGGTCACGAACGCTCGATGCTCGCCCGCCACAATCACACGAATCTCCTTCATCGGATGCAAACTCAATCCCATCATCAGCTCTCCTTTCCCGGCCTGTTCTCGATCCCCTCCCGAACGGACGCCGCTTCTAAGGCTATCGGGTGCCGGCTCCCATCGGGACGATAGCGATATCAACCCTGTCTTCAGGGTCGCATGATTAATATGATCGTTACTCGATAATGTTCCATACGCCGGTCGGGCGATAGCGATACCATCCCTTCTCTTCAGGGTCGAGCGCGACCAGATGGACCCACTCGTTGTGATAAAAGTGCTGCAAAATTTCATGCCTTGCAACCAATTTCTCAATGCGCGGTCGAGGCGCTTCGATGATGGTGAGCAATCGCATCGGCTCGTGATACGGCATCTCGCCGCTCATGACGGTTTGCCTGGCCAACCCAAGCCGAAGATCGCTCCATGGTCCGGACATGATCCCCAGCCGACCGACCACGTTATGGTAGATCTTGCTCCCGCTGCCGTAGACCTCGTTGTCGACGGCGGAGAAATAATGTTCCATGTTGATCCATTGCGCCACGACCTGGGGCGCGGTGAGCAGCACTTCGAGCAGTCGGTTGCTCGGATCTTCTCGATAGTCGTACGAGTGCAGGAAAACACGCCCGCCCAGGTCCAGTCCTTTCGTCAGTTCTCGCCGCCCGATCAGAAACGACGTATTGTTTGAGAGACCCCACTCAGGTCTGACCTGACTCCAGTCCAGGCTCCGCTTGCGGACATGCGCCTCGGCCGCCGTCTCTGTAGGAACGTATTGGATATCGGGAAACCGCGCGCAACGTTCTTGACTGGTGAGCGCAGAGGCTTTTTTGAGGTCTTCTTGGAGTCGGGTCAAGTCCGCGCGATGCGTAGGCGGGACGTCTTCGAGGTCGAACAGCTGTATGATATCGGTCGTCGTGTCCATCTGGCCGGCCAGAAAATGCGTGTCGGATGGGATGTCGATTCTCAGTTTGGCGAGTCGCTGGCGGACTTTTTGATTGTTCGCCATCATCGCGAGGGCACGGGCGTTAGGCTTGCCTTCGTTTCCTCCGCAGGCGCCGCAATCGAGCGCGGATTCATAGGGGTTGTTGTCCGAGGTGCTGCCGTGGGCGCAGAAGAGGACGAGTCGCGCGAAGTTCTTGGTCAGTCCCATCATACGGAGTGCCGTGTCGACGGTCAAAGCCTGCTCTTCTAAGGTGAAACCGGTCCTGGTGAGTCGTTCCTTGTGTCGTGACGCGGATCGAGGCGTCAGATCATATTGCCGCCGCAGGGTTTCGACAAATGCATTGATCGTCTCCGCGGTGAGTCCGGCCCGCGCGATCTCTTCGGCATCGATCAGCGGTTCCGGGTCTCCTTCCACCGTCAGCGCGCGTCGGCGCAAGCCTTCGACGAGCGCGGGCGTGATGCGGGAGCTGCGGAACCCGAATTGTTCATGCAAGGCCTCCCTGATCACGGCTTGTTGTTCCGCTTCGAGCATCTGTGCGGTGCTCACCCGGCGCCAGCTTGTCTATCGTCAGCGTGGTGGCGAGAAACGGGACGAAGAGGCGTCGCAACCAGGCGGTCCAGCGCTGATAGAGCGCCGGGATCAATGTCTTGCCGAAAATCGGCAGGCCGTAGAACCAGCCCAGCGATTCCACCATGACATAGGGGGTCACCACATTTTCTTTCAGATCGTGCAAGAGCGTATGACCCGCATGCACCCACTTGACCCGCGCCGCATGCCGCGAGACCGTATGATCGAGATAGCTGCGCGGAATCTCCCGCACCTCGTTCTTCGCCCGCATGATCACCGGGAACTGTTCCGTGTCATGTGCCTTTCCCCAGGCCCGATAGCGGATGAAGGCGGCAAAGAAGCCGGCAAAGCCGTAGGTCTCGTGCGGGCCGACCGATTCGAGCCGGCGGCGGAACGGTTCGGAGCGCACGTCGATGCAGTAGACCGACTGTGAATACGGGCGCGCTGCCTCAGCGGGAGCGGCGTTCTCGGTCCGCGCGCGCAATTGGCTTAACAGCTGTTCCTGGTAGTCGGCCTCCAAGGCCTTGAGCCACACCGGTCCATGGTCCGATTCGGGGAACGCCTCCATCCAGTCGACGACTTGCTTCAAGTCCGCCGGGGCGCTTGTAACGACTGCGGTTGCGTCAATGTTCAATGCATGGGCAAGGGCGAGAAGCCGTCGCGCGGTCCCACGACGAACGGCCGCCTGCAGCCGAGGAATGACTTCGGCACGGTACCGTGCGAGAATATTATTCCAGTTTTGCCCCTTCCGATGCGAGAGCCGGTCGACCTCCTCGGCGTAGAGAGCGGGCAACCGGCCGGCCACTCGCTGCCGTCGAAGATAGTATTCTTCAGGATAGTCACGCATGTAGGCCACTACGGCCTCGTATCGCCCGTCGATGCCGAGATGGTCCTTGCAAGCCTGCGGGACCAGCTCACGCGCGTACCAGAGACGAATCGCCAGAAACTTCACCAGACCGACCGGGTGAGCTTGCTGCCAAGGGTAGTCGCGCTCTTCTCCACGCCACTTGATGAAGCCGGCCCAGCCGGGCAGCGCGGTCAATTGTAACGATAAGTAGTCTTGTAGTAGCTCAGCGGGAATTCCCAGCGCATCCAAGCTTTCGAAGAGCGCGTCTTCGGGATGGTCCGGCAGCCGCGCGATCTTCTTGCGACTGTCTTTGATTCCACAGGGAGACCATTCGTGGGAGGCCATGGCCTTCCAGGCTTCATACAGACCCTTTTCACGCCCCGGCATGACCCATGTGGCATGGCCCTCGTCCAGGAAGGCTCCGCACCACTTGATCATTTGCTCGTTGATCTGCTGGACGATCTGTGTGCCGAGCGTGTCGTCGCACCAATGCGAAAGCGTGAGCCATCGGCAAAGTGCGGCTTGGTTCTCATCCACGACCTTGCGGATTCGATCGTCCAGTGAAAAAGGAAGAAGTTCGCCTTCTAGCTTACGGGCAAGCGCGTCGATCAACGGCCTGTCGGGATCTTCCAGTTGATCGTCAAGCGGTTCCAATGCCGGAGCGCACAGTCCCTCAGCCAGACAGGCGCGCAAGACCGAGCCCTGCGTGACGGTGCGCGATCCGATGGCCACATGCTTATCGACCACTTGCGGCTTGAGCGCGTCATCGAGATGAGTTGATCGGATTCGACCGGACTTGAGGTATTCGCGATACAGCCGGCTGGGAAGGTAGCCGTTGCCGCCCATGAACTGCTTCCCGCGCTTGACGGCTTCTTCGAACGGCAAATATTCGATGCTGTGCAATGGATTGTGGTGGACGAAGGTCCGCATCGGCCAGTACTGCGCAATGACTTCTCCCGCCAGGCGGACCACCCCGCGCAATTCCATTCGCCTGGATTCAATGTCAGGAACGTGCTCTAGGGGTTCCATACGAGAGATTGCTCCATGGCGACGGTCTTATTCGGAGCCGGCTCCGGCGCATACAAGCTGGTCGGGGCCAAGCCTAGTGCCAGCAAGGCCAGCACCACGATCAACAACGACGTAAATTCGGGATGCCGGAGATCGGCATAGCGCAAATCCGGCCGGCGAGCGCCGAAGAGCAACTGTTGAACCATTTGCATGATATACCACGAGGCGGCAAGCCAGGCCGCGAGCGCGATGAACAGGCCGATCGTTGAAGAGGGTGGCGCGGTCAACAGCAACCCCATGAACCCTGCGAAGACCCCGAAGGGCGGGATTCCCATCGCCGCCAGGCCCAACAGAGAAAACAGGACCGCATATTTCGGCATCTCCGCAGCCAGGCCGCTGATGGACTGCGGGTCCACATCGTCGCCGTATCTCGTGCGGATCACCTGCCAAGCCACCAACAGTCCGCCGGTCGCGAGGCCGACTGCTCCGGCCAGCACGGCCGCGCGGGTCGTTGCCGTATGGGCTCCGGCCACAAACCACCAGAGGATCGAAAAGAACGAGACGCTGCCGTACCCAACCAGGAGACGGACGCGTGACTGGGCTAACGCCTTGACCGCGCCGTATAGCGAGCTTACCAGGGCCATGAAGCCGGCGACCGCAACGAATTCATTCGGCATCGTCGGCATGGCTGTCGCCAGTCCGTGAAGGCCCAGCACGGGCAGCAGCAACACAATGAACGGCGGCAAGCTACCCGGGAGTCTGGTCAACGCCGTGAGATATCCGTTATGAAAGGGCATGAGCGGCAACAGAACGGCACAGGTCGCCAAGGATGCCACCGATGAGATGGGCGGTCCGGCCATGAGAGAAATGCCTGCGCCCCCGACACCGACCGCGAAAGAGCCGATGCCCCACCAGGAGATCGGCCAAAGCGTGGTGTGGTGACGGTACAGGAGGAACATGATGATCAGCATGAGCGAGACCAGGCACAGTAGGCCAAACGGATTCCCGGCGGTGAGGACGCCCATTCCTAAACTGAGAAAGACCAAGGTCATGGTCCAGGAGAGCCGATGGTTCTCGTGAACCGGCTGGCCTAATGCGGATATCACGGCTGCGAGTGGCAGTACATAGAGCGGTAAGAGACCATCGGGCGGAGTCGGAAGCCGGTCGGCGAGTCCGACGCTCGCCGCAAAACTAATGACAGACCAGACGATCGCGGACATCTTCACGCGGTAGGCATCGGACCACAGGGCCAGGCAGACGAGCGCGCCTGCGAATGGGATCCCGGCGAACAACCATGGTATGAATGCGTTCGTCATCGTGACCACCCGCGTTCCAGCTTGTCGATTCGATGAACCAGTTGCGCGGTCATCGAGCCGATCAGCTGATAGAGTTCATCGGCATAGATCCGATTCAGGAACACCGTGTAGAGGCGAGTCCTCAGACCGTCGATCCAGGCCGGCATCCAGACCGTCCGGCCGTGGGCGCGCATGTAGAGGTAGGTCCAGCCGAGGATCGTCACGAGCGCGGACATCGCGACAATGAGGTCGAAGAGCCAATCCGGGAGATCGGCGGCCTTGAAATACGACGCCACTTCTTCCGGATTGGGGTAGAGGAATGAAGTGAACGACGACACGGCGAACAGATACACGAACATGATGAAGAGCAGTGTCAGCAACATGGCCGCCGACACTTTCCATGACGCCACGGCACGGAGCTGTGTCAGCGTCAAGATCGCTTGGGATGAGGTAATCCAGATGAAAAAGAGGATAATGACGGTGCCCTGGGATTCCAGCAATGGAATGCGCAGGACTCCATGCGTGGCCAATAAGATAAGCAGGGGGATAAATAGTGTCGTCACAAACCCGGTCGCCCAGGTCAAGCGAGAGAATCCCGCCTCATCATCCTCATGGTCCCTATGGGGAAAATGCGGCTCCTGTCGCGCCTTATGGATGACATTGCCGCAATTCAGGAAGACCGTGGCCTTAAAGAGACCGTGGGCGATCAAGTGGAACACAGCCAACGAGAAGGCGCCCAAGCCGCATTCCATGATCATGTAGCCCATCTGGCCGATCGTCGAGAAACCGAGCGTCTTCTTGATGTCGTTTTGCGCCAGCATCATCGTCGCTCCGAGAGCGGCCGTCAAGGTCCCGATGACAAAGGCGATGTGCAAGGTGGTCGAGCTCATGCCGAACAGCGGAGCCAGGCGATTGATGAGAAAGCCTCCGGCGTTGATGATGCCGGCGTGCAGCAATGCATGAACCGGCGTGGGAGCGAAGAGCGATCCCGGCAGCCATAGATGCAGAGGAAACTGAGCTGATTTGCCCATCGCGCCGATAAAGAAGAGCAAGGTCACCGCCGTTGCGGCGCTGATCTCCAGCCCGGGCAGAATCGAAAGGGTCATAGGCCTGACAGCCGCTCGCGCAAACAGCTCTTGAAACTCGATGGTGCCGTAGAGTTGATACGCGAGGGCAATGCCGGCAAGAAACGCCATATCGGCAACACGCAACAAGGTAAACGTCTTGAACGCGCCGCCCAACGTCGCGGGGTGGACATGATTGTGCGCGAGCAGGTAGAGCAAGTAGCTCAGGAGTTGCCAAAAGAGAAACAGCATCATGAGGTTCCCGCTCGACACCATGCAGATCAACACGAAGTCGGTCAGGCAAATCAACGCCAAATACCGGCGCGCATGGCGATCCTGGTACATGTAGCTCGTGGAGTAGCAGTAAATGATGGTGCTGACGCCCGTGATCAACGTCATCATGACTGCGCTCAGCCGGTCGACATAGAAACCGATGGGAATAATGAACGATGCGACGGAGGCGGGATCGTAGAACCGAATGGTGACGGGACCCTGTGATGTAACCAGGGCCAGCGCGCCGATGGAGCCTAGGAATGCCAGACCGATCGGATAGGCGGCCACCTTCGCGCGGGTGAGGCGCGCCGTCTCACCGCCCAGCATCACGACGCCGGCTGCGGTCAGGAGGAGAAATGGAACGATCAGGACGAAGGACAGGAGCACGTCATCTCCCTAGCAGGAGGCTCACCATTAATACGGGGTCTCCATATTCGTCAAGCAGGGATTGACCGACGGTCCCTGCTCATGCGCCGTTGCGGATCAGGAGCCTTTGTCCGGCAACTCCGCGTCGTCAAGCCGGTGTCGATCAAAGCGAACGTTCTTGAGCGCGTTTATCTAAGCGCTGAATGGCGGATGTCAGAGTGTGCGCCACTCGATATAAGACCGGGTCCACATAGAGGCGATTCAGAAACAGCACATAGAGGCGAATTCGAACGCTGTTGATCCACGATGGCGTCCACAGGGTCCGACCATGGGCCCGCATGTACAGATAGATCCAGCCTCCAATCGTCACCATCGTCGACACCACGAGGAGGAGGTCAAAGAGCCAGTCTGCGAGATCGCCGGCTTTGAAATACGATGCCACTTCCTCCGGATTTGGGTACAGGAATGCCGTGAACGATTCAACGGCAAATAGATAGACAAACACGATGAACAAGAGTGTCACCAACATCGCCGCTGAAACCTGCCAGGAGGCGACGGTCCGCAATCGGGTCAGCGTCAGGATCGCTTGCGAAGACGTGATCCAGATGAAAAAGAGAAAGATGACGGTGCCCTGGGATTCGAGCAGCGGGATCCGTAACACGCCGTGAGACGCCAGCAGGATCAGCAAGGGAATCAGCAGGGTCGTGAGAACTCCCGTCGTCCAGGTCAGGGGCGAGTAATTATCTTCTTCAGTCTCGTGTTCTGAATGAGGGAGCGCCGGTTCCTGTCTCGCCTTGTGAATGACATTCCCGCTGTACAAGAACACCGTCGCCTTGAAGAGACCGTGGGCGATCAAGTGGAACACAGCCAACGAGAAGGCTCCCAGGCCGCATTCCATGACCATGTAGCCCATTTGGCCGATCGTCGAAAAGCCGAGCATGTTCTTGATGTCGTTCTGCGCCAGCATCATGGTTGCGCCGAGGATGGCCGTCAGCGTGCCGATCACGAGAGCAATGTGCAGAGTGGTCGAGCTCATCCCGAAGAGCGGAGCGAGTCGGTTGATGAGAAAGCCCAAGGCATTGATAATGCCCGCGTGCAGTAAGGCGGTCACGGACGTCGGGGCATAGAGATACCGGGGAAGCCAACCGTAAAACGGAAACTGAGCGGACTTACTCATTCCGCCGACCAGGAGCAGCAAGGTGACTGCCGTCGCGCCGTTGAACTCGACACCAGGGAACAGGGACACGGTGGCCGTCGATTGCTTAGCGGCGGCAAACAGGTCCGGAAATTCCAACGTGCCGTACAGCGAATACGCCAACACAGTCCCGCCCAAGAAGGCGACATCGCCGACCCGCAAGAGCGTGAAGGTTCGAAAGGCGCTTTTCAGCGTCTCTTGGTGGCTATGATTGTGGACGAGGAGATAGAGGAGATAACTCAGCACCTGCCACAGGATGAACAGCATCAAGAGATTCGCGCTGGAGACCATGCAGAGGAGGACGAACACGGTGAACCCGATCAAGGCGAGATACCGACGCTCGTGCAAATCTTGGTACATATACTCGACCGAGTAGGTGTAGATGATCGTGCCGATGCCGGAGATCAACACCATCATGACCGCGCTCAACCGGTCGATATACAGGCCGATCGGAACGGCTAACACCGTGGACGCGACCGGATCGTACAATCGAAGCACGATCGGGCCTTCCGAGGCCACCACGTACAGCGTGGCGATGGCGCCGCAGAAGGCCATGCCGATCGGCCAGGCGGCGATCTTCGCGCGGACGTGGCGCGTGGCCTCGCTGCCGACGCCCACGATAAGAGCGGCGATCAATGGAAGCAGCGGCACAAGCAAGACAGCAGACATCATTTCCTCAAACGGATCCTGAAAACACAAAAGCCAACCGCCCGCTCGATTCTCGATCGAGACATGTTCGGTTGGCTTGTACTGCGACCGGCCTCTCGCATGAACTGCCGGTCACCCTACGGCCCCGTCATCCACGCCTCCGGCGCTCTTGCCCATCCCAGTAAATATCGGTGGATAGACAACATGGCCCTGTAGTGAATGCGGCTCCATGAATATAATATGACGCAAAGGGTAGCGTCAAGCCTGAAATGGTCGACCGGGGACTTCCATCCAGAGGTGTCCGAACCGAAAGACTCAGTGCTGGTCCTGCGATGGACACATGGACCTAGTGCCTTCAGTCTGAAGCGGCGATCCTGAATAACTATAGGACGCACAAAAGGACGCACAAAACGGCGGTACTCACCATGCATCTTACGGCCACGTCAGACAACACATTCTTTTCCAGGATAGAAAGGAGGGGGCTTGCTTAGCTTTCCCAAAGCACGTACAAACCTCCACCTAGGCAAGTGCGGATGCCGGAAAGACATTGGGCAGAGTTGCAGTGGTTCAGGCGCAACTCGCAAGGTCATAGGTGAAGGAGAACATTCGCGTGGAAATAATTCCAGATAAGCGAAAACTTGTGGGACTTGTGGAGCAGGCTTATGAAGGTAAGCTGTGTTTGCCTGACTTCCAAAGAGATTTTGTTTGGACAAGACATCAGGTGGCCGACCTCCTTCGGTCTATTCTAAGAGGGTACTTCATTGGTCCTTATTGCTTTTGCGGTGTGATCCTTGAAACCTCCCTTTGCTTCACTATTTCTACGAGGGGCCAAGCCCCTGTATCAAGAGCCGCGGCCAGAGCATCTTGTGCTAGATGGCCAGCAACGCCTAACCGCACTTCTGTACGCATTGACGGCTCCAGATTTGTCCTTGAAAGACTCTAGCCAACGGCGGTGGTTCTTCTTGGACCTTAAGTTGTTAGCTTTTGAGCCGGATAGTGATGCCATTGTGTTCGATCGGTCAAAAAGGGAGCTAGACGGACTGGATAACGAGGAAGTGCAATTTAGAGAACGCGTGTTACCCTGCACACGATTATTGCGATCCAAAGATTTTATGCAATGGCGGGACAGGCTAGACGATTGGATTCGTGAAAAAGAGCCTGACAATCATCAGTGCTTCCGAGAGGAATGGCGTGACTTGTGGACGCGAACGGCTACTGATTTTCAAACGTTCGATGTGCCACTAGTCGAACTTCCAAGAGTAGAAGAGGCAGACACGGAAGGGCTCGGAAGAGTGTGCGCCATTTTTGAAAAACTCAATTCCACTGGGGTTGATCTTTCCGTTTACGATTTGCTAACGGCTCGCCTCTATCGTTCTGGAATTCGGTTGCATAATCTTTGGGAGGAAGCCTGTGACACTTATAACAGACTGGCTCAGTGGTCTGAGAAGAAGGCGGAAACGCATAAGTTCGGCGTTCTCATACTTAGGACTCTGGCTCTCTTGAGGGGACTGGATCCGAAGCCAAGAATATTAATCGATTTAAAACCAGCAAACTTCGAGCAGGATTGGCGGAGAGCTTCCGCCGCTATGGAAAGAGCTTTAGAACTTATTACCTTAGTCGGGCCAGATGGTTTTGGGGTTTTTGATCCAAGATGGCTGCCAGGTTTCGGCCTTCTTCCGGTCCTGGCTGCGCTGCGGGCTGAAATAGACGAAAGAAAACTTGGAGAGGGTCCCAGATCGGATTTGCGCCGGTGGTACTGGTCAAACGTTTTTCTCGAACGGTATTCGAGTGCTGTTGAGAGTAAATCCAGAAAAGACTATTCAGAGATGATGGCATATTGGGCTGGAGAGCAAATAGAACCGGGCGTTTTTAAGGAAGCGCACATCCGGATAGGGTCGGCGTCGTATTCCGTCAGAGATTCGGCAAGTCAAGCAAGTGCAATGTACAGCGGTGTATTTTGCCTGCTCGGGATTCGTGGAGCCAGAGATTGGAGAAGGGGGGAAAACATTCAGCTGCAGGACCTACAGGACCATCATATTTTTCCCCAAGCCTATCTCAAGGCGCACGGCTTAACAAAGAGGGACAATATCAATACTCTCGTGAACCGAACGTTGATAAGCGACGAAACAAACAACAAGATAAAGGCAAGCCCGCCAGAAAAATACTTAAACAACACTGACATATTTTCTTCTGGACCTTCATCATCGCTTCTAAATGCTCATTTCATTGCTGGCACTGCACTAGAAAAAATGTTGTCCGCTACTGATGGTCTATCAAATGATGCGCTGGCCTTAATCTATGAGGACTTCTTGAAAGCTCGGGAATCGATGATTGTTGCCGAAATCCGTAAGGCCGCTGGAGTCTAGGCGTAAGCTCACCGAATAGCGAGACAGTGTTAGGAAAAAAATTCTGGAAGAATGTGAGGGAACGGAAACGTTTGTTTGAGTGCATCTGTGATGCAGGAAGGAGTTGAGCACCTCGCCCCGGACAAGAAGGCCGTTGCCTAGTCCAAGAACCGAAAAGGTACCGGGAGCCTTGACGGGCATCCCGAAGTATCACAGCATGTCCGACTTTGTCCGATGCACGAGTCAGATCCCGCCTTATAGGATTCGTCGTCGCGCTGGGCTTAGGGAAGCTGTCGGCGTCCACATGGTCCCAAGAATCTGCAGGCCCTGGGCGGCCAGATACTCTTGAATCACGTAACAAGCGGCGACTCCCCCTGGACTTCGCTGATATACCTTCTGTGAACGGTCTCCCTCGTAGACGGCACTTGTTCGCCTCCTCACGCGATCCTATAATCACCGTCGAACGAAGGAC
>CAVQFZ010000008.1:0-65538 GCA_963711905.1 uncultured Nitrospiraceae bacterium | reverse complement strand
CAACAACCCAAATGGGCCGTTGTTCGAGTACAGCGTAGAGTCTCATGGCTCGCAGTTGGAATCTCAAAAGGGCCAACTCTTGTCGGCCCTGGCGAATTGTCCTGTTCGCAAGGCGCTGTCAAATTTGATGCGCTTGCGTTCGATGTCTTGACAAATGATACCTCCAAGGGTAACACTCGACCATGGGTAAGATTCGCCGGGGTGGCTATATTTTTGTCACCTGGAAAGGCGATCACTCTCCCCGACATGTGCATGTGTATCGCGATGGCGTGTTGATTGTGAAATGGGACTTGGATAACAGGACGCCCATGGCAGGGAGGGTCACGCGAAGGCTTCGGGGATTGATCGAAGAGTTGGAACGCGAGAGGCTTTTATGAAAATCCAATCCGTGACTCATAACAACCGAAAAAAATCGTTCCAGGTGAAAGCGTCGAAGAAGACTTACAACTTTCCATTTTCCAAAATTGATCCTCAACCGACCCTCGACGATCCGATTGTGCGTCTTGAAGTCGACAAGGAGCTGGGACGAGAAGGGTTTACATATATGCTGGAATCAGGCAAGGAAGGAACGGTCCATAGCGAGCAAGTGTTGGAATACAACCAGGATCCACACTACTTACGGGATGTGCTCCTGTAAGAAGTCACCATCGAGTCGCAGAAGCGAGTCAAGGCGAGTGCTTTGTCGAAGCGTGAAATGATCAGGCGGCTTGGGACATCAGCCACACAGTTTTATCGTCTGCTCGATCAGACCAACTACCGCAAGTCCGTCGATCAGTTGCTGTCCTTACTGCATGTCTTGGATTGTGATGTGGATCTCCTGGTGCGAGCGAAGACTGCGTCAGGGAAGGCCGCGTAACTTCTGAAGTTGTGCCGATCCATCCCCCAGGCTACGAATGTCCCTTCATCTGCTCACCGGAAGACCTTGGAGGAATCCAACTAATGAAACCCGATCCAATTGTGGACGAAGTGCGCAAGGCACGAGAAGCGGATGCAGCTAAATTTGATTATGATCTGTTGGCGATCTGTAGTGACCTAAGAAAGAAGGAAAAAGAATCTGGTCATCCTGTTGTGTCGAGACAACCAAGATTACGGCTAAAACCCGCCGGAAGCTAACTCTGCGCTGGAAGGGACGCTGCAAAAAGCGAGGTGCCCACCAGTTAATTTAGAAGCTGTTACGGCTGATTCTGAGCGGACGATCGGTAGGTGTAGTAGAGGATGATCCCGGCCAGGATCGAAACGAGAACTCCAAATCCCATCTGGACCCCAAAGCTCACCGGGCCCACGTAGATCTTGTACAGTTGCAACAGCACAACCGGTAGGCCCACCGCCAGGGTGAGCACGACGAGGTGCCGTCTCTGATAGATGGGCTCACCTGGTTTTCTCGACCATTTCATACTAGCCGGGAGAGGGCTCTACTGTTTAACAATGAACGCTTTGGAATCTTCTCCTGAAGCTGTCGTGACGGTCACCATGACGAGGCCCTTACGGCCACCGGTTGGGACTGTCGCTAAAATGGTGGATTCGTCTTTCATTGTAAAGGCGGAAGCGTGGACTGGACCGAAGGAAACGCTTCGCAAGCACTCAGGCGAGCCGAACTCGGTACCTGTGATCGTGACCCGCATTCCTGGTCTGCCTTCATCCGGCATCAGCTTGTCGATCTGTGGGGCGACGCCGAAACAGCTTTCGCCTTCGCTGCAGTTTCAGCTGTGTAAAACTTTGCTTCGGCTTTCGGTTTGATGGCCTTGGGTCTTGGCGTGGTGGTTGGTATCTGGTCATCAGCATGGGTGAGTTCTGCGCTGAACATCGGAGACAAAGTAATGAAAACGATAAGAACCATGGCAATGCGAGCGTGAAGTGTCATCATGGGATTTCCTTCATCGATTAATTGATCCATAGCGTACGGAATTCGTATGCCCGTCATTCTTCGATGGTTGAGATATCCCCTGGGTCTTGCCCAAGCTCTTTCGCTTTGAGGACGCGGCGCATGATTTTTCCTGACCGAGTCTTGGGGAGGGAAGCGACGATATCGATTTCAGCCGGGACGCCGATCTTGCCCAATTCTTTAAGGACCTGATCCTTGATCGACTTGATCAGCTCCGGACTTTCCTGCTCTCCCTGTTTCAAGATGATGAAGGCTTTGATGGATTCACCGACGGTCTTATGCGGTTTGCCGATCACGGCAGCCTCCGCGACGGCAGGGTGACTGACCAATGCACTTTCTACCTCAGCGGTGCCGAGCCGATTGCCGGCGACTTTGATCACGTCATCCGCACGGCCCATGAACCAGAGGTATCCGTCTGAGTCTTTATGGCAGATGTCACCGGCCGTATAGCAATTGGGGATGGTGGACCAGTAGGCTATGTAACGCTCAGGATCCTTGTAAATGGTGCGCATCATGGATGGCCATGGTTTTCTGATGACGGCAAAGCCGCCGGCGTTGACAGGAAGGCTGTTTCCCTCGCGATCGACGACATCAGCTTCAATGCCGAAAAATGGGCGTGTAGCCGAGCCGGGTTTCAGTGGCACGGTGGGAAGCGGAGTGATCAAGATCGACCCCGTTTCCGTCTGCCACCAGGTGTCCATGATGGGTTTGTCTTCGCCTGTCACACGATGAAACCATTCCCAGGCTTCCGGATTGATCGGCTCTCCGACGCTCCCGAGGATCCGAAGCGTCGAGAGGTCGAATTTCTTCGGCCAGTCTTCGCCGTAGCGCATGAGCAGTCGGATCGCGGTCGGGGTCGTATAGAAAATCGATACCCCATACCGTTCGATGAGATCCCACCAGCGTCCTGGATTTGGATAATCCGGTTTCCCTTCCGCGGTCAGAATCGTCGCACCGTTGAGGAGAGGACCATAGACGATATAGCTGTGGCCTGTGACCCACCCAGGATCAGCTACGCAGAAGTACACATCATCATCTTTCAGATCGAACACATACTTCGTCGTCGTATAGGTACCGACCATGTACCCTCCATGGACATGGACCACGCCCTTTGGCTTTCCGGTTGTACCGGACGTATAGAGAATATAGAGCGGTGCTTCGGCATCCAGCTGTTCTGCTTCACACACCGGCCGTCACGCGCGATCCATTCCTTCCAGTCGATTTCCTTTGGGGCGGAAAGTGGCGGTCTTGGATCTGGCGGCGTACGACCACCACATGGTCGATCGAGGACAGGTCTTGAGGGCTTCGTCCACGACCGATTTCAATTGGATAACTTTGCCGCGGTCGAACCCGACATCAGCCGTGATCACCACCTTGGCCTCGGCATCGTTGATACGGCTGGCGAGGGCGGGGGCGCTGAAACCTGAATAGACGACGCTGTGGATCACGCCGATCCTGGCGCATGCCAGCATGGCGATGACTTGTTCGGGAATTTTGGGTAGATAGATGGTGACGCGATCGCCTTGCTGAAGGCCAAGCTTTTTGAGGGCGTTCGCGCAGCGGTTGACCTGTCGATACAGTTCGCCATAGGTAAAGATTCGTTCCTGATCGGTTTCGCCCACCCAGATCAGTGCCACTTTGTTCTTGCGCCAGGTCTTGATGTGACGGTCTAGGCAGTTGTAGGCGATGTTGCATCGTGCCCCGACAAACCATTTCGCCCATGGATAATCCCACTCCAGGACCCTTCCCACGGAGAGAACCATTCCAGTTCCTTGCTTCGCGACTCCAAAACGCTTCAGGGTCTGCGATGGATTGTTTGTACTCGCTCTCATAGTCTTTGATATAGGCAGCGGCTATCGTCTTGGCGGTCGGCTGGTACGTCCGGCTTTCCTTCAGGAGGGTCTCAATTTTTTCGCTCATGGCGGCCGCATCTCCTTCCTCAGCACAGTCCCTTGTGGGCGCGTCATTATGGAGAAAGTCGAGGGCGCCTGCAACCATACGGTTGCTCCGAGGCCATCTCGTCGTGGCGCTGTGGGTTCCTCCCGATTCCATTTCTTGACACCTGTCTAGGCCGGAGATAGGCTGACTCGATGAACAGCGCAAGGCATTTTGGGAATAGCCTTTTGCTTAGGCTCTTAAGCCTGATCCTACTGGGCATTCATCTGGTCGGCATGTTCTCGGTTGTCGCCCTGTCGACCGCTGAGGCTCAATCGGGAAAGCCGGAGGGCCTGTACTACAAGTCCTGGGCGATCATTATTGGGATTGAAAACTACGTCTTGGCCCCTCCCATCCCGGGAGCGATCAGCGATGCCAAGAAGGTGGCGGAGGCGTTTCGGCAGTTGGGGTTCGACGAGGTGGTCGAGTTCTACGACAAGGATGCAAGCTCGCGACGCCTCCATCAGCTTTTGAACGACATGTTGCCGAGAAAAGTCGGACGCATGGACCGGCTCGTTATTTTCTACACGGGCCATGCCGGGTCTATGCAGGATTCCGATGGGCAGGATCGAGGGTATCTTGTGCCGTTTGACGCACAGGTCAACAACGTAGCGAAGTCGATCACGGTTGAGCGCTTGAAAGAGTTTACGAGGCGATCGGCTTCCAAGCACACGCTCCTGATTCTCGATGCGCCGGTATTCGGATGGGAAACAACTGAGCCACCGGGGCTTTCATTGGAAGGGCGGCCGGCTCCGGAATCGGACACGGAGCGGCGCGCGGTCCAAGTCATTAGTGCGGCAGGTAAAGGAGAGGCCGCCGCTCGCCTGGAGAAGAGCAGTCGCTTTGTTGAGACACTATTGACCGGGCTGTCCGGTGATGCCGATCTGGACGGAAACGGCTGGCTCCTGGCTTCCGAGTTGGGGGCTTATCTGACGCGACAGGTCGAGGCGGCTTCCGATGGCACACAACGTCCATCGAGCCTTCGGATCGAAGGCGATGGAGACACCGTGCTGGTCGAAGGACAGAAGTCGGCGTCTACGCTTGGTGCTGGTCCTCAAACCCCTTCTGAGCGGCAATAGGAAGGCAAAGACTCAATACGAACGAGCCACCGTCAGTCAAGCCGATCACACTCCAAAGCCCTAGCCTGTTTCACCGCCTTTAAGATACCCAAGGCCGATCTTGACCGCTCGACGGGTGATTTCTGCCCAACGTGCTTGGGGGTAAGCAGCGAGTATCGCCGCAACCTTGGGATCCTGGATCTCAAGATTCAAAATTTTAACGATGCCGTCATCGACCTGGATGTCTGCCACAGACTCTCCTTCCATGATCCGGAGACCGCTCGAAGCGGACGTTGCGTTGACTGATCTTAGAGCCCATGTTAGCATGATTTCACAGTTTTTTATCGGGGTCATTCTACGTATGGTAAATGTACTACTCACCTCAAGGAGGATTGTTATGATCCGGTCATATGCGATTCATGCAAGGCTGGTCGGCCCTGGTCTTGCCGTCCTTCTCGTCATGGGACTAGCGGCTTGTGGAGGTCCTCCGAAATGGGTTGAAAAGGGATCCGGTGTACTGAATGAAAAAGACCACAAAGCCTTCTATGGCGTAGGGTCGGTGGCGGGGGTCCGCAATGCGCCGCTGGCTTGGGATACGGCCGAGAATCGCGGGAGGGCTGAGATCGCCAAGACATTCGAGACCTACACCGGATATCTGATGAGAGACTATGCGGCCTCGACGACTGCCGGAGACTTTACTCGGAATACGGAAGAGCAGAACGTGGAGCGGGCCATCAAAACCATCACGACGACGACACTCAGCGGAGTTCGGAAAATGGATCAGTACATGGATCCCAAGACCAACACCTATTACGTGTTGACCAAGTTGAGTTTGGAGGACATGAAAAACAACTTGGAACAGGCCAAAGAGCTTAATTCACAAGTGCGGGATTTCGTACGGAGGAATGCCGATCGTCTGTTCGAACGGTTGGAGCAGGAAGAGGAAAAGCGAGGCGTTCGCTAAGCCGCATGAAGAATGAGATGTCTCCCTCTGCTCGGAGGTTCATGGTGATCCGAAAACATCGTCCTTTGCTTGTCGTCACGGTGAGTGTCGCCCTCGCTTTGTCGGGGTGCGGACACGAAACAAAGGTGACCCGTGTCGATATCGGGGTCGTGACTGATTTGAGCGGCCGGTGGAACGACACCGATTCCCGCATGGTCGCGGAAGCGATGGTTAAGGATGCGCTGCAATATCCCGTGGCTGGGGAATTTCGAAAAGACGAACCAGCGTCAGCCCGTCGTCGTCGTGGGGACGGTCCTGAACAGCAGTCACGAACATATCAGCGTGCAAACCTTCATCACGGATTTGGAACGAGAACTCACCAATTCCCAGAAGGTCACGTTCGTGGCCGGTAAAGGCGAGCGTGACGAGGTTCGAAGCGAACGGAAAGAGCAGGCCATTTACGCGCGCGAAGAGACCCAGAAAGCTCCCGGCAAAGAAACCGGGGCAGATTACATGATGAAGGGTACGATCGCCACCATTCTAGACGAAGCCGATGGAACCAAAGCGGTCTTCTACCAAGTGGATCTTCAGATGATCGATCTGGAGAACAATGCGAAAGTCTGGTACGGGCAGAAGAAGATCAAGAAGGTGGTTGAAAGGAAACGCACCATCTTTTAGGTTCCGCGAACGCTGTTGAACCCAATCCTCACACGCCTTGCCCACAGCCCGATCTCGTTGCTGCTGTTTTTTGCGATTCTCGTGTTCTCGACCGGGTGTGGGCCTTCCGTCAATCGTTACCTCCTCATTGAACAAAGTCTCGCAGCCGGTGATCCGCAACGGGCCGCGACGATCGTCGACCAAACCGAAAAAGAGTATGGAGCGAAGGGACGGTTACTGTATGAAATGGATCGGGGAATGGTGCTGCAGTTGGCCGGTCGATATCAGCAAAGCAGCACGGCATTGGAACAAGCGGAAAAGGAGGTCGAGCGGCTCTACACCAGGGCCATCCGTTCTGAAACGGCCGCATTTCTGACCAACGATAATCTATTGCCGTACGAAGGCGACGCCTACGAACACGTCATGATCAATGTGATCAAAGCATTGAACTATGCGGCTCAGGGACAACTTCAGGAAGCACTGGTGGAGACGCGACGTGTCGACCATCGCTTGAATGTGCTCAGTGACAGAGTGAAAGGTGCCGATAGGTACCGGAACGACGGATTTGCTCGGTATTTGAGCGGTATTCTGTACGAGGCAGCCGGTGATCTCAATAACGCGTTTATCGCCTATCGCAACGCATATGAAGCCTATGGATCGATGCAAAGATGGTCGAAGATGTCCGCGCCTCCTTCCCTACGTTCCGATCTCTTGCGCACGGCGGAGGCGCTCAGCTTAACAACCGAATTTGCGGAGTATCGACAGGCGTTCCCTGACGTTGAATGGCAGCCCGCTTCATCCCAAGAGCAGCTCGCCCAAGTCGTGATGGTCAGCTATAATGGTCGGGCTCCGCGCAAAGAGGATCTGTTCTTGGACTTGCCTATTAGTCTGGATGCCGTACAGTTGGTCTTGCTGAACCGAGGAGTCTTCCAGTCACCCTATAGACGAGATCGCGTCATGGACAGCGTCCTGTATGGGCTCAGCGGAGAAGTGGTCCGCGTTGCGCTTCCACGATTAGTTGCGCAAAAGACGCAGGTAGTGTCTGAACGTATGACGCTGACCGATTCGCTTGGCCGTTCGATCACTGTCAGATCCGACCCGGCGCAGAATGTCACCGCGCTTGCAGAAAAAAGCCTTTCGGAACGTCTACCGTCGATCACCGTAAAGGCCCTGGCGCGAGCCGCGACGAAGTTCGCGGTGGCGGAAGGCATCACCAGAGGCGCGCAGCATGCGGCTGGAGAGGACAACGCTCCCTGGGTTGGACTGCTGGTCGCGTTGCTGTCCCATGGGCTGGCCGTGGCCTCCGAAGAAGCCGACAAGCGAAGTTGGCAGACCTTGCCCGACGAAATTCACCTGGCCCGGGCTTGGGTCCCGCCCGGCCGGTATCAGATGTCCATTCGACCGTCGGGACAAGGGGTGACGATGGTGAAAGATGGCCAAACGGTAGCGCTGACCGCAGGCCAAACCATGTTCATCATCCAGCGTGTGATGCAATGAGGCCCGCCGGCGAGTCTTCTTTCGGACAAGGCGTCGTGGTCGTTCTCTGCCTGTGCTTGATGGTGTCCGCATCGACGGCTTGTACCTGGTTCACTGGAAAAGGGAAGCCGGGGTGGGTCGATGGCCGGAGCCCAGAGTATCCATCCAATCAATACCTGACCGGGGTCGGCCAAGCAGAGACTCGAAGCCATGCAGAGGATCAGGCGTATGCGGCTGTGGCCCGCATCTTCAAGGCAGAAGTCGCGGCGCAGGCGAAGGACTGGGAATCGTATTTAGTCGTTGAGAATCGCGGTGTCTCCAACACCGAGCGGCGGCTCACGATCGATAACGTGACGAAAGTATCGACCGACAAAGTGCTTGAAAACGTCAGGATCGCGGATGCGTGGTACGACTCGGACAGCCGGTTGCATTACGCGTTGGGCGTGATGCATCGTTCTCAGGCCGAAGCCTCGTTGATGGAGAAGATCGTGGCGTTGGATCGCGCGATCGACGGGGATGTCACGGAGTCACGGCAAGCGACCGACAAACTGGCCAAGGTTCGTGCCCTTCGACGGGCCGGTAGAAATCTTGTTCTGCGCGAGGTGTACAACACGGACTTGCGTGTGATTCGTCTCAGCGGGCAAGGAACCCCGTCAGTCTATCAGGTAAACGAATTATCAGGCGAGTTGGAGCAATTTCTTGCCATGCATCTGGTGCTTGCGGTACAAGTGTTCGGTGACCACGCGGAACCGGTTGGGCGCGCGCTGGCGGAAGGGTTGATCCGGGAAGGACTGTACGTGACCACGAACGCAGAACGTGAAGCCGCTGGTCCTCCGGAGTTGATCGTCCGAGGCACTGTTCGTCTGGTCCCCATCGAGGTGCGAGACCCACACTTCAAGTATGTCCGATGGTGCAGCGATTTCGAGGTCCTGGAGCCGGGGACTGGGCGGGTCCTTGGGGCCATGGCGAAGGGTGGGAGGGAAGGGCACCTGACGGAGCGTGAAGCCACCGCGAAGACATTGCGTGTGATGCAACACGAGTTGTCGTCGGATGTCGCGAAGGCGATTGCCGCGTATATCTTCGGCGAGGTTGCGTTGCCTGAGTCGGCGACGAAGCGGGCCGGTTGCCCACGAGAAGAATCAGGGGTGAGGCGGTAAACGAACGTTCTTTCACGAGGAGGCAGGGATTGTGAAAAAGACAGACGAACTATCCGTCAGTCGAGCTCCACGCAGCAGGGGGCGGGGGTTGACCAAGTCAGGACAAAAGATTTCGAGCCGTCTGGCCAAGCGGCGATTGAGCGACCGACTGAAGGAAGACACGGCGTCCTTCAACAGGGGTAATCTTGCGGACACCTTTCGGAAAGAGGGCTACGAAGAGGCGCCGCTCGATGAACTGCAAGATCGGCTCTCGAAACTCCAAGGGCCGCTGGCGGAAATCATTTTGAAGGGGAGGGTGTAACGGGATGCCATACTACTATTTTGACTCAACTGCGCTCATTAAGCGCTACAGCATGGAGCGTGGTACCCGGATCGTGAATAAGTTGATGGTGAAGCGTGGGAAGGTCGCGATCGTACCGACCTGGACCGTGACGGACTTCTATGCGGTTCTGTGCGCGCGCGCGCACGAGGGGCAGATTACACGGGATGATTGCTACTCGGTGCTCTATAAGTTCGAAATCGAATCCAAGCAGGGACTCTACCAGTTCATCGAGCCGAGGATGGAGACCTACCTGGCGACGAAAGAATTGGTCTTGGAGTATCCGTTTCTCCGCTCGCCGCAGGTCATGCATCTTGCGCTGGCGTTGGAGCTGAAATCGTTGCGATTGACCGTCGTCAGCGCGGATACCCAGCTGTTGGCGGCGTCAAAAACCGCAGGACTGCATATCATCAATCCGGCAGAAGACTAGCCTTGCCAAGTGTTTCGGAATGGGTGTGTCAGGTGGCTCGGAGGTTGACTGATCGGCCATGGGATGTCTCTTCCGAGGCCTGTCTAAGCAATTCCAAGACGGCCTGATTCCATCCGGCTGGGCCGATGCCCGGAGCGCGAATGAGGTTCGGCAGGTTGATGTCAGGATCGTACGAGCCGTCTGGTTTTTGCACCAACACTGGACGATCGACTGTCAGTAGGAGCGGGAGATCGTTCAAGCTATCGCCGATGCCGATGGTTTCTATGTCGTCCGGCTGGTCAGCCAGCCGCCCCTGTCGTTTGTAGCAGCGGAGAAGAATTTCTGCGGCGCGACCTTTGTCGTTGTTCCCGGTCAAGTGAAAGAAACGCCCGCCTCTTGTCCAATTAAGCCCTCGTGTCACGATCTGGCGGCAGACTTCCTCGATCAGCTTGGTGGGGCCGTTCACCAAAAACGGCTCATCGAATTCCCGAAGCATAGCCCGCAGCGCGTCTTCTCGGGAGAGCCCTGTGTTCGCCATGACTTCGTCGACCGACAGGTCGCCGAACCCGCGGAGCGGTGTGCCCACCGCTTCTTCGATTTGGCGGAGCACATCCCGGAGGAGAGCATAGGGTGTGCCGAGTTCGATGATTTGATACCCGGATCGACGTCGCGACCGCTCCAAGGGGAAGTCAAAGGTATTGAGAGGCACAAACACCGCCGCACCATTCTCGACGATGAAGGGGTTGTGGTGATCCAAGCGCTCTCGGAGCGGTTCAATTTCCGCGCGGGTCTTTCCGGAGACGAGAATGACCGGAATGTGCTCCGAACGAAGGGCATCGAGCGCTGGTCTCGCCTCGTCAAAGGAATACGTGTCGTTGTCCAACAGGCTGCCGTCGAGGTCTGTAAATAGGATATAGCGTGGCATGGGTCTAGAGATGTCGTAGGTCCTCGTTGATCTGCGACCGGGAATGTCCGGCCAGACGTCGCTCCAGGAAATCTTTCGCCAGATCCTTACCGCCCAACCCCAGTGCCAGCGCAGCGGCTAGGACGAGGCCTCCCCAGGTGATGCCGAATCCGACGACGACGATGTGCTGGGCAATCCCCAACTGTTCGAGCGCCATGGCCACCGTCAAGAGCTGAATGCCCCAACGTGTCCCGGCTGCGATCCAGCGGGCCGGTGGCAGCCCCGCGTTCACGGCAGCGATGAGGACGGCCTGCGACACAAAATTCGAGACAAGATAGCCGATGATCCCGATCACGGCCGCTGTGACTAAATGGGGAATATACGACAAGAGCGACTGAGCCGCTTGATTGATCGGAGCAACGTCGAGCGCGCCCAGCGATGCCGTGGTGGCGAAAATCACGATCAGCCAGTAGGTTATGCGACCGATGAGGTAGGACGGATCGGCTTTGATGCCTCCCTTCAGCAGGGCCGCGGCGATACCGATCCGATCGCAGAGTCGATCCAGGCCGATGACGCGAAGCAGGCGTTCCATCAAATGCCCCATGCCCCAGGCAGCGCCCAGACCGACCAGCAAGAGAATCACCATGGCCAGGATATTGGGGAGAATGGCGAGGACGCGTTCACCGAGAGCGGCGACCGGTCCGAGTAACGTATGTTCCCAGCTCGAAGTCATGGCCGGCTCCTTTCAGGCCTCGCGCGAACAGCCCCGATGACTTCGCGCGTGTCATGAGACTGAGGCCATCGTGCGACAAGATATTCTTTCTGTTTCTCGAACGTCCGACAGAGTGCTTCGATGAGGCGTTCAGCTTCCGCCGAGGTCAACCCCTGACTATCCAGCACAAATGACGCGGTCTTCCCCAGATAGAGAGGGGTCAGGGCTTTCAGGAGATGTTCCTGTGGGAGCACGCTCCGATGATGCGCGAGGGCGGCATCGTAAATAATTTGGGCCCACAGCGAATCAGGAATGCGGAAATCCCGTCTGGGGATGTCCCGAAGGCGGGACAACTGATCCAGCGCGTCTTCAGAAAGAATGCGCGCCCAAATAGGATGCAGGTCCGTCAGTCCGAGATGAAACATGTCCACCATCCGTTCGACATTGACATTGACCGGCTCGACTCCCACCTCATACTGGAAGCCGAAGAGAGGCACCTTTCGCGAGTCTGTGACGGGGAGCCAGCTCGGGGCATGGGCTTCCATCAAGGCGAACAAGGCGCCCACGACCTGTCGCAACATGGAGGAGAGGTCGGCGGCAGGGTCCTTGGGATCGTGAATCTTGGCCCCGAGAAAACTCTGACACACCTTCGCCCCGCTCGTAATGGCTTCGGTGGTCATCCAGATGTCGATCCCGAAGCGCGCCACATCGGATTCCCAGACATGCTTCTCGAGATAGTGTTGGGCCAGTTCTCCGGTGAATCCGAAATCTCCGCCGATCGGCTGACGGACCTCTTGCCCGTAGAGGGCTCGGGTCAGGGGATAGGCGATGCTGTTGGTGATGGTCCCGTCGTACTTGTGGCGTCGATAGTACGGGGCCACATAGTCGAAGCCTTCTTTGATAATCGGATGAAGGAGCAGTTCCATCCACTCGGGTGTGATGCTGCGAACGTCTGAATCGACGACGGCGCAAGCTTTGACTTTGAGCCGCCGAGCGATCTCGAAAATCGTGCGAAACGCGCTGCCCTTGCCCGGGATCCCGTGGTAGGGCGTGACGATCCGGTGGAGCGTGCTCTGCCGATCGCTGATAAAGAGAGGCTCCAGATCGACCATGGTATGGGCGACGATGGCGGAGGTCTCGTCAGTGGAGCCGCCATCGGCGTTCACCAGCACGGCCCGATGGCCGTGAAAGTATTTGGCCAGCCCCGCTGCCACGGCGCGGACGACATGGCCGACGGTGCCCGCATTATTGAAGCTGGGAATACCGACCAGAATATCGGCGCTGCGCACCGCTTCCAGCAGGTCTTCGGTTTCAGCAGTGAGTGGAATCAGGCCGTTGCTCATGAGACGGGTTGCCTTGTGTCCGCCGTGGGATCCCAGGCATGGTCCTGTTCCACGGCGTCCATGAGCCGATGAAAAATATCCGGGACGGCATGGGTCACCCGGCTCCAGTTCGAGATCATGGGGACGCCCAACGGGTCTCCGAGGAAGCTGTCGGTCGCCAAGGTCATGCCGCGAAGGAACACTTCGACCGCGCGCCGCTCTTCATGGCGGTCAAAGCGCAAACTGTTGATCGCCGCGTCATTTTCGTACCGACTGATGGCTTCTTGCGCGGCCTGGAGATACGCGGCCCGCAACGTCTTGAGCGTACTTTCCGAGAGGACCATCCCTTCGCTCGCCAGGTTCCGGAATAGTGATTTCGTGATGTCGACGCACATCTTCAACAGGCCCGCATCCGGATTGTGCGTCGACAGGGTTTGATGTTTGTGCTCATAGGCATCGGCGATATCCGCTTGACAGATCCGCCGGAGCGCGCAATTGCGGTACACCTCGGCCAGCATCCCGACTTCCAACCCCCAGTCGCCGGGAATACGGTTGATCCAGGCCAGATCCCGAACCATCGCGAACTCACCGGCAAGCGGGTACCGAAAACTGTCCAGGAACGAGAGCAGGGGATGCGGCCCGACCAGCAGTTGCAGGCTGCGGATCAGCGGAGTGATGAAGAGTCGCGTCACGCGTCCATGCATACGGTCCGTCACGCGACTGTAATACCCCTTACAAAATTCGTAGGCGAGGTTCGGATTGGCGACGGGGTAACAGAGGCGGGCGAGGTACTGACGGTCGTAACTGACAATGTCGCAGTCATGAAGGGCGATGACCTGGCTTTGGCCTCGGGCCAGCACATAGCCGTATGCCGTCCAACACCCGCGTCCTTTGCCCTGAAGTCCGATGTCGATCTCATGCGAGACCAGGGTATTCAAAAGCGCCTGGATACGGCTCCCGTCGTTCCAGACGAGGCGGACTCGTTGGGGGAGCTGAGAAAAGAATTGCTTGGCTAGCCTGAATTCCAGCGCAGATGCCTGATCCAAAGAAATGACGATTTCGTTGATGTAGCGAACCTCGCTCAGGATTCCAACGATTCGTTTGAGGGCGGGACGCTCCAATTCCGCATACAGGGAGGGGAGGACTAGAGCGATCGGCGTCGTTTCCGCATACCGCTCGAGTTCGTGCTCAAGCTGCTCGGTGTTGGGCTGACCGAGACGGTGGAGAACGGTCACGACCCCATTTTGATAAAAATCAGACACAGTGACCTCTCTATGGATCGCTGATTATTGCTGAACGCCGGCCTCGCGTAAAGTCAGATAGACGATAAAGAGGCGGATTATACCCCGGCTAAGCTCAACACAAATAGGGAAAAGAGTGCAGGGAGTATACCATCGTTGACCATTGGCAAACAGCTAGGGCTCTCATCGCTTCACGCATGATTTACGGGGAAGCGCATGGGAAAGTCTGTGGAGATGTAGGGAAAATCAGGCAGGGGTGGAGGGTTTCTCCTATGGCTTATCCGTGGAAAGCTTCTTTCCCAGCCGCCTCGCCAATCGCACCATGCCGGGTGATCGATCGCTCGGGCTTAAGAGCACGTTCAGGACGTGAAGCCGGCGTTGATCGGCGAAGGCAGCAGCAAGGTTCTGTTCAAACTCTCTCTGTGTGCTCACGCGTGAGCCTCTTCCGCCTCCGATCAGATCGCACACTTTTTCATACTGCCATTCATGCACATCGTTAAAGGGACCTTCCAAGATCTCTCGCTCAGTCGAATAGCCTCTGTTGTTCAATATAATGACAATCGGGGCTTGTCCATAGCGCACACAGCTGGCCAATTCAGTCCCGGTCATTTGGAAGGCTCCGTCTCCGACCAGAACAATGGGCCGCAGGCTGGGATCGGCGAACGACGCCCCTAACGCCGCAGGGACGGCGAATCCCATCGAGGTGTAATAGGCCGGCGACAGAAACTCAAATCGATGGCGCACATGCAAATCCGCAGCGGCGAAGAGCGACTCACCGACGTCGGCGATCACGACTGTCTTTTCGGTGAGCACCGTATCCAGATGGCGGAAGAGTCCTTCAAGCGTCACGGGTGCGTCTAAGTCCGTCGCTGACGGCGCGGCCACGGTTCGGGCCGGGAAAGACTGTGGGGAATGGGAGAATGAGGGAAGTGGCGCCCGCACGAGGCCTTGAACAAAATCCTGAAACTTAATCGATTCATACCGATGGTGCTTGATGGCGACTCGATCGGCGGTGGCGTGGATGGTGCGACCCTCTGAGAGTAAGGGTGACGTGGCATCCAGATCTTCCACATCCGACAGAATGGATCCCAGGATCAACAGGCAGTCCGAATCGTTGATGAACTGCTGCACTTCCTCCCGCCCGATCAATCCCCCATACACGCCGACATAGAGCGGATGATCTTCCCGAATGATCGATTTTCCGAGCAACGTCGACGCAATGGGGATGTTCAGTCGCTCCACCAGGCGGGCCAAATCATCCTGGAGCCCGAACCGACCGACCTCCGCGCCGACGAGCATGGCCGGTCGTTTGGCGGAGGCGAGCATGATCCGCACCTCACTGATTGCCTCTTCCAGCGCTGCCGGATCGCTCGGCGTATCCTCGATGCAGATCGGTTTCAGCCCACCCGTCAGTGGACAGTGGACCATGTCTCTGGGGATTTCGATATAAATAGGACGGCGGTAGCGCAGCAAGGCGGCAAAGGCCCGATCCATTTCACGTTCAGCGGTTAACGGATCGTCCAACGTCACCGCGGCCACGGTCATCCGCTCGAAGACTTCTCGTTGGGTGGCAAAATCCCGAACCATATGATGCAAGTAGGGGGTGCGAGTCCGTTCAGAAAGACCGGGTGACCCAGTCAACAGCACGACCGGGGACCGTTCGGCGTAGGCGCAGGCGATGGCGTTGACGGTATTGAGCCCGCCGACGCAATAGGTCACGCAGATCGCGCCGATGCCGTTGATGCGGGCGTAGGCGTCTGCCGCAAACCCGGCACAATCTTCCCGCGTGGTCCCGATGTGCCTGATCGGCGAGGCTTCGATGAGTTGATAGAGAGACAGGACATAGTCACCCGGAATACCGAAGATATGGCGAACGCCCAGGCGATGCAGGCGATCCAACACCGCAGAACCAATGGTGGCTTTGTCATCCATTCTTCTTTATCCTCACAGCGACGATTGAAAAGCTTCGTCATCAGGAAAACATACCGGCTGGAGTTCGTCAAGCAATGACCGTGTGATGATCGGGTTGACGGCAGCCGGTAGATGACGATTCAGGCACAGAGTCAGAGATAACAGGTTACGGGGAAAAAGATTATGACGTCGATGGCCCAAGTCCGTCTCACTTCACTCCGCATCCCGGAGGGGCGGCATCTCTGGCTCTATGCCGGTCATGTCGGACCGGTCACCGGTCAAGCGGCGGCCGGGGACCTGGTCGATGTCTTGACTGCCGACGGACAATTCTACGGACGTGGTCTCTATAACCCTTCCTCGAAAATCCGAGTCCGCCTGCTGACATTCGAGGATGAACCCATCGACGAGACGTTCTGGCAGGGGAGAATCCAGCAGGCCATCCGCTTACGGCAGCGAGTGGTTGCGCAGTCCAATGCCCATCGGCTGATCTATGCTGAAGGCGATCGACTATCGGGGTTGATCGTCGATCAGTACGATCAGCTTCTGGTCATGCAGTGTTTATCGTTCGGCATCGATAGCCGGAAGGAACTCTTGGCCGACTTATTGATGAAGGAGCTGCATGTTATGGGCGTCTATCTGAGGAACGATGCCAAGAGCCGGCAACTCGAAGGCTTGCCGCTCGAACGAGGATTTCTCCGTGGCAGCGGGGCGACGCAAGTGGAAATTCAAGAAGGCACCGCAAGGTTTGTCGTCGACGTTGAGCGAGGACAAAAGACCGGCTGGTTTTGCGATCAACGGGAAAATCGGCTGGCGGCGGCCAAGCTGGCGGCAGGAGCCGAAGTATTGGAAGTGTTCTGCCATACCGGCGCCTTCGGCATTCATGCAGCGCTGGCCGGGGCCGTATCAGTGGAGGGCCTTGATGTCAGTCAAGACACCCTGGCCATGGCCCGAACGCACGCGACGATGAACAAGGTGGAGGATCGCTGCACCTATCGCCAAGCCGATGCGTTCGAGGACATGCGCAAGCTAGTGAAGGCGGGGCGACGCTATGACCTGGTGATCCTGGATCCTCCGGCCTTCGCTCGCAGCAAACAGGCCCTGGCCGGTGCATTGACTGGGTACAAAGATGTCAATCTCTTGGGCTTGAAGTTGCTCAAGCCGGAAGGGTTTCTCGTGACCAGCTCCTGCTCCCATCCGGTCTCTGACGCGGATCTCTGGAAGAGCATTCGCCTCGCGGCGCGCGACGCCAAGCGAGATATTCGCCTGATCGAACAACGCGGGCAAAGCGCTGACCATCCGATCCTCGCCGGCATGCCGGAGACTCGATATCTCAAATGTTTTATCGTCCAGATGCTCTAGTGCGACTCCGTGTCTTCATTCGTCACCCCAATTTTACCGTTTCTCTGTCCCTGGCATTTCCCTTAGTTGCCATGGTAATCCTAAGCGTGTAGAAGATTTAATGTGCGGAGTTGTTCATCAGTATAGGTGCTCCTGAGTATGAAACAAGAGTCGACTGACACATGCGTCAGCATATTTTGGACGGGAGGGTGGGACTCCACATTCAGGGTCCTGTACGCAACGTTGGTTGACGGTAGAAGAGTAGACCCGCACTACATAATTGATACAGGTCGGCCCTCAAGTCTACATGAGCTACGCGCGATATCAAAAATAAGAGATTTGCTGAGGATACGTGACAAGCATGCGTATGAACGAGTTTCCAACCTGCAAATAACTTCAGGAAATGAGATCCCTGAAGATATGGAAATAACGAACTCCTGGAAACGATTACGATGTCGAATGGATTTAGCGCGGCAATATGACTGGTTAGCGCGCTACGCAAAATCAAAAAATTTGGCCGCCTTGGAACTCTGCGCAGTGCGAGATGGCCATATACATTCACTTTTGAAAGAGAACGTTGAGCGGACTCAGTTCGGAATCTATAGGTTCAAGCGAGGTGTAGCAGGTGATGATGGTGGAGAGGTATTCGGTCGATTTGAGTTCCCTACCTTTGAGTACACAAAAGCTCAAATTAAAGACATTGCGAAAGAACAGGGATTTCTTGAGCTCCTGGAACAGTCGTGGTTTTGTCATGAACCGATAAACCGCAGGCCTTGTGGAATGTGCAACCCTTGCGTAGCAGCAGTTGAAAGAGGCATGGGGTATAGATTGACGAGAACCGCCTTGTTCCGCCATCATCTGGTTCAATTTGTGAGGAAGTCGCCGCTTTCAAAATTCAAACTTCCCCGCCAAATCTACCATTTTATACGCCACGGTGCGAAGAGCTGATTTGTTTAGATCACCGACCACCCGGCCTTTACCCGCAGCAAACATGTCCTATCGGTGCGTTAGCTGGATACAAAGACATCAACCAGTGGGCTTGTAGTTGCTCAAGCCGGACGGGTTTCTGGTTACATGTAGTTGTTCTCATCCGGTGTCTGAGGCTGATCTCTGGAACAGCATTCGCCTTGCATCCCTCGACGTCAAGCGAGAGATTCGCCTAATCGAACAACGCGGCCAGAGCGCTGACCATCCCATCCTCGCCGGCATGCCGGAGACTCGGTATCTCAAATGTTTCATCGTCCAGATGCTCTAGTGCGACTCCCTGTCTTCATTCGTCAAGGCCCCCAATTGTACTGGTTCTCCGTCCCTGGCATTCCCCTGGTTGCCATGGTAATCCTTGGCGTGTAGAAGATTTAATGTAGGGAATGGCTCATCAGTATAGGTGCTCCTGAGTATGAAACAAGAGTCGACTGACACATGCGTGAGAGTACTTTGGACGGGGGGGTGGGACTCCACATTCAGGGTCCTGTACGCAACATTGGTTGATGGTAGAAGGGTAGAACCGCACTACATAATTGATACAGGCCGGCCCTCAAGTCTACATGAGCTTCGCGCGATATCAAGGATAAGAGATTCGTTAAGGATGTATAACAAGGAAGCGTACGAACGAGTCTCCGATCTGCAAATAACGCCTCAAAACGAGATTCCTAAAGATGCGGAAATAACGAACTGCTGGAAGCGACTTAAACAAAGAATAGACCTAGCGCGGCAATATGACTGGATAGCGCGCTACGCGAAATCAAGAAACTTGACCGACTTGGAACTCTGCGTGGTGCGCGATGGCCATATACATTCACTTTTGAAAGCGAACGTTGAGCGGACTCCGGTCGGAATCTATAGGTTAAAGCGAGATGTAGCAGGTGATGATGGTAGAGAGGTCTTCGGTCGATTCGAGTTCCCTACCTTTGAGTACGCAAAAGCTCAAATGAGAGACATTGCGAAAGAGCAGGGATTTCTTGAGCTCCTGGAACAGTCGTGGTTTTGTCATGAACCGATAAACCGCAGGCCTTGTGGAATGTGCAATCCTTGCGTGATAGCAGTTGAAGAAGGCATGCGGTATAGATTGACGAGAACGGCCTTGTTCCGCCATCATCTGGTTCAATTTGTGAGGAAGTCGCCGCTTTCAAAAGTTAAACTTCCCCGCCAAATCTACCATTTTATACGCCACGGTGCGAAGCGCTGATTTGTTGCATTTCTTGGAAAATCAAAACCCGAGACCATGCCATCCTCGCCGGCATGCCGGAAGAATGAAACAACGTAGGTGCAGAAGATATAGTGGGAGGTTATTATTGAGCTCGCCGCGCAAGCCGTCGGTGCGCCACCGGCGTTCAGTCTTCCACGCCCATGCCGATTACGATGAGCACCGCATGGTCCTGCTTCGTGCAGCCTTCGACCGGAGGCATCGCTCCCCCTGGCGCAACTGGAAATGCCGCCTGCTTCGCGTTAGCCGGCGAGCATGAACCACCTGCCGTTGCCGGCGTATAGCGCGCGGAACGGCAGGCCAGATGCGTTACGTCGTAGAGCGTTGCGCCTTGATCGAGTTCCCAGCGCCTATTGCCATGGCTGTCGGCGGGATGAATAGTCAGCACCGCCGTCAAGAGAAGGTAGCGGGAGTCTTTATTCAGGCCGTCGTGCTCTTGTTCATGTCAAGAAGCTGTGGCCCTCCTGCATTATCTTCCACGCTGAGACTTGCGATGACGATTGCTCTTCGATAGAACTCTGGACAGGTCTTGATAAAGTCGGTATGAAACTACCAAATGCTGATCGGGCAGTCGTAGATGTACGCAAGCTCCGCGACTACTGCCTGAATGCCGACCATCCTCGTGGTCAACACAAGGCTCGTGTCTTTAAGCGCGCGTTGGGGTGGTCAGTTGACGAGGCTGAAGATGTGCGACGCAGGCTCTTGGAAGCCGTGCTCAATACAGATGCTAGTTTTCTCGGCGCAGATGACTACGGACAGCGGTATGCGTTAGACTTTGTTGTACAGGGGGTGAGTGGGCCAGCGACCGTGCGGAGTTTATGGATCATTCGTCATGGCGAAGATTTTCCCCGATTCGCTTCGTGTTATGTTCTTTAGCAGGGAACATTCATTATGAATCATGAAATCCGAGTGCTCAACGTGGTGGCGCTGACCGAAGACATCCCTGATCGCGGCTTGCTGCGCGGACAAGTGGGGACTGTGGTGGAATCGCTTGATCCGGGCGTGTTTGAGGTGGAGTTTGTGGATAACGACGGTAAGACCTACGCCATGCTTCCGCTGAAATCCAGCCAATTGCTTGTGTTGCACTATCAGCCCGCGTGATCTTTCGCAATCTTGAGGAATATACAAAGTGGTTGAGAGTCGTTTATTGACAACCCCGCGTCGCTTTTAATTCAAATACCCCGTACTTGTGCCGTTCCCGACTGGTCGCTGAGATGTAGAATATGCACCGGGGTTGCCACACAAGCTGTCGGTGCACCAACGGTGTTCAGTCTTCCACGCCTACGCCGATCACGATGAGCACCGCATAGTCCTGCTTCGTGCAGCCCTCGACCGGAGGCATCGCTCCCCCTGGCGCAACTGGAAATGCCGTCTGCTTCGCGTTAGCCGGCGAGCACGAACCACCCGCCGTTGCCGGTGTGTAGCGTGCGGAACGGCAGGCCAGGTGGGTCACGTCGTAGAGCGTCGCGCCTTGATCGAGCTCCCAGCGCCTGTCGCCATGGCTGTCGGCGGGATGAATAGTCAGCACCGCCGTCACCTTGCGGGCGCCCGTGACCAGATATTTGCCGGGAGGGAGTGGAACGGTCGGTTGCTCCATGATCAAGCCGTGTTCCTCCAGCCACCAGTCCGTCTCGTCGAACTTCCAGCGCGCCGGGGCGATGCCACCGGCATCCTTTAATGATTGATAGCGATTCAGCTTCACGCCTCGAGGGCCTGGGTCCAGCGGCCACAGACCCCACCATTGCGCGCCGCTTCCGGAGGTCGCACCTGGATCGCCCAAAGCCGCGATGTACTGAGTCGATATACGCCTGAACTTCGTCTGGCCCCCGCCTGCGGCGGGCACCACCTGAGCCACGACGGCGATCGTCACCAGCAATGCCGTCGCAAGCCAGGCCCGGCGAATGAGACGCTGCGTGCTCCTCGTGCGTCCCGACGTGGCACCTCGCGGTACATGGCTGCGCACCCCGATCGTTCTGAGCTTGAACATCATCGCGCGACGTTCCTTTCATGACGGGTCAGCAACAACCAGTTCACCACCATCTTTTACCAGCCCAGCCATGTGGATATCCAGAAAGGCCTCAACCTCAAGATGTGGGGCTGGTACTTCAGATAGAACTTCTTTAAGAGAGGAAAAGTGGCCTGGAGTCCTTGTGTGATCACATGTGCGGTATCTCAAGAAGCTGATGAGTGGGGTGAAGCCGAGGTGCAGTCAGCCGAGCTCAAGGAAGGATTGAATTGCACTAGCCACACCTGAGAGATTGCTCAAGTCACGATGGCCGCAGTTCCACCATCCCCTTGCTTTGGTAAGAAGATCGGCGGCGGAGTCGCTGTGTGTCTGATAAGCCCCCCGAGACCTACATCTCGAGTACATCGTCTCGCAGCCGGTCAAATCGCGATCCCTGAAGGCCTGATGACCATGATCAGTTCATTGTAAGCATCTCACGAAATCACTTTTTGAGAATATCTCACTAAGCCTCTCATACATCAAGTCGTTGAGATCGTGGTCCATTTGAAGAACTGCAGACTTAAGGTGGTACATTCCGCGCGAACCCGAAGATTTCGAACACCATAGGTGCCTCCAGCGACTTCCGAACAGCCGATTATCAATTCACAAAGCAGCATAGCTCACTCAGGATTTTATACTTCTCTATTACTGATCCGCATTGATGCGTTCTTTTCCAATGTCGGAAGGATTTGACTCAGCACATTCTCGGTAATGGTGTACCGAGCGTAGGCATTCTCGACCATTTGGTTGGCATAGAGGCGTCCGATCGGCGCCTCGACCTTCAACGCGATGCTCGTCTGCTTGTTCGGTTCAATCGTAATCGTCTGCATAATGTCCTCCCTGACATAGGGATGCCAGACCTTTACCTGATAGGTCCGGGTGGAATACCGCTCAACTCGAACCGTCCTTCATGATCGGCCACGGCATAGTAAGGGATGATCTGCGACCAATGTCCAGCTCTCCATGTACGGATGGAAGCCGCATTGCATGGTGAAAATATTCCGGTCTCTCGTCATCTTGACCGATTGAGTGACGGTCTTTCCTTCGTAGTGCTTGTGAACACGCGTGCTCAACCCGGCTTCATGAGGATATCGTTGACTGATCGACAATGGAACATTGAACAAGACGCGAAGCCCCTAAGTTCGAGGTCTCATAGGCTTGAACGTCGTGCATGGCAGGGTCCATGTTCACCACGAGGACATCATGCCGCTTCGTCGAGATGAATGACTGCCGTTGGACTCATCGAATGGACGGGGTCTGCAATATCCGTCCAGATATTGTACTGGACCATTCGAGACTGGAGAAAACACAAGCTGACATACTTACCTGCTGGAATCCTTACGATATCCTTCATCTCTCCGTACCATGTCTTGAACCCCTTTTCACAACCTGCCTGTTGCATTGGCTGAACACTAAGAAATCCGAGATAGATCGGGGCTGAAAGGTCGTTGTGCCACCGAATTTCCTCACCGACGACCGCATACAACTCAGCAGGATTTATGGAGTCCTGGCCGTTGATATGGATGTCATGAACGCGAAGCGGCATGACCTCCTTCGAGAATATGGTACAGCCGACTAATACTACAAAGAGCAAGGGAATAGAGCTGCCTATGTCTTTCCACATGATCGCCATCCTTGAACGTCTTGAACGTACACATAAAATGCGAAGAGGCAGGAGCGGTCACCACAACATCAGGCTGGCCGCCTGAAGTCCACGGTGCGTGCTCACCATCCTATTCACTCAAGCGCTTTCGTTTGTGTTAGCAAACCGTCTGGAGGAGAAACTCAACGAGCTTGTGGGGGATCATAGCCATGTCGAACAAAACGGCTATTGTGAAAGAAAGTATACCCTGGAGAAAAGCCGCGATAAGGCATGACGCTAGCATTCAACTTTCTCGAGCTGCCGAACCGTTACCCTTCCGACGGCATCGCCCGTATACCTAATATATAGTGACGACGCGCGAAAGAAAACCGCCCGAGCTAACAAAGTTGCTCGACCATGTCCGTAAAGGTGATGTAGGTATCGTTTGAAAGCTGGACAGGGTGGCACGTTCCTTAACACACTTATCAACACCGCTACGTTGCGGTGTTGAACTCCACTCGCTCACCGAGCAATTAGACATTACCTCACCCATAGAAAAATAACCTTTCATTGTTCGCGGCTCAGTTTGACCATATGGACATCACGACCCACTGATCTCATGGCATCCAGCCGCATCGGTCGTACCGCCCTAATTCATTGTGAGCACCATGCGGAATCGCGCTTTTCCGCTCAACATACGCTCATAGCCGGTCGCGGCTTGTTCGAGCGGGAGCGTTTCGACCATAGGCCGAATTCCCGTGAGAGCGCAAAAGTTTAGTGTGTCTTCAGAATCTCGGGCGGTCCCTGATGGCCATCCTGTAATGGACCGGCGACTCATAATCAACTGAACGGGCGTCACGGTGAGGGGATCGGCTGAGGCGCCGACCACCAGCAGTCGCCCTCCGACCCCGAGTCCGTCAATGAGCGCTGACATGGCCTTGCTGTCCGGAACCGTCGCAAGAATGACCGAAGCGCCCCCAAGGCTTGCGAGTTCTTTTGTGACGTCGACCGCATCTGTGTCCAGATATCGGACGGCTCCGAGCTTCAGCGCGAGGGATTCCTTGTCTTTGCCTCGACCGATTGCGACGGTACGAAATCCCATCTTGCTCGCAAACTGAATCCCAAGGTGGCCAAGGCCGCCCAAACCTTGCACGGCTACGAGATCTCCTGCTACCGCCCCACTGTGTCGCAAGCTATTGAACGTCGTCACGCCCGCGCACAGGATCGGCGCTGCCTCGGCAGGAGAGATCGAATCCGGAATGGCGGCCAAGGCTTCACTCCGCGCGATCATATACTGAGCATATCCTCCGTCATCATGAAATCCTGTGACACGGAAGTTCCGGCATCCCATGAAGTCACCACGTCGACAAGGATCGCATTGACCACAATGTCCACCATGCCAGCCCACTCCCACTCGCTGACCCGTTTTCCATGTCGTCACGTCGGTTCCCACCTCATCGACAATGCCGGCCACTTCGTGGCCTGTGACCCGTGGGTAGTGCAGTCCAGGCCAATGGCCCTCCTTCACAAACAAGTCACTGTGACAAACCCCGCAGGCTTGCACTTTAATACGGACTTGGTTGGGTCCGGGTGTCGGGATCTCTCGCTTGACGACTTCGAATGCTGCGCCCGGGAAGGAAAGTTGAACAGCGGTCATGTGTGGCATGTCGGTCTCCTTCCAGTCTTGAAATCGAACATCGTCTACTAGCTTGTCAAACATCATGAACCAAACCTGGCATACGCTTCAAATATAGTTAAGAAGAATCGGATCGATTCGGTTGTCAATTTCTAGCGGGGCGCCACTCGGTCGCTGGCATACAGCACCCGAACCATTTAATATTTGTTGCTGTCTTGACCGACAGCGCTCGGTTCTGCGCGGTAGCAAATGTGTGATGGTGGTAAATGTCGTTAGCCGGGTGACGTTACGCTGCCATGTGAATCGAAGAGTACTAGGGGTTCCACTAGTTCAAGCGCTGAAGGGGTGTCACGGAGAACAGCTGAGAAACGGCATTTGTCGGCTCAACCATCCGACGAGCCAAGAGGAACGGCGGCTGACTCACAGAGTCAGCCGCCATCTTCTGTGCATTATTGCTGGATGGCCGACAGCAGCCACTGTCCATCCCGGACGCGCATGAAGGTCCAGACTTCTCGCGATTCGGTCGGTGTTTCGTCGCTGCCTTCGACCAGATAGCCAGGTTCTCCGCGCGGGATCGCCGTGGAGACAGTATAGTCGCGGGCGTTCCAACGTAGGTCCACGGTCGCATAGTCTGTCGCGTCTTCGGACCAGGCTTCGCGCACGTCTCCCTTGAGCAACTCCACCCCTTCCACATGATTCTGGACTCCTCGGCTGTTGTCTTCGGCCAAGGCGGTGCTGAAATAGCTCAGCATTTCCGGCGTCAGACAGCGTCGCAATGCCGTCACATCTTGCGCGCTCCAGGCGGATTGAATGTCGGTCAGCAGTTGCTGAAATGCTGCTTTCTCTTCAGTCGTCACCGTGTAGGCTGTATCCGTCGTCGGCCTGGAGGTCGTGCTATTGGATGACATGTCGAGTAGGCTTCCCCTCATGGCCGTGTTCTGGGAGAGTCCCGAGAACACCGGAGCGGGTGTCCGCCGGGTTTTCTTGAAATAATAGAGCGCGCCGGCTCCGACCATCATCAGCAAGATGATCAACCCGAATGAGCTGGATGATGAGGCCGGCTCTTCGGTGTCCGTGGTCTTGGCGCTGCTCTCCGTCGCCCCGAACAACATGTGGCCGATCCACGAACCGGCCAGACCGCCGGCGATCCCGGCGAGCAGGGGATTGCGTTGCCACCATGAACGTGACGTGGCTGGAGCGGGCTGGGCCGCTGGGCTATTGGTCGTGTTGGGAGGCGGCGCGGTCGTCGACGGCTTGACGGCGGTTGACTGTTCGATAGGCTTGGCGCCGTTGTCTTGATAGGTACGGGATCCACGGCTGCCCATGCCCATCGATGAACTTCCGCCGCGAGCCCCGCTCGAAAAGCCTCCTCCCCCGCGCGCCTTTGCAAACGAGAGAGTCGGGAGGCCGATAAGCGACGCGACGATGCAAACCGCTATGAGTTTTGAACTCTTCAACATGGGTTTCCTTTCACATCAAGGTGGCACTCTCTGACAGGCACAGGCCCATCCTAGCAGCTTTGGATCGAGAAAACCTGACATCGCCAGGCGACGGACGGAATGGACCATACGGTTGAGGGCGGCAGGGTCGCGCCTTGTACTGGTACGGGGTTACGTTGTCGTTTGCGTCGAGGCGCTGAAAGGAAACGAAGCCCCTTGTCTCATGAACGGAATAACGAATTGTCGATGTCAACAGGTCGCCACGGGCGGGCGATGGAATTCAGCTACCACGGGAAACACGAGCGCGGCGAAATCCCAGTAGCGCATGCGGATCGCCTCTGAATGGGTGCCCCCTTCAAAGACGATGTCCTCATCCTCAGTGAGAGGCCGATCGACATACACCGGCAGTCCATAGAGTGTGCCGAGCGGCGGCATGGCGCCCAACTCGCAGTCCGGAAAGAGCTGCATGATCTCCTCCTCGGTCGCAAGCCGTACGCGGTGGGTTCCGAAGAGCTTTCGCAGGCGCTGAACGTCCACTTTCGCCGTCGCCGGAAGCACCGTCGTGACGAATCGCTCCTTCACTTTCACGATCACCACCTTTGCCATCTCCTGCTCTGAGACATGGAGCGTCTGCGCGACGGCGACTGCTCGGAACGTTTGCGAGTGAGGCAAGACATCGTAATGAACATGTTCACGATCGAGTCGGGTCTTGAGTGCGCGCGGAATAGGCATAGGCGTACCTCCTATGATGGCCGACCTCCAGATGAAGGCAGCTGGTGGGTAAGAAAAGCAAGGAACGATTTGGAAATGAGAGGACGATGGTCGGGATGGTGTTCATGAGTACGACTCCACGTCGATCATGACGACTGAGATTACACTGCAAGTATAGTCCGATTGAAAGTTTGTGCAACATCATTATTGTGCGAGGACAACAGGCCTTCCGTCATCGGATGGTGTGCAGGAGATCCAGTCAAGGGAGGCCTTGTGCGGGCTCAACTCGGGTGGGTGTGGCGGTGCAGCCGATTCAGTCCGTCGAGAGCCGCAGTACGGTAACATTCGGCCATCGTGGGGTAGTTGAAGACGTTGTGGACGAAATACTCCACCGTTCCTCCATAGGTCAGGACCGATTGGCCGATGTGAATCAATTCGGTGGCACCCGGCCCGATGATATGGACGCCCAGGAGCCTATGCGTCTTGCGGTGAAAGATCACCTTTAAGAGACCGTGGAGGTCGCCGCTGATATGGCCGCGCGCCATTTCTCGGAATAAGGCTCTCCCGGCGGCATGCGGGATGTCGGCTGCGGCGAGCTCCTCCTCAGTTTTGCCCACCATCGAGACCTCGGGAATGCTGTAGATGCCGTACGGAATCACCTTGATGTCGAGCGCCTCGGAGACGTGAAACGCGTGACAGGCGGCGAGACGGCCTTGTTCCATCGCCGTCGCGGCGAGCGCCGGGAATCCGATGACATCGCCCGTCGCGTAGATGTGTGGAACGGCCGTTTGATACTGGGCGTTGACCGCGAGTTGCCCCTGTTGGTCAGTGGCGAGACCGACTGCGGCGAGGTTCAGCGCCTCCGTGTTGCCGATCCGTCCCATCGTATAGAGCGCCATGTCGGCGGTTACCGTCTCGCCATCGTGGAGTTGGATCGACGGGCGCCCGGCTTCATTCACGGTGACGCCCAGATGCTCTTGTCCGAGTCGGATCGCGACCCCATGCTGCTGCATCTGGGAGTCCAATGCTTGCGCGATTTCCTGGTCCAAGAACCGCAACAGCTGAGTCCGCCGATCGATGAGGGTGACTCTGATTCCGAAAGCGGCCAACATTGAGGCGTACTCTGTGCCGATGACACCCCCTCCGATGACGATGATGCTCACTGGGTTCTTGGTCGTGCGGAGAAACGAGTCGGAGTCGCAAATGATCACGTCGTCAAATGGAATCTCCGCGGGACGGCGAGGTCGTGACCCTGTGGCTAAGATGATGGTCGAGGCACGGACATGATCGACAGGTCCATCCGATCTCACCACCCTCAAGGTATGCGGATCGACAAAGCCGGCGGTGCCCTGGATGATCTCGATGCCGTTACGCTGCAGCTGATTGGTGACCACGGCAACTTCCGTCTCGATGACCTGGTCTTTGCGTGTCATTAGGTCGGGGAGCGTCAGCTGCTTGGTGAGTTCGGCGCCCAGCTGATGCAACCCTCGCCGCCCCAATCCTTGAATGTACTCGATCGTGTCTTTCAGGGTTTTGCTGGGTAGGGTGCCGGTATTGAGCGAGGTTCCGCCCAACTGTGGCGCTTTCTCGATGAGGGCGACCCGTTTGGATAGCTTCGCCGCTTGGACTGCCGCTTTCTGCCCGGCCGGTCCACTGCCGACCACCAGCATGTCGTAGGAGCGCATAGAGGATCTCGACCTATCTGTCTCGTCGGGTGCGTAACGCCTACGATATCGTGGCGAGTCCAACCCACCAAGAAAATAAATGAAGTCTGAAGTTGAGTCTGATGCGGTCAAACCACATCAGGCAGATGCCGTGGCTGTCATAGCCACTTGAATAGGCGACGGATGATTTGTATGATGAAGCCTATGCATCACACTCGTGTCATTAGATGGTCCATGGGGATCTGTATCGCGATGAGCTTGAGTCTGAGCTGGTCGCTCTCTCATGCGGGCACGATCAGAGACGGACGTTCTGAGATAGGGCCTGCCACATCCAACACAATGATCTCTTCCGCTCCGGCCGCAACGGAAGCGGCAGCGGGGTCGATGCCGTTCGCATCCGTGCCGTTGGAGCACGCGGCCGTCCTGAGAACCGTTCCGACCCTGTCGAAGACGATTTCGGTGGGAGGGACGACGCTCATGCCCTATATCGGCGCAGGGTTTGGCGGTGGCTATGCGACGGAGTTTGATCGTTCGCTCAATACTGCGCAATCTGCTTCCTCCTCTTTTTCCGGTTCCTCGAATGCTGGACCGAGAAGCCTGCTCGGACAAAACCTCATTCCAAACGAAGTCCAGCTGGGCATTCGCTTCCCCTTCTAGCAGGCTGCGGAAAACTCATTCTGCTCTCTGTAGCCGTCACGGATATTGAGCTTTGAGACGACGCTGAACTGCCATGCAGGATGCGCAGAAAGGCTGTCCAGCAAGGCCGCAGCGAGCGAAGTGGCGAGGAGGTACATACCAAGCTTCGCTTGAACCGCTCGCTTCGATCACAGGCGAGCGGATAAGCACCTTGCTTTCGCCTTGCATACCATGAGCCTCTGAGCGATGCGAGAACGCCGCTGGCGGTCTTTTTCCGCATCCTGCTAGAAGAACGGGGGAGTGGCTGTGAAAGAAGGCTATCGATTGCTGGTGGTCGACAAAGACGGCGTGCTGGTCCGTGAATTCCAACTGACGAAGAACGCCCTCGCTCAGCCGGAGGCGTTTGTCGCAGCGTTACAAGAGTCGATCGAATCGGTGGAAGAAGAAGAGCCTTGAAGGTGACGGAAGTGAGTGTCGAGAGAACGACGTGGGAGGGGAGTCCCCGCCCACATCGTCTCGTCCACGGTCAGTTGCCCACTTTTAGCAACCAGCCATCGGTCTTGTCACAGTCATTAGACCCTTTGGCAAAAATATCGAGTCGGATGTAGCTGCCTTTCACGCTGGCGGGCAGTTTTCCTTTGACCAGGAACCCGTTATTGATGGGTGTCACAGTGACCGGAACTTTTTCCTCCTTGATCTTCACGGTGATGCTTGGAAAAAGAACTGTCTTGGAGGCCAGGAAGGAAAACTCCGATTTCGGCGCCACCGCCACATTATTCTTCTCCACGGAGAAGGGAGAAGGCGTGAAGGCAGAAAAGATGACGTCGGCACAAGCGTCCACGCCGCTACTGATATTCGGACTTGCGTCGTACGCCCATACTGGGCCGACGATGCCATAGACACTCACTGCAACAACAAGCCGTAGAAGATTTCGCAGACTCACGGTTAAGCCTCTCGATAGTGTGAATGAGATAGGTTGAACAATTGGACTGACCTGAACAACGCCGCGATATTGTAACGCCTGAGATAGAAAAAACAACCCCCTGCCACACATTTTGCCGCAGGAGTGACGGAGCGTCCTTCCTGACGACTCGCCCCCAGAGCAAGCCGCCTCCCGTGGCTGAAGCCTCATTGTGTTTGAGCGGGCATCAGCTCAGCTCATGCGCCTCTACGTGCATCTCTGCAGCTGATGCAAGGGGGGTTGCCTAAGGCAGTCCATCAGCGTACAAGCCTCCCCCTAGAATGAGTGTCCCGCAGTGAACGAACAGAGCTCCGTCCATGGCGTTATTTCGTAGATGCCGCAGGTCGGTGAGGGGCTTCCCCGCGTCGGCGTCCTTGTTCGTCTTCTTGCAGCAGTTTTCTCAAATTTCTATGCTGTTCTGGTGGGCAGGGTGAACGATGCCGCGTAACGATCAGGTCGTCCGACAGCTCATTGTGCTCAAGAAGCTGGAATTGTCGCGGCAGGGACTCACGTTGGACCAACTCGCCGAAGGACTCGATTCTTCAGCCGCTCGGCATCCACGGACGCTGCGTCGAGATCTGGACGCAATCGAATCGGCCGGTTATCCGCTGCTGACTGAACGGATCGATGGTCGTACACGATGGAAACCTCTCGACGGAGTGCGACACGCTCCCGCGCTGCGCCTATCGCCGACCGAACTGATGGCTCTGACTCTGAGTCGTCGCCTCATTGCCCCGCTAGAAGGCACGGCCTTGCATGCGTCGCTCCAATCAGCGTTGAGCAAAGCCGCGGCGGCGTTGCCGCCGGAGGGGCTTGTGTTGGTCCAGCAACTTGAAGGGACGTTCTCCGTTGGGCTTGGTCCGCACAAACGGTACAAACGCCATCGGGACATCGTCGAGCGTGTCACCCATGCCATCGCCGATAAGAAACGTATCCAAATGCGCTACGACTCCGCTTCACGTGGGCGGATCACCCGTCGGGAAGTCGATCCCTACCGTCTCTGGTATGCCGCCGGCTGGCTATACCTGATCGGATACTGTCACCAGCGCAAAGAGCCGCGCATGTTCGCCGTCGAGCGGATCAAATCCATCACGCCGACCGATCTCCCCTATCAGATCCCGCTGCACTTTGATTTCGACGCCTTTGTGGAAGATTCACTCACGGTCATGCGCGGGTCGCGTGTCGAAGTTGAATTGGAGCTCGATAAACCAACGGCGGCCTGGGCGAAAGATCGTGTCTGGCACCCGAGCCAACAGCTCACACGACTCCCGGGCGGCAAGCTGCGGATGACCATAGTCATCGCCGATAGCCGGGAACTCGTCGGATGGATTCTCAGCTTTGGGAGCGGTGTCCGAGTAGTGCAGCCGGAATCGTTGCGAACGGCGGTCAAACAGGAAGCCACGAGAATTCTGGAGTCGCTATGACCTCAGGTGTCAAACCCCCACTTATTAGAGGAAGCAAGAGAAAAGCCACCGGAATACAGTACAGATCCCGGAAAAGGCATCGATGAGAAAAAATGTTTCAGGAATGGACCTCCGATGTCACGGTCGTTGCGTATCATGGGCACAGCCGATGAATGTGCATCATATGGAGGTGCCCATGAAATACAGTCTGCTGATTGCGACGATGCTGTGCCTGTGGGTCGCAACGAGCTACGCCGAGATGGGCTTCGATCCGCGCTACGAGCGAGACTACAACATCTTCAACCCCGCCACGCAGTATCAACCGGACAACTCACGCAATCCCGCCAACGTCTATGCGCCGGATAATCCCTTCAATCCAGTGAACCGGTACGATTCCGGCAACCCCGTGAACCCGGTCAATAGGTACAATCCGAACAATCCCTTCAATCCGGTGAATCAATACCACCCGGACAATCCACTGAACCCGGCGAATACATACAACCCCAACGTGCCGTTTGAGCCGTTGGATGGAAGGAGCGATCGGAGGACTGGAGCATGGTGATGTTGGAACCGAGGTGGATCGACGGGTCAACTCCCAGCGCCGGCCGACTGGAGAACTTACTGTAGTTCGCCTTGAAGCCCGAGCCGGTCCGCCCAGTTCCAAAGATAGTCAAGGTCGAGCTGTAGGCGCGGGTTCTTGCCGATGCTGATCACATCGTCAAAGTCTCGTGGTCGGCTCGCCCGCAATTTCATGAGAACGAGGTCTTCGGGTGAGCTCATCCAGATCGTCAGACCATGAAAATTGACGGCCCGGCGCCGATCGAGCACCGCGCGATCAAAGGGATTCGGCGAAAAGACGAGGTCCACGGGAAAATGAGGGGCGGTGGGATGCGCGAGTCGCGGGACGACTTCACGAGCCATCGGATTGGCATCATGCCATGTCTCGTTGATCGAAAATCCGGCTGCGCGCAATAGGCTGAGGAACGGCTGCGGATCGTTGCATTGAGCGAGAACAAGAAAGTCCACATCGTAGGTGGCTCGTGGAGTCCCCCAGACACCGAGTGCTAACGCTCCGATCACGCAATAGGGAGCTTCCGTAGAGGACAGGGCGCGATGGGCCAGCTCCACCACCTCGAGGTAGTCGTTTTGAAAAACATCCGGTTGGGTCATGATACGAACTAGGAATGCAGAACAGTCATACGCCCGCGATCGGATTCCTCTACCGCGCCACGTAGAGCCGATATCCAGCGGTATTGAGCATTCGACAGACGACAGACGGCGAGGATACCCTCGACTGCGGAAGAGGGATAGTCTGTGGGATTGATCTGTGCTGCCGTCACGTGGAGTTTGCGCAACCAGATGGGCGGGTTCGCGGGATCGAAAGCCATGAGGCGATTGTACAGGAGGCAGGGGGAGAGGCAAAGGCCGGTTCCTTCACGAGGAGACGAGCCCGCATTAGTCGGCGTCGTTCGGATCGAGGTAGGCATAAAAATGGGGTGTGGTGCATGGAATCTCTGTAAAAACGGGCGGAGTCTCTGCGAAGCGATCGCGCAATTGTGAATGAACGCGGAGAGAAATCGGTTGAGAACGGTGGGGTCCCAGACCGTAGCGCCCGCTCGAAAGGGCGGGCGAGGATTGAAACCATCCGGTCACGCACCAGCACCAGCTCACGCGGTTTGATTTCCGCAGCTGAGATGCTGCGGCCCCATTGAAGCAGGGTTCAGACGGCTGATCTAATCACTCGGCGGCTCGAAGTGTCCGGAGGGGCGTTGTTGCCACGGCACGGTGGCTTGGCGGGATTGTTTCACCAAACTGCGCAGGCTCATTTCGGCGGCCCGCAAGAGTTTTGGATCACCGGCTTGTATGAGCGTCGTCAAGAGGACGTAGAGCGATCGATCGGTGTGAGATCCTGCCAAGATCCGATCGGTAACCGGATCGATCTGCGAGGTGTCCAGCTCCTCACCCTCCTCTGAATCTGTGAACAGATATTCGAAGGACCGAGGGCGGTTAAACAGCCATGAGGGAGGAATGCGAAGCGCGGAGGCAAGAGCTTCAATGGTACCGGTCGTGGGGTCCGTCTGATCCGACTCGATCTGTTCTAGAAGCGCATTGGGAACTCCTGCCGCGTCTGATAACGACTCGATGGATTGGTTTTTGTAGAGCCTCCAGCTCTGGATAAATAGCCCTATCGACATGAGGCCATGATACACAATGAAGGGGATGAGTCTCAATTGAAAGCATGGTGAAAGCATGGGAAGTGGACGATGAATTGAGATTTAGTAATAAATTCAGCATATTATGAGCTATTCCAAGATTAGGCATGAAATCGGTATAATGCTAGCGCAAGTGTCATCGCGTTGAAGGAGGGGAAGGCTTATGTTGGGAACCGATATTCGGGGCATCATGGCTGAAGAGGAAGAGGTGCAGCGTCGTCAGGAGGCCCTTAAATCTCTCATGACGATGCGGGCTCGGCAGCTTCGAGAATCCTTGGAGGATCGAATCAAGCGCGCCAGGAGCAGTGGAGACTGGACACACCTTTCCAAGGCGGAATGCGCAAGTCTGCATAAGCAGGAAAAAGCCCACTTGCAGTCTCAGTTTGAACAGTTACAGTTCGAACAAACTCGGACTCGGGGAAAGCTGACGGCGCTGAAGCGAGCCAAGGCGAGGGCGCAGCGTATCCGTGCGGCGGAAGCAGCCTCCGAACGAAGACGCCGGTGATCGACGGCCTCAGCTTTCTTGGTCGCATCTGCCCCCGTGTGATGCCGTGGTCATCGTGGTCATGATGGGCGCGGCCCCGGCTCTACCGCCTCTGACTCGTGCGCTGGGCTCTCTGATCCGGCAGCTGCTTCGGGATAAGAAAACCAGATCCACAGAAAAAACCTTCGTCTTCGAAGGAGCCAAGTCTTGTCTTGATCTGATTCGCCGGCACCCGCAGTCTATTCGCAGCCTGATCGTATCGCCGCGGTACCTCCATACTGAGACGGGCGCAGATCGAAGGATGCGCGCCACACTGCCTGTGCGTCAGTTCGTGTGCTCGGATGCCGTCTTTGAAAAACTGACCGATGTGGAGATGCCGCAAGGGATGCTGGCAATCGTTCGACAACCTCGATGGGACGAGGCGCAGGTGTTCACGCAGTCGAGAATATTGGGTATCTATGGGGACCGACTACAAGATCCGGGCAACGTGGGAGCGATTATCAGGACGGCTGCGGCGCTGAATCTATCCGGAGTATGGTTGAGCGCGGATTCTGCTGATCACTGGAGCCCGAAAGTGGTTCGTGCCACGGCCGGCACCGTCTTGTCGCTTCCTATCTTTCAAGTCAGAGATGTGCACGGGTTCGCCGCGCATGGATGTACACTCTACTCCGCGCTGCCGCCATCGGTTCAGACCATTCCGATCAGAAGCATTCTGAGGATGCCCAGTCGGTTCGTGATTGCTGTCGGAAGTGAGGGAAGGGGCCTGGCCCCGGACGTCGTGAAGGCCTCTCAGGTGACATTCTCTATCCCGCTGGCCCAGGGGGTGGAGTCGTTGAATGTCGCGGCGACAGCGGCGATCTCGGCCTTTTACTTCAGCGGATTGCCGCTGGACGCTGAGGTCGGTTCGGCGATGCCGCAACGCATTGCCTAGAAATTTGAATATGAAATGCATTCGGTCTACTATGATTTGCCGTCAATGATGTTCTATCAGGAGATGACGATGAGAATAGTTCTCTCGCTGGTATGTGGGATGAGTCTAGGACTTGGTGTGGCCGTGGCTTCTGCGGAATCCGTAGGACAGGTGTACAGCCTCGACATGATCGTGGATCTGGCCTTGGCGAAGAACCCTGTCGTCTCGCTGGCAGAAGGAACTATTGAACAGCAAAAGGGTCAGCAGACGGCGGCCGGCGCGTATCCCAACCCAACTATTACCGGTTATGCCGGTCACGGGAATCTTCAAGACACAGGTCGGGCGGGTATCGGGCCGTTTCTTGATCGTCAATCGCTCACTGAGTACAACGCGCAGTTGGGGCAACCGGTCGAATGGCCTGCCATGCGGGCCGCTCGGCAACGTGTAGCGGATCTCGGGTTCGCGACAGCGAACGTCGGCATGTTGGAGACTCGATTGAACTTAGCGGCGCAGGTCAAAGTTGGATTCTACGATCTGCTGGTGGCTCAGCAGGACGCCGATCTGGCGCGCCAGAATCTTGATACCGTCGAAGGCGTGGCACGGATCGTCAAGGCACGGGTCAAAGCAGGCGAAGCTCCTCAATTCGAATCCATCAAGGCGGAAGTCGAAGTCTTGAAGGCTCGTCAGCTACTCGTCCGAGCGGATAATGCCGTACGGATCAACCGCGTTGCCGTTGACACCTTGACCGGCGGCTCGCTCGGGCCGGACTATATGGTCCACGGAGAATTCAGAATGCCTCCTCGGGACGTGCAGATTGATGGTTTAATGGCTCGCATGATGGAGCGGCATCCGACGATCCAACGCTTGCTGAAGTCCGTGGAACAATCGGATTGGAAGATTGAATTCGAACGGCAGGCTCGCGTGCCGAACGTCACCGTCAACGGCACGTATTGGCGCGAGATCGGACGAGAAGCATATCAAGGAGGAATATCGGTTCCAATGCCGCTCTGGTACCGGCGTCAGGGAGAAATCGCCTCGTCGCTAGGCGCCAAACGGCGTGATGAGGCAGAGTTGCTTCGGACACGCAACGAACTGGGACGAGCCGTCTATCAGCACTATCAGGATGTCCGCACCACGTCTGAGTTGATTGAGGTATTCGATAAGGGCCTGCTCAGGCAGGCGCAGGAGGCGTTGCGGCTCGCGCAGTTTAGTTTCCAGCAAGGGGCCTCCAGCTTGCTGGAAGTGCTCGATGCGCAGCGCGTGCAACGGCAGATCTTGTTGGACTATGCGTTAGCGCGGCACGACCTCTCCGTCTCGCTGACCAGGCTTGAGCAAGCCGTAGGAGGGATGCTGTGAAGGCCTTGTTCGATTCAATACGGGCTTCTTCGGGGGTAGGAGGATTGTTGTGAGGACACATCACCGGCCGATCAGACTCATTCACATGTTCGCCTGTGTTGTCAGCGTTCTCATGACCGCGGGCATCGGTTGCGATTTTTCTGCTTCCGGGGACGCGGCTTCGAAGCCGCTGGCCCCGAAACTCGCCGAGGGACTCGTCCGATTGCCGGGCGATCAGGTAGCCAGCGCCGGGATAGAGGTCCATCCGGTCGCTCGCAAGGAATTTCGAACCCATCGAGATTTCCCCGGCACTGTCGCGCCTAACCACCACGCCTTGGCGGAAGTGACGACGCTGGTACGTGGACGAGTCGTAGACGTGCATGCGGATCTCGGCCAACAGGTCAAGGCGGGTGACCTGCTCGCCCTCTTATACAGCGGCGAATTGGGCATGGCGCAATCGGCGTATCTAAAAGCGGTTGCCAGACTCTACGTCGCCGAACAATCGTATGAACGGGCAAAGATGCTGTTGGAGGCAAGTGTAATCGGTTTGGCTGAGTCCCAACGGCGCAAAGGAGAAATGCTCAGTACTCGCGCAGAAAAACAGGAATCTCGGGATCGATTGGAACTGTTTGGCATGTCGGAGAAGCAGATTCGCCAACTCGACGCCAAGCACACGACTCGATCGCTCGTGCCGATCATGGCGCCGTTCGACGGCCGGGTGATTGCCCGGAATTTGACTAAGGGAGAAGTCGTCGAGACGACCGAGAAGTTGTTCGTCGTCGCGGATCTTTCGGAGGTATGGGTGCTTGCCAACATTCCCGAAAAGGACATTCCATATATCCATACCGATCCGACCCCGGAAGGTCAGCGCGTCGAAGTGCTCGTCAACGCCTATCCGAACCAAGTCTTCCACGGAAAAATCACGTATGTCGGCGACGTGCTCGATGTCGCCACGAGGACGATGAATCTGCGGCTTGAACTACCCAATCCGGACAAAAAGCTGAAGCCGGAAATGTTCGCGACGATTCGGGTGTATTCCGAGCCCGAGCCGAACGTCTTGGTCGTGGCGGAAGCCGCCGTCCAGCGAGATCGGGAAAAAAAATTCGTGTTTGTGCAACGTGAGGCGAGCATCTTCGAGGCCCGCGAGGTAAAGCTGGGCGATTCAAACGGCAGTGAGGTCAAGGTGCTGGATGGGCTCCGAGAAGGGGAATCGGTCGTGACGAAGGGCGCGTTTGTTCTCAAGTCCGAGCTTCTCGGGGAGCAGGCCTAGCAGGATGCTCGCTTCCATTCTGGAATTCTCCCTCCGTCAACGAATTCTTGTCGTGGCGCTGACCTGCCTGCTTGGCGCCGGAGGGTTCTATGCCTTCCGGACCATCGCGATCGATGCCTTTCCCGATGTGACCACGGTGTTGGTGCAAGTGGTCACCAAGGCTCCGGGACTTTCACCCGCCGAAATCGAACGATTCGTGACGTTTCCCATGGAGTTGCAATTGACCGGGGCTCCGGGACTCACCGATATCCGATCGCTCTCCAAGGTGGGCTTGTCCATGATTACAGTGACCTTTCGAGACGACATCGATATTTATCTGGCTCGCCAAGTCGTCCTCGAACGCATCCTCGAGGTTCAGGAACTGCTCCCACCGGGGGCCGTCTCACAGCTTGTTCCGAACTCGACAGGGTTGGGGGAGGTCTATCAATTTTATCTGGAAGGACCTCAGGACAATCAGCCTGGGTTCGTGATCACGGAAGCGGATCTCATGGAACGGCGCACGCTTGAAGACTGGGTGATCAGACCCCTGCTCAAAGCGCTGCCGGACGTTGTAGACGTCAATTCGATGGGCGGTTTCGTCAAGCAATATCAGGTGCTCGTCGAACCGGGATTGCTCAGGAAATACAATCTTGCGCTGCACGAAGTGTTCGATGCCGTCGCCAAGAACAACGCCAACGCCGGAGGAAACATTCTTGAGAAGGACGGCGAGAAGTATGTGGTCCGCGGAGTGGGGCTCATTAAGACTCTGGAAGATATTGGAAATATCGTCGTCAAAGAAGCGCATGGAACACCGGTCTATGTCCGTGACGTGGCGGAAGTGCGGATCGGTCACGCCGTCCGGCATGGCGCCGTCGTCGTCAACGGTGATCGTGAAGCGGTCGCCGGTATTGTGTTGATGCTCCGAGGCGGCAATGCCAGGGACGTGGTGCAGTCCATCAAGGACAAAGTGGAAGACATCCACCAAAAAGGCATTTTGCCAGGAGGCCTGCGCATCGTGCCGTTTTATGACCGCATTGAACTCATCACAGCGGCATTACACACGGTCTATAAGGCGCTGATGGAAGGCATCGTCCTGGTGGTGGTGATCTTATTCTTGTTTCTCGGCAACGTGCGCAGCGCGCTCATCGTGACCGCCACGTTGATCGTGACGCCGCTGGTCACCTTTATCATCATGGACCGTGTGGGGCTGACGGCCAATCTCATGTCGCTCGGCGGGCTGGTCATCGCGGTCGGGATGATGGTGGACGGCTCCGTGGTCGTCGTCGAGAACGTGTATCGCCATCTATCTGAACATCGCGGGTCTCAGGGGGACCGAACCGGCCTCATCATCCGGGCAGTGACCGAAGTGGGGCAGCCCGTCATTTTCGGGATTCTGATCATCATTCTTGTCTTTCTGCCGATTCTCACGTTGCAGGGCATGGAAGGGAAAATGTTCCAGCCGTTGGCGTATACGATCATGATCGCGCTGATCGTGTCGTTGGCCTTTTCGCTGACGTTGTCTCCGGTGCTCTGCGCAATGGCGCTGAAGAAGGGGAGCGAAGAGGATCCCTGGCTGTTGCGGTCGATCAAACGCGCGTACCTTCCCATGCTGAATTGGGCCATGGCCCATCGCCGCACGGTCTTGACGAGTGCGTTCGTGCTCCTCGGAGCCAGCTTGTCCCTGTTCCCGTTCCTGGGAGGGGAGTTCATCCCGATCCTCAACGAGGCGGCCATCTCTCCGCAAACGATCCGGTATCCGAGTATGGCATTGGATCAATCCATCGAGATCGAGAAGCAAATGCAGCGGGCCGTGCTCGAGCTGCCCGAAGTTCGGATGGTGGTCTCCAAGATCGGCCGCACTGAGCTTGGGAACGACCCCCAGGAACCGAACGCCAGCGATCCGGTGATCAGCCTGGCCCCGATAGATCAATGGACGACCGCCAAAACCAAGGCAGGGACTCGATGACGCCGTCCGCAAACGGATCGAGAAGGTACCTGGCGCGAACTACCTCCTTAGCCAGCCGATTCAGCAGCGGGTTGACGAGCTGGTCTCAGGAGTCCGATCTGAAGCGACAGTGAAAATTCTCGGCGACGACCTGAAAATGTTGAGAACGCTTGCAGAACAAGTTCAGGCGATCATGAGCACCACACGAGGCGTCGGCGATATTCGTGTCGAGCAATTGTTCGGTCAGACCTATCTGACGATCGACATCAATCGCGGCAAGATCGCCCGGTACGGCATTAATGTCGCGCACATTCAGGAAATCATCACGACGGCGATCGGCCAAGAAGCGGCCACGCGTGTCTATGAGGGGCAAAAGCGCTTTGACTTGACGTTCCGATACCCTGAAAAATACCGGAACAGCGTCGAGACGATCAGCAATATTCTACTGACGACGGCCACCGGGGCGCTGATTCCGCTTGGCGATCTCGCGACGGTCGAACTACGCGAAGGACCTGCCCTGATCAGCCGGGAAGGGCTGCAACGGCGAATCTACGTGGGGTTCAACACGGTCGGGCGCGACATCGAGAGTATCGTTGCGGAAGCCCAAGCCAGGATCGACAAGGAGATCAAACTCCCGTCCGGCTACCAGATCATCTGGGGCGGCTCCTTCGAGAACATGCAGCGAGCCATGGCGAGGCTCAGAATCATCCTGCCGATCACCATTGGTTTGATTTTTTTGTTGTTGTTTGCCTCGTTCAATTCGCTGCGACATGCGGCGCTGATCATCTTGAACCTGCCGTTCGCGCTGATCGGAGGCATCGTCGCCCTCTGGCTGACAGGAGAATATCTCAGCGTGCCGGCGTCCGTCGGCTTCATCAACCTCTTCGGGGTGGCTGTGCTGAACGGCATCGTACTCGTGTCTTACATGAACAAGCTGCGCGAAGATGGCCACAGTTTGGATGAAGCAGTCACATCGGGTGCCCTTCTTAGGCTGCGTCCCGTTTTGATGACGGCGCTGGTCGCGTTGTTGGGTTTAGTCCCGCTCGCGTTTGCCACTGGAATCGGGTCTGAGGTGCAGCGCCCCTTGGCGATCGTCGTCATCGGCGGCCTCGTCAGTTCGACGCTGCTGACCTTGATCATGTTGCCGGTCCTCTATCGATGGCTCGAAGGCCGCTCGAAGGACCCGATGCACCGAGGGGAACCACATACCGGATCAACAGTTGATGGACACCAAACGGTGGGCGAAGCTCCTCATGGTAACGGTGAACCACGCCTCTCTCGCCACCCCGGCGAAATACCATCGACCTGATGAGTGAACCGACTGGGAACGAAGTCGCGATCCAAACTATCCACGAAGGAAAGCTCAACAAGCCTTCATGGACAGTGTGGTTGTTGGAACACGAGAGTCGCGCCGTACTGGTCGATATCCGGACGGTACAGAGATCCGACCGAATCCGCTACTCGGACCACCTTTAGCTTCCTGTCAAAACCAAGCCACACACACGCCTCATGGCCATTCCTTTCCGGAGGTTGAACCGGGTGGACGTTGCCGGCATTACTGACACCATCAATACAACTGTAGAGGCTGGAGTGGAAGTGGTGCCGAGGGACAGAATCGAACTGTCGACACCAGCCTTTTCAGGGCTGTGCTCTGCCAACTGAGCTACCTCGGCACATGGTGATGGGCGAGACTCGTGGCGAGGAACCGGCGCGAGAAGCGCGACTGGTCAAAACGCCAGGGGCATCTTACCAAGGTCGCACATCTGACTTCCACATATCTTTTGCGCACACGACTTGGTATGAGTTTCCATCACATTTTGCACACAACGCAATGAGCACTCAGGGGAGGAGGTTCACAGCGTGGAGTGATGAATCGGAAGGTGGGGCATAAGGGCTTGTGGCCAAAGATGCTTAGACCGGCGTGGTGCGGAACTGATGGGCGTGGACCAGGAGCTTTTGCCGATTGGGCATGCCGACTTTGTCGAAAATGCTCGTCACTGTGATGACGGACCGTACTGTCACTAATCGACAACTGATGGGCGATGTCTTTGTTCGTGTTGATGACGTCGCATTCGGTCTCCAGATCCAGGATGACCACGTCTGTTCGTGTCTGGGCGAGCATTTCAGTCGTCCTCCACTGGTAGGGATGCGCGACCATCGGAACGGTCAGGCTGCACTCGAGAATCTTCTGCAAGCCATACCACACGAGGCACTGATTGCTCAGAATCGCTATCGTGAGGGTTGGCATCGCGATGCCGGGCATACTGCCTCCTGGTTCAAGACGGAAGACCGGGTACTATTGAAACTGATCCGTATGGGGTTCTGACACTCGTGTTCACGTGAAAAAGGATTCCGATCTCCAGACTGCCCGTTGTTCAATCTCGCTTTGTCACGCAAACGATCATATTTTTCTCCTCCCGAGAGGTGCAAATAGTACTACCCATTAGTAGGGCGTGCGATTTTGAACCGACCACACAATCCAATTTATTGATTTCACAGTCTTATTCTCATTTTCCAATGATCATGCGCTCCTCATGTGCCCTGTCAGTATTGAACCAAAATTGATAGGAGCGATTACCGCCTGGAAATAGCGAATCTAATTGGGTGGGTTATGTGGGTTATGTAGGGGAGGAGAGTCAGTCGACCAGCCACTATCTTGGTCCCAACACTCGATCAGACGCAGCAGGTCTAGCGGCTTCGTTCAGACAAAGGTGCTGGTGGTGGCTACACGAAAACTAGACATTTGTCTGATGGTTAAGAGACGGAATTACCTGGTACTAGTAGGGCCCTTAGGTCATGTTGTTATAGCGGACCGACGGTATTCTTAGGAAAAAGACTGGGACTCACGGGGCGAAGCTATGATCACTACCTGTAAGCAAGAACGTGCTGCACGGTACGAACAAGTAAGAATACCGGAGGAAGACCAGGTAAGGGCATCGATGACTGATCGCCGATGGTATGCTCTTCAGACCCATTCTCGGCACGAGAAACAGGTTCGGGACCGACTGTCGGCAGTGGGGATTGAACCCTTGCTTCCGTTGGGTAAGCAATGCCGCCAATGGTCTGACCGTAAAGTGTGGACGACGCTTCCACTATTCAGCGGGTATTGTTTTGCCAACTTTGGGTTAGCCGGAAGCCTTGCCGTTCTACAAATCCCGGGTGTCGCGCGTATTGTCGGCACGTTGAGACCTGAACCCGTTCCAGCCGAAGAGATCGCCGTTCTCCAGCACGTGTCGTCGGTCAACCCGATAATGGAACCCTGCGATTACCTGACTGAAGGCGCATGGGTAGAAGTGATACGAGGTCCGCTTGTCGGACTCCGCGGCCAACTCGTACGACGGGCGAGTCACTATGGGCTGGTAATCCGCGCCTCCCTCCTTCAGCAAGCGGCTCTCATCCGCATAGAAGCCGACGACGTTGCGCCCGTGCAGTGAACCTTCCTTTTTCCCCGCCACTCTTTCTATGGATGTGGGACGACGACAGGGGAACCCGGTGGCCATGCCCAAAGCCCGCTTTACCCGAGATCAAATCAAAGCCATGGTGTCGGAACTAGACGCCGGTCAGGTGGTGGGAGAGGTCTCTCGTCGATATAAGATTTCCATAAGCACTTTATACCGGTGGCGGGTGAAGTTTGCCAATGAGCGACAACCGGATGATAAAGAGCGGTTACGTTCACTAGAGGATGAACATCGACGGCTGAAAAACCAATATGCCGAGCTCACACTTGATTACGCGACGCTCAGGGCAGCCTTGATCAGAGACGTGAGGGGAGACTGTTAGAGAGAATCGATGATGGCTATCGCCGGGAGTAGGCATAATATGCGCACATTTCTCAGCTGGATGCTTGTCGCCCCTGTAGTACTCGGGGTAATGGGATGCGCCGGAGCGAGGGGGGATTACGAAGTCGATCTGGTCGCGCCGTCTGAATTTTCTCTCGGGCCGGAGGATGTGTTGAAAGTGACGGTCTGGAAGAGTCCGGACCTGTCTGGCGAGGTGACGATTCGTCCGGATGGTACGATCACCATGCCGCTTATCGGAGATGTACATGCCGCCGGTTTTACTGCCAATGTGTTGGCGAAGCGCATCAGCGAACGGCTTACCGAATACATATCGTCGCCAATCGTCACGGTTCAAGTAAAAGATGTCAACAGCTATTTCATCTACGTCTTGGGCGAAGTCGTGAGGCCGGGGAAGTATCCACTGAAGTCCTATGCCAATGTGATGCAGGGGATTTCGTTGGCAGGGGGCTTCGCACCCTTTGCGAGCAAGAACAAGATCAAGGTGTTGCGCAATGTGAGTACTGGCTCCGAAGGGCATGAAAAGAAGCGTCAGATCGAAATTCCGGTGCACTATGACGATATTCTAAAGGGCATCGCCGTCCCGGGAAATTTCATTCTGCGGAGCGGCGATGTCATCGTGGTGCCGTAGTTGAGTGGGAAATGGCTACTTGCGCAGACGGCAAGCACCATTCTTGGGATGGGCTTTGGATTGTGTGCTCTTAGTCAGGCGCAGATAGGTGGAATGGGTGGTGGGATGGGCGGAGGAATGCCGACTATTCCAGGAACAGAGTATGGCGGGGCGACCGACCCCAGTTCACTTCGCGCAGTGGATAGATTGATCCTTATTCCCTCGGTCCAAGTTTCCGAGCGATACGACAGCAATGTGTTTTTTGCACCGAAGAGCCAGCTCCAGGGAGTAAGTCCAGACGATATTGTCACGACAGTCATGCCCCAAGTCAGAGGGTTGTATGCCGATCGTGAAAAGCTTGTGAAGATAAACGCGGCAGTAGCAGCGGTCGGCAGTTATTACGCGACAAATACCGGACTAAGTTATGTGGGCGCGAATGCCGGTATGGTTCTGGACATGAGCGATCTGTTGAGTCAATGGAGGCCGGGGGCAACATGGACGGTGTCCGATACGTTTTTTTACAGCCCTCAGCCCCCCGCATTTCTTCTAGGAGGTCAATTCGGGGAACAGGCAAATCCCTTGGTGGCAGGCTTTCAGGCAACCCGTATTAAGACAACCTCCAATAGCGTCAACACCATGTTCCAGCTTCCGCTCAATAGGACTATCAGTTTGGCCGGGAGCTATACGAACAGTTTTATCCACTATGGGGCATCGCCGGTTCCGCAGGCCGCTACCCTGATCAGCCAGGACGTTCACGCCTACACCGCTGGTCTCTTAATGAAGGTCTCCCTTCAGGACGACGTGAGGGTAGACTTCACGGGGAACGAATTCGACCAAGGCGGACTAGGGGCATTCAGCACCAGGGGGGGGATCCTAGGCTGGGCGCACAGATTTTCGCCTACGGTCCGTTTCGACGCTACTGGCGGTGTGCAAGCGCTGTCGGGTGAAACAGTCTCCTCAGTGATTGCACCAGTTGGCAGTCTTGCCATCTTCTGGAATGATCCTACAACGTCCATTGCTCTCGCATACCGGTCCGGTATTACTCCGTCGTTTCAGTTCCGAAGCGCCGCGATGCTCAATCACTCGGTGTCGTTCACCATAACTCAGAATACCCCGATCCGTGACTTGGCCGGTCTGCTGCAAGCAAACTATAGTATCGCCAACGAGTATGGGTCGAATTCCGAAAATGCCCTCTCCTGGACCACTGTGGGAGGAACGGCGGGTTTGCTGTATCGAACCACTCAGAAGATGTTTCTCACGCTGACCTATAGCTATCAAAACGTTGATAACGTATTCAGTGGGGCACATTTTGCTTACGATAAGCACGTTGCCCAGCTGAGCCTAGCTCAAGCCTTCTACTGAAGAATGGCAAGATCGCTCACATGCAATCACTGACGCAAGAAGATCTGATTCGGATACCGCTGAAGAGAAAGTGGTGGATTGTTCTAAGTATCGCCCTGTGCCTGCCCCTGGCCTACGGAGTTTGGAAGATCTTTCCGAAGACATATAAATCCACGATCATTGTGACGATAGATAGCCCGAAAGTGGCTAAAGATTATGTGAAGGGTGTGGGAGGAGCAGAGGGAAGAGGGTTCGAAGATTCTGCGAATGCTGCCATGCAACAGATAATGCTCGCCCTCACGAATAAACCCGTGTTACTGCCTATCATTGAGCATTTGAAGCCTTATCCGGACAACGGAAATGAGACTAATGAGACTCTAGAGTCCCAGATGAAGCGCCTTCGAAAGGCCATTATTCTCGCAAAGCCAAAAGACGGCATCGGCATTGGGATTTCTTACCAACACTTTGATCCCCATGTGGCCCAAGCCGTCGCGGCCCTTCTCGTCGTCAAGCTGCAGGAGGACAATGCGAGGCGCCGAGAAGGACTGATAGAGACGACGACCGAGTTTCTGACTACTGAGCTGAATCGAGTGAAGGGGGAACTTGAGACTAAGGAACAGGCGCTTTCGGATTTTAAAAAGGCTCATATCGGAGAATTGCCGGGCCAGATGGAAGCTAACCTGCGCACTCTCGATCGGTTGCAGGCCGACCTTACGAGCACCAGTGAAACTTTGAATAAGGCCGGTGAGCGGCTTACAGCCTTGGAAAAAGCGATCAGGGAATTCTCTGATCTCGGATCAACCGACGTGGTTCCACTTGAGAAAAGCGGACGAATGAGTGAGACCAGGCCTCTCGACCCTCGCGGTGCCAGATTAGATGAATCGAAGCAAAAACTGAATGAACTCTTGGGAATCTACAAGGAGAACTATCCGGACGTGGTGCACCTCCGGGAGGAAATTCACCGGTTGGAGTCGGATCTGCGACTGGCTGATAGCGTTCAATCTAGTGTGGGTGGGACGGTAGATGGACGAGTTGGGAGCGATAGCAGAACGATCCGTAAGCCGATCGATCCATTCCTGAGAGAACTGATGAAAGAGCGCAATGAACTAAAAAGTGGGATGGCTTTCCTCAAGGAAAAGCAGGCCAATACAGTTCGGCAGATCAAGGAGCTGGAAGTTCATGTCCAACGTATGCCCGCAGCAGAACAGAGTCTCGCAATCCTAGTCCGAGACTATGAAAACCTCCAGAAGGGGTATCAATCTCTTCTTGATAAGCGGACAAATGCCAGAATTTTGGAGAATTATGAGAGCCGACAGTTTGGAGAGCAGTATCGAATCATAGAACCGGCAAGCTTACCCCTTGGCGAAGAACCACCGACGCTCGTCCATTTTCTGTTTGGAGGGCTTGTGCTGGGCTGTGCCATCGGTTTGGGAGGAGCCATTGGGCTGGAGCTTTTGAAACCGGGGTTCCGCCGCCAGGAGGAAGTCGAGAGCTATCTTGGTCTTCCCGTCATCGCATCGATCCCTCCTTTCGATACCCAAATGGTCGGAATCGGTTCGACGCGATCACGCGCGCTACTCGCTGGACCAACCGGTGTCGGCATTCCTGAGCGTGCGCCGGCATATTATGAGCACGGAAGGAAGTGGAGAGTTGCCGACCCCGGCAAGCGGAGTGCGGCACTCACGGGCCTGTCCCAAAAGATTCATTTGATTGCAAAGTGGGAGCCAAACTCCATCATTGCTGAGCAATACCGTGTCGCGTCGACCCGACTGTTGTTGAGGACGACTGAAAAGAAGAATGTGGTCACCCTTGTGGCGAGCACCATCATGGGCGAGGGCAAAACAACCACGGCCGTCAATCTTGCCTATGTTTTGGCCCATGACATGAAGAAATCTACTCTCCTGATCGATTGCGATTTCAAGCGCCCGATGGTGCACGAATATATGGACATTCCGGTCGAGCCTGGCCTCAGTGAGGCTAATCAGGGGAGAGACATTCTTGAGAATTGCATTCATCCCTATGACGGTATCCCTCTCTCAATTCTGCCATGCGGGGATTCGAAGCTTAGGCCTAACAGCATTTCTGGGATTCAGTATGTGAAACAGATCTTACCGGAGCTACGAACGCGCTACGACCATGTGATTTTGGATGGACCGCCTGCGTTGGCTCTTGCGGACGTCGATATTCTCAGCAGTATGGCGGATCACGTAATCCTCGTGGTGCGAGCCGGCTTGACGAGTCTCGAGATGGTACGCAAGGCGGTGAAGCAGCTCAGCGTCGACAGCGATGCCATCGGAGTTGTCTTGACCAATGTGGAAATGGAGTTTGCTCCATATCTCATGTACGAAGCACATTAGGCCATGTGAATTCACGATTGACGTGCAACACCCGTGGCCCTGTGCGAAGCCTTCTGCTAGCGTCCGATAGACAACGCATTGCGGCGGTCTCCTAATTCAATGCCTTGACCCAGTAGTGTCCGGTTGAATCCGAACAGGTCTTTTATATGCTCGCAACCTGTTGATTCGTAACAAGGCCGATTGTCTCTTCCAATTCAAATCGGAGACATCTTGTCATCTACGAAACGCCGCACTGCTATTGGCTTCCAAGAACAGGCAGCAGTTTTCTGCCGGACACTACTGGCCTTGACCATCTATGCAAGACCCCGTGCGATGACCGTCAAGAAGTCCGGGATTTGGGGAAATAATTCCGCCACAACTCGTCGGTGTTCTCATTCGTCCTACGCTCCCACGTGGCATAGGTGAGGCAACATAGATCTGGATCTCCAGTGTCGTTTGGAGGGAGACTCCTGTTCGCTGGAGGTGAAGCGCTGGCCTCACCCTACCGAACATCTCTCATCGCTGTCGCTCCGCAATCACCGTGTTGCATCTGGAATTAGAGCTCATGCCATTAAAAACGGTCGACGTGATGAATAATGAAAAAGCTGTAGCAGATCAGGGGCTGGATCTGTTCCGTTTCACAGGGGAAGTGTATCCGACGTGGGACACACTGTTTCCCAGTAGGCGAATACTCATCTTGGGAGCAGGGAAGCTTGCCGGGGAACTCTGTCGAGTCCTAGTTTCACAACGACTTGGCCTGATGGAAATTGTTGGGACGCTTGTAGGGGAAAATGAGCGTGTGGAGGGGAACCCAGACATACCTGGCGCAATTGGCTCTCATGAACAGTTGGCGCAGGTGGTAGAAGAACACAAAGTGAGCACCATCGTGGTCTGTCTAGAAGATCGTCGCTCGGTATTGCCGGTTGAACAGCTCCTCGATTTGAAGGCGATGGGAATAGACGTTCTCGACGGGCATCAGTTGTTCGAAGAAGTCTCAGGCCGCCTCTCGATCGATTCGCTTCGTCCAAGTGCGCTGGTTTTTTCGAAGGGTTTCAAGCAGCGTATGGTTTTCCGTGTCATGAAGCGGTTCATTGACATACTGGTTCCAACCAGCGGGTTGCTGATGCTGTTCCCCCTATTCATCCTCGTTGCATTTCTGATTAAGATCGATTCGCCGGGACCGGTCATTTATCGTCAGACCCGTGTCGGGTTGCGCGGGCGACCCTTTCAGATCTGGAAGTTTCGATCCATGCGGCAAGATGCGGAAAAGTCTGGAGCTCAATGGGCTCAAGCGGACGATCCTCGGATCTCCCGCGTCGGGTGGTGGCTGCGAAAGACTCGTATTGATGAGTTTCCGCAGCTGGTCAACGTGTTAAGAGGGGAGATGAGTCTGGTTGGGCCGCGCCCGGAGCGCCCGGTATTCGTGCAAGACTTGCGAAAAATCATTCCCTACTATGATTTAAGGCACACGGTGCGACCCGGCATCACGGGATGGGCGCAGGTCAAGTTTCGCTATGGTGCTACTGCGGAGGATGCCCATATGAAGTTGCAATATGACCTCTACTACGTCAAGCGGTCGTCCTACCGGATCGATATGAGCATTGTGGCGCAGACGGTGCGAGTGATGTTGCTCGGGGAAGGGGCGCAGTAATGGTTTCCAGCCGGCAAAGTCAAGAGACGAGCGTCCGACATGCCCTCTCGTTTGATGTGGAAGAGCATTTTCAGGTGTCGGCCTTTTGGTCCGACGCCAGAAGGCAACAATGGGAACAACTGGAAAGTCGCGTGGAGCGGAATGTGGAAAAGATTCTTTCGATTCTCTCGTTCCATAGAATCCGCGCCACGTTCTTCGTGCTGGGATGGATCGCCCAGAAGCATAGAAGCCTTGTGAAAGGAATTGCAAACTGCGGTCATGAGATTGCCTCTCATGGATTTGGACATGAAATGATTACTTCACAGACTCCGAGTTTGTTTCGCGAGGATGTCAGAACCAGCAAAGGTATACTGGAGGACATTATTGGTGGACCAATACACGGATACCGCGCACCGTCTTTTACAATCACGACGGAAACGCAGTGGGCTCTGCCTATACTGGTTGAGGAAGGGTATGTGTATGACTCAAGCATATTCCCAATTCAGCACGATCGCTATGGTATGCCTGGAGCCAATCCCTGGTGTCATCGTCTGGCAACCGTAGCAGGGCCTCTGTGGGAAGTGCCTCCATCAACAATGAAAGTAGGACCGGTTCGCCTTCCGGTTGCAGGCGGAGGCTATTTTCGATTGTACCCATATCGGATTTTGCGCAATTTGCTCAAACGTACTGCTGCTGAAGGACACCCTCTTGTCATGTATTTTCACCCGTGGGAACTGGATCCTGACCAGCCAAGGATGGGAGGGTCCAGTCTGTCAAAATTTCGCCATTATTTGAATCTGGAAAAAACGGAGGGGCGCTTACATCAGCTGATAACCGATTTTAGGTTTACGTCAATAAGAGAAGCCGTTGACGCTGTTGGTATGGAGTGTGTCAGCAAAGAAAGCCTGTTCGGAGTAGAGTCTGCAAAGGAAGACCGATGCTTTGCGGAGGGGAAGCACAATGGCTGAACAAACGCCATTAGAATGGTACGTGGTGCGGACGAAGCCGCATCAAGAGTATTCGGTCGAGTCCAGTCTTTCACGAGTCGGCATTGAGATTCTTTGCCCACGTATTAGAGAACATCAGAGTATTAGACGGAAGATGCAGTCCGTGATTACCCACTCTCTTCCCAGGCTATCTGTTGATCAGGAATGTTCTCCATAGTTTTTGTAAATCGGGAGTACTAAATAGATTTGCGAAGATTGCCAGATCCTCTCGCGGTGTTGCCAAATTGTCTCGCCTCCAACCGACGGTAGTGTGACAGGGGGTCAAGATCAAGGCATTGATTCCCAAATAGAATTTCCGGTCTGTGCGCCGGGACGGCGGCAGCACGTCAATTAAACATAGCCTCCCTTTCACTCATACACTCGCCAGAAATTTATGTGTGGGATTGCGGGAATCGTAAAACAGAACGGTGCTCTCGTTGAGAGAGCGCTGCTCCAACGGATGATCAGCATGGTCAATCATCGAGGGCCTGATGCGTCGGGTTTCCAGATGTCAGGATCGGTGGGGCTCGCTCATGCGAGGCTCAGCATCATTGACCTTGGCGGAGGACACCAGCCGATGTCCAACGAAGATAAAACAATTTGGATTACATTCAACGGCGAAATATTCAATTATGTCGAATTACGGGAAAAGCTCATCGAGAAAGGGCATCGGTTTCAATCGCAGTCAGATACGGAAGTCATCGTGCATCTGTACGAAGAGAAGGGCGAAGAATGCGTCCATGATCTGAATGGACAGTGGGCCTTTGCAATTTGGGACTCCAAACGCAAGAAATTATTTCTTTCGCGTGATCGGCTAGGGGTCCGCCCGCTCTTTTATGCAAAGACGCTTGAAGAGTTTGTGTTTGCTTCCGAGATCAAGTCTTTGTTGGTCGTTCCTTCTTTGCCCCGAGCGATTGATCTTCAGGCGATGGACGAGGTATTTACTTTTTGGGTCACTCTCCCGCCCCGTACAATTTTTGAAGGCGTGTCAGAGCTACCTCCAGGACATTCTGCCATTCTTGAGAATGGCGACCTGCGGGTGTATCCATATTGGACACTTGACTGCAATCCTTCGAGAGAACTGGTAAAAGAGGAAGAGGCAGGAGAGGCGCTGCTCGAACTGCTTCTTGACGCGACGCGAATTCGCTTACGGTCGGACGTGCCGGTCGGCGCATATCTGAGCGGAGGGCTTGATTCAACCGTTATTGCTGCGTTGGTGCAGAAACTTGGGAAAACCCATCTGAGAACATTTTCTATCGCATTTGAAGATAAGGACTTTGATGAAAGCAGTTTCCAGAGCGAGGCAAGCACGTTTCTAAAGACCGATCACCAAGGTGTCCTGTGTTTCTCTCAGGATATTGGTCGAGTATTCCCCGAAATGATTTGGCATACGGAGAAACCTGTTCTGCGGACTGCTCCAGCTCCGCTATTTCTGTTGTCGAAGTTGGTGCGAGAACAAGGATACAAAGTTGTGCTTACGGGAGAAGGTTCGGATGAAGTACTAGGAGGCTACGATATTTTCAAAGAGGCCAAAATACGGAGATTTTGGGCGAAATACCCGGACTCAAAGTTCCGCCCAATCCTCTTGAGACGCCTCTACCCCTATATAAAAAATCTCCAATCTCAGTCCGACGCGTATCTGCGTGCCTTCTTCCATGTTAGAGAGAAAGACTTGGAGAGCCCATTTTTTTCTCACTTGCCTCGTTGGGAGACGACATCAAAGCTCAAGGTCTTTTTTTCAAGGGCGACAGCAGACATCCTCAAAAGCTGCAATGCGATGCACACGCTCGAAGGTCTTTTGCCTTGCCAATATGAACAGTGGGATAGTTTCTCGCAGGCTCAATACCTCGAAGCCGCCTATCTCCTCCCGGGCTATATTCTATCTTCTCAAGGAGATCGAATGGCGATGGCCCATTCCGTCGAAGGCAGGTTTCCGTTTCTTGATTACCGGGTGGTCGAATTCGCATCCCGACTTTCTCCGGAGCTCAAAATGAAGGTCCTGAACGAAAAATATCTGCTAAAGAAGGCTGTCGGAGACCTCATTCCAGAAACGATCAGAAGCCGGCGCAAGCAGCCGTATCGTGCGCCTGACAGTCAAAGCTTCTTTACCGGCGGAAAAGGTGCCAAAGTATTTGACTATTGTGAAGAACTGTTGGCTCCTCGTGCAATCCAGGAGGGAGGTGTGTTCGACTCAGGGGCGGTTGGGAAGCTGCTGGCAAAGGCAAGACAAGGCCAAATCGTGAGCATGAAGGACAATATGGCGCTGGTCGGGATACTTTCGACCCAATTGGTCATAGACCGATTTATCAAGAACTTTCCAAGAGGTATGTGACATGTCGTCGATCGAAAAAGAGCTGCGGCAGTACATTCTCGATAAGTTGTTGTTCGGACGGGTGGATCAGGAGTTGAGCGGTGATGCATCATTTTTAGAATCAGGCATCATAGATTCAACCGGTGTGCTTGAGTTGGTCGCGTTCTTGGAAGAAAACTTTCAAATCAAGGTTGAGGACGAAGATCTCATTCCGGCGAATCTAGACTCAATTAATGCCATTACTCGGTTTGTGGAGAACAAGTACGCGACGTCGGTGAACAATCGAGGATAAGAAATGCGTATAGAGAATATCATCGCTCAAACGACGGATTCCTCGCCTCAGCGGGTTGCTGTTGTCTATAAAGGCCGGCAATGGAGCTATGCGGTGTTAAGGGATCTTGTCATTGCGATTAAAAACAGGCTTAGTGAAGCTGGACTATCAGAAGGAGGCCGGGTGATTTTATGGATGGAGAATTCGCCTGAATATATTGCCAATTACCTCGCAGTGCTTGAGACGGGAGGCGTCGTGGTGGCGATTCATCCACAGGTTCAAGTTCCAGAGGTCGCTCGTATTATTCGCCATGTCGGGGCAACCGGACTGATTATTTCCTCCGCAGTCAAGCATTGGACCATCGGCGATTTTGATTCAGCCGGGCTGCGATTTATTGTGAAAGAAGATCAGGTCATCGGTTGTGAACCGAGAGAGGTGGCCATAAAGGGACCGGCCGACTTAGCACAAGTAATCTATACGTCTGGATCGACAGGACAGCCCAAGGGTGTCATGCTGACTCACCGAAACCTAATCGCCAATACGAGATCCATTCTTGAATACTTGCATCTCACTTCGGAAGATTCAGCGATGGCCGTTCTTCCATTCACATATGCTTACGGTAATTCGGTCATGCTCACGCACCTTTTTGTTGGGGCAACTCTGGTGATTGAGAATAGCTTTCTCTATCCCCACGTCATCCTGGAGAGCATGACGAGACAAGGAGTGACCGGTTTATCCGGGGTGTCGACGACTTATGCCATCATGCTGAACCAATCGAACCTGAAGTCATATTCTTTTCCGACTCTTCGGTACCTAACTCATGCGGGCGGTCCGATGCCATTTGAATTGTTGCTCCGAGTGCGATCGGTATTTGCGGGGAAACGCATATTTCTCATGTATGGACAGACTGAAGCTTCTGCGCGGTTGACGTATCTCCCTCCGGACCTTTTGGACATGAAGAAAGGATCTGCAGGACGAGCAATTCCTGGAGTGACTCTCAAGATCCTCAAAGAAGGAGGAGTGGAGGCACGTACAGGTGAAATAGGTGAAATTTGTGCGTCGGGGGACAATATTATGCAGGGGTATTGGCAAGATCCGCATGCTACTGATGAAGTACTTCGCAATGGGTGGCTTCACACCGGAGATTTGGGGCGATTAGACGGAGATAACTTTTTGACCATTGAGGGCCGCAACGGTGAAATGATCAAGTCGGGGGGGTACAGGATCAGCCCCACGGAGATTGAGGAAGTACTTTTGCAGCACCCGCATGTTCAAGAAGCCGGAGTGGTCGGCGTCGACGATCCAATTTTAGGGCAAAGCGTCTGCGCTGTTGTGACACTCAAAGAAGCAGGACATACAACCGACCAAGAGTTGCTGGCTCATTGTGCCCAGTGGTTGGTTCAGCACAAACGACCGAAGTCGGTTATCATCGTAGCAGCGTTACCTAAGTCTCCTTCTGGCAAGATATTACGGAAGAATCTTCGAGAAATCGGTCTGCCAGTCATATCTTAGCCGTCTTCTGGCATAGTTATAAGAATGTGAGAGCCGAGAGTAGTCGGAACAAAAGCCTACAACTCTATGACGAGTGGTTCCTGCTGGCATAAATAGACACTGGATGGGGGATGCAAAGAAATGTTGAAAGGGAATCATAATGAAGAACGAGCATGACGTATTTTCAGCAGATCAATTAAAGATTGATGCCGACAAGGAAGTGGACCGGATTGGTGCATTCATACGCGAGGGCGTACTGAAACAACTCAGGCGAAAAGGAGTTGTAGTGGGACTGTCCGGAGGTATCGATAGCAGTGCAGTCGCCGCTCTTTCTGTGCATGCCGTGGGAGCGGATCGTGTCGTGGGATTATTCATGCCGGAGGCGGATTCCTCAGGTGACAGCCTGCGATTGGGACAACAACTAGCGGAAAAGCTAGGGATTAGAACCTTTAAGGAGGATATATCAGGCATTCTGCATGGGGCCGAATGTTATCGACGGCGTGACGAGGCTATCCGGGCCGTGGTTCCCCACTATCATGCCGGATACAAATCGAAACTTGTCCTCTCCTCTCTCGATAGTACGGAATTTAGAATCTCATACGTTGTCGTCGAGGCGCCCGATGGCAAGCAGACGAAGGTGCGACTGACGGCGGATGCGTTTTTGGCGCTGGTTGCTGCAACCAATTTCAAACAGCGGACAAGGAAAATGATGGAGTATTACTATGCAGACCGTTTCCTGTATGCAGTGGCAGGAACGCCCAATCGTCTGGAGTATGATCAAGGATTTTTTGTGAAGAATGGAGATGGTTCTGCGGATATCAAACCCATCGCGCATTTATATAAATCACAGGTGTATCAGCTGGCCCAGTTTTTACGGGTCCCAGAAGAAATTCTGAGACGTTCTCCGACCACGGATACGTACTCCTTGGCACAGTCCCAAGAAGAATTCTATTTCTCAGTACCTTATGACAAGATGGATCTGTGTTTGTTCGGGAAGAATCATAATGTGCCAGTGGCCGAGGTGGCCGTTGCAGCCGAGCTAACGACCAAGCAGGTCGAACGCATCATGAGTGACATTGATGCCAAGCGAAGGGTTGCCGAATATCTTCGCGCCCAACCGCTTCTGCTTGAAGGGGTAGAGCCGCGTCAATAGTGTTTTCACTGAGACGATATTGGTGGTAGCGGATTAAGTTTTCACAAGGGCGCTATCTGGACTCGATATGTACATTTCGGTAATTATTTTAGGGTCTTCGTGAAGTCGTGTGGGTGATTGTCGATCATTTTAGATGGCCGGCAACATGCACGTCAGTATCTTGAGCCGCAGGTATTCTTCATCGCGTAGCCCGTACGCACGCCGCTGGATGACGCGGATCTTGTTGTTGAGTCCCTCGACGAAGCCGAGTGAGACCGTGTTCTCAGGTTTGCAGTACGCGGCAATCCCATCCCAATGACGATCAATCATCTCGGCGAACTTCTCGTAGGACGGCAGGCGCTGCCACTTGAGGCTGGCGCGCCAGTTCACAAAGAAGCGCCGTGCCCGGCCCTCGTGCTCGTAGCTCCAGAGTTGACCGAAGGACTCCTTGAGCAGGTAGGCGGTGTTCAATCGCTTGTTCGCGGCCAACAAGGTCTTCAGGGCCGTGCGGCCATCGAGGGCCAGGTTCTCACGGTGTGAGAGCAGGGTGTACTTCTGGCCCTTGATGTAACGGCGCGCTTTGCCGGTAAGCCGCGCATACTCGCTCTTGCGTGCCGCATCGAGCGCTTCGCCCAGATGGCGCAAGACGTGAAACTTGTCGAACAGGATCGCCGCTTGGGGTGCGCGCGCGTTTGTCACGTTGCGAAACGGGTTCCACCTGTCCATCACCGCCAGGCGGATGCGTTGGGACTTGTTGTTCCCGAGCCAATCGTAGAATTGCGCCATGCTCGCCTCCGAGCGGTCCCGACCGCCGAACCAGATCGGACGGCCACGAATCAGGGCGCTCACCACGATCCGGTAGGTGTGCCCCTTGCGGATCGAGATTGCATCAATGCCGATGGCCTTGGCGGCGGGGTGGCCTACCTTGGCAAGCTGCGCCGCCATGTCTTGCTTCTCCAGCGTCTTGACCGTGTGCCAATCGAGCTTGAGCTCCCGGGCCACGTCCGTAATCATGGCCCTGCGGCAGCGCCAGCCGACATAGCAGGCGAAGCGCTTGGTGTAGAGCGGATTGTCGGCCAGGAAGTCGAGCTGCTCCCGCTTCACCTTCTCGCACGTCCGACACCACACTCGGCGGACCTGGATCTCCAGGGACATCCGTGTGTCGCCGCAGGAGCGGTCCCGAACCCGGCGAATCGTGTGGTCGTAGAACGTCCAGGGCACTGTCCCGCAGGCGCCGCACACTGTTTTTTCCCCCGGCGTTCAAGCCGGAGAATGCGGGCCGTGGGGTCACCGAAGAGGCCGGTGACCTTGGCGGCGGGACGAAACCCGGAAAACCGATACGCGTGGTCGAGGCGGTGCTGTCTTCGCATGAGAGAACGCCCCCAGGTTTTCCGGCGACAGCAAACACCATGACCTCATGTCGCGTCAACATATTCCAGAAAGAATCGAAGCCAATTTACCCACTCGTTTTCACGAAGAGCCGTTCTTTTTAGACCGACCTGCTCTTGACCGGGAAACTGAACCTGACGGTTTTTTCAACTGCGCTTCAAGGGTGGCTACGCGCTGTTCTAAATTGCGGACCAGTTCTTTCATGGCGGGAAGCTGGGATATAACTCCCAGGATCCTTAGTGCTTTTTCTTGCGGCATTGCCGGAATGCCACCGACTACTTGATTGGACTCAACACTCCGAATCACGCCGGCTTTGGCCGCGATCATAACTTGATCACCGATGGTGAGATGATCAGCAATCCCGGTCTGGCCACCAATCATCACATGATGACCGATGGTTGTGCTGCCGGCGATGCCAACCTGCGCAACGAGGATGCAGTGCTCTCCCACTGTGACATTGTGGGCAATCTGGACGAGATTGTCGACTTTAGTACCCCGCTTGACCAGCGTCCGGCCGAATGTCGCGCGGTCGACCGTCATATTGGCTCCCAGTTCCACGTCGTCCTCGATGATGACGCCGCCAAGTTGCGGGATCTTATGATGGCGTCCTTGATGCTGCACGTATCCGAACCCGTCGGCTCCGATCACGGATCCACTGTGCACGATCACTCGCGCGCCGAGTGAGCAGCCCTCGCGAACGACGACATTAGGATACAGAACGGAATCGTCCCCGATCGTTGAATCCGATCCTACAAAGACCCCAGGATAGAGCGTGACGCGATTGCCGATCGTCACGCGGTCGCCCAAGGTGACGAAAGGCCAGATGGAAGGATCGGCGCCGATCTGCACATCGGCACCCCGCATCACCTGTTCGGCAATGCCCCGAGGAGCCTGTTGCCGGACAAAAAAGGTTTGCGCGACGCGCGCGAAGGCCAACAGCGGATTGTCCACGACGATTTGCGGCACATCGAAATCAGGCATATGCCGATGGACCAGCAGCGCCGCGACGCGAAGAGTGGCCGCCGCCTTCGACATTTTGTCGTTAGCAACGAACGACAACGCGTGTGGATCGGCTTCGCCGAGGCTCGTTAAGCCGGAGATCGATGTCTGGTTGTCGCCGTGAATCGTCCCTCCAACAACCTCGTGGATTTGCGCCAATGTGATTGGAGAAGGCAGTTGGGGCTTGCTCATCGGGCCGCGACTTTCTTCTTCCCAGACGTCACGGCGGATGTCTTCTTCGGCTTTCCGGCGGAGGCGGGCTTTACTGAAGCTGCCTTCTTGGTAGACAGGGACTTGGCTGAGGCCGTCTTGGTCGTGGTCGACTTGGCTGATTTCGATTTGCTTGTCGCGGTCATGGGTTTCGTCGACTCAGGCTTGGACTCAGTCGTAGGTTCCGCGAGCCGCCGCTGGACATAGGCAGCCACGGTCCCAACGGTGCTCAACCCCGGGAGGTCTTGATCCGGAATTTGAAGTTTGAACCGTTCCTCGATCTCGAAGAGCAGTTCAATGACAGCCACCGAATCGAGGCCGAGATCATCGCGGAGATGATGAGCCCCGGTAATCGACGCAGGGTCTCGCTTGAGATAACTGGCCAAGGCCTGAATGATTTTAGAGGTAATCGCGGGATCGATCGGTTCAGTCATGATGGGTACTCCTTCAAGTGGAATGAGGCGTTTCGCATGGGCATTCGGCGAGGGGGCCTCGATATCGTTCAATCGTTCTTACGCCACAAATTTTTTAAAGACGACCGTGGCATTGTTGCTGCCGAATCCGAATGCGTTCAAGAGGGCGTAACGAACCTTTCGTTCTTGGACGGCACGTTGGATTCCATTCAAACGGCAAGCTGGGTCCGGATCCTCGTAGTTCGCTGTGGGGTGGATGTGCCCGGTATGGATGGAGAGAGTCGTCGCCACTGCGCCGATCGCCCCAGCTGCCCCCAATGTATGGCCGATGAGTGACTTCGTGGCACTGACGGCGATTTTGTCCGCGCGATTCTTAAAAAGAATCCTGATCGCTTTGGTCTCGACGGCATCGCCGATCGTCGTGGAGGTCGCATGGGCGTTGATGTAGTCGACCTGATCCGGCCCGATGCCGGCAGAGTCGAGACCGATCCTCATGGTCGTGGAGATTTCCTGACCATCTTCCTGAGGAATGACCATGTGATAGGCTTCGCTGGTGGCGGCATATCCGGCAAGTTCAGCATAGACTCTCGCTTTCCGCTTCTTGGCATGCGCCCATGATTCCACGATCAACGCAGCGGCTCCCTCGCCCATGACAAATCCATCACGGCGTCGATCAAAGGGGCGTGAGGCTCGCTCCGGAGCATCGTTAAACTCGCTGGAGAGGGCACGCAAGGAACAGAACCCGGCAAAGACCAACGGAGTAATGCTCGCATCAGCTCCGACGACGATGATGACATCGGCCTGACCGCTGCGAATGCACTGAAGAGCTTGGCCAAGGGCATGGGCGCTGGAGGAGCAGGCCGTCGAGATCGTGAGGTTCGGTCCTTTGGCGCCGTGCGCCATCGCGACGATGCCCGAAGCGGAATTCAGCGTGATCGTGGGAATGAAATTGGGGTGCACGCGCTGCGGTCGCTGAGTTTTAAAGAGCTGTGTGATTTCACGCTCTCCCATCACCATCCCGCCCATGCCGGCCCCGACAATGACGCCGACGCGATGGGGAGCCTCCTTGGCCATACTCAGATCGGCATCGGTGAGCGCTTCTTTCGTGGAGACCAAGGCGAATTGCGCGTAACGATCCACGCGACTCGCCTGCGTCGCCGTCAAATACTGTTCCGGCGAGAAATTGTGGACCTGTCCGGCGACGCGCGAACGATACCCGGACATGGGAAACCATCCTAGGGAAGGGATCGCGCTGACACCCGAGCGACCGGCGAGGGCCGCTTTCCAGAATTCACTCACGCCGATTCCGATGGGAGATATCACCCCCAGACCCGTAATTACCACACGCGAGGCCATGTTTCTCCCTCCTTCTAGGCGCCCACGGCGCCTTTCTTACCGGAAGCCCGATGTACAGTCAACTAGGAAACCTCTCTTCAATGCCTCACTTTCAATAACAGATAGAGACCGAAGCTGAGAAACAGCGCATTGGCCATCCAACCGGCAAGCATAGGAGCCAATGCTCCCCCTCGTCCGAGTGCGATGGCGACGGAGTGTGTCGTCCAGTAGCAGAATCCGACGATGAACGCTTGTCCGATACCCATGGCCATGTTGCCACCGCGGACTCCGCTTCGCCGCAAACTCAATGCAATCCCGACGAGCGCCATCACGACCGTCACTAATGGGAAGGCAACACGGCCGTAGTAGTCCGTCAGCAGGCGGGCGAACGAGAACCCTTCGTGCCGAAAGCGCGCGAGGTAATGTCGGATTTCCCGAAACGTCATGGTTTCCGAGTTCCCCACAAGAGAAGAGGAGAAATCATCGGGAATCAACGGAATGCTGATCGCCTGTTCCGTGAACAGCGCCAGTTCGACGGTGTCGTCCGATTGGAACCGGCGATGATTCCCGTTCAGCAGAATCCAGCCTTGAGGAGTATAGCGGGCTTCAGCCGCTTCCGTAATTCGGTCGAGTGTAAACGGCGGGCGAAAATAAAAGATGCGTATGCCTCGAAGGGTGCTGCCTGCGACATCGATCTCATGGACTTCCATCAGGGCGTCAGCGCTGATACGGGCCCAGGGCTGGGCGGCTTTGACGGTGACAGGAGCCGGCCGTTGTTCGATCTGGACCACACGGATTTCTTCGGCTTTCTCCGAGGCGAGCGGAATGACGGTCGAGCTGAAGAAGAAGAGAATCACCGATACGCCGCCGGCAAAGAGGAGAAAGGGCGAGGTCATCCACAGCAAGCTGATCCCGCAGCTGCGCATGGCGGTGATTTCATTGCCGCGCGCGAACAAACCGAGCGTCAGCAAGGTCGCCACCAAGATCGCGAACGGAGCGACTTGGAACGAAATCGAGGGGATCTTCAACGCGAAGTATGTGAGGATCGGGAGGATTCCCGATTCGTAGCGCAAGAATCGGCGGACTTTCTCAAAAAAGTCGATCACGAGATAGATGGTCACCAAGCCGGAAAAGCACATGCCGAAAATTTTGGAGTATTCGCGAAGGATATACCGAAAGAGGATCGTCATACTGTTATTGCCTGCTCATCCGTAAAAAGAGAACGGCGGTGATGACGACGAACACGATGTTCGGCAGCCAGGCGCCCGCAAAGGGATGCAGGATCAAAGCCGTCACCAAAAAATCGCACCCGACATTCAGGATATAAAACGCGATGATGATCCCCACGCCGACGGCAAACCCACCGACCCGTCCGGAACGCTTCGAGACGATTCCGACCGGCACGCCGAGCAGACAGAATACGAGCGAAGCGGTCGGAAAGGCCAAGTCTTTATAGTATTCCATCAGACGACGAAGCGAGCCGGCATCCTTGCCACCGGACTCGGCCAGCCGGGCCATGATCTGTTCATAGGACGGGCGCTCTTCGGCGGCCGAATAGCTGCTGAGGTTTAGATCGATCTTGAGATCGTAACTGGCAAACGCAATCTGCCGATACTCGTCGACCTGACCAGGTCGGCTATGAATGACGCCATTCACCAGCTGGAGCGCGATCTGCGTATGGGCGGTATCCATAAAGACCTGATACTGCTCCGCCACGATGACGCGAGGTTCTTCGGGCAGGCGTTCATCCGAGATGAAGATGCCCTCGGACGGACGGCCCGGTTCCCCATCTGGAACGTAGATCATCATGCGTGGAATCGGCTCATTGAAGGTGCCCCGTTCCAAAGCCAGAACAAGCTGATCTTTGAGCAGATTGAGAGCCACCTTCTTAAGATTCAATGAACTCCATGGCTGCCCCCATTGGGACAATACCAAGGTCAATGTAAAGACACAGACCGAGAAGAGGAGGACCGGCTGCGAGAGGCGAAACAGGCTGAGCCCGGTTGCGCGCATCGCGACCAGTTCCTTATCAAAGGATAATCGGCCAAAGGCCGTCACCGACGCGATCAAGCCTGCGATCGGAAGCGTGAGCACGAGACCGGAGGGGAGAAGCATGGCAATGACTTTGAGGACTGCCAAGAAACCGACCCCTTTGGACACGAGCAGTTCGACAAGACGCAAGAGTTCTCTGGTCAACATGACAAAACAGAGCGCGCCGAGGCTGAGACCAAACGGAGCGAGCAGTTCCGTGAAAATGTAGCGATCGAGCAGCGTTCGTAAGATCACAGAGTGTCTGGGTCGGAGAAATGTTCAACACTATAGGGGAGTCCTTCTCACCTGTAAACACAGGAGAAAATCTTCTCCGTAAAGATTCGCTTGACAGAGCATGAAGCCTATGTTACATGCAGCGCGACTTTCCACTCACATGATGGGTTCCGTGAGCGATGCATCACTCCTTCAGGTGCCCGTCCCTTCTCCAAGCCGGATTCTTGTCCAATCTATTTTCATTTTGATGCGGGACGATTGAGTGTAGCCCTACGTAACCAGTCGTCGTTGTTGAAAAAAAGGAGGGTTTTTGTGAAGACAAAAGGAACGGTCAAGTGGTTCAACGATCGAAAAGGGTTTGGATTCATCCGGCTGGATAGCGGAGAAGATGTCTTCGTGCACTACTCCGCGTTACAAGGAGAAGGGTTCAAGACTCTCAAAGAGGGGGAAAACGTCGAGTTTGAGATCGTACAGGGAGCCAAGGGTCCTCAAGCGGCCAATGTGCTCAAGGCGGCGATCGCCGCGTCCTAAGTCGTCACATCTTCCGTTCGGCTCGGGAGAAGAGTCGATCCTCCGACAAGAGAGGTCGGCTCTTCTCCCCGAGTGTGTCACCGTCTGATTCCTCCATTTTCTAGACAAAAATAAGTGAGACTGTTAGCGTTTGGCTGTTCTGTTCGTGGAGGGATCGTTGTGCCCCCGGATCGAAGTCGAGTTCTTCAACAAGCTCAGCTCCTGGCTTCCCGCGGACTGTACGAAGCGGCCATAGCCGAATGGAAGAAGTTGGCCGCAGAAACCCCCGCCGACGGCACCATTCATAATACGATCGGCGATTTGCAATCGAAGCGAAACGCTCCTGGAGAAGCCGCCTCCGCTTTTTTGCAGGCGGCCTCGGCATTCCGAGCCGAAGGCGCCACCCTCAAGGCAATCGCCGCCTTTAAGAAAGCCCTGAAATGCGATCCCTCACGATACGAAGTCTATCGCCACCTTGGAGACCTGAACGTTGAACGCGGACTCATCAGCAGTGCGGTCCAGGATTACCTCACCCTAGGGAAGTACTACCTGAAAGAGCGTCGAGGAAAAGACGCGCTCGAAATCTACAAAAAGATCGTCGTCCACGATCCGTCGAATCTCAACGCGCAGCAACGCGTCGCCGAACTCTGCGTCCAGGAAAACCAGCAGGATGAAGCGACCACGGTGTATCTCCAGTTGGGCCGTGAGCGATCGGCGCAAGGGCGATACGATGAGGCGAAAGACGCGTATCTTGCCGTCCTGAGGATCAATCCAGAAAATAGCGAGGCGGCCCAATTCGTGGAGAGCATGAAGAAAGACGGAACCGGATCGATCAAAGCGGTCAAACCGGGATCCACCGCGCCGGCACAGAAACCGTCCGAACCGGTCGATCTGCTGGCTGAGGCCGTTCGCCGCATCGACGAAAAACAGTATGCCGGCGCAGAAGCGATCCTGAACCAAATGCTCACGCGGGAACCAGGGAATCCACAAGTCTGTCAGCTTCTGGCTCGGTTGCACTTGCAACGCGGGGATATACAAGTGGCGCTGGGGGAATATCGCTTCTTGGCTGGAGCTGCGTTGCGGGCGCATGACCTAGCGCTTGCCGAATCGCTGATTCAGGAATTCTTGTCCGCTGACCCGAACTCCGTCCCTCTGTTGGAATTGAACGGAGAACTGCTCGAAGAACAAGGCGAGGGCAGGGGAGCCGCTCTCCAGTATGCGAAGGCCATTGAACTGTTGTTGGAGCACCCAGAGCCCGGCATGGAAAGTTTGCATGAGGAGCTCTTCGAAAAGGTGCGCTCGCTGTCCGGTGATGAAGCGTTCGTGAATCGGCTGGCGGCAAGGATGAAGGGAGGGGCTCCATCAGAACCGGACGAATCTGCTCAGAACGTATTTGATCCGGCGCCGATGAACCTCGCCGATTCTATACCGACCGGTGGCGAATCACTGAAAGCGGATTCGGACGGTGCTCAGGCAGTCCGTCCACAGGGTCGGCTGAAGGAGGACCAAGATTTTTCAGCGACTGTAGAACCCTCAGCGGCTTCCGAGATCGCGACCGCATCACCCGTTACCTCTCCAGCGGAGCACACTGCCAGCGAGACCTCAACTGGACCAGCTGTCTCCAGCAATCCCGCCGCTGCGCCGCCTGACTACGAAGCGCACTATGCGTTGGGCGTGGCGTACAAAAACATGGGATTGTACGAGGAAGCCAAGGAGGAATTTCACGTATCGATGAACAGCGACTCATACTATCTTGATTCGGCGCTGATGACCGCGATCTGTCTCAAGGAAGACCGTCATCTCGCTCAGGCGATTCTGGGACTGGAAACGGTCTTGGCTGATCCTCGTTGCCAAGGGGCCAAGGGGCAAGCCATTCGCTATGAGTTGGGTTTGCTCTATGAAGCGGAGGAACAGTGGGAGAAGGCCGCTCATGCATTTGAGTCTATTCCTTCATTCCATGATGTCCCACAGCGACTGGCGGTCCTGAAGGGGAAGCAAGGGAGTGGACACGTCGGTTTTCGGTATGCATCATAAGGGCTCAACCCCATTCCCCTATCCCACCTTTAGTTCACTCGATTCGGCGCCGGGTAGCCTCCCAACACAGCCACAATATTGTCGAGGCAGATGAGTCCCATACGCACGCGAGTCTCGAGTGTTGCCGATCCTAAGTGGGGAAGAAGGACCACATTCGGCAGGGCGATCAAACCGGCAGAGACCATTGGTTCTTGCTCGTAGACATCCAGCCCGGCGCCCGCGATGGTTCGTGCCTCAAGCGCCGACACCAGCGCTGCCTCATCGATGACCGGTCCGCGGGACGTATTGATCAGGTTCGCGGTTGGTTTCATCAGGGCAAGCGTGCGTCGGTCTATGAGATGACGAGTGGTCTCGGTGAGGGGGACATGGAGCGAAAGAAAATCAGACTCCGCCAGTACTTCAGCGAAGGGACGCTTGGTCCACGAGACACCGGACAGGCTGGAAACACTCTGACGGCCTGCATAGATCACCGACATCCGAAACCCGGACGCTCGTTGCGCGACGGCCTGACCGATGCGCCCCATACCGACGATGCCCATCGTTTTCCCGGAAACATCGGCGCCTAACAGCTGGGTCGGTGTCCGTCCGGCCAGCTGCCGGTTCGGACCCAGGTGTCTCCCACGACGACACGCCTCGCCAGAGCAAGCAACAGCGCCCACGTCAAATCGGCAGTGGCATCAGTCAGCACATCTGGTGTATTGGTGGTCATGATGCCCCGCTGGGTCGCAGCAGGCAGATCGATGTTGTTGTAGCCGACTGCATAGTTGGCAATGATATTCATATTCGTTGCGTGGGCGAGCAGCGAGGCGTCGATTTGATCAGTCAGCGTACAGATGAC
>CAVQFZ010000007.1:0-158803 GCA_963711905.1 uncultured Nitrospiraceae bacterium | reverse complement strand
GGCAGGCGATGATCGATCAGTTCGGGATCGGAGTCGCGCTGAAAGAATGGGACGGCTTGCTCAAAGCGCTTACCCGGCAGGGGTTTACGTTGGGGGATCTTCTTGGGGCCGGTATGCTCACGGCACGCGAGAAGGGAACCGGCTCCTACGATAAGTTCCGGGAGCGTGTCATGTTCACGATCACTGATCTTCGCAAGCGTGTGGTGGGGTTCGGCGGACGGGTGTTGGGCGAAGGCACGCCCAAGTACCTCAATTCACCCGACACGCCTCTCTTCAAGAAGAGCCAGACGCTGTTTGCTTTCGATCATGCGCGCGATGCCATTGGCCGAACGAAAACGGTGATTGTGGTCGAAGGATATTTTGATGCCATTGCGCTGCATCAGGCCGGCATTACACATACAGTCGCCACGCTGGGCACCGCCTTGACCCCTGAACATGTTCAAACCATGCGGCGGTTTGCCGACAAGGTCGTTTTGCTCTTCGATCCAGATGCAGCAGGCGTGCGAGCAGCCTTGAGAGGGTTGGATTTGTTTGTGAACAGCGGGTTGGGGGTCAAAGTCGTCACGTTACCGGTAGGCGAGGATCCCGACATGTATGTCCGGAACCATGGGCCCGACTCGTTCGCGCGTTTAGAGGAACAGGCGCCGAGCCTGTTGGACTTTGCCTTGGAACATCGTCTCAAGTCGACAGAGGCGAGCACCATCGAAGGACGGATCCGGAGTGTGGACGAGGTTCTGCGAATTCTACAGAAGAGCGAGCATCCGATTGAGCGGGAAGAGCGTCTCAAGGTCGTCGCGGAACGTCTGGGGATCAATCAATCGCGCTTGATCGAACGGTACCCCGCGCTCGTTGCTCAGCAGAAGCAAGGTTCGGGAGCGCCTCGACCAGTCTCTGTCGGGAAGCCGGCGGAATCCCTCTTCAAGGGAATCCCAGAGGAACGAGACTTAATGCTCCTCATGTTGCGAGGCGAGTTGTCCCCGTCCGACGCGCGGCGTCTGCAGCCTGAGAAGTTTTCGGTCGAAGCCTGTCGCAAGCTTGCGGACCTAGCTCTGACCCATAGGGATCGCGATGGGCGTATTCAGGTCCAGTCGGTACTAGAGGAGTCGGTGAACGACCCTGATTGTGGCGCCCTGGCGACGGAGTTGTCGCTTCGTGATGATCATTTCGACGACGCGCCGGCGCACATTGCGGCCTGTTTGGATTGTCTGGACCGCAAGCGATCGGAGCAGGCCCTACGGGAGCTGATTGCCGGACTGAAAACGGCCGAGCGCGAAGGCCGTCTAGATGATGCGCGCATGCTGAATATGCAGATCAACGAGGTGCGGATGCGGAAAGCCGGCACGCCGACCGCCGGTGTGGTTTCATTGGTGAAGGAGTAGTCATGCCGAAACAAGAGTTGCTCGGTGAGGTGAAGAAGCTGATCACGATCGGGAAGGAAAAAGGCTTTCTGACGTATGACGAGCTCAACAGCACCTTGCCCGCTGAAGTCGTGTCTTCAGATCAGTTTGGCAGCATTATGGCGATGTTCGGCGAAATGGATATCGAAATCGTCGAGGCGAGCGATGGAGACCGCATTCAGAAACGATCTGAAGGCGAAGCGGCCGAAGAAGTGGAGGAGGCCGAGTCGGATGCCGAGGAGGAAAACGATAAGGCGATCGATCTGACGCCGGGGGCGCTCAGTCGCACCGACGATCCGGTGCGGCTCTACCTCAAGGAAATGGGGAGTGTGGCTCTCCTCAGCCGCGAAGGCGAGATCGAAATCGCGAAACGGATTGAAGAGGGGAAAAAAGACATCGCGTCGGTGATCTACGGCATGCCGATGACCATCGAATTCGTCCTGGCTCTCCGGGATCAGCTCAAGAACGCCAAGATCGACGTGCGCGAGATCGTGCCGATCCAGGAGACCGAAGAGGGCTTTGAGGAAGACCAGCCGCCGGTGGAGCGGGATTACGAGGAGTTGCGGGTCAAGACGCTCGAGTCGTTGAATGCCGTGCGGAAAGTCTCGCTCGCGCTGAGGGCATTGGCCGAGAAGAGCAAGCATCTCAGCAGTGATCCGGTCAAGCAAAAGAAGTTCAAGAAGCAGTTCGATGCCATCCGCCAGCAAGTGGTGGACAAAATTGAATCGGTCAATCTGCATGGGGTGCTGAAAGACCGAATGGTCCAGCGTGTCCGCGATCTGGCGGTGCAGATTCGGACGGCCGAACGGGAAGCGGTCAGCTGCCAACGGCGGATCGGAGTGGGGGGGGAAGCAGGCGCCGAACTGTTGAGGAAGCTGTGCCGGAGCCGTCAAGACTTCTTGGCGGTCAAGCGGAAGACCGGGGTGTCGGAAGAAGCGCTGGTGGAGATTCGGAAGGTTTATCAAACCGCCAAAGCAAAGGTTCGTCAGTTGGAGACGGAAGAGGCGCTTGCTCCGGCTGAAGAAATCAAGGATGGGGTCAAGCATCTCGATCTTGCCGAAGAGAAGGTGAAGCGTGGGAAGGCTGAGTTGGTCGAAGCGAATTTGCGGCTCGTGGTCAGCATCGCAAAGAAGTACACGAATCGAGGCCTCCAGTTCCTCGATTTGATTCAGGAAGGCAATATCGGACTGATGAAGGCGGTAGACAAATTCGAGTATAAGCGTGGGTACAAGTTCAGCACTTACGCCACCTGGTGGATCCGGCAGGCGATCACCCGAGCCATTGCGGATCAAGCGCGAACGATCCGGATTCCGGTTCACATGATTGAAACGATCAATAAGCTCATTCGAACCTCCAGGCATCTCGTGCAGAAGCTGGGTCGTGAGCCCCTTCCCGAAGAGATTGCCGAGCGCATGGATCTGCCGTTGGACAAAGTCAGGAAGATTCTCAAGATCGCCCGCGAACCCATCTCGCTCGAAACGCCGATCGGTGAAGAGGAAGACAGCCATTTGGGCGATTTCATCGAAGACAAGAAGGCTGTCTCTCCGCTGGAAGCGGCCATTCGCTACGACTTGCAGCGGCAGATCAACAGCGCCTTGGAAACCTTGACGCCTCGCGAGGAGAAGGTGCTGCGCAAGCGGTTCGGTATCGGCGAAGCGACCGATCATACCTTGGAAGAAGTCGGACAGGACTTTGAAGTTACCCGCGAACGCATCAGGCAAATCGAAGCCAAGGCATTGAGGAAATTACGGCATCCGAGCCGCAGTAAAAAGCTCAGGAGTTTTGTCGAGAGTCTATAGGCATTGAATCTCAAGACGGTGTGATTTGACTCCACTCGGAGGGGCGGCCTAGAATCCGCCTCAGGCCGAGGCTGAGGTTAAGGATGAGGCTGAGAGGAAAGCCATCGAGTTCAGTCCTGTCCTCGACCTGAGCTTAAGCCTTGACCTTTCTGAAGCGGGCCCATAGCTCAGGTGGTTAGAGCGGCTGACTCATAATCAGCTGGTCCTAGGTTCAAGTCCTAGTGGGCCCACCAGTCCGGACGGGTGCCTGACCTCTTCAGCGCGCCGGCATTGATGGAAAGGATACGTTGAACCAAAAGCTTTCCCCGCTCGTTGAACTGCAAAAACTCGATCTCCGTATCATGGAGATCCGTGAGATCCGCCGAAAAATCCCTGAACGACTCCATGTCGCCGAAGCTCCGCTTCGAGAAGCCGTTCAGCTGCTGAATGACACCAAGGTGGTCGTCGAAACAGCCGTCAAGGAAAGGCGTTCGCACGAAAAGGACCTGGAGGCGCACGAAGCCCAGACGGAGAAGATGAAATCGCACGCAGCGAACCTGAAAACCAACAAAGAATATCAAGCGCATTTGTTCGAACTTGAGCTGGCGAACAAGAAGCGGGGAGACTTTGAAGAAAAGATTTTGTTGTCGATGGAGAAGAGCGATCAGCTCCAGAAGACTGCCAAAGAGCTTCAAGAGAAGCATAACGCGCTGGAAAAGGTTTTTTCCCAGGAGAAGCAGGCGCTGGACACGCAGGACAAGGATCTGGCGACGGAACTGGCGCAACTCGAAACACACTATCGGGAGGCTTCAGCGCGGGTCGAGAAGGCTCTGCTCGACCGGTACAACCAGATCAAGGCCTCGCGGAAGGATCAGCCTCTGGCGGCGGTGCATGACGGCATATGCGCCGGCTGTCGTCTACAGATTCCCCCGCAGCTCATCGCGCAAGTCAAACGCTCCGACGATCTGCACATCTGCCCCTATTGCCGGCGAATCCTCTATTGGGAAGGGGAACCGATCACAGAAGGCTCCTCAGCGCCAAAAGGCAAGTCAGCCGATCTCGAAGTCGGGGAATCCGTTTAAACAAAAACGACCCTAGACCGAGCCACGTCTCTTTGCCGCCTGTCCCATCAAGCATCTCCTGCCTTCTCCTGGTATCTAACGCGATACCTGGAATCTAGCTAGATAAAATACTCCCCCCGTTCCATGACGGATTCCATAGCCGTCCACCACATCCTGGTGCTTGAGTAAAGCAAGGATTGCATCAATATCTTCCGGTGAACCGATGAAATCAATTTCGAACATTGCACTGCTCCTTTCGTAGAAGCGAGCCACGGACAAAAATCCAGCTTCATACTGGTTTGGCATGTCATCTGGTGTTCTCTGGTCTATGTAGAAGACGTCGTTAGGGACGCAGACAATAGGGACAGCCTGATTCGAGCCTTCGTTCGACGTTCACCTCGCCATTGCAGGGCCCCTGCCAGTTGTTTAGGTCAGATGCACCCACGTCGCTAGGGAAGGAACGCCGTTCGTATTGACGATGAAGAGCATGTACCACCCCGGTGGTGCGAGATTCTGGTTACCGGGCACTACCAGTCGCAATGATGTTGTAGTGCGAGCCGCAATCGGGAGATCGACAAGCCGCTGCTCGCAATCGAACGAATGCGTGGTCACACCGCCCTTCATCAGATGGGCCCAACGAATCTGAGCTGCCTGCGGCGTCGGTATTGCGATCTGTTGCCCGTAGTTCCATTCGGGGACGACGGTGCCGATCGTAGGTTGTGAGCCTTTAAAGAGGTACGGCGGACTGAAGACTTCGAGGCGCATCTCCTCTTCCGGGTCTGGCGGCTCCCAGGCGACCGATTGCCCGCCTTCGGGATTCCCCGCGGCGGCGACCACGCGACCGTCGGGCAAGAGCAGGGCCGTCGAGTGATAGAGACGTGGGATGGTGGCAGCGGCCATCAGCTGCCATTGTCCGGTCGCCGGATCATAGGATTCAGCTTGCAGCCGTGCCAGCGGTTCGTCCTCTTGCTTGAGCGATCCACCCGTCACGAACACGGTCCGATCCGGTAGAAGCACGGCATTGGAGTGCAGTCTGGGCAGCAACATGGGCTCGGCTGCGACGTAGTTGGGTTGTGGCACTTTTAGATCTACGAGACTCACCATCCCGGTTGCGTCGGTCTTGTCGGCCTTGCCAACGGGACCGCCACCCATGATGAGCACCTTCTGATCTTGCGCGGGCGGGAGGAGCACGCTGGCCGACTGGTTCCGCAGTATTGGAGCGAGGAGGTCTGGAACGAAGGTCAGACCAATCGGGTTCTGACTGAGATTCAGCACGCATGGCTCTACTTGAAGCGGGTCGTCCATCCGTCCGCCTGAGAAAAAGACGCGACCGTCCTGCATCAGGAAGAGATGTGCGTATAGCGGCAGACCTTGGAAAGCGGCCGGCAGCTGCAGCGGCTGCCACGTATCGGTGGCCGCCGAGTATAACTCGACAGCCTGGTTGTGACCGTTTCCCGCTTCGTTGAGACCGGTTGTCGCCAGCACTCGGCCATCGCCCATCGTGATGAGTGTTGGGTACCAGCGACCGTGCTGCATCTTCTTGACGAACGCCCAGGATTCTTTGAAAGGATCGAAGACTGCGACCTCTGCACGGCCTTTGAAGGACGGGTTGTAGTCCAACGTGCCGCCGGCCGACAGCATGCGGCCGTCCGGCAGAAACGCATCGCCGCCGCAGAAAAAATCGAAGACTTTGCCGTCGGCTGTTCGCAGCGTGGCCGGATGCGAGAAGTTCGGTGCTCCTGGACCAGGTGGTACTGCCGGGTCCCACACCACGCTCGTAAAGATGCCCTTCGCTTCGTCGCCGAAGTCGGGACTGGCAAACCGCACGGCGCTGCTTCCCGAGCCGGCAAAAAACAGCACCTTTCCTTTGGGCAGCAGAGCGGCGTGCACGGCGAGGACGCCGGACTTGAACGGCAACACGTCCCATCGTCCTTCGCGCGCCGGATCGGGATCCAGATCGAACACCTCGTACAGGCCGGCGTTCTGCTGGGGCGGGTTGTCGATGTTCAGCACGATCATCTTTCGACGTCCACCGAGATTGGCCACTGCAAGGCCACCGCCCTGGTTTTCCCAAGAGAACCAACCAGGCACACCCATCCATGGTTCCCAGTTGTCGACGTCTCCGGTGATCTGCAGCCGCGCGGCGCGCTTGAAGAACGCCTGGTTCTGCTCAATGGCATTGTCAATCTGAAAGATGATGAGATCGTGGTCACCGGCTTGCTGTCCATCGACCACCGCGACGCCGGCACCCTGGTTTTCCCAAGAAAACCAGTCCGGCACCAGTTGCCAATCTGTCCAGCCGGCGGTGACCAGGCCGTCGGCATCGAGCCGTTTCCCAATGCGGTAGTAAGCCTGGTTTTGCTGCTGTGCGTTGTCGATCATGAAGACGATCAATTCCGGGCGGCCATCGCCGTCAAGATCGCTGATCGCAATGGCGCCATGCTGGTTCTCCCAAGGGAACCAATCTGGAACGCCTATCCAGTCGGTCCATCCGCCGGTCACATTGCCGTTGTCGTCCAGTGATCGGCCGATTCGATAGAAGGCCTGATTCTGCCCTTGGGGTGCGTCGATCATGAACACGACGAGATCGAGCTGTCCGTTCCCGTTCAGGTCCCACAAGGCGAGTCCTGCGCCCTGATTTTCGAATGAGAACCAGTCGGGAATGTCGATCCAGGGTCCCCATCCTGCGATCGGTATACCGGCAGCGTCGAGACGCTTGCCGACGCGATACAGGCCTCGATTCTTGCCGGGCGGGTTGTCCACCATGAGCACGACAAGATCTTGGCGACCGTCACCATCTAAATCGCCGGCAGCGATCCCACCACCGGCGTTTTCCCACGGAAACCAATCCGGCACGTTCGTGAATCCGTTTGGCATCGGTTCATTCCTTTGTCTATCGACGATCAGGTTTCTTGGATAATTCTGACGCGAGTCAATAGCGAATCCCCACAGAATGAGAATGGCAGCAGACTATGACGGTTTCTCCCAGAAAGCCTCTCTGTAAGGATAGGCTGGACGTCCCGAAGTTGGACAGCAGCCCAGCCTCCATCTTCGAGTGATTCTTAGGTGGACCAGCTCCGTGCCAGACCAGTCTTGCCGACTCTAAGCTCCAAGCGGATTGAGAAGATCGGGGTTTCCTTCAAACGCAAAGAGCAGCAAATCAACCATCCTAAACGTATTGGCATTGGGTCCAAGGCTTGGCCGCCAGAAAGGATCCCGTAGGATCGATATCCGGCTTCCCTCCATCGCACGATGGAATACCTCGGTTACAATCCGCCCTGAAATCGTGTTGACCTGTGCCAGTCTGTCCAGGCTGCAGCACATAGTTGATCCTAGAGCTGGCCTTCGCAGTACTTCGTGCGCCACCGCGTACGTCCTTCAATTCGTATGCCCTACTGAACCGCGTGAATTAATGGCGAGTTAGCGAGAAGAATCAGGAGATCGTCTCGTTATTGGACAGTGCTCGGACGCGACATCCTGCGCGGCTGCATTCAACTACAGAGCAGCATTGGAGGAAGAAAAATCAATCAGATCAGCACGATGCCTGCGAGCAACTCATTTTTCAGCCGTCTCTCTAAAGAGACGCGTCGTTGTTCCAGTATTGGACGGCCTGGCTACGCGCCCCTCGGTTGTGCTTCACCATGAAACGGTTTGTCTCAATTGAACAACACCATGAACAATGCAACGTCGATCGAGGATGCGGTGATGCCGACAATGAAGTACTTCACGAAAGGTTTGGTTATCCAAGGAAACCGAAACTGATACAGCCTCCCGAGATGCCGCAGATAATAGAGTTGCTGTTGAAGTGTCAGCTTGCTCTCGCCTTTCGTTCGATCCGAAAAGGCGATGGGGATTTCGACCACTCTTCTGCAATTCCCCTTCACGAGGATCTCAAGCCCAATCTTATATCCCAACGGCAAGAGCGGTGGAGCCGTTTCCAGGATTCGCCGTGGGAACGCAAAAAACCCGGCCATTGGATCTTTAATGTCGGTCAGCCCTCGCGCGAGAAGAGTTGCGATTCGTGAATTCAGCCAGCGAAACGCGCTCCATGTCGCATCGGTGCTCCCTCCTTCCACATATCGCGAACCAACCACAAAATCGGCTCCCCCTCGAAGGTGCTGAACGAAGCGAGGAATGTCTTCGGGAGGATGCGAGAGATCTGCGTCCAGGACGAGCACATATTCGCTGCGTGATTCCCTGATCCCGTGGATGACCGCGCTCGCTAACCCTCGTTCGGAAAATCTGGTGAGAAGCCTCAACGGATAGTGGGCTGATAGGTCCTTGCAGACGTTATCCGTTCCGTCTCGGGAATCGTCATCGACGACGACAATTTCTGTGCCGATGCCCGCCCCGCTCACCGCGTCGTACATTCGCTTCATAAGCTCGGGGAGGTTATCCGCCTCGCGATAAGTTGGGACTACGATCACCAACTCAGAAGGCATCTTGGCTCGCGATGCATTCAATGCGCTCATGAACGGTTCCAGATTCGATCACAAGAAAACGAATAGTGCCGCAAAAGCGTCGACAGACTGGCTAGATGCGCATCTAGTGCCTTTACCCTTGAGCCTCTCGGCAATGGTCAACACAGAATGAATGTAGTGCTCCCTTCACGTCAAGTGTAGGATCACATGCTTATTATCTTTTCAATTCGGGCAAGGCGCCAGACTGTAATCGTAGTGCTTCAGACAGTAATAGGAGTGTCAATGGAAATCAGATTAGCCCGGCCAATATGGATTGAGTGGTTTTGAAGTGCAGTTTTGCCACTGATTCCAATCGCTTCCGTCCGTGTTTCTTGATGATCATCTTGGCCGCGAGCTCGACGGCTGGAGAGGCGCCTTTCGGTAGGGTGGTGCCGACTTCATTTGAAAGCCGTTTCAGTCGGAGCAAGAATTCGGCACGAGCCAGAATTGATGCCGCGGCCACGGCCAGATCAGATTCCGCTTTCGTCCGCTGTTCCAGCACGATCTTCCGTCCTTTTTCTTGAAGCGCGTTGAGAATCAGTCGTGCATCACCGAACTGATCGGAAATCGCCCGCTCGCAGGTCACGCCTCGCTCCAGGAGATTCTCCAGCGCCTTGGCATGACCCCAGGCGAGCAAACGGTTTAGATTTTTGATCTTGGCGTAGAGTTCGTTGTATTTCTGTGGTCCGATGGCGATGACGCTGTGGGGGCAAATGGTCTTGATGTCGGGGGCCATTTCCAAGATTCGGCCATCGGAAATCTTCTTGCTGTCGCGGACCTCCATCAGTTTCAATTCGCCTTGCGTGGTCGCATCGACATATACGGCTGCGATGACGAGGGGGCCGAAGTAATCGCCCTTCCCGGATTCGTCGATGCCGATGCGCTCAATCGTGTGGGGTGGTTGTGAAACCATAGGGCGCTCTTCCCCTCTGGAAATTCTTTCTAGAGGCGCGGTAATGTACCAATCGAATCCATGGTGGTCAATCGAGCACCAGAACCATCTGGAAGTACTTTGGCTGGAGGATTGATGATGCAAATCCGACGACTGATGCGAGGGACGACGATCGCATGTCTCATCGTAGTAGGAATCGATCTCGCAGGATGTGAGACCAATCCCTATACAGGTCGGTGGCAATTGTTGATGACATCAGTCAGTCAAGAAACGCAAATGGGGACGCAGGCATACAATCAGATTAAGACTGATCCAAAGATGAGAGTATCCCAGGATCCTCGTGAGATCGAACCGGTCAAACGGGTCGCTGCACGCATTGTCGAGGCTGCCAAACGCTCCAAATATGCCGAGATGGCTCAGCAGTTCCAGTGGGAAGTATCGGTGATCAAAGACGACAAAACCGCCAATGCCTTTGCTCTTCCCGGCGGAAAGATGGCGGTCTACACAGGCATTTTCCCCGCGGCCAAGACAGAGGCCGGCTTGGCAGCGGTGATGGGACATGAAGTGGTGCATGCCTTGGCTCGGCACGGCTCGGAGCGCATGAGTCAGGGGCAAGCAGCCAATTTTGGATTGCAAGTCGTGGGTGCCGCAATTGGGCTCAGCGGCGGGAATCCCATGGTCAGCCAGGCGACGATGGCGGCGCTGGGTGCAGGAGCGCAGGTCGGCGTTCTGTTGCCTTTCAGTCGAAAGCATGAATCAGAGGCGGACTACATAGGGATTCTTCTAGCTGCGGATGCCGGCTATGATCCGCGTGAGTCGGTCGCCCTGTGGGAACGGATGGCACAGTTGTCGGGTGGGGGAGGGCAGGCTGAATTCTTGTCCACCCATCCAGGCCATGACACTCGAATCGAGCAATTGAAAGAATGGATGCCGGAAGCCATGGCCATTTATCAGAAAAGAGCTCCAATGCCGGCCAACCCCTTACCTGCAGTTGTCGGTAGGTAAGGCTTCTCCGGCTCTTAGTTATTCCTACAACGAGACGTATCCGTCTGCTTGTTCCCGACCCGCATCATTCTTTATACTGACTCCGCGTGGGTGGAAGACTGGATGGTCGCTCGGTGCGTTTCGCACCGGGAGGAAAGTCCGGACTCCATGGGCAGGGCGCTGGGTAACTCCCAGGCGGAGCAATCCGACACCAGCACCACAGAAATCAAACCGCCGATGGCCAAGGCGATGGGATCCCATCTGATCGTTGCGGCTCAGGTAAGGGTGAAACGGTGGGGTAAGAGCCCACCGCGGTGGTGGTGACATCGCCGGCACGGTAAGCGTCGCCTGGTGCAAGGCCAAATAGGAAGACATGTGCGGGCTCTTCACGGGGCTCTGTACACCGACTGGCCCGGTCGAGGTCTTCGGGTAGGTCGCTTGAGGTTCGAGGTAACTCGAATCCCAGAGAAATGATCATCCACGCAACGAGGGCAACTTCTTTGCGGGACAGAATCCGGCTTATAGGTCTTCCGCTCACGCACTTTTCAGCTCAGCTGCCCTCTGAAACGCTTCAGAGCGCGTGTTCAGCATGGCGTTCTATTGACGCTTCCTCAAGGATGGTGCTACGATCCTGAAATCTTTCTCTTTGATTCAACACGCTTTTCTGCATGATCACGGGCGTTCCTAAGGAAGTGCCTTTTGAAGTCGGCATCGATACCCGTCTCGGACTTCTGATGCGATGCACGCCCATTTCCCGGCCAGTGGGAGGTTTGTTATGAAACTCACCGGTGCTGAAATCTTCATCGAGTGCCTGAAGCGGGAAGGAGTGAAGACGGTCTTCGCGCTTCCCGGCGGAGTCGTCTTGAAGATTTTCGATACACTCCACCAGCAGGAAGATATTGAAGTGATCTTGACACGCCATGAACAGGGCGCGGGCCATATGGCGGAAGGATATGCGAAGGCGACCGGAAAGGCGGGCGTGTGTCTGGTCACTTCCGGCCCCGGCATGACCAACGTCATTACAGCGTTAGCCGATGCCTATATGGATTCTGTCCCGGTGGTCTGTTTCAGCGGTCAAGTCCCGACCAATTTGATCGGGAACGATGCCTTTCAAGAAGCGGACAATGTGGGCCTGAGTCGACCCTGCACGAAGTACAATTTTCTTGTCAAAGACGCGAACGATTTGGCGGCAACGATCAAAGAGGCGTTTTATATCGCGACGACCGGCCGCCCGGGTCCGGTCCTGGTCGATATCCCGAAAGACGTATCGATGGCCAAAGCGGAATTCACCTATCCGAATTCTGTCTCGATTCGCGGGTACAACCCGACCTATGAAGGGAATAAATGGCAGATCAAACAAGCGGCCGAAGCAATCATGAAGGCCAAGAAGCCGATTCTCTATGTCGGGGGCGGCGTGGTCTTTTCCGTAGCCTCACAGGAACTGCTTGAACTGGCCGAGATGACACAGATTCCGGTGGATATGACGTTGATGGGGCTCGGCGCGTTTCCGGGAGAGCATCCTCTGTCACTGGGGATGCTCGGGATGCACGGGACGTATCAAGCGAACATGGCCATGCATTATTCCGATCTGGTGATCGCCGTCGGCGCGCGGTTTGACGACCGGGTGACGGGGAAGGTGTCGGAGTTCTGTCCCTATGCGAAAGTGATTCATATTGATATTGATCCGACGTCGATCCGGAAGAATATCAACGTCGATATTCCGATCGTCGGCGACTGCAAGACGGTGCTCCGTGAGTTGAATCAGATTTTGCGCGCGACGGTCAATGGGGAACAGAAAGACCTTCGGAAGCCCTGGTGGGATCAGATCCAAGAATGGCAACAGGCGCACCCATTGACCTATCACCAAGAGAAGGATGGGCCGATCAAGCCGCAACAGGTAGTCAAGCGGCTGTATGAACTGACCAAGGATCGGGATCCGATCGTCGCGACGGATGTCGGACAGCATCAAATGTGGGCCGCGCAGTATTTCAAGTTGGCGAAGCCGAACCGATGGTTGACTTCCGGTGGGCTTGGCACGATGGGTTTCGGATTCCCCGCCGCGATGGGCGCACAGGCCGCCTTTCGGGATCGTCTGGTCCTCTGCATTGCTGGAGACGGCAGTATTCAGATGAACATGCAAGAAATGGCCACGGCTGTCGTGAGCAAGCTACCGGTAAAAATTATCATCTTGAATAACGGATTCCACGGGATGGTCAGGCAATGGCAGGATCTCTTCTACGAAGGGCGCTACGCATCGAGTTATCTGGACACGACCCCGGACTTTGTCAAACTGGCGGACGCCTATGGAGCGGTTGGATTGCGGGCCAAGAAGGTCGGCGACCTTGATGCCGTCCTGAAAGAAGCCTTGGCGACGGATAAGCCCGTCATCGTGGATGTGCCGACCTACCCCTATGAGAATTGCTATCCGATGATCCCGGCCGGTGGTTGCAACCACGAAATGCTCCTGGAAGATCCTCCTGAGCTGAAGAAGAAACAGTCCGCTGCGGCGAAAGTCACGCCGGAGGACAAGGATACGGTCTTAACGGCATAAGATAAATTTTGAGTTTTTGAATTTTTAATGTTGAATTAGACCGAAACTCAAAATTCAACATTCAACACTAAAAATTATTCTATGGAACACATCATCTCAGTGACCGTGGAAAACAAGTTCGGGGTCTTGTCGCGTGTCGCCGGGTTATTCAGCGGCCGTGGGTTCAATATCGAAAGCCTATCGGTCGCGCCGACGCTCGATCCGTCCATGTCTCAGATGACGATTGTGACTTCGGGTGATGAACGGATCATCGAGCAGATCGTGAAGCAGCTGAATAAACTTATCGACGTCATCAAGGTTGTGGACTTGAACGAAACGGAGTTTGTTTCACGAGAGACGGCGATCATCAAGGTGCATACGAAAGATGCGGATCGAGCCGAGGCGCTCAGAATCGTGGATATCTTCCGGGCGAATGTGGTCGATTCGACGCCGAGCACCTATACGATCGAAGTCTCCGGAGACCCCAAGAAGATTGAAGCGATCATCAATTTGTTGCAGCCCCTTGGGATCAAGGATTTGGTCCGCACCGGCCGGGTCGCCGTCGCGCGCGAACCGGTCCGTTCCGCTGCCGTCCAAGCGAAGAAAGTGGCCCGCGAGTAGTGTCCTGCTAAGTCGCGTAGACTTGCTGTCTGTATGAATGAGAGAAAGGGTCGGTCATGAAAATTTACTATGATAAGGATGCCGATATTCAGCAGATCAGAAACAAGACCGTGGCCGTGATCGGCTACGGGAGTCAGGGGCATGCGCATGCGCTGAACCTGAAAGAAAGCGGCGTATCGGTCGTCATCGGGTTGCGTGAGGGCGCCTCGTGGAAAAAGGCCGAGCAGAGCGGGCTCAAGGTCATGCCCGTCGCCGATGCCGTGAAGGCTTCCGATGTCGTGATGATTCTGGCGCCCGATGAAGCGCAAGCCGCCATCTATCGGCAAGACGTGGCGGCCAATCTCAAACCCGGATCATATTTAGCATTTGGTCATGGGTTCAACATTCATTTTGGGCAGATCGTGCCGCCGGCCTCCATCAATGTCTTCATGGTCGCCCCTAAGGGGCCGGGACATCTCGTTCGTTCCGAGTATACGAAGGGCAGCGGAGTGCCTTGCCTTCTGGCGATCCATCAGGATCCCAGTGGCGCCACCAGGCAGGTCGGTTTGGCCTACGCGAGCGCGATCGGCGGGGGACGCGCCGGTGTCATCGAGACGAATTTTCGTGAGGAAACCGAGACCGACCTCTTCGGCGAACAAGCCGTACTCTGCGGGGGGCTGACGTCGCTGATCCAGGCTGGGTATGAAACCCTGATCGAAGCCGGCTACTCGCCGGAGATGGCCTATTTCGAATGTCTGCACGAGGTGAAGCTCATCGTCGATCTGATCTATCAGGGCGGGATTGCCAACATGCGCTACTCGATCAGCACAACGGCGAAATACGGCGATGTGACCAGAGGTCCGCGTGTAGTGACCGAACAGACGAAGCAGGAGATGAAGAAGATTCTCGAAGAGATTCAGACAGGGCGGTTTGCCAAGGAATGGGTCTTGGAAAATCAAGCCAATCGACCGGTCTACAACGCGCTCCTTGCCAAAGGCGAAGCCCATCCCATCGAAGCTGTTGGAGCCAAGCTGCGGGGGATGATGCCGTGGCTGAAGAAGGATCAGCTTGTCGATAAAACGAAGAACTAAGAATAATGTTGAAGCAGACCGCCAGCTTCGTTCTTGCATCGTTCAAAGATGCAATGTACGATGAAGATGTACGCGCTTTCCCCTTTTCACACACGGCGGCCTTGTCCGCGGAGAGGCGCGTCGTGGCGAGCCGGGGTGGGCGGGTGAGAAAAGCCAGCCCGTTTGAACATCCCTCAGAGTGAGGCGATTCCGTGGCGGATCGTGCGGTCGGCGTTCCCTTTGCCAAAGAAGGAATTCCTTTCATCGCGGTTCCCGCCGCCGTGACACTGTTGACGGGTTGGCTGGGCTGGCCGATCGTCGCGAGTGTAAGTGCGCTTGTGACGCTGTTTGTCGCCTGGTTCTTCAGAAACCCGGCCAGAGCTGTGCCGCTGGGTTCCAATCTTGTAGTTGCTCCCGGCGATGGGAAAGTGATCGCCATCGAGGAAGAGTTCGAGCCGCGCTACCTAAAGGAACGCGCCATCAGACTTACGATCTTTTTGAATGTCTTCGATGTCCACATCAATAGGGTGCCCTGTGACGGGGTGATCGAGGATGTGCAATATCAACCGGGTCTTTTTTTGGTCGCCAGCAAGCCGGAAGCGACGTTGAGGAACGAACAGAACGCCATGATGATCAAGACGCATGAAGGGATCAAAGTATTGTGCGTGCAAGTGGCTGGATTGATCGCTCGGCGCATTGTGTGTTGGATCTCGCCACGAGACCGAGCTATCCGAGGTGAACGATATGGGTTGATCCGTTTCGGATCGCGCATGGATACCTTTCTTCCGATGGGCACAACACTTCGAGTGGCAGTTGGCGAGCGCGTGAAGGGTGGTGAAACCATCCTGGGAGAGTTGCCATGAAAACGGCGGGATTTAAAAGTTCATTTGGAAAAGAAGGGAAGCGGCGGAAAGCCGCCATGCATCTCATCCCGAATTTGTTCACCACGGGCAACTTGTTTTGCGGCATATTTGCGATCCTGTCCGTCTTCAACGCCAACTATGTGGAAGCGGCCATTGCGATTCTCGTCGCGATGATTTTTGATGTCTTGGACGGGAAGTCGGCCAGACTGACCAACAGCACGAGTCAGTTCGGGCTGGAGTATGACTCGCTGTCCGATGTGGTGTCATTCGGTGTCGCGCCGGGGTTACTGATTTACTCCTGGGCGTTGAGCGGGCAGGGTACGTTCGGTGTGGCCGTGATGTTCGCCTACGTGGCCATGGGAGCCGTGCGATTGGCGCGATTCAACTCTACTGTTTCGCTGTCAGACGGGAAGTATTTTACCGGCCTGGCTATTCCGGCCGCTGCCGGGGTGGTGGCGTCCCTGGTTGTCTTCGATCATTACCTCCTTAAGATGGGAGGGGACGTCAGGCCGATCGTGGTACTGCTGATGACTTTGGCGCTCTCGTTTTTGATGGTCAGCACGATCAAGTATCGCAGCTTCAAAGAACTGAAATTCAAAGGCCACCGGCAGATCACCTACCTGGTCTGGGGTATTCTGACGCTGATGATGGTGGCAGCCTGGCCTGCGGTGATGTTATTTGTCATCTTTGCCGGCTATGCATTGATGGGGCCGGTCGAAAAAATCTTTTGGTTGGTTGCTCCGGCAGCCGGGAAAAAGAACATCGGAAAAGTCGAGTCTCCGCCGATCGAATCGAACTCATGACGGCGAACAACAGGGGGAGGAATTGAAAAGGTTTTCAAGGCTAAGACGAGGAGTAGTACGCGAGCTATCTAGAAACAGGGTGATGAATATTCTGTAGAGAGCTGGTGGGTGGTGCAAACCAGCCTAGATCTCGCCGAACTCGCCTCCGAGCCGAATCTCCGAACATGAAGTAGGAGATCCCGCGTTGCCTCCGTAAGAGGCAGAATGAAGGGTCTGACGACCAGTCGGTCCTCAGACCGAATCAGGGTGGTACCACGAAGTGCGTGAAGCCTTCGTCCCTGGGTCAATTGGGATGAAGGCTTTTCTATTTTCAAGCTGCTGAAAAAGCCTTCCCGCTTTGTTCTCAGTCGTTCGAACCCCTCAACGGAGGGGTTAGCTCCGGGAGGAAAGGTACTTATCCGCTCGCATGTGATTGAAGCGAGCGGTTCAAGCGAAGCTTGGTATGTACCTCCTCGGGGTTCTCGCTCCTTGCGGCCTTGCCGGAAGGACTTTTTGAGCAGCTTGTATCGGAGGTCAACCATGACACGCATGATCAGAATTTTTGATACGACGTTGAGGGATGGCGAGCAGTCGCCCGGCGCCAGTATGAACGTGGAAGAAAAGGTCATGGTGGCCAAACAACTGGCCCGTCTTGGCGTCGATATCATTGAGGCGGGATTTGCCTATAGTTCGCCCGGAGACTTTGACGCGGTGCGGCGTATCGCGCAGGAGGTCGAAGGACCGACGATCTGCAGTCTGGCGCGGGCCCGCCCTGAAGACATAGATCGGGCCTGGGAAGCCTTGAAAGGCGCGCCGAAGGTCCGCATCCATACGTTTCTTTCCACGTCCGATATTCACCTGAAGCACCAGTTTCGGATGACGCGGGACCAGGCCAAGCAGCGCGCCGTGGAGATGGTCCAACGTGCGCGGGGTTATGTCGATGATGTCGAATTCTCTCCCATGGATGCGAGTCGATCGGATCCGTCGTTCCTCTACGAAGTGATTGAGGCAGTCATCGCTGCCGGAGCAGGCACCGTGAACATTCCTGACACGGTAGGGTACGCCGTCCCGCAAGAATTCGGCGCGCTCATCAAGGGCATTTGCGACAAGGTTCCCAACGCCGAACAAGCGGTGATCTCCGTCCATTGCCACAACGATCTGGGTGTCGCGGTGGGGAACAGCTTGGCGGCGATTATGAATGGAGCCGGCCAGGTGGAATGTACGATCAACGGAATCGGAGAGCGGGCGGGGAATACGTCTTTGGAAGAGATTGTGATGGGACTCCGCACCAGAACGGATTTTTACCGAGCGGACACTCGTATCCGAACCGAGGAGATTGCAAAGACCAGCCGTTTGGTCAGCAAGATCACGGGGATGGTGGTGCAACCCAATAAGGCGATCGTGGGGGCGAACGCCTTTGCCCATACGTCGGGCATTCATCAGGATGGCTTGCTCAAAGAGAAGACGACCTATGAAATCATGCGCCCGGAATCGATCGGATTGGTCGAAAGCCAGATGGTGATGGGCAAGTTATCCGGGCGTCATGCCTTCCGGCAGCGTTTGGAAGAGTTGGGGTACAAGCTCGGCGAGGCAGAGGTCAACCATGCCTTCGAGCGGTTCAAAAAACTTGCTGATCAAAAGAAAGAGATCTTCGAGGAAGATCTCGAAGTCATTGTCTCCGAAGAGTTGTCGAAGATGGCCGAGCGCATTGCGTTAAAGGGACTACAAGTATCGAGTGGAACGGATCGGGTCCCGACGGCTACCGTCGAGCTGGAGATCGACGGCAAGCCCGTCACCCAGACCGGGACCGGTGATGGACCGGTGGATGCCGTCTACCGAACCATTGCGACGATCACACAGACGAAGAGCAAGTTGCTGATGTATGTGGTAAAGGCCATTACCGGTGGGACCGATGCACAGGGAGAGGTGTCGGTGCGCGTGCAGGAAGATGGTCGGACAGTCACAGGCCACGGCGCCGATACCGATATCATCACGGCGTCTGCTCGGGCCTATATCAGCGCCCTAAATAAGCTGGTCTACCTGGCGACGAAACAGGCGCAAGGCGAGCAGAAGGTGAACTTGATTTGAAGCGGATCTCCACGGTACAGTTTCAAATTCCGTGGTGAGGTCTATTGGATTGAGAGGGCTTGTCCTTGTTCAAGGTGACGCCGGCGGATCGCCCCGAGTTTCTGGCCGGGGACGAGACTCGCTTGCGGGAGATTTTTCACCCTGCCAAGCATCAGCTCAAACTGAATTATAGTCTTGCCCACGGGACATTACCGTCCGGTCAACGCTCGAAGCGCCATGTCTTGGCCTCGTCGGAAGTCTACTACTTCATTTCAGGGCGTGGCAGATTCACGATCGACGACCACGTCACGTTGATCGAAGCCGGAACGACCATCTATGTGCCGCCGGGAGGACAACAGTGTGTCGAAAATACCGGGGAGACCGATGTCGAGTTCTTGTGTTTGGTTGACCCGGCCTGGCGGATTGAAGATGAAACGATACTGGAATAGGCCGTAAGCCGAGTGAGTCATCGAAAGGAGTAACTGTGAAGGCCAAGATTGCCGTGTTGGCCGGTGACGGAGTCGGGCGCGAGATCGTTCCTGAAGCCGTGAAAGTCCTGAAGGTCATTGCCGAAAAGTACGGGCACTCGTTCGAGTTTGTCGCGGCCGATATCGGCGGGCAGGCGATCGATAAAGTGGGTGTGCCGCTGCCGAAGGACACATTGACGCTGGCCAAGCAGAGCGATGCCGTCTTGCTGGGCGCCGTCGGGGGGCCTCGATGGGAAAGCTTGGAGTACAGCCTACGGCCGGAGCGGGCGCTGCTCGGAATTCGGGAAGCCTTAGGGCTCTACGCCAACTTGAGACCTGCGAAGCTCTATTCGAATCTGGTGGATGCGTCCACGTTGAAACGCGAGGTTGTCGAGGGGATCGATATTCTCGTGATCCGCGAGCTTACAGGCGGGATCTATTTCGGCAAACCGAAGGGGATCGAAAAGTTGCCGAACGGCGAAGAGCGAGGGTTCAACACGGAAGTTTATTCGACAGAAGAAATTCGCCGAATTGCCAAGGTTGCGTTCGAGGCGGCACGGAAACGTCGCAAGAAGGTCACCTCAGTTGACAAAGCGAACGTGTTGGAATCGTCTGAGTTGTGGCGCAAGGTGGTAATCGACGTCCACGCGTCCTATCCGGATGTCGAACTGGGACATATCTATGTGGATAACGCCGCGATGCAGCTGGTCCGGAACCCGCGACAATTCGATGTGTTGCTCTGCAACAACATGTTCGGAGACATTCTGAGCGATGAAGCGGCGATGCTGACCGGTTCGATCGGTATGTTGCCGTCGGCGAGTATTGGGGCCAAGGTCGGCTTGTTTGAGCCGATTCATGGGAGCGCTCCGGACATTGCAGGGAAAAATATCGCGAATCCCATCGCCACGATCTCATCGGCTGCCATGATGCTGTCGTATGCCTTTGAACTCGATAAGGAAGCGGAAGCCATCGAACAGGCCATCGTGAAAACGCTCGACCTTGGATATCGGACCAAAGATATTCAGAGTCCCGGAGCGAAGATCGTCGGAACGGTGGAGATGGGTGAGGCAATTATCCGAAACCTGAATTAGTCAGCGGCACTGAACTATGGCAGCCATTCTTTCCACGTGGATGATCAGAACGCTTGCCGGCAACGGCGATTCTGGTTGTACGGGAGACGGCGGACCTTCAACGCAGGCTCGTTTGAACGAGCCGAAGGGCGTGACGATCGATTGCCACGGGAACGTCTATGTGGCCGATTCAGAAAATCATGTCGTTCGCAAAGTTGATCGCGCGACCGGTGTCATCTCAACGGTAGCCGGCGTGTCCGGCGAGGACCACATGCGTTCGGCTGCGCAACGGGACACACCCGCTCAGCTCACGGATGACGACCCTTTGGCCGATGGTGCCGGCGGAGCCAGTCCGGCGCATTTGACTCAACAGGCCGATTTGAGCGGAACCGTCCGGTATTGGACGAATCAAGCAGCCTCGTCTACCAAGCGATATGGCGGAGACGGCAGGAAAGCGGTACAGGCGCAGCTGAACTTCCCGACGGCGGTCGCTGTGGATCGGGAGGGGAATTTATATATCGCCGATACCATGAACCATCGCGTGCGGATGGTAGATGCGGTAACTGGTGTGATCACGACTCTGGCTGGAACAGGGCAGGCGCGGTTCTCCGGTGATGGCGGCCCTGCCGGCCAAGCTGCGCTCAATGAACCGGCGGCGCTGGCCGTTGACGACGAGGGCCGACTCTACATCGCCGATCAAAGCAACCATCGTATACGGGTGGTAGACCTCAAGACCGCTGTGATTCGGACAGTTGCTGGAACCGGGATTGCGACGTACGACGGAGATGGGAAGCCTGCTGTGGACACGGCCCTCGCCGGTCCCAGTGGATTGGCTCTCGTGGCTGACCGACTCTATATCGCCGATACCTTCAACGGCCGGGTCCGATGCGTCGAGCGCGTGACAGGGTTGATGACCACGGTGGCCGGCGACGGTGGAGTCTATCGGTATGAGTCGCCGTCGGATGCGCCGTCAGCCGGCCTTTCACGCCCGTCAGGAATTGCATTCGATCATGAGGGGCGTCTCTTTCTGACCGATTCAGACAATCACCTCATCCGGCAGTGGGATTGGGAATCCGGGGAGGCGTTCTGCGTGGCGGGGCAAGGAGTTCCCCGCTATTCCGGAGATGGCGGCGTCGCGCGAGATGCAAGTCTGTGTTATCCATTCGGTATCGTTGCCGATCGCGATGGAACGCTGCTGGTGGCCGACACCTTTAATCATCGTATTCGCATGCTCTCGTTGGAGTAGGAAGTCATGATCAAGCAGAAACCAGGGTATACAGTGGCCATTCTTGGAGCCACCGGCGCGGTTGGGCAAGAAACGCTGGAAATTTTGGAGGAGCGAAAATTCCCCCTCACCGGCCTCCGGCTTTTCGCGTCTAAACGGTCAGCCGGCGAAGTGATGACCTGCCAGGACAAGGAATGGACAGTTGAGGAGTTGACGGCATCGTCTTCCTTTGCCGGAGTAGATGTTGCGTTTATCTCGGCAACTGACGCTATCAGCAAGGAGTATGGTCAGCGACTGGGCGCGGCTGGAATCGTCGTTATCGACGATAGCGCCGTGTTCCGCATGGACGATCAGGTTCCCTTGGTGGTTCCGGAGGTGAACGCCGCCGCCTTACGAACCATGCCTCGGGGAATCGTGTCTATCCCAAACTGTACGACCACGCCGTTGGTCATGGCGCTCAAGCCGCTTCACGATGCGGTAGGAGTGAAGCGCGTGGTGGTGACCACCTTTCAATCGGTGTCGGGGACCGGCGCGGCGGCCATGGATGAGCTGATGGATCAAACGAAGGATTTGCTGGCGTTTCGCGACGTCACGACCAACGTCTATCCCTATCAGATTGCCTTCAATCTGTTGCCGCACATCGGCTCGTTCAACGAGGTGGGGGACTGTTCGGAAGAAGTCAAGATCGCAAAAGAGACCCGAAAGATACTCGGCGCGCCGGGGCTTCGGGTGACAGCGACGACGGTGCGAGTGCCCGTGTTGCGCTGCCATTCTGAGGCGATCAACGTTGAACTAGAGCGTCCATTGAAGGCGAACGAAGCGCGTGCTGCGCTGGCAGCCATGCCCGGCGTGATTGTCTACGACGATCCAGTGAAGAAGCTGTACCCGATGCCGCTCGATGCGACCGGAAAAGATGAAGTCTACATCGGCCGTGTGCGGGAAGATGAATCCATCACTAATGGCCTCAACCTTTGGGTGGTCTCCGACAATCTTCGTAAGGGAGCGGCGCTCAATGCCGTTCAGATCGCGGAATGTCTAGTGAATGGCTAGTGCAATGTGCTGTATCGCTGGACTGGTTGGGCACTGCGCATTGGGATGAAAGTCGATGCCAGAATGGAGCACCTTTGGCAAGATTTTAATTGGACTCGGGCTTGGGATCGTGGCGCTCGGGGTCCTACTGGTGCTGGTGGACCGAATTCCCAGCCTCGGAAGCATTTTCAGTTGGCTGGGCAAGCTTCCGGGTGACATCTCCATCAAACGTGACAACTTCAGCTTCTATTTCCCCATCGCGACAAGTATTGTCCTCAGCGTCCTGCTGAGTCTGCTATTCTATCTTGTAGGATGGCTTTTCCGCCGATGATAGCCGCATGGCTCTGGGCTGGCGCAGCGGGAGTGGGGATCTGCCTCGGGTCGATCCTGATGCCGGAGGCGGAGGCGGCGCAATCGGTTCGCGTGCTATTAGCTCCGGATGTCCAGCAGCTGGAAGTACAGACCGATCAGACCATCTGGGTGACGGATGAGCATGATCAGGCATGGTCCTATCGCCCTGTCTTGCGGATCAAGGTGCGTGGCCATGCGTTGATCCTCAACGGCAAACCGGTGGTGAGTGATCAACTGACGTTACGAGCGGGGAATCACGATCTCAAACTCTGGCTGAACCAGAACGGTCACAGGACCTCGCTTCATGCGGGTGATGAAAAGGGTGTACTCCAAGTCAGTGGCTTGATCCAGCTTGTTCGGCGAGGGAAGGGGCTGCTCCTCATCAATCACGTCGATTTGGAGGAGTATGTCAAAGGTGTGGTGCCGGCCGAGGTCAATGCCGCCTGGCATCCTGAGATGCTGAAGGTTCAGGCTATTGCTACTCGAACGTATGCGCTGTACCAACACATGCTGAGCGCCACTCGGGACTATGATATGGTCGCGGGGATTCAAGATCAGGTGTATCGCGGCCGCCAAGGCATCGATGCACGGGTGATAGAGGCTGTTGAATTCACAAGGGGAGTCGTGGTGACCCACCAAGGCGCTCCGATCTACGCCGCATTTTCATCGACCGCTGCCGGAATTACGGAAGATGCCATGATTGTCTGGTCGAAGGATCTCCCGTATTTGAAAGGTGTCGAATGCCCGTTCGACATCGAGTCTCCATACTATCAGTGGAAGGCCTCCATTAAGGTCGATGCCTTGGAAAAGAATCTGCGCCAACAAGGATTTGTGGTGGGAGCAATCTCGGCCATCACACCGCATTCCTATAGCCGTGCCGGACGAGTGGCGACGCTGCGGATTGTGGACTCGAACGGGGAGTTGATTCTCCGGGGCGAAGACCTGCGTAAAGCGGTGGGGTACTCAGTGGTACCCAGTACGCAATTTTCGGTTGAGTCGGTCGGGCAGGACGTCGTCTTCTCCGGCTATGGAGCCGGGCATGCGGTTGGTCTTTGCCAGTGGGGCGCGAAAGAGCTGGCGGAGTTGGGCTATTCGTTTTCGAGCATTCTTGGCTACTACTATCCTGGGACGGAGCTTCGAGATGCGTCATTGACTCAAGCCCCTCCTGTGTCTCCGACCCCTGCGGCGCCTCCTTCCTGATGCAACTTTCCGAGTTCGACTTTCCCTTCGATTCTTCCCTGGTCGCGTTGCAGCCGGTTAACCCCCGTGATCGCGCTCGGTTGCTGCTCCTCGAGCGTCAAACTGAGCGGCTTGCGCATCGCCGTGTTGCTGATCTTCCGTCTCTGCTCAATCCAGGTGATTTGCTGGTCGTCAATGACACGAAGGTCTTGGCGGCACGGGTGTCCGGAATCAAAAAACCGATGGACACAGCAGTCGAGGTGTTGTTTGTGAGGGATCTCGGTGGCGATGTGTGGGAGATTATGGTCAAAGGCTCATTCCATGTCGGCCAGGTCATTGAGTTCGATCACCAGTCACACGCAACGATCCTCCAGCGGGATGCCTCAGGCACCAGGGTGAAAGTGGAAAGTCCAGGACCGATTGCAAGACTCTTTGAAGCACGCGGGGTCATGCCGCTTCCACCGTACATTAAGCGAGCACCGACTCAGGAGGATCACCAGTGGTATCAGACGGTCTTTGCCAAACATGCCGGAGCGATTGCCGCACCGACTGCCGGGCTTCACTTTACTGAAGACCTGTTTCAGCGACTGAACGAGTCGGGGATCAACGTTGCCACGGTAACGCTCCATGTTGGCCCCGGCACGTTCAAACCGATGACGACCGAGCGGATTGAAGATCATCAGATGGAGGGCGAAGTATTTCGCGTCAGCGAGGAAACGGCTACCGCAATCGTACAGACCAAACGGGCCGGTGGCCGGGTGGTGGCTATTGGTACGACCGTTGTTCGCACCCTTGAAACCGTCATGAAAGAGAAGGGGGAACTGGTCTCGATGTCCGGCGAAAGCCGTCTCTTTGTTACCCCAGGGTTTCAGTTCAAGGTGGTCGATGCCCTCATGACCAACTTTCACCTGCCACGGACCACATTGTTGATGTTGGTATCGGCCTTCGCCGGTATCGAGCCAATTCGCAGGGCCTATGAAGAAGCAGTCACCGAGCGATATCGCTTCTACAGCTACGGCGACGCAATGCTGATTCTGTAGTTGACTGCTAATCTAATAGTGCAATAAGGCCAGGAAGATTTACAGCAATTCTCTGCGGATGGTGATCGGAAGCTTGGCTTTCATGGACTGTTGGAATGAGACCAGGGCCCGTTGCTGCTTCTGTAACAGCATGTCATCCAACACCCGTTGATTGGCCTCTGCTGTCTTAGTGGGGTCTGAATCTTGCGGCCTGATCATGAGAGACTGGCCTTCGGCGATCTCTGCCGGGGTCAGGGCAACGGAGTCTCGTACGATCATCCGGGCCTTATTGGCGAGCACTTCCTGGTGTTGGATCGCCTCAAACGAGGCCGGAGTGAGATGATTAGCGGCTAATATACGCTTGTAGAGCTCTGGGTCGAAGGCTCCGTTTTTCTGAAAAACCGGAATTTGCAAGATCATTTCGCGCAAATCGGCATCGGAGACCCGCACGCCCATATCTTCAGCCGCGATGATCCAGATACGACTATCGACGAGTTGTCCGACGACGAATTCCTTGAACTCTTCCTCTTTGAATTCGGTCTTGACGTTTTCTTTGTAGATACGGTGCATGTTTTCGTAGGTTCGCTTAAATTCGTCGAGTGAGACCGATTGATCCCCGACCTTGGCAACGGGGCCTCCGGCCTGTTCTCCAAATCCCCACCATCCCATCGTAATCACGAAGGCTACAGCTAAGACCCCCATGATGGATTTGAGCAACCAGGGGTAATTGTGAGCCGCATCGCGCATCGTCTTAATCATCTGAATCCTCTTCCTTTTGTGAAGCCAACAGTGTACTTATGGACAGAGCGGAAGGCAAGAGCAGCTCCTGTCGTTGTTGAGGTTCGGAAGTAGGATCCGGCAACTGATTCCGGGAGTGCGCAGGGCCGTGGCATCTCGGGAGGTCATGAGACGACTCAGGATGGCTCCGAAAACAACACTCTAAAAAAGATTGTACTTTGTTTGTGCAAGTTGATGTGTTTTGTTATACTTTGCCACTAATTAGAAGGAGATCCTTTGGCAGGCGAGGGGCCAACCTCGACGGTGCTGGAAGCAAGAGTCTATCCGAAGGCCCATGTCCTGAATCGATTCATCGCGAAGTTAATCGATCTGTTCCTTGTCGTCGCTGCCGGCGAAGTCGCTCCTCCGGTCGGCTTTCTCTCCGGTTTGGCCTACATCTTGATTGCCGATGGATTTGCGGGTGGAAAAAGTATCGGCAAACGGTTGGTCGGTTTGCAAACCATGCGATTGGATGGTCGGGATACGGCCGGGTTCCGAGAGTCGATCATTCGGAATCTTCCACTGGGTGGCGCACAGATCGCGTATGCGATCCCATACATTGGATGGATCGTCTCTCTGGCCATTGTCACTTTTGAAAGTTTTTTGATCATCGGAAATGAGCAGGGTCGTCGGCTTGGGGACGAAGTAGCAAGAACGCACGTATTGGACGCCGGTCAACTTGCGGCCCCGGATTAGGTCAGTCGTTACACGAAGCACACAGGCTGGGCGCCGGATCGCCCGGCCAATATGAAGGGAGAGACGCCGTGGGGTTCCCGGGAGATGTCTTCGGTTGGTTCTCCGATGACCTGGCGATTGACTTAGGCACCGCAACCACTCTCGTGTATGTTCACGGGAAGGGGATTGTGCTGAATGAGCCCTCCGTCGTCGCGGTTGAAAAGAAAAGCGAAAAAGTGCTGGCCGTCGGAACCGATGCGAAGAAAATGCTCGGGCGTACGCCCGGGAATATCGTCGCGGTTCGGCCGATGAAAGAAGGGGTGATTGCCGACTTCGAGATGGCCGAGCAAATGCTGAAACATTTCATCCGGAAGGCTCACAATCGCAGCGCGTTTGTGCGGCCGCGTATCATCATCGGCGTGCCCTCCCGCATCACGCAGGTGGAGCAACGCGCCGTGCGCGATTCGGCCGAATTGGCCGGGGCGCGAGAAGTCTATCTGATCGAAGAGCCCGTCGCCGCGGCGATCGGGTCCGGGTTGCCGATCACGGAGCCCTCGGGCAACATGGTCGTCGATGTGGGAGGCGGGACGACGGACATTGCCGTCATCTCGCTGGGCGGGATCGTGTACAGTGAATCTGTCAAGGTCGCCGGCGATCGGATGGACGAAGCGATCATGAATTACATCAAGAAAAAGTACAATCTGCTCATCGGCGAACATATGGCGGAGCGGATCAAGTTTGAAATCGGGTCCGCGTATCCGTTCGAGGAGCGGAAAACCATGATGATCAAGGGGCGGGATTTGATTTCCGGCATTCCACGCACGTTGGTCATCGATGACGCCGAGATTCGTGAAGCATTGCAAGAACCCATCGGAACGATCGTGAATGCGATCAAGATTGCATTGGAAAACACCCCGCCTGAGCTGGCTGGGGATATTATCGACCGCGGGATCGTGTTGACAGGGGGAGGTTCCCTCCTGAAAGGGATGGACACGCGATTCCGAGAAGAAACGAACTTACCGATCATTACGGTGGACGATCCGCTGACCTCCGTGGTGTTGGGGGTCGGCAAGATTTTGGATGAGTTGGATCTCCTCCGAAAGGTATCGGTCATGTCTCAGGCGAACAACCTCCGGTAAGGTTCCATCCCTGATGCGGATGGTCAATTTACGCGCACCGTACAGCGCCAGGCGTGTCGTTTTCGTGCTTGCCGTCATTCTCGTGCTCGGCTTTCTGCTTCTACCCGGACAACTCCAAAGTGTGTTTCAGCAGATGGGCAGTCCCCTAGGATGGATTATCGGCTGGCCTCTCCAGGCCGTTGCCGGGATCCATGATCGGATTGCCGGCACCTGGGGACGATACGTGGCTCTCCAAGGGGTTGAAGAAGAAAACCAACAGTTGAAGAGAGAACTGGACCTTCTCAAGGAACAAAACGGGCAGCTGCGAGAAGCCTCAGTGGCGACGGAGCGGCTGTCAGCGCTGCTGGAATTTAAGAAGCAAGCCCTTCCCACATCCGTGGCCGCTCAAGTGATCGGGCGCGATACCGGCAATTGGTACAAGACGATCATTCTGAACAAGGGGGCGTCCGACGGGATTCAATCGGACCAGGGAGTGATTACTCCAGCCGGTGTGGTCGGTCGCATCGTCAAGACCACGGCCTCCACCGCCGTCGTCTTGCTCGTGACGGATCCCAATAATGCGATCGCCGGACTGATCCAACGCACGAGAGACGAGGGAATCGTCGACGGGACGACGCAGGGACAGGCTCGCCTCAAGTACATTCCCCTGTTGTCCAACGCGAGGCCTGGCGATCACGTCGTCACGTCAGGATTGGTCGGGGGGTTTCCCCGCGGGATACCGATCGGCACGATCATACGAATTGATAAAGAAGAGGAAGCGCTGTTTCAATCTGCAGAACTTTCTCCGGAGGTGGATCCGAATCGGGTCGAAGAAGTGTTGGTCATTCGGGCCTCCGCTATTCCGACCGAAGGGGAGCGCCTTGGCGTTCCGAAGCCCAAGCCATGAAAGCGCTCATCTATGGTGCCGTGATCGTTGGTCTTGTGCCGGTTCAGTCCGTTCTCCTGCCGCACCTCAGCTTGTGGGGGGTGAAGCCGGATCTTGGTTTCGTGGCGGTGTGCTTGATCGGCCTCGTGGGAGGAGAGCTCGATGGCTTGTTGGTCGGCCTCGCACTCGGATGGGCGATGAGTCTGTTCTCCGCGCAGGATCTGATTTCCGGTGCGGTCATGAAGGGGGCAGTGGGTTTTCTGGCAGGTTTTGCAGGCCGGCAGGTCGTCTACCTGAGCCCCGTCATCCTCGTGATGGGACTGCTGATCGTCTCCTGCTTGGCCGGGCTGGTCGCTCCGTTCGCCCTGAAGCTCAGTGCTCAGCAAGATCTGTGGTGGGCTGTCTGGACTGTGGTGCTGCCGCAAGCCTGCCTTGATGCGGTGATTGGTGGAGTGATCTACTGGCTCATGTGGAGTCGTTTGAACATCGAGCAGTTGATGTCCGAGTCTCGAATGTAGGTGTTCCGTATGGCGACGACACATTATCCGGAAGCGGAATTCGGCGACCTCCATCGACGGCTCTTCATTCTCCGTGTGGGGCTCTTGCTGGTCGTGGCTCTGCTCGGCCTTCGTCTCTGGCATCTTCAAATTCGCGAGGGGCCGTACTATCGAGACTTGTCGGAAAACAATCGTACCAGACTGGTGTTGCTCGAACCGGCACGAGGCCTGATCTATGACCGGCACGGTGTCCTCTTGGCGAATAACGTCCCGAGCTTCAGTCTCTACGTCACGCCGGAAGATGTAAAGGATCGAGAAGTCTTGATTCAGCAGCTGACTGACTTGCTCGGCCTTGACCCGACGCTCGTTCGGAAAAAAATGTCGACGAAAGGCAGCAAGCTGCTTCCGCGCAAGATCAAAGACCGCATGACCCTCCGCGATGCCACGCTCGTCGAATCCCATCGTCTCGACCTGCCCGGGGTCATGATTCAGGTCGAGTCTCAGCGCAACTATCCAGACGGCGTGACGGCGGCTCATCTCCTGGGCTATGTCGGAGAAATTTCAGCGGATCAACTGGAGAAACCGGAGTTTCTCGATCTCCACCAAGGCAGCATCGTGGGACAATATGGCGTGGAAAAGTCCTATGATCGGCACATGCGGGGAATGGCCGGTCAAAAGAGCGTGGAAGTCGATGCCCTCGGCCACGAGAAGAAAACCGTGGTTGTGGAGAGGCCGGAAGCGGGGAACGACCTCTATCTCACCATCGATGCGCGGCTTCAAAAGGTTGCCGAGGATCTGCTGGGCGAAGAACGCGGCGCCATCGTCGCGCTCGATCCGAACAGCGGTGATATTCTAGCCATGGCCAGCCGTCCCGGCTTCGACCCGAACGTGCTCTCGCGAGAACTGACCACGAAGCAATGGGTGGAAATCGTGCAAGATGAAGGGCGCCCGCTGAACAATCGCGCCTCACAGGGACAGTATCCCCCCGGTTCCATCTTCAAGATCCCGATGGCCGTGGCCGCGTTGGAGACAAAAACCATGTCGCCTTCCAGTACCGTGTTCTGTAATGGGGGGTATCAGTTCGGCAAGCGGCTGTATCATGATTGGAAAGCCGGCGGCCATGGATATGTCGATCTGCATAACGCCTTGGTTCATTCTTGTGACGTGTACTTTTATACGATCGGTCAACGGATGGGGATCGATGTGATGGCCGAGTTTGGGAAGGATTTCGGGCTTGGAAAGGCCACTGGAGTGGAATTGCCGTCGGAACGATCCGGTATCATGCCGTCAACCGCATGGAAGCAAAAGGCCAAGAACGAGCAGTGGTTGCCCGGCGAAACCATTTCGGCCGCTATCGGGCAGGGCTATGTGACCGTGACGCCATTGCAAATGGCGAGTCTCGTCGGCACGGTCGCGAACAACGGAGTCAGCTACCGTCCTCGTTTGGTGCAGGCGGTCATGGATCGAACGTCGGGGAACCTTCAAGAATTGCCGGCCGTACCGCGCGGAAAAATCAATGCAAAGCCGGAAACATTCCGCGTCATCAAGGACGCGCTCGCCGACGTCGTCACAAAGGGAACGGCGACGAAGGCGAAATCCGCGATGGTGACGATCGGTGGGAAAACAGGCACGGCTCAGGTGGCGGCGCTCCGGACCGGGCCGGAAGAAAACATTCCAAAAAAGTTCCGAGACCATGCGTGGTTCGTCGCCTTTGCGCCGGTGGAATCGCCGAAGATCGCCGTCGCCGTGCTCGCTGAGCATATGGGGCACGGTGGGTCCGCCGCGGCGCCTCTTGCGAAAGAAGTCATTGAAACGTATATGAAGCTCACCCCACAGGTACCGTCCGTCACCTCTGATCTGTCCGGTCGGAATGGGCCGGAGCGTTCCTCGAAAGACTCATGATCGATCGATTGACCGAGCATCGGGGCCTCGATAGTTTCGATATCCGCTATGTCGCGTTGATCCTTGCTATCCTGGGGATCGGAGTGTTGTCCATTTATAGCGTCACGCAGGGGCAGCAGGGTGGGATGGCGCCGTATTATCTCAAGCAGTTGATATGGATCGGCCTCGGCGCGGCGGCCTTCCTCGTCATGTGGGCCTCGGACTACCATCACCTTGCGCGATTTGCCTATCCAGCCTACGCCTTTATCTTGCTGATGCTGGTCTTTGTGTTATTCGAAGGCCGAACGAGTAAAGGGGCTCAGCGGTGGATCGCGCTGGGTCCGCTCAGTTTCCAACCGTCTGAATTCGCCAAGCTCATCCTCATCTTGGTGTTGGCGCACTACTACTCGAAGGCCCCTCGTGTGGGATGGCTGCAGCGTGTCATCGTGCCGGGACTCTTAGTGCTGCCCGGCCTGCTCCTCATCTTGAAACAACCCGACTTGGGGAGCGGGCTCAGCTTTGTCGCGGTGTATGCCGCCATGCTGCTCATGGTGGGCGTTCGTTCGCAAGCCTTAGGGGTGATTCTGCTCTTCTCGATCATGCTGTTTCCATTTGCCTGGGAGGGGATGTGGGGGTCCTTGCATGATTACCAGCGACAGCGCATTATGGCGTTCGTCGACCCCGGTTACGACCCGGGAGGAAAGGGCTATCATGCCCTGCAATCGAAAATCGCGATCGGGTCGGGGGAATTGTTGGGGAAGGGGCTCTACGGCGGCACCCAAAGTCAGCTGAAGTTTTTGCCGGAGGGCCATACCGATTTTGTGTTCGCCGTCTTTGCGGAAGAATGGGGATTTCTCGGTGTGCTGATCCTGTTGACGTTGTTTGTGGCGCTGATGTGGTTGTCGCTGGAAATCGCGTCCAAGGCGAAGGATCAGCTTGGATCGCTGCTCGCCGTGGGAATCGTGGCGATGTTGTGTTTCTGCGTCGTGATCAATATCGGCATGACGGCGGGGATGTTTCCGATCGTCGGTATCCCCTTGCCTCTGGTGAGCTACGGCGGAAGCGCCACGATTATGACCATGGCGTCGTTGGGTTTGCTGTTGAACGTCAAGCGGAAGCGGTTAAGCCTGTTTTATTGAGCGATGACCGAACAGACGCAATGCTCGGGTTCCGTCGTTCGGAGAAATGCTATGGCAAGCCGGTGGAGTCGGTGCGTGGAGTGAGTGACGGACCTGGGTCTGAGCCTGCGTCCATCGCGCTCAGCCGGCTCCCCTGGCTTGCAGACCAAAGGAGTCACTATGGGAAGTGAGATTGCGATAACTGTTGCGCGGGAAGAAACCCGTGTGGCCGTGCTTGATAGCGGAGTCGTCACCGATTTGTTCGGAGACCGCGCGAAGCATAAGGATTTTGTCGGAAATATCTATAAGGGAAAAGTTGCCAAGGTGTTGCCGGGCATGCAAGCCGCGTTTGTGGACATCGGCCTGGAAAAAGCGGCGTTTATGCACGTCTCCGATCTGTTGGTGGATGCAGAGCCGGGAGACATGTTGGTTGAGGACGAGGAAGACGAAAAAGATTCGGAGATGCTCCGACCAAAGCGTCAGAGCGCGAAGCCGATCGAACAGCTGCTGAGTGAGGGCCAGGAGCTGATGGTCCAGATTTCAAAGGGCCCGATAGGCACCAAGGGGTCGCGAGTGACGACGTACGTCTCACTTCCGGGGCGCTATCTCGTCTTTATGCCCAGCGTCGACCATATCGGTGTGTCTCGGCGGATTCCGCGGGATGAAGAACGGGCGAGGCTGAAGGAAATCATGCGTCGGGTCAGGCGATCCGGCTTCGGCTATATCGTCCGGACGGTCAGTGAAGGCGTCAAGGAAGAGGAATTGAAATCCGACGTCGATTTTCTGCACGTTCTCTGGCAGGACATTTTGACGAAGCGGGACCAATTGCCCGCTCCCGCGTTGCTGCATTCTGATTTGAGCTTGAGTTTCCGTGTCGTAAGGGACCTGTTCGGCAAAAAGGTGGATCGACTGTGGATTGATTCGCGAGAAGAGTACGAAGCCATTCGGGACTTCGTGCAGCGATTTTCTCCTGAACAGACCTCGCGGATTCATTTCTACGATAAGGATGCGCCCTTATTCGATCATCTGGGGGTGGAGCAGGAAATTGCGCGCGCAATGAGCCGGAAAGTCTGGCTCAAGTCCGGGGGCTATCTCGTGATCGATCATACCGAAGCGATGACGGTGATCGACGTCAATACGGGACGCTTTGTGGGGAAACGGGATCAGGAAGAGACGATCTTACGCAACAACCTCGAGGCGGCCAAAGAAGTCGCCTATCAGCTGAAACTGCGGGGAATCGGCGGCATCATCATTGTCGACTTCATCGATATGGAGCGAGAGAAGAATCGGGATAAGGTCTACCATGCGTTGGTGGACGCCATGGCGTCGGACAAGGCGAGAACGAGGATCTCCAGGATTTCGGATCTCGGCTTGATCGAAATCTCCCGCGAACGGGTGCGGGAGGACCTGTTACGTTCGCTGTCGGAGCCGTGCCGCTACTGTGAGGGTCGTGGATATACGAAGTCTCCCACGACCGTGGTGTACGAAATTTTCCGCGAGATCCGACGGATTGAACCGTCTGCCGATCAGCAACGGATTATCGTGGGAGCCCATCCGACGGTGGTTGAATTGCTGCAAGACGAAGAGCGCCACGGAGTGGAGGTATTGGAGCGAGACTGTTCAGCAAAAATCATCGTCACCCCGGACAGTCAGTTGCATCTGGAGCAGTACGATCTGGTTGTGCTCTAGCCGAATGCCGACACAGCCGCCGCTTTTGTTGGGGAGATGTTCTGCCTGCCGGACCCTCCTGCTGTTGAAATGAACCCCTGCCGATGATCGAGACCGAGCATGGATGAAGCATCATTGACCTGCTGGCTCACGCTTCAAGCCGTTGACGGTGTCGGCGATCGCACCCTTGTCAAGTTGATTCACGTGTTTGGAGCTCCCGATGCGGTGCTCGGCGCAACGATGGACGGCTTGCTCGGTGCCGGGTGCAGTTCTGAATTGGCCGAATCCGTGCGGCGGGGGCCAGAGTCGAGTATTCGAAAGCAGATCGATCGCCAGGTGAAGACTGTTGAACGTCTCAAGATCCAAACAGTCACCTTGTTTGATCGATCCTATCCAGCCCGACTCAAAACCATTCCCGATCCGCCGCCGTTGTTGTATGTGAGTGGAAACGTATCGCCGAAGGACGAGGTCGCGGTGGCGATCGTGGGCGGACGACGGGCGACTCCATCAGGGAGACTCATCACGGAGGAGATTGCGAAGGACTTGGCCGGATATGGCGTGACGATCGTGAGCGGGCTGGCTCGGGGAATCGATGCCGCGGCGCACCGAGGAGCGCTGATGGGTAAGGGTCGGACGATTGCGGTCCTCGGATGCGGCATCGATCGGACCTATCCCTCGGAGCATCACACGCTCAGGCGGAACATCGAATCGCACGGCGCCGTGATCTCGGAGTTGCCGATCGGCGCTGCTCCTCAAAGTCATCACTTCCCCCGAAGGAATCGGATCATCAGCGGGCTTTCGTTGGGCGTGCTGGTCGGCGAGGCCGCGACCGACAGCGGCTCGTTGATCACCGCGAAATTGGCGTTGGAGCAAGGCCGGGACGTATTTGCCGTACCCGGCTCCATCAAGGAAGAGGCTTGCCGAGGATCGAATCGTCTCATCAAGGAGGGAGCAAAACTGATCGAGAGAGCTCAGGACATTCTCGATGAGGTCTTTCCGCAAATCGATGCTCGCCACCGGGCGATGCTGCATCTCGACGGCGCAGCGATAGAAGCACAGGCGCCGTTAAGAAAAGAGGAGGCGCTGGTGTATGAGGCGCTGTCTTATGAGGCGCGATCCGTTGATACGGTGATCGAGCATACGGGATTAAGCGCCGCGCAAGTGTCGGCAACATTGCTTTCGTTGGAATTGAACGGCCGGATTCGTCAACTGCCGGGGCAACAATACATCCGCCTCTAGCGCCGACAAGACAGCGAATCCTGCATCATGCGTCGATCGAGACGGGAGACTCGTCAGCGGTAAGAACGTCTTCATGGCTGAGGACGAGAGCAAGTAAGCCTTGTCGCCGTGGCATTTTCTTATCATCGCCTATGGTTCCTAATATCGTGCGGATGGTTGCCGACTGCCATTCTAGTTGCACGAATCTCTGATATTTGGTACGGATGATACAATTCTTGTGAGGTAAGACGGAGTTGTCATGGCAAAAAACTTGATTATCGTTGAGTCGCCGACGAAGGCGAGGACGATTACGAAATATCTGGGCCGCGGCTATACCGTCATGGCGTCGGTGGGGCATATCAAGGATCTTCCGACCAGCAAATTGGGCGTGGATCTCGAGAATGATTTCGAACCGCAGTACGTCACGATCAAAGGCAAGTCGAAGGTGTTGGCCGAAATCAAGAAGAAGGCCGAGGAAGCCGACAAGATCTTTCTGGCGCCGGACCCCGATCGCGAAGGGGAGGCGATTGCCTGGCACCTTGAGCAAGAGCTGCTTGGAAAATCGAAGAAGAAAAAGAAAGACGGAAAGATCTTCCGGGTCCTCTTCAACGAAATCACGGAATCAGCCATCAAGCGCGCGCTCCAGTCGCCGGGCGAAATCGATATGAAGCTGGTGAATGCTCAGCAGGCCCGCCGCGTGCTGGATCGCATCGTGGGGTATCAAGGCAGTCAGTTGCTCTGGAATAAGGTCCGGCGCGGACTCAGCATGGGGCGGGTGCAGTCGGTGGCCATGCGGCTGATTTGCGAGCGCGAAGCAGAGCGGGAAGCGTTCCGAACCGAAGAGTACTGGTCGATCATCGCGCTGCTGGCGGGAACCAATCCACCGGCGTTCGAGGCGAAGCTCCACAGTATCAATGGCGAAGAGGCCTCGATTGAAAACGCCGAGCAAGCCGGCCGCATCGTCAGCGAGATTCAAGGCAAGGCCTTCGTCGTACAATCGATCGAGCGCCGAGAAAAGAAACGGAATCCCGTCGCGCCGTTTATTACGAGTCGGTTGCAGCAGGAAGCCTCGCGAAAGCTGCACTTCTCGCCGAAGAAAACGATGACGCTGGCGCAGCAGTTGTACGAAGGGATCGAAATCGGCGCTGAAGGCGCGACCGGTCTCATTACCTATATGAGGACCGACTCGCCTCGCATTTCGAATGAGGCCATGACCGACGCGCGCGAGGTCATCCAGTCGCGATTTGGGGCGGACTATCTTCCGGCGACGCCCAATGTCTACAAAACATCAAAGGCCGCCCAGGAAGCTCACGAAGCGATCAGGCCGACCTCGGCGGGACGCGATCCCGAATCGATCCGTCAGTATTTGGATCACGATCAATACAATCTCTATAAGTTGATCTGGAACCGGTTCATCGCGTCGCAGATGGTGCCGGCCATTTTGGATGTCACTCGCATTGATTCATTGCCGGAAGGAACGCCAAGGAGATACGTCTTCCGTTCGACCGGCACGGTCGTGAAATTCCCCGGCCACACGATTGTGTATATGGAAGGGGTCGACAAAGAATCGCTGTCGCAGAAACCGAAGGCTGATCAGGACGCAGATGAGGATGAGCGTCAGTTGCCGGCTCTGTCCGAAGGGGAATGGTTGCGACTGGTCGAGCAGGACGGGCAGACGATACCCGGAATGGTATCGAAACAACATTTCACGCAGCCGCCTCCCCGGTATAACGAAGCGCTGTTGATCAAGGAACTGGAGGAAAAAGGCATCGGGCGGCCGTCGACCTACGCCGCTATTATCTCTACGATCCAGGATCGCAAGTACGTGGAAAAGACCGAAGGGCGCTTGGTCCCGACAGAGACCGGGAGAACCGTGAACGATTTCTTGCTGAAGGGCTTTCCCGAGCTCATCAATGTCGACTTCACGTCTCAGTTGGAAGAACAGTTGGACGAGGTGGAAGAGGGGAATAAGCAGTGGGTTGCGGCGGTGCGCGATTTTTACATGCCGTTCACGCGGGAAATGGAGCGGGCGAAGACCATTCCAGGGCCCAAAGACACGGTGGAACCGCCGACCGACATTCCGTGCGAGAAGTGCGGCCGGATGATGGAGATCAAGTGGGGCCGGAATGGAAAGTTTCTCGCCTGTCCGGCGTACAAGGATGATCCGCCCTGCAAGAATACGCAAAATTTCGAAAAGCTTCCGGACGGCACCATCAAAATCGTGCCCAAGCAGGAACTCACCACCGATCAGGTTTGCGACAAATGCGGAAGCCCCATGGTGGTGAAGACCGGGCGTTTCGGCAAGTTCATCGCCTGTTCAGGCTATCCGCAGTGTAAGACGACGAAGCCGCTGGCGCTCGGCGTCAAATGTCCGCAACCCGATTGCGGTGGGGATCTCGTGCAGAAGCGAACGCGTAAAGGCCGGTCATTCTTCGCGTGCAGTAATTATCCCAAGTGTGAATTCGCCCTCTGGGACCGTCCTGTGCCCAAAGCTTGCCCGACGTGTCAGGCTCCGTTCTTGGTTGAAAAAGTCAGCAAGCAGGACGGCCGAAGCGTCCAATGTCGCAACCAAGATTGCGGCTACCGCGAAGCCGGGTGACGTTCACGGCTCTTTCCGTTCATTTCCTCCCAGACTAACGAACAATCTCGTTCAGCTTCGCGTGAATCCCGACGCTCATACAGTCACGTTTCCTCGAATACATATGTGTGTATACTGCTCCATGCCCGACTGTTTCGTTGAACCACCAACTATATCAATTCCCATGTCTGTCTCATGAAGTACATGAGTCGAGTGATCCTGCTTTGTACGGGCCTGACATGGCTGTCGTCAGTCGCGGCGGAGGAACCATCCTCTCCTTGGATTGGGAAACAGACTGTCGGCGTGGTGGTCGGCGGGATGCTGCCGGTGCGACTATTGGATGCCCAGGCGTCCAAGTTAAACGGGGTCGCCGTGCATCCCTCGTGGCAGATCGCGTTGACTGATCCGATCGGCAAGGGGTGGTGGCGTGGCTCGATTGCTCTGGGAGCCGAGGCAGCGCTGTTAGGGATCACGCAACCGAACGGTGCCTATGGCGTAGGAGTCACACCAAAACTGATCTATACGTTCACCTCGTTCGGCTCGCTGAAGCCCTACCTCGAGGGCGGCGGCGGCCCGCTCTGGACGAATTTTGACGGCCGCATTCCCGAGCAGGGATCGGATTTCAATTTTCTGGTCTGGGGCGGCGCGGGCGCGACCTATGATCTGACCGCACGATGGGCGCTGAACGCCGGACTCCGTTTCAGCCACATCTCCAACGGCGGCACCGATAGTCCGAACCGTGGGCTCAATTACCTGCTGCCGTTTATCGGAGTTTCGGCGAAGCTCTTCTGATCCTGGATTCCGCAGCTGATCCCTTTCCTTCTGGTCATTTCAGCTTGAAGCACGCTGAATGTCGAGAGGGATAGAGAGTCAATCAACTGCGGAATCCGGGATAATCAGGCACTCCGACTTCTCTACCGTTGCAGCACCCAAATTGGCTGTCTCATAGGTACAACATGGGCTGGCTCCTTGAGGACTGTTATGAGGGTGCCTGTTAACCACCATGCCTGCTATAGAAATGAGGCAGTTTAGTCGTATCCATGCCATTCTGCTACAGCGCCTGTAGGATAAATCATTCGCGGTTTCATGAGAGAAATTTTCTAACTCGCTGATCGTCAACTGCTCTGCGTCTCATCTTGCGAATAGAGCAGAACGGCACTACCTTTGCTGAATATCCTAAACATGCGTTTAGTGAGGGCACATTTTTTCTGGGGACTTGGGATATGTTGGACAAAAATCATTTTTGAGGGGGATATTTGTCCGTCCCGACTAGGGTTACTCCGGGCCTTGATTTCTCATCGATGTGTTTTAATGTCTTAAATAAGGTTATGCGAAGAGCGAACACCGGTTCCAGGAGAAAAAGACGTGGAAGACAACGGCAAACGTAATAGTAGGAGCTGGCATCTGATCCGCACCAGGGACTTTGGGTTGCTCTGGTGGGGACAGATGACCTCTCAAATAGGAGAAGGTCTCAATAAGGTCGCTCTCCTCTGGTTCGTGTATACCCTCACCGGCTCGGCCCTCAAGATGACGGTTGTTGGATTGCTCCAAACCATTCCGCCTTTGCTGTTCGGCCCCATGCTCGGGGTAGTTCTTGATCGTCTGCCGAAGAAGACCGTGATGGTGTGGGTGGACTTGATTCGTACCGGCATGACCTTTCTCATCCCCGCTTTGTTTGCTCTCGACCTTCTCTCCCTTGAAGGCCTCTATGTCCTGATCTTCTTGACATCGATCGTCTCGACCATCTTTGGGCCGGCCTTGGTGTCGGCTGTCCCACGCCTGGTCCGTCCTACGGAATTGGTGACGGCGAATGCCTTGATCCAAGGCACGAATAACATCGGGTTATTACTGGGACCGGCAATCGGCGGCGTGCTCATCGCGATGATGGGCGCGGAGAATGTCTTGTATGTGAATTCTGCGACATTCCTCATATCGGCCTTGTGTCTCATCCCCATGCGGTTCCATGAAACGCTCAAGACCGGCAAAGAGGCCGGCACCAGTTCCGCCTCCATCCTTGATGATCTGAAAGTAGGATTTCGATTTGTCTTCGGCGCGCAATCTACGGTGTTTCTTCTGGTCATTATCTCGGCTTTGTACAACCTGGGCGCGAGCGCCTTTGTGTTCATTCTGCCGGTGTACGCGAAGGAGCTTCTCCAGGTCGGTCCGGTTCAACTGGGCTGGCTCTGGTCCAGCCTTGGGGCCGGCATGCTGGCGGTGTCCACCTGGCTCGCCTGGAGGCACCAGGGCGATCTGCATAGCCGCTTGCGCCTCATCGTCCGCGGGATGGCGGTAGGAGGGCTGGCGGTCTGCAGTCTCAGTCTGCTCGAAACGCCGCTGATCGCCGCTGCGATGGTCATGGTTGTCGGCGGCAGCACGGCGATCATGAATCCCGTCGTATGGGCCTTGTTGCAGGAGGCCACCCCGGAACATTTAATGGGACGCGTACTCACGACGTTCAGCACAGGATCGATGGCCGCCGCCATGGCCGGCATGACCGGCTTTGGGTGGATTGCGGACGCCGTCGGCCCGGCGCAAAGCTTTATCGGACTTGGTCTGGTTCTGTTACTGACGGCAGCCGTCGCAATCCGGTTTATGCGTCAAATGGTCATGGCTCAACAGGTTGCAGCCTAGACCTCGGGTACGGTTGCGCATCGCCCCAATCGTTCTGCCCGCCCTTACGCCTTTCTTGTCGGCCCATTACCGATATAACCTAGTAAGCCAAGGTTACGGATGCGGGAGAGAACCGACATACGCATCCTGTCGGATCGGTCCCTCACGATGGATCAGGAAGAGGAGATGTCTCGTATGGCGGAACGTCCAATCCTCCGTCGCAGACAATGGCTCCTCACGCGCGATTTCAGCTTGGTGTGGTGGAGCCAGGTGCTGTCGCAGGTGGCCGACGGTGTCAGCAAGCTGGCTCTCTTGTGGTTTGTCTATTCCATCACCGGTTCGGCTCTGCAGACCACGGTCATCGGCCTCCTGCAAACATTGCCTCCGATCGTCCTCGGACCCGTGATCGGCGTGGTGGTCGATCGCTTGCCCAAGAAGGCCATCCTGATCTGCAGCGACCTGGCCCGGGGCCTCTTGATCGGCTTGATCCCCTGCTGGGTCTCCGTTGAATCGTTTACCGTCCAATCGCTCTACGTGCTGACGTTCCTCTACGGGATTGCAACCGCCATGTTCATCCCGACGCTGTCCTCCTCCGTGCCGCTCATGGTGAAGAAAGAACAGTTGACCGCCGCCAATGCCCTCCTCCAAAGCACCACGAGTCTCGGCATTATCATCGGGCCGGTCGTCAGCGGACTGGGGATCGCCTTTTCCGGTTCCCAGGACGTCCTCTGTGTCAATGCGGTGACGTATCTGGCGTCCGCGGCATTCTTGTTCCCCCTCCGACTATCGGCCGGGATGACGACGTCTCCGTCGGAGAGCCGCCGGACAACGGCGATCGAGGATCTATTCGACGGTATTCGCTATACGTTGGTCTCTCGGCGAACCATCCTTCTGCTTATTATGTTGGCCTCGCTGTATACATTCGGCAGCGGAGCCTTTACGACGCTGTTTCCTGTGTTCGGGAAGAAGCTCCTCTCGCTTGGTCCGGTAGAGGTGGGATACCTCTGGTCTTGGCTCGGCGTGGGCCTTCTCCTCGTATCGCTCTGCCTCGTGCGACTCACCGAATGGGATCTTCGGCGCCGCGTATCGGTCATCACGTGGTCGAGCGCCGTCGGCGGGTTGGCTTTGTGCGGGCTGGTCTGGACGTCGAACATCACGGTGGCGACTCTGCTCGTGATGTTGATCGGCATGGGATTAGGGGCCTGGACACCGATCGCCTGGGGGATTATCCAGGAAATCTCGCCCGCCCATATGGTGGGGCGGGTCATGGCGCTCTATACGGCTATTGCCACGGCCACATCGATGGCCGGCATGGCCTTCTTCGGGTGGCTCATCGAAGTATCCAGCGAGTCCGCGAGTCTGGTCGGCATCGGTGTAGTCCTGCTCGCCCTCGCAATGTCCAGCGTATGGTTCAGGCGACGCGTCGTGGGAGAGCACCTTTCGGTTGGGTAGAGAGTCCTTCCTCCAGCGCACTTTAGCCTCCTTGGGAACTACGAAGCGCTGAAAGAAAAGAGACTGCTCACGAATCTGCAAATCTTTGAGCTGACATCGGCCTATTGGATCGTGATCAGCCGGATTCGAAACCTGTAGGCATGAAGCGGGCGGGTGCGCCATGCGTAAAGCGTTGCGCGGGGCAAGTCTGATAGGATGCGCCGGCGATGAGCCATCCTCCGGTCACGACGGCACCGCGCCAAGCTGCGGTGCTCTTCATTCTCGTCACCGTCCTGCTCGACATGTTGTCGTTCGGCATCATCATTCCGGTGCTGCCGAAACTCGTCGAGGAATTTTTCTTCGGTAATACGGCGCAGGCGGCCGTGATCTATGGGCTGATGGGGACGGCCTGGGCGCTCATGCAGTTCTTTGGCTCGCCGATCCAGGGCGCGCTGTCCGACCGGTTCGGCCGGCGGCCGGTCGTCCTGCTGTCCAATCTTGGCTTGGGCCTCGACTACATCGTGATGGCGCTCGCGCCGAACGTGGCCTGGCTTGTGGCGGGACGTGTCATTTCCGGGATGGCCTCCTCCAGCTTCAGCACCGCCGGCGCCTATATCGCTGACGTGACGCCGCCGGAGCAGCGAGCGGCGGCGTTCGGTAAGATCGGCATGGTCTTCGGGCTCGGCTTCATCTTCGGTCCCGCCTTGGGCGGCTGGCTCGGCGCGATCGATCCTCGGCTGCCGTTCTGGGGCGCGGCGGCGCTCAGTCTCCTGAACGCCTGTTATGGATTCTTCGTGCTTCCCGAATCCCTGCCGCCCGACAAACGGATGCCCTTCTCCTGGGCGCGGGCCAACCCTGTCGGTTCGCTCAGGCTGTTGCGTTCACACCATGAGCTCTTCGGCCTCGCGACGCGTCGCGTTCCTCGGCTATCTCGCCCATGCAGTGCTTCCGAGCGTATCGGTCCTGTACATGGGCTATCGCTACGGATGGGGAACGGCCGGCGTCGGACTGATGATGGCGGGCGTCGGCGTGGCCGCGATGATCGTGCAGGGCGGACTGATCCGTCCCATCACCAACCGGTTCGGCGAACGCAGGACGGTGCTGATCGGGTTGCTCTGCGGGGCGGTCGGATTTTTTCGTCTACGGCATTGCGCCGGAGGGCTGGATCTTCTGCCTCGGCATTCCCGTCATGGCCTTCTGGGGACTCGCCGGTCCCGCGACGCAATCCCTGATGACACGCCGCGTCAGCAGTTCGGAGCAGGGCCAGCTTCAGGGCGCCATCGCCAGCATCAACGGCGTGACCGGCCTGATCGGGCCGACCCTCTTTACGCAGACCTTCGCCTACTTCATCCTATCTGATGCTCGCCTCCAGCCGGTCCCTCGAACTGCCAGGCGCACCATTCATCCTCGCCTCGCTCATGCTCATCGGCGCCGCTGTGATTGCGTGGCGGACGACGAAAGCGGGGGGATAGATTGGTTGGCGCTTATGGGAGTATCGACGCGACACGGATTGTAATGAAGCGCCAATTACTGTATATACAGCTGGGTGTTTACTTGGGATGTTGCGAAGGCGATTGCCAATTTTGAGAAACATGGCGTCTCGTTCGAAGAAGCGGCAACCGTCTTTGCCGATGCCAACGGGCTCGACTGGGACGATCCTGCACATTCATCCCAAGAGCGTCGGTTCAAACGACTCGGTCAATCGGTGAGCGAACGGCTCTTGCTCGTTGTGTATACCGTACGGGAGGTGGAGTATGGAAAAGAAACATTCCGGATCATCAGCGCGCGCCCGGCGAGTCGGCGGGAACGACAAGCCTATACCCGACTCACAGATTGATTTCTCGGACATCCCCGAGTCTACGGCCGAAGAGCTTCGACGCGCGCGCCGGGTGGGAAGACCGTCCAGCGGAATGGCGAAGCAGCTGATCGCCATCCGTCTCTCGCCACGGCTCTTGAGTCAGTTGCGAAAAATGGCCGCCAAACGCGGAAAGCCCTACCAGACGCTCATTCACGAATTATTGGAAAAAGCAGCGGCCCACGCGGCATAAGGTAGCACCGATGCACTCATCGATATGCTCACTCGCCTCGGCGCGACCGTTCTCCTGACCGTCAAGGTTCGCCCAGCATCGTGAATTGGCTCTTGCAAGATACAACTCAGTACTCATGCCAGTCCCGAGCTCTCCCCTTCGTTTCATGCCTTAGACAAATTGATGTCCTTCTTCGTCCGCAGTACACTGCCTGATCTGTTAGTGCGACCAACCATAAGGTATAGTCTGCTGCCCCATGCGGTTTTTGCTTGATACCAATATTCTCATCCCCCTTGAAGATTCCCAAATCCCCCTGCGCGATAGTCTGGCGCATTTCGTGCGATTAGCCAATGAGCATGGACACCAGCTTGTCTACCACCCAGCCTCGGTATCTGATATCCAGCATGACACGAACGTAGACCGGCGGACCAAGACGCTTCAACGCCTCAAACAATACACGCGTCTCGAAACGCCGCCTGCTTGTCCTTGGAATACCACAGGAACTGACGCGAATGATGCCGCCGACAACGAGATTTTATATGCCCTTCACTGTGATGCTGTTCACGCCTTGCTCACCGAAGATCGCGGTATTCATGACAAGGCTCGGGCTCGTGGCTTACTCAATCGGGTTTATACCATTCAGACTGCCGAGGACTGGCTACAACGCCTCCATGAAGGGCGAACTGTTGTTCTGCCGAATATCGAAAAGGTGGAATTATACTCGCTTACACCCGAACTATTGGGTTCCTTTTTTGATAGCCTGAGGGCAAGTTACGTCACATTCAATGAATGGTTTAGAGCCAAGGCTAGGGAGGGGCGACAGGCATGGGTGATGCGGGAACCCGATGGACGACTTGGGGCGCTGTGTGTGTTTGCGCATCAGCACCGCGAACAAATCACCGAGGATGGCCGAAAGCTCCGCGGTGCTGGACTTAAGCTATGCACATTTAAGGTGGAGGCGCCTGTTCGTGGTCGAAAGATAGGTGAACTGTTCCTCAAGGCCTCGTTTCGCCATGCATCCGCACATAGCCTTGAGGAGATATTCATTCATGGTGACGATCAGGATCACTTTCTCTTCGGGCTATTGGAAGATTTCGGATTCTCCCGGATCGGTACCCATCCCGGTTCCAATGGGAGCGAGGCTGTTTATCTGAAAGAACATCCCGTTGAGCCTCCAACAATCCCGTTGGCGCCCTTTGACTATCTTCGGCAATACTTCCCACACTTTCGACATGACGACGCCATCAGGAAATTCATCGTTCCAATTAAACCCAAATACCATGACATTCTGTTTCCTGACTACCCGCTTGGCAAGGATATGCAGCTCGGCTTGTTCAAATCTCAGAATCAGGCAGGCAATGCGATCAAGCTCGCATACCTCTGTCATGCCCCAACCAAGGTGATGTCTCCGGGCGACATCGCACTTTTCTATCGATCAGGTGATCAGTCTGCCGTGACGAGCCTAGGTGTGGTGGAAAACTATGAGATGTCCAATGACCCGAGTATTGTCGCTAGTCGAGTCAAGCGGCGCACGGTCTACTCTATGGAGGAGATAGCGGAAATGGTGAAGCGGCCAACCAAAGTCATGCTCTTCCGATTGGTGAAACACTTTCAACAACCACTGGATCTCGTATGGCTAACGTCACACGGGATCACGAAAGGAGCACCACAAAGCATCATGAATATTAGCACTGCCTCTTTTGAGAAAGTTTTTGCCAATGAACAGTAGCACCGCATTGATCTCTATTCAGCCGGAGTATGCAAGGAAGATTCTGGCGGGCGAAAAGAAGCTGGAATTCAGACGTTGGTGGACGTTTAGATCGGTACAGATCCTCGTCATCTATGCCACAGCCCCCGTCCAACGCATTGTTGGGTTTGCAACAGTAGCAGGGGTGACACAGGGAACACCAACTCAGCTGTGGCAGTTAACAAGACGGTGTGATGGAGGGATCAGTAAGCTAAGGTTATTCGAATATTTGAAGAACAGTCGAACTGGGGTCGCGATAGAACTTAGCAAAGTCACGCGTTTGCCTGGTGGAATTGATCCATGGATTTGCCTAGGGCGCGACTTCCGTCCGCCTCAGTCTTTTCGATATCTCAGCCAAAGTGAACTAGCCGTGATTACTTCAGCAAGGAGACGGTAGAGTGGGCGTGATCTTCGTGGGTGGAGTGCATGGCGTGGGAAAGGGGACGCACTGCCAACTATTTTCCGAGCGCACTGGTGTCCAATGGTTCACTGCAAGCTCGTTGATCAAAACGGAAGGGCAATCAGCGATTGCTCTAGGCACGAAGGCGGTCGTAGACCCAGTCGGGAACCAAGATTTGTTGCTTCGTAGCGTTCGCCGTGTGCTAGCTGCTAATCCGACCATTCTTTTGGATGGTCATTTTACAATTCTCAACTCTCAGAACTGCATTGTGCCCGTTGACGTCGAGGTGTTTGATCAGCTCAAGTTACAAGGAATTGTCGTGCTCACAGATGGCCCGTCCAGAATTTGCGATCGATTACGTCAACGAGACGAATGTGTGTGGGCTGTGGCTGATGTCAGTTTGCATCAGAAAGCAGAGATCGCTCATGCCCAGGTAGTTGCCACAAAACTCGCCGTTCCCATGTTTCTCGTAGAGGCGTCTGACACCAGTGGCTTTACCAAAGCCATTGGAGCGATGCTAGGCTAGCGCAAACTCAAGGTCGCGTCTTGCATTCAACATTAAGGAGACTTGGCCATGATGGGGTGCATTCAGCCCCGTTTCAACGATCCGAAGCAAGCCATCTATGCCTGGCTGACGCAGGTCGATCGGTGTGGGTCCTAGAGTAGGTACCGGTCGATATTGAGTGCTCCGTGGAAGACGCCGATTATGTCGATCGCGTCTGAGTTCTTGATCAGGTAAGCGATACGATAATGTCCGTGAAGCAAGATGCGGATGTGTCTGTCCGGCTTCTGCCAGTATCGGTATCCTGATTCCGGAAATGTTCGAAGGATTTCGGTTTTCAGATAGATGGTTTCGATCGTTCGGGCTGCAGCGGAGGGATTATCGTGTGCAATGTAATCGTAGATGTCGCGCAGCCATCGTTCGGCTTCGGCGGTCCACGTCAGCTCGGCCATGCTTTGATGCGGCGTCCCATCTCTTCATGGCTGATTGTCTTTCCTGCGTCAGAGTCAGCGAGCCCTCTGTCGATCATTCTTGCGAACGCTAACTCTCGTAGAAGCTCATCATAAGAGCTGTCATCTGGTTGATCTTGAAGGATCTTGGCGATCTGTTCTTTTGCGGAGGGCATGATCACCTCTTTGTGAGAGACATCGATTCCCACTGTCACCGGTTCCAAGGATAGCGGTAAGCCCCCTGTTTTACAAGCGACCAAACGCCAATCGGACTAGACGAATTATGATGTGCTAGCCGCGCGCGATCTTCGTTCGTCGGTGCGGACGCTTGGCGGGGCGCATTCTCTTTGAGACGAGCGGAAAGTTCTCCGGGTGTCTGATGGATTCGACTGCGAGATCCACGTCGAGATCCGGCCAGTAGAGATGATGGGTCTGCGGCCATTCCACCCGTACGATTTCTGCGATAGAGGCGTCCTTAAACCAGGGAAAGTCCTTGAACGCAACAAGCAGTTCCTCATTGGCTAGAAGCAGCCAGAAGCCATGCTTGGAGATGTTGGTCACCTCAACTCCCGAAATGTGTTTGCCAAGCGCTGCGGATTTCATCCTCATGCTCCTCGATTGAAACGAGTTTACTCGTCTTTCCACGAATTCCGAAAAGTTTCTGCTTGTTTGCCTGCGGAGACGGACGACGACTCATATTCCTCGATCTTTTGCATTCTCGTCATCTCTTGCTCAGATCTGATACGATCCACAACCTTGTACTCTGGAATATCTAAGGATTGTTCGTCTGTTTCTATGTTGCTCCATCATTGAAACAAAGGTCGCCAATGCCGATTACGGAAGACAACGCATTGGAAAAACCGCTGATCTCTACAGCAAGCACGGGCTTGATCGCTCGGTGGCAGCGCATCCCGCTCTATGCGCGCATTGTGATTGCCCTGGTGTTAGGCATCATGGTGGGGCTGATGCTGGGCAGCGACGCAGCGGGCCTCGCGGTGCCAGGCAAGCTGGTGTTGCGCCTCCTCGGCGCGCTCGCGCCGGCGCTAATCCTTGCGGCGATTGTGCACACGTTTATGACGACACAGCTCGGCGGGCCGCTTGCGGCGCGGCTGCCAAAGTTATTGCTGCTGAACACGTTGGTCGCGATCCTCGTCGGCCTGACCGTTGCCAATGTGATTCAACCGGGGCAAGGGGCAGGCCTCACGCCGCCCACTCCACACGAGGACGCGACCAAATCCGCAAATCCGCTCGCCACTTTCCTTGAGAATGTGCCCAAGAGTCTGCTGGGACCACTGAGTGATGATGGAAAAGTGATCGGCGTCATCTTTATTGCCGTGGCGTTTGGCATGGCTCTCCGCAAGGAACGCGACCGTCCCCTTGGAACGGTAGGACATCTCGTCGAACTCTTCCTGGAATCACTGATCAAGATTTTGCACTGGATCATCGCGCTCGTGCCGTTTGCCGTCTTCGGTATCGTCGCGAACATCGTGGGGACGGAGGGTTTTGCTCCGTTCAAGGCGCTTGGGATTTTTGTGCTGAGCGTACTGCTCGCGCTTGCGATTCAGACGGGGTATTACCTGATCCGCATTCGCTTCGGGTCGTGGGTGCGCCCTGGTGAGCTTTCTGCGCGGGGGACGCGACGCGCTGGTGATGGCGTTCTCGACCGCCAGTTCGACGGCCACGATGCCGGTGACCTACGCCGCGCTCAAGGAACGCGTGGGATTGCGCGAACAGTCCGCGAGCATGGGGGCGCTGGTCGGCGCGAATTTCAACAACGACGGCACGGCGCTGTACGAGGCGATGGCGGCGCTTATTCATTGCTCAGATGATCGGGATGGATCTCACTGTTCAGCAGCAAGTGATGGTCGTGCTGACGAGCATCATCGCCTCGGTTGGGGCTGCCGGAATTCCCGAAGCGGGGCTGGTGACGATGACCCTGGTGTTTACCGCTGTCGGATTGCCTGTGCAATACATCCCTGTCTTGCTCACCGTCGATTGGTTCCTCGATCGCTGCCGTACTGCGATCAATGTGATGGGCGACATGAACGTCAGCTGTCTCTTGGACGGAAAACAAAAAGGAGGAACCAGTCCATGACTATACCTTCTTTTGATCTCGTTGTTGTGTGAGGGCAGCGCGCAATTTCTCTTCCTGTTCTTTACTGAGCGAGGTCCTGAGAACCGTTCCCTCGTATCTTGAGATTCCAGCCAGCAACTTGTCTTGGTCAGCGCTTCGAATCAGCAGGAAGATCGCAGAGGTGCCTCGCTTGATCGTGCTTCCCAATTCCTTGATGAAATTGTCAGGGATTCCATAGTCGCTCAATAGCCCATACTCGCTCGCGGCGGTGGTCATGGCTCCTCCCCCAGCCCCTCCGGCGATACTGCCGATCAAACCTGCCAGAGGATTCATGAAGAGCAATCCCATCAGCCCTCCCCATAACACGCCCAGCGCCACCCCATGCTTGGTCGCGCCACCGAACACGTCGACGCACTGTTTCAGATGCACTTTCCCGTCCATGTCGCGGACGACGATGACCGCGTCTTCGAGGTCCAAAACATATTCCGTTTCCATGGCTCGTAGTTCGTTCAGCACCCGATCGGCCGTGCTGGAATCCTTAAACGCGACGCAGACGAGTTCACTCATGATTCATCTCCTTCCAATGAGGATGCTGCAAAAGCCCTCCAGCTGCGTTCTCGCATCGCTCAAAGCCTGAACGTACCACCGCGTACGCCTCGGCCTTTCGCTCGCTGCGGCCTTGCTGGAAGAGCTTTTCCAGCATCCTCTCGGGTCAAACGACGTTCTTCCTGTTTTGCAATAGCTTCACAATAGTCCTTGCGCAGCCACTGTCCACTCAGACGGGTTATCAATCGAGTGGCGCATGCATTAATTAACAGTAGGATTGCCTTCAGAGCAAGATGGCTGATGTCAGCCGACTTGCCGGCCAGTCAGCATCCACTTCGCGCCCCTTGTTTTTCCACGCTCCGTTCCCTTACTCTCGACGTTCGCTTTTGGAGTCGTTCCGTATGTTGCAAGCTGTTGCGCTCCGTTGCAGTCGCGGTGAGCGACGATTGTTCTCCGACCTGAACATCAAAGTCGAGCGGGGAACCGTATTGGCCGTGGTGGGTGAGAACGGCAGCGGAAAAACCAGCCTGCTCCGGATCTTCTCGAGTTTGTTACCGCCCGAAGAAGGGTCGATCCTCTGGGATGGGCAGGATATCTATCAACTCAAGGAACTCTATTCTGGGCAACTGACGTATATCGGGCATCTTAACGGGATCAAGGACGATCTCACTCCGCTGGAAAATGTGACGAGTTCTCTGTCTCTGGCTGGTGAACCCTGTTCCACCGAGGGGGCGAAGGAGGCGTTGGAGGCGATTGGGCTTAAACGGCCCATCCATCAGTTGCCGTCCAAGGTGTTGTCGCAAGGGCAGAAGCGCCGCGTGGCGCTGGCGCGACTGTGGCTCTCCACGCGCCCCTTGTGGCTCTTGGATGAACCGTTCACGTCTCTCGACGCTGCGTCCACGAATGTCGTGACGCAACGGTTGCTTGCGCATTTGCAGCGCGGAGGGCTGGCGGTCGTGGTGACACACCAGGAAGTCGCCCTTCCTACGGAGACCCTGCAACGCCTGAGGCTGACTGGATGAACGGCTCCGGCATGTGGGAGGCCGTCAGCGGAATCGTCCGGCGTGATCTGTTGCTGGCTATGCGGCGCCGTTCGGACGCCGCGATGTCGGTCTTCTTTCTCGTGATTGTGGTCAGTCTCTTTCCCTTGGGCGTCGGACCGGAACCGGCGGTGCTACGGACGATCGGACCCGGCGTGCTGTGGGTCGCGGCCTTGTTGGCCTGTCTACTGTCCCTGGGACGGGTGTTTACCGCGGATTATCTGGACGGTGCCCTCGAACAGATGGTTCTCGTTCCTCAGCCTCTCGCGGTGTTAGTCGTTGGAAAGGTCTTGGCGCATTGGCTGATCTCCGGGGTGCCGGTGGTGCTGCTCTCGCCTTTGCTCGGTCTCCAATTCGGTGTGAGCGGAGAATCCCTGGGAGTACTCGTGATGTCGCTCTTGCTTGGGACGCCCACGTTGAGTATGATTGGTGCGATCGGCGCCGCGTTGGTCCTTGGCGTGCGGGGGAGTGGTCTACTGGTTGCCCTCCTGGTGCTTCCACTCTACGTTCCAGTGTTGATCTTCGGGGCCGGCGCTGTCACCGGCAGTATGGCCGGAATCGGCGGCGAAGCAAATCTGTCGCTGCTCGGCGCCTGTCTGGTGCTCTCACTCTTTCTGGCGCCCTGGGCCACGGCAGCGGCGTTACGTATTGCGTTGGAATAGAAAAATTTCATGAGCGTGAACTGGTCGAAGTATTCGGCGCCGCAAGCCTTTTATCCCTTGGCGGGACGCCTCGTTCCCTGGTTTGCCTGTGTGGCGGTTACCCTCATGGGGGTCGGTCTTTACCTGGGCTTCTTCGTCGCGCCCACCGACTTTCAGCAGGGCGAAGCCTATCGAATAATTTTCGTCCATGTTCCGGCTGCCTGGATGTCGATGTTCCTCTACGTGGTCATGGCGATCTGGGCCGGTATCGGAATGGGACTTAACGCGCGCCTTTCCTTCATGATGGCTCAAGCGATCGCTCCTACCGGGGCGATGTTTACGTTCTTGGCGTTGCTGACCGGGGCGATGTGGGGGAAGCCCACCTGGGGAGCTTGGTGGGTGTGGGATGCCAGGCTGACATCGGAACTCATCTTGCTGTTCCAGTATGCGGGGGTCATGCTCCTGCGAACGTCGATCGATGATGTGCGCCGTGCGGACCGGGCCGGCGCGGTGTTTGCGCTGGTCGGGGTGGTCAATGTCCCGATCATCTACTTTTCCGTGCAGTGGTGGAACACGTTGCATCAAGGGGCCTCGGTCAGCATGGCGACTGGATCGAAAATGGCGTCGACCATGCTCACCGCCATGTTGCTGATGACGTTGGCCTTCTGGCTGTATAGTATTGCCGTCATCCTTGCCCGGGTGCGATGTATCATGGTTGAGCGGAATTCCTCGCCGGTGTGGGATGAGAACACGGCGGTGATCCAGGACGCGGTGGAGGCTCGCTGATGCAATGGGGGAGCGCATCGGAATTCTTTGCGATGGGAGGGTACGGGCTCTATGTGTGGACCTCGTTTGCGGCCACGGCATTGTGTATGGTGTGGGAAGTGTCGGCCTTGTGGCGCCGACGGGTTGCGGCGCGCGCCGAACAGCGCGCCGCGTTGTTAGGAGGCACGGATGAAACCACGGCATAAACGCTTTGCCTTTATCGGTCTGGGGCTGCTCGTGTTGGGCGTCGCGACCGTGCTGATCTTGAACGCCTTCCAGAGTAATCTCGTGTTCTTTTTTACGCCCACTCAAGTGGCGGGCGGCGAAGTGCCGCAAGGACACAGCTTCCGGATCGGCGGGATGGTTGAAGACGGCAGCCTGGTCCGTGAGAACGACGGGCTGACGGTCCGTTTTATCGTCACCGATACCGCGAAGCGCGTGCCGGTGACGTACAAAGGGATTCTGCCGGATCTCTTTAAAGAAGGGAAGGGCGCTGTGGCGCAAGGGAAACTCAACGCCGACGGCACGTTTGTCGCCAGCGAAGTCTTGGCCAAGCACGATGAAAATTACATGCCGCCTGAAGCGGCGGAGGCGCTGGCGAAGGCGAAGGCCTCCGGGGCGCAGCAAAGCAAGTCACTCGTCGTCCCTCAAGGTAGGCCAAGTAGGGAAGGCTCTCTATGATTCCAGAAATCGGTCATTTCGCGTTGATTCTTGCCCTCTGCGTCGCCGTGGTGCAGGGAGTCCTCCCCATCTACGGTGCCGCAGTCGGGAATTCGGCACTGATGGCCGTTGCCAAACCGGCGGCGCGCGGCCAGTTTCTCTTGGTGCTGACTGCATTCTGCTGCCTCGGCTATGCGTTTGCCGAGAAAGATTTTTCCGTGCTGTATGTGGCGTCGACCTCGAATTCTCAACTCCCGCTGCAGTATCGCTTGGCCGCGATTTGGGGCGCTCACGAAGGGTCGCTCCTCTTATGGACCTTCATTCTGACCGTCTGGATGTTCGCGGTCACCCTCTTCTCCGCCCATCTCCCCGAAACGATGCGCTCGCGCATTCTCGGAGTCATGGGCCTGGTCAGCATGGGTTTTCTCCTGTTCATGTTGACGGTATCGAATCCATTCGAACGGTTGATTCCCGCCGCGCTCGACGGGCGCGATCTGAATCCTCTCTTGCAAGACCCTGGGATGGTCATCCATCCGCCGATGCTCTATATGGGCTATGTTGGTTTCTCGGTCGCCTTCGCCTTCGCGATCGCCGCACTGTTGGGGGGGAACCTCGATGCGGCCTGGGCCCGTTGGTCTCGGCCATGGACCACCGTCGCCTGGTGTTTTTTGACGGTCGGCATTGCAATGGGAAGCGGCTGGGCCTACTACGAATTGGGATGGGGCGGATGGTGGTTCTGGGATCCGGTTGAAAATGCCTCATTCATGCCGTGGTTGGCCGGAACGGCGCTGGTTCATTCATTGGCCGTGACCGACAAGCGGGGCGGGTTCAAAGTGTGGACCGTCCTTCTTGCCATCATGGCGTTCTCGTTGAGTCTCCTCGGGACGTTTCTCGTACGCTCCGGTGTGTTGACCTCCGTGCATGCCTTTGCCACTGATCCCAAGCGAGGTCTCTTCATCCTAGCTTTTTTGGCTATCGTCATCGGTGGGTCGTTGGTCTTGTATGCCTGGCGGGCGCCACGTGTAGGATTGGGCGGCAGTTTCGCCATGGTTTCGCGTGAAGGCATGCTGTTGGCGAACAACGTATTGTTGATTGCCGCGATGGGCTCAGTGTTGCTGGGCACCTTATACCCCTTATTCTTGGATGCGCTGGATCTCGGGAAAATTTCCGTCGGGCCTCCCTATTTCGACTCCGTCTTCGTTCCGTTAATGACGCCGGCGCTTTTTTTAATGGGAATCGGTCCGTTGACCCAATGGAAGAAGGCGAGTTTGCCCGATCTCGCAAAGCGATTGCGGTGGGCGTTTGGAGTGAGCCTTGTCACCGCATTGGTACTACCGGTTATCATGGGGAATTGGACGCCCCTGCTGAGCCTCGGCCTCCTTCTGGCCATTTGGATTGTGACGACGTCGGTGGTGACACTGCGCGAACGGTTGGCACATGTGAACGGAAATAGTCTCGTCGAACGGCTCGGTTCGGTGCCCAGATCCTACTGGGGGATGCTTGTGGCGCACTGTGGCATTGCGGTGTTTGTCGTCGGTGTAACGATGGTGAAGGGGTTTGAAACGGAGCAAGATGTTCGGATGAATGTTGGAGAGACGGCGACGATCGGTGGCTATACCTTTCGGTTCGACGGCGCGCAAGATGTCGTTGGCCCAAACTATACGGCGGCGCGCGGCGCCTTCCAGGTGAGTCGGGACGGTCGTGAAGCCGCAATCTTGTATCCGGAGAAGCGGCGCTACCCCGTTCAAAATCAAGTCATGACCGAAGCCGCGATCGACCCGGGGTTATTGCGCGATCTCTACGTGTCCTTGGGGGAACCGCTCGAAGGGGGCGCCTGGAGTGTGAGGCTCTATCACAAGCCGTTCATCGATTGGATCTGGGGTGGATGCCTGATCATGGCCCTGGGGGGCGCGCTGGCCATCAGTGATCGACGATATCGACTGGCATGGGGTCGGCAAGAACCGGTTGTGCCTGCGCCCACACGAACAGCTAGGCGAAAGGTGGCATGAATCGGTTTCTCCTGCCGCTGTCCATTTTTATCGTCGTCGTTGGATTTCTAGCGGTGGGGCTTAAACTCAACCCTCGGGAAATCCCGTCTCCCCTGGTTGGGAAGGCTGCGCCTGATTTTTCCCAACCGCAGCTCTACGATCAGACACAAGTCTTTTCGCCGGCTGACCTCAAGGGAAAAGTGTGGTTGCTCAATTTTTGGGCTTCCTGGTGCAGCGGGTGTAAGACCGAACATCCGGTGTTGATGCAGCTGGCCAAATCCGGTGAGGTGCCGATCTATGGAATGGATTACAAGGATCAACATGACGAAGCCATGACCTGGTTGAAACGGTGGGGTAATCCTTATCCCGTGGTCGGGGTGGATGATGCCGGCCGGGTCGGCATCAATTACGGTGTCTACGGAGTTCCGGAAACGTACGTCATCGACAAGCAGGGCATGATCCGTTATAAACAGATCGGGCCGTTGGATCCCGACACGGTCGCCAAGAAGATCCTGCCTCTTGTGAAGCAGCTTGAATCACAATGAAATGGCTGATGCTCATCGCGTTGCTCTTGTCCGGACCAGCGTGGGCTGGAGAGGCCAGGCCGTTGACCGATGACCCCGTTGCCGAGGCGCGGCTCAAGCATCTCGCCGTCGAGCTGCGATGTCTGGTCTGTCAGAATCAAACCTTGGCCGATTCCAACGCTCCGCTGGCGGAGGACTTGCGCCGAGAAGTTCGGGAAATGATCGCGAAGGACATGAGCGATAAGGAAATCATCGAATTTCTTGTCGCGCGCTACGGGGATTTCGTGCTGTATCGGCCGCCGTTCAAGGCCACGACCACACTGCTGTGGGCGGGGCCGTTTGTCTTATTGACCGTCGGAGCCACGGCGCTTGTCATGACGTTGCGGCGTCGAGCGCGCACAGTCGTCGATGTGCCGGTGACGGATGAAGAGCATCGACGAGTCGAACAACTCTTGGCAGAAGGAGGCAAGCGCTCATGACCGCTACATTTTGGTTGATCGTTTCGGCCATGACCCTGTGTGTCCTCGGCCTTCTGCTGAGACCGCTGCTGAAACGCCCGTCTGCCGCCACGCATGAACAGGAGAAAACGCTGCCGGTCTATCGACAGCAGTTTTCTGAACTGGAGCAAGATCGCGCCAATGGACTACTGACAGACGACCAGTACCGAACGGCCAAGAGCGAGTTGGAGCGTCGTGTGTTGGAAGAAGCGGGGACAACGGAGGCGCCCGCCGCAGTTGCCGGGGGGCTCGTGAATCTCCGATTTGTCGCGCTCTCCTTGGCCATGATCATTCCGTCTGCCAGCGCGGTGCTCTACTGGACATTGGGAAATCCTGCCGCGATGACGCACCCGACGGTGTCGTCGGCTGCCCCTCAGGGCAGCCCCGGAGATGATCCTCAGATGGCCGACAGTCTCAACCAGCTGATCGAACAATTGAGAAAGAAACTGGAGCAGAATCCCAACGACGGGGTCGGGTGGGGGCTCTTGGCTCGATCCTATATGGCGATGGAGCGGTACGCCGACGCGGTGCCGATTTTTGAGAAAGCGACCAAATTGGATCCAAATAACGCGAGTCTCCTTGCCGACTATGCGGATGCCCTCGGCGTTCACCAGGGGCGTAAGCTGGAAGGAAGGCCCGAGGCCTTGATTCAAAAATCCCTGAAGATCGAGCCGCACAATGTCAAGGCGTTGATGCTGTCGGGGACCCTGGCGTATAACCGAAAAGATTTTGCGCGCGCCGCCAAGGAATGGGAGGACGCGCACGCGAATCTTCCTGCTGACGACCAAGAATCGGCGGATCAGCTGAAAGCCAGCATTGCGGAAGCCAAACGACGCCTCGGTGGTGGTCCCAGCATGAATATGCTGGCGGCGAATCCTCCGATGGAGCAGGCCAAGCCAGCCAAGCCGGCGGCGCCATCCGGACCGTCTCGTGCGATTACGGGTCAAGTGGTGTTGGGTCCCACTATGGCCGGTCGAGGATCACTCCCGGATACGTTATTTGTGTTTGCGAAGGATGTCGCCGGCCCGCCGATGCCGGTGTCGATCGTGCGGGCGTCGAAAAAAGATTTACCTTTCACGTTCCGGCTGGATGACTCCACGAGTCCCATGCCCTCAAGAAAGCTCTCGGACATCGAGACGGTGGTCATCGTCGCGCGTCTATCGAAATCAGGGAAAGCGATGCCGGAAAGCGGCGATCTGGAAGGAATGAGTCAGCCCGTCAAGCCGGGGGCGGAACATATTACCGTCGTCATTGATCGAGAGCGTCCGTAGCGGTGAGGATGTTCGTCAAATTTGTTGCGGCGTTGCAGTGCATTCTTTCAGGCAATCTCTAGAGAAAATATCTTGACAGTGTCATGGGCCTCAGCTATATTTCCGCCGCGTTATCCGAAAGCTTACATCAATCTAAGAATACAAGACACGAACTACACTCATGAGTATGTCGTCGAATGGTTTTTTTTTGAAGGACAGTGCCCACTGCCCATCAAACGGAAGGAGTACAGCTGTGACAGTTAAGCACCTGGTGAAGTATGCCCTGGTTGTCTGCGGCGTCCTGCTTGCAGGACAAGCCCAGGCGGATTTCCCCACCGTTCCGAAGGAAACCTACGAGGCGCTGAAGATTGACCGCTCCGCCTCGCCCAAGGAACTGTACGAGGCGTTGCTCAAGCGCTACATGGATCCGGCGCAAAATGGAGTTGGGAAGGGGAAGTACGGGGAGTATTGGCAGCCCGTCTCGTTCAGTAAGTATTTTGATCCGCACACCTTCTATAAGCCACCGCAGGCGGTGAAAGAGGTGGCGAGCCGCGAGCAGTGTGTGAAATGCCACACCGATGAATCCCCGGGGTGGGTCGTGGCCTGGAAGAAGAGCACGCATGCGAATCTGGACAAGATCCGCAAACTGACCCAAAAGGATGAGACCTTCTATAAAAAAGCGCTGCTGGAAAAGATTGAAACCAACCTGCGCTCGATCGGCAAATTGGGAAAAGGCGAGAATCTCAAAGAAGTCGGCTGTATCGACTGTCACTTCGATATCAACACGAAGAACAAAGCGGATCACCGCAAGGATATCCGGCTGGCGACAGCTGATACCTGCGGGACCTGCCACTTGCAAGAGTTTGCAGAGCGAGAGTCGGAGCGGGATACGATCACGTGGCCCAAGGATCAATGGCCCAAGGGGCGTCCGTCGCATGCCTTGGATTACAGGGCCAATGTGGAAGTGGAAGTCTATGCCGGAATGCCGCAACGGGAAATTGCCGACGGCTGCACCGGCTGCCATGTCAACCAGAATAAGTGCGACACGTGCCATGCCCGGCATGAATTCTCTGCTGCGGAGTCACGTAAGCCGGAAGTCTGCGCGCAATGCCATAGCGGGGCGGACCACAACAATTGGGAGGCCTACAATCTCTCCAAGCACGGCTTGAAGTATCAGCGAGATAAGGCGCACTGGAACTTCAATATTCCGATCAAGGACGCGATCGGCAAAGGGGCGGAAACAGCCCCGACCTGTCAGTACTGCCACATGGAATACCAGGGCAAAATCGCCCACAACGTGGTGCGAAAAGTGCGCTGGGCCAACTACCCATTCGTACCCGGCATCCGCGAGAACATTAAGACGGAATGGGCCGACAAGCGGAACGATGCCTGGGTGAAGACCTGTACGCAATGCCACTCAGAGACGTATGCCAGAGCCTGGTTGGAGTTCATGGATAATGGAACTTTCTCAGGTTTGGATAAGTACGATGAAGCGCATCATGTGGTCGAGGAGCAGTATAAGTCCGGTCTCTTGACCGGGCAGAAGACCAACCGTCCGGCTCCGCCGGCGCCGGAGACGGATGGATTTGAGAAGTTCTTCCAGATCTACTGGTCGAAGGGGAATAACCCGGCGGCTAATGAGTTGAAACTGTTCGAAATGGCGGAAGACCATCTGGTGCAATTGCACGTCAGCTTGGCCCACCAATACTGGGGCTATACCTATACCGTCGGGTGGGCGGCCATGAATCGAGCCTATGTGGAAATCATGGACGATGACACGCGCTTAAAAGAAAGGCTGGAGTTGCAGGCTCGTGTTGCCAAGCTTGAGGGTCAGACGAAGCATAGTCTGCTGGACCTGGAGAGCGAAACCGGGAAGATCTCCCTCGGGGGGATCGGCGGCGGCATGATGCTGGCTGGGACCCTCGCCATCGCGGGCTGGCGGCGTAACAAGAAGTAGCAGTGAGCGCGACGTCGTCACTGAGTGAATCGGTGTCACGTCCGCTAGGGGCTAAGATCCTCCCGTCACTAGGGTTCCTCCTGGTGACGGGAGGTCTGTTTCTGATCGGATGGTTCACCTACCTTTGGTTTAAACCTGCCCCAGCTCCTTACAGCTATCAGCTGGTTGATGAAGGTGGGGTCGCCAAGTTTGACAATCTGGGATTGCAGGCCTGGCCTGATTTGACCATCAGTAAATACGAACTTCACGTTCAATCCGTGGACAAGCCGATTGCGATCGCGTATCGGGCTGCTAAAAAGAACGGGCAATCTATTCTCTTAAATTGGGTAAACCTCGTCTCTGAACCAGTTGGTTCGATGGGGGGGGATCTGTCGGAACTTGCCACGATTGCGACCGACATCACGAAACATGTCCCAAAAGAAGCCGTCATCTTGGCCTGGTGGGATACCTCTCGGCAACTAGGCTTTTTGTCTGAGCGAGACACGTTCTTTACCTCCCATCTCGGACAGCCTCTTATTGTGCCGTCTTATTGGAAAGATCGTTCTGATGTTATCGGTGAGTATGAGCGTCAATTTTGGGGAGGATCAGGATCCTCTGACGAGGAACGAAAATTTCACCAGTTTGCGGATGCCCTGTCCTCGGAAAGCAATAAAGGGGCAGCTCTGCTTCGGGAATTAGTTGGTGCTCGTGAAGCTTATGTAGTCGTCCATCCCTCGGACCTTTATAAATTGGGACTCATGCGGCCTGATCGCGTGGATATCGCCTTTAAGGACTTCCCCTTGACCGGCAACGTCCATGGGCTTGTAAATCAAGTCAAAGCGTGGATGAAAGAGTACGGATACGATACCTATACCCTCCAGTCGTTGTCCGAAAAGTTGGTACGGGCCTATTTCTTAAATGAAGGGAAGAAGGGGAAGACACTGCTGTCCCAAATGCTTCCACTCATGAATTCCACTCCTGTGGATTTTCATGCGATGCAGCTTGTCCACAAGCACGGTGGCTATTGGGTGTATAAGGTTCCAACTAATTAAGAGCTATGCCGGGGTATTGTCACTGAAGATCGGGGGTAGCAGTCCAGAATCGCTCATGGTAAACTGTCGCCACTAAACGCACTGATGACAAAAGACTTCGTACGTACAATCTTCCATTACGACGTGGTCATGACAATGATTGCGACTCTTACGTCATATATCTATGGAAAGGAGATGCCGTGAATCACCGCATAGTTTACGCATTCGCCGCTGCGGCGGTATTTCTGGCCGTGGCAGGGACGGCTTCAGCCGAAGGGACGTTTGAAGGTAGGAAGAAGTGTTTCAATTGCCATAAAGGTGAAGGGGAGTCCTGGGAAAAATCACTCCACGGCAAGGCCATGGAATCGCTCAAGCCCAGCAGAGGCAAGAAGAAGGACGAGGCGATGGTCAAAGCCAAGCTGGACCCCAAGAAGGACTACACGAAAGACAAAGATTGCGTTGGATGCCACGTCGATGGGTTCGGCAAGGAAGGCGGGTACGTCATCGAAGAACCGGATAAATTTCTAATCGGCGTCGGTTGCGAATCCTGTCACGGAGCAGGCAGCGACTATCGCAAGATACACCGTAAGGCAGGTGAAGCGTTTGAAAAATCTAAGAAGACAATGGAGCGAGCCAATCTCGTCGAAGCAGGTCAGGATTTTGAGTTTGAAGAAAAGTGCAATGCCTGCCACCTCAATTATGAAGGATCGCCGTGGAAAGGCGCGAAAAAACCTTATACACCGTTTACTCCCAAAGTAGACAAGAAGTACGCCTTCGATTTTGAAAAGTCCGTGCGGAACGACAAGGCCATGCATGAGCACTTCAAACTTGAGGGCACGTTTACCGGCCCGCCCATACCGAAGTTCCATGAGGAATTCCAGAAGACAGCCAAGCCGCCGGTGAAGTCCGATAAGGATGGGGAAGACTAACAATGGCAAAGACAGGGACATTAGTAGCCGGCGCACTTCTTGGAATTGGAGTGATCGCTGTTGTCTTTGGTGGCGAAGCTGCAGTTTCCAGGACCGAGTTCTGCATAAGTTGTCACTCGGAAACCTACCCTTATGAGGAACTGAAGAAATCATCACACTGGGGTGCACTGGGTGCGGATCCAGGATGTAAGGATTGCCATGTGCCGCAGGGATTATCAAACTTTCACAAGGCCATTTATACGCACGTCGTCGATGGAGTCCCATTCGTCATCAAGGAATTTACCACCGACTATTCCACGGTTGAAAAATTCAATGAGCACCGCCCGGAAGCCGCCTACCGGGCTCGAATGAAGCTGAAAGAATGGGATAGTCTCACGTGCCGAGCCTGTCACAAGAATACGAAGCCGCCCGGCGCGTCGGCTAAAGCGGCCCATGCCAAGATGCAAAGCGAAGGGGCGACGTGCATCGATTGCCACCAGAACTTGGTGCATAAAAAGGTTCCTGAGCACGACCTTAATGCGAGCTTAGTTCAGGGAAAGCCCGTCCTTAAGGAAGTCAAGAAGAAGAAAGATGACGACGACGAAGACGAGAAGGACTAGTCTTTAGCGGGATCGTTCCAGCGCAGTTAAGCGTCAGGGCCGTATGAGGTACGGTCCTGACGCTCAAAAAAAGAAACGAGACACCTGTTTAGTAGTCTACCGTCCCGGGTCCATCCAGTCGTGAAGAAGTGTTTTCGGGTATTCCACTGAGAGCACGTCGCTTCAGTTTCTCCCGCCATCTTGATGAGAGGTAGATGCAGTCGGCTAGCTTCCGAGCAGCTTGCCGGTCGTCTATCCTATGGTGCATTACCTCGTTCGCTGCAGATACGGTCCAGTTTGGATGATGGCGTTCAACTAGGACTAGTCTGGTTCCAGCTTGGACATGACCTTCTCTGAGGACACGAAAATACCAACCGGTGCGACCTGTTTCCTGGACTCGAAGAGCCAGATCCTTTATCTCCCAACGGCGTGCCAATTTCCAACAGGGTTGCCTGGGCTGCGATACTTGCACCAACGATTCACCGATTTCAAAAACATCACCGATACACACGTCACTTTCCAGCAAGCCTTCCGTTGTAAAGTTTTCCCCGAACCCTCCTGGCTGAAGATTCGCCGATCCTATTATCCGCGCCCAATAGGGGTAGTGTTCGGTCGGGTAGACATTGACGGCCTTATCTGGTCCACCATGGTTCTGAAGATCTGCTTGCCCGTCCCCGTCAAGGTTAAGCCGGCCAAGCCACAGTGATAGCGTTGTCGGTGTCTTAAAAAATCCTGTAGTCCAGACGTGGTCACTTGAATCAGTTTCTTCGCTGGATCTAACAGTGCGAGGTTGCCCCACCTGTAGTGAGACTACTGTTGCGGCAACGTCGGCTTTCAAGATGTCTCCCTGGTTCAAGGAACATGGGTGAGGAATCTTCAAGGAATACCGGTTCTATTTGAGGGCTCCAAATGACCTGGACCAGTTGCGGAGACGTTTCAGCCCATAGAGAGCAGGCCCCGCCCCACCAATAGCAACCGCATCAACGAGGCAGTACCAGGCACCTACCCCACTGGGGGGATTCCCCTGTGGCCACCCCAGCAGTGGGTCGATGGCAGCCCATTTCCATGCGCCGACCGCGGTGCCGATCAGTTCCAGCCACGTTGTAATAAAAAAAGCGGCCACATAGACCATCGGTGAACGGCCGATCAACAGCCAGACTAAAAATATGGAGAACAACATTGCGCCGACCCAATCCCCCCGATTTGGGTAGCCGCTGATTCCCCATAGAGACCATGTACCCCATACTCCGATGACGAAGACGGCGATTTTCACGGGATGCCGGACAAACAGTCCGGACCGTGCGAGCGCCACGGCCGTCAGATACACCATCCCATGACCGGGCGGAACGTAGGCGGGAACATTTTCAAACCGATACGTGTATCCCCCCATGTAAATAGACGCGAAATGCTCGCCAACGGTCGCAAATAATACGGCGATGACGACTTGAGCCTGAGTTTCCCGATTCTCGCCAAGCAACAGGGCGCCAAGAAACATCCATGCGAACGCTCCAAGCAATTGTTGCCGCTCCACGCTTGCGGTGATCTCAAACAAGGAACTGACAGCTACGCTCAAGAAGGTAAAGGCCGCAATTCCGTAGTCGCGTACCCGATGGGTATTGAGCGCATCCCCCTGAGGGAAATGTCGGAGAGCAATGCGTCCGATGGTGTCGAATAACGGCGGGGGAGGAGAAGTACTTGAAGGAGTATCCATGAGTCAAATAGAGTCTACCGCGAAGGAGCCTGTGTGCTGCGACCTCCGCTGAACAACAAAGCCTTCAGATTCTGTCGGTGCATCAGAGCGGTGACATCATACAGGACCATCGTCAGACGGGCAAGTTGTGGAGATTAGTGGTGAGAAGAAAGAAAAACGCCGACCCGCCTGGCCATCTTTCGGATGGGGGCGGATCGGCGTCTTGCTAGATACGCGGTACTCTAGGCTCCCAGTCTTGTGAAGACGGGGAGAACCGGAGCCCAGATCGGATTGATGAGCCGCTCGCCTGATTCGGTCCAAGACATCAGCAATCCTGCAAAGCGCTGATCCGGATCGTGGAGAATATCCACCAACCGTTGCACTTCCCACAGAACGTCCTTGGACTCGATCTTGATGTCGACCGTCTGACCAGGCTGGATCGAGGCTTCCTTATCCATCGTCAGGCCTGCCGCTGCAACCAGCTCGGCCGGGTAGCCCGCATCAAGCTTAGTTGCACCAAACTTGTTGGTAAACCTGATGCCTGCGGTTGTGAACTCTCCGATGGTTACAGGTTGTGTACCGTTATTGGTCGCATGAAGAACCATGCGCAAGGCCCGGCCTGGAACGTCGTATTCAGCATGAGTGACTTCAACCACGAACGGGTTCGGCTTGATCGGCATCGGCTTGACCTTGGTTTCGCCGGCCTGAAGCGGCACGCTCACAGGGTGCTTGGCATCTGCTGCCAGATACCCGACGACCACAACGGTCAACACGAAGATCAAGACCGCAGCTCCAACCTTCCGATCGATGGGGTCAAGCAGAATCTCATCCCCATACGCTGCCAGCACCCGAGCGCGGACCAGGTACATCGGTCGGATCATGAAGAAGCCGACCCAGAAGATGGCCACGGCCGCCCAGAACAGGTGCCACATAATCCCGGTCGACGTACCCATGGTTTCCGAGTCGAACGTTTCACCGGTCAGTGTCTTGATCGGATTGGTGAAGTCCGCATGTCGACCGGTGATGTCCATCCATCCGCCTGGTCCTGCGATTGGACCTGCATCCTTGACGGCAAACATTGGATGAATGTGATGGTGACCAGGGAGTCGGGCTTTCAATACAACCACATACTCATAATCTCGACCAATTTCCATGGGACCCGCAACAAACATGGGCGTCCCATTTATCTTCGAGCTGAGACGCACGAAGACCGAACTGGGAGAACCGATGTTGAGGAACGTCCGGGTCGGTTTGACAACCGCGCGTGGCCAGTCCTCTGATAAATGGAACTTACCCCGCAACTCGGTTACTTCATTGACTTTGGTCGTTTTGCCGACCCACTCCGTATCATACCAATTCACGGTGCGCATCCGTAGGAACGGCTCCTGTGAGCGCTCCCCGTGAGCGAATGCAGGGGTGATATCCAGAACCGGCGTGAACGCCAGCGTCGCCACCCCGCAGAGGCCCAGTACCAAATGTTTAAAGGCGTGTTTCGCGTTCATGCTTTCCCCCCGATTTTTGCCTTGTCGCCATGCGCCAGCGTGGCATAGGCGAACACATCATACACTTTGGTGGTCTTCTGTCGGTCATCCGTGAGGTAGAAGTACGAGGTGCAGAAGAACTTCCCGAACTGCCACCATAAAATATACATCAACGACGACGCGAAGGCGGCGAAGAACGAGGAAATCATGGTGCTGTGCCCGCCGAACGTGCGCAGCGAACCCACCTCGATCATCCGGATGTACTCCGGCGTGCCCGTCCGCACATACGCGAAGCCCATGTAGTCCGCCCAGGACAGCAAGGTGCCATCGACGACCAGCGGCGTATGGCTATAGGCGAAGATGGCCCAGTTGGTCGGATAGAACAGCGCGGCAAACATCCAGGCGCCGATCACCGCCGTAATCGTCCAGTTCCTCGTGAGCAACAGCACGATGTCCAGCACAATGGCGCTCGGCAGCAACGTCGACGGCATGACGAAGTTGTAGGGATAGTTCGACCACCACCACCAGGCCGCGACGATCGTGACCCACTTCCCGGCGAGCAGCGCCAGGATGGTGATCGTGGCGCCGAAGGGTTGCCGATAGTTCACCCAATTGTAGTACTGGAGGGCGGCACAAAACGTAATGGCGGTGATCGGGGTCACGATCGGCCACCACTGCCGATCCTTCCAGTCAATCCAGAAGTCCCAGTCGCCCGCCAGCAGGTCGAAATGCATGTGGAACGTGCCGACGATGGTGACGAACAAAATCGGAATGAAGTAAATGTAGTCGATGTGCCGGGACATCGCGACGCCTTCCGGCGGCAGCTTCGAAGCCTTAATAATCTCATCGGTTCTAAACATAACTGACATCCTCCGTCATTCTCAGCCGGTTGAGGGTGGTCCGACACGCAGTGCTCGGAGAGCCGAACCCACCCTCAAATACCGACCCATGGTTATTTAGACTACTCGCCATTCCCGTTTAGTACCCGGTCTTGGCTCCCGTCCCCACCTGGCTGGGGAACGGATCCAGAATGCTCTTCGGCGCGTTGTTCCAGATCACGTCCGCCAGATTCGACATCCGGCTCACGATCTGCGCCGCCACGCCGCCCGCGGCTCCGAACAACCCGCACCACCCCAACGTCACGAAGCCCCAGTGTAACGGGGCAGAGAACAGCTCATCCACAAACCAGAACGCATGGCCCCACTCATTGAGTCCCACGTTCGGCAGAATGAACATCGGCCCCACCACCGCCGCCACTAAGGGGAACGACGTCGCTTGCGCATAGAGCGGCAACCGCGTCTGCGCATACAGGTAGCTCGCCACGCCGCACGTGATGTACAACGGGAAGGTCCCGTAGAACGCCACAATATGGCTTGCGGTGAAGCTCGTGTCCCGGATGATGACTTGGTGCCACGCCGCATCCTGCTCTAACGTGTAGCTGCCCGCGTAGTACACGCCCCAGATGTAGCACACTAACCAGCCCATCCAGTAAAAGTACCGCTTCAGCTCCAGCTTGTGGTCCAGGTTCGCCAGGTTCCGGTCCCGCGTGACCCAAATCCAGCCGATGGTGACGGCAAAAAAGGTCGCGTTCGCCAGGATGTTAAACCGCCACAGCCCCATCCACACGGAATCGAATTCCGGGGTCATGGAATCCAACCCATGCGAGTACCCGAACGCCCGCTGGTACAGGACCCAGAACACCCCGATCCCCAGGATCGCTAACCAGCCGATCTTGACCGGCTTCGAATCGTACCACTGCGAGATGTCATAGCCTCGCCCCGAACTGTCAGCTGCCATGTCCCCTACCTCCTTGTGTTAAATGAAAGTGTCCTACTACCGAATGCCACGTTTCAAGAAAAGACCCTGCCACGATTGATACTCCGATGGAAGGACCCAAAAAAGGTGAGCAAGTATCCGACAAAGTTTCGAGACGAGTCAAGCAAAATATCATGAGACAGGCCACCTAACCCCTTTGCCTACAGCGCAAATGGGTGGTTCGGCGTAGGAGTGGGCAGGTATACGCCTGCAGGTGTTGGAAGTCAAGATCAGCAGGGTGCCTCGTGGTGTCAGGTCGACTTGCTGGACGACGTGAGCGGTGCTGTCTGATGCAAAGAGGAGTACGCAAGTCAACTACGTAAAAAGGAGGCTCATCAATGAACGTGATCGCCTGGGGGAGGCAAGATTTCTTGCTCTTGATTGAGTTGGGCGATCTGCTGTGTCAGTAGGGCCATATCCGTCCACCCCGATCCGTCTCCATGAGGAATCCACCGTGCTCGCAAATAGCCGAAGCGGTCGATGAGAAACTCCATGTGCTTCGGGGTCGTCCCTTCGCCGAACAGATCCGGAATAGAGAGCGTCCTTCGGAACAGGGTATAGCTGCCGGCAATCTCGCGCGCACCCTGTGTGACGACAGGGAAGGGCATGTCCTGTAAGATTGTGCCCAGCTCGTCCGGAGGCAAGTCAATCATGGGGACTGCCAAGATGGTCGTATTCTTTTCGGTGATCGCGGGGGCAGCCGCACGGAGTTGATCAAGCCGAACATGCGATTCCGGCCAGGAAAAGAGGACCAGCAGCACCGCTTGCTTCCCGCGGAAATCCTTCAATGTGCCGCTTGAGCCGTCGTGCGCGGTGTACGAGAAGTTCGGAGTGGCCATGAACGGTTGCTCAGGCAGAATACGGGGGGTGATGATCCTCGATTGATACCCTCGGGAATTGGCATGAAGAAAGTTGAGGACGTCCCAGCGTTCGTCTTCAGAGAATTTCTCGCCGAAGGCCGGCATGACACCGTTGAATCGTCCGTAGGTCAGCCAATGGAAGAAGTCACCCGCTGTGTGCATGGCGGTATGGGGCTCCGTCAAAAAGTCTAGGGGTTGTCTTGGCAACGTTTTGGCCAACACACCGTTCCCCTTTGCTTGCGGTCCATGACATGCGACGCAATTCGCGGCAAATAAGTCGGCCCCGTTTGCGATGGAGATGGCATCGAACGGCACCGGAGTCTTCCTGTATGTTTCTGGATACGATTGTACAGAGATGGGGTAGAGTGTCGCGCCAAGTCCAAGAATTCCTAAGACTATCGGAACAGTTATTCGCCACGAGGTTCCCCACAGTTTTTTGCGCCCGAGAACGGTCATCACTCCGGCTATGATCAGAAATACAAGGCCGGTGAGCACGATAGCACGTACGAGCCAGTCGCCCCAGTTGGCGTCGATGGAGAAGCGGAAGGGGTAGGGCCAATTTTCGATGAGGTCATGCTTGGCAGGCACGGCGTTAGCCAACAATGTGGCGACAATCACCAGTAGGACGGCGAGGACGAACTCGATCTTCACCCAGGTCCGGAGCTTTCGTCCTCCGGCTGCGGCTGTGTCAGGACTCTGCTTAAGCGACGGCACCCACACAGACTTAGCCCGCGAGGCAATCACAAGAATGACGGCCAGCAACGTGAGTTTGGTGATGAGGAGCCAGCCGTAGGTCGTGGCGACGAGTCCGGCATAATTGGTGTCAATCATGCGATTCGCTATGATGAGGCCCGACACGATCACGGCGATCATCGTAGGGAAAGCCAATGCCGAAAAACGGCTCAGCACTTCTGCGGCACGGGATCGGTCGTCAGTTGATCCGGTGGTGGTGGAGGCAACAAGGATCACGCCCGGGAGGCCGCCGAACCAGACACTGGCTACGATGAGGTGCAATGCATAGGTCATCGTGGCCAAGACCGCTGGCTCTTCGGCTGACGAATGGCTGGCGAGAGAACCGAGGGCCAGGGGAAGCGCCGCCGCGGACGCGCAGATGACGTAGCGCCATTGTGCTGGAGGAGAAATTCGAACATACAGAACGATCATGAGGACAGCGAGGGCACTGGCGGTGCGCAGGGTCCAAATAAACCCGATGCGGGTCTTTTGTAAGAAGTCTAACCAGGCTTGCGGGCTCCAGGCATTTTCAGGAACTCCGGTGGCTTGCGCCGTCGTTGTAGCTAGAAGACCGAATAATCCGAGCAAGAGGGTGACGGCCAACCATGGAAAGGTCTGTTTCAGACGAGTCGGCCACGTACGCCCGGAAGCAGAGTATTTCCGGTCGGCGATTGCCAAAAACACGCAACCACCGATCAGCAGCATGGAGGAGGCCAGCTGCAGACAGCGAAACAGCGCACCGGCAACCTCGATCATTTTTTTTGTGCTTCGCCCTTCACGGTGAAGTCGAAAGACGATTCGACGACATGTCCGTCCACCGAGAGGACGCGAAACTTGACAGAATACTTGCCGGGCGCCAGCTCGGGCAGCGGCAGGACGATCGATTTCTGGTCATCGGGGGCTAGGGTGGGTTTCACATCGGAGATCGGCTGCTTTTTGGCATCGAGGACCACGAGCGAGGCGTAATCTCCCTCGATTTTCTCGTTGAACCACAAGCGCACCTGAATCGGCGACTTGGTGAGGACGGCCCGCCGTGGTGGTTCCGCTTTGACCAACATGGAATGCGCGAAGGCCGAGGTGACGGGGACTCCCAAGACGAACGCCATGATCAAGATGATACGCGCGAACGCGTGCCTGCCTGGTGAGCCCATTATTAGCCCCCCATGTACCAAGTTACGGTATCCAAGAAAACACGACGCATCCGGCTGTCTCACTCGGCGCTCCAGGGTGTATCCTGCCTCTTACGATGACACGGGGATTCCCGAAGGTTTGCGTCGATCCCGAAAGGCGTAGAAGACGACTACCGCGATGCCTACCAGGACGGGCACAATGACCATGATGTAGTGTTTGAAGTGGGTCATCACCCCTGTTTCACCGATCGAAAGAGGGAATCGCGAGAGATGTTCATGCTTTTCACCGATCGAAACCAAACCGATGTACTTGCCGGGCTTATCAAAGTTATATTTTACGTCGATGGATCCCGTGGCGTAGACCTTGGTCGGCAAATGGGCGACCGTGATCGCCTCGAGATTCTCCTCTGAGCCGGTATCCCGAATGATTCTTATCTCAACGGGGAGGGAGCGAAGTTCTTGCTCCACATAATCCAGCACTAAAACCGTGTTACCTGTCCCTGGGAGTTCCTGGCAAAACTGTCTGTCGAACTGGGTGTCGGGCTGGTAACTGTTGAAGTACATCTTGTACGGTCCGATGTGGAGGACACAGGTATTGGTCGCTAATTCATGTCCATGCTGGGCCTGCGCCGATACAGGCGCTAGGACCAGCAGGAACAAGCAACAGGCCAAAGCACGAATCAGGAAGTGATAAGACATGTTCCACCCTCTTCGTTAGGAAGCCGCGATCTGCGACGGCTTGCGGTCTCTCATGAAAAACACAATCGCTAAGACAATGAGGACCGCAGCCACCGGAAACATATAGATATTTAAGAACTTGGAATAAAACTTCGGTTCCCCCACCGAAAATGGAAACTTGGAGACATGCTCTTTCTTATCGCCCACGGTGACGATGCCGACAAATTTACCCGGTTTGTCAAACGTGTACGCAAAGTCAATGGAGCCGTTTGGATACACTTTGGCTGGAAGGTGAAAAACAGTGTTGGCCTCAAGATTGTCCTCAGCACCGGTGTCTTTGATGATACGAACGTCAGCGGGGAGAGAGCGAAGCTCTGCCTCGATGTAATCGAGTACGACGATCGTCTGGCCAGTCGCCGGGATATCTTCACAGAACTGCTGTTGCTGCGTGTTCTCAGGCTGGTACCCGCTAAAGTGCATCGTGTAGGAGCCGACCGTGAGTTTACACATGTCCTCGGCCATGGAGAGCCCGCCGTGAGCATGGACCTGTGAGGACACGAGGGCACCTATAGCAAATACCGAACATCCAACCGTCAGTTTCAGGTGTACGAAAGGCCTCATGAAAGATCCCTCTCTGGAATGGTGAAATGAATGCTCAGATGGTCCACGCGGCACCGGCTGCTCACGAACGGCGGCGAGACGCAAACCAACCCCGTACTCGGCTAGATTTCGAGAGCTCATACCCGACGATCCCGAGTACCAGGAGCAAGGCCAACGGTCCGAGCGCCGCGCGCCCGAGTTTCGAATAATCGATCTGCTGCACGCGCAGTAAATAAGCGGAAGGGCTGAGCCCTTCCGCCGTTATGATCAACTTATAGAGACCCTTGTCCAACTTCGCTTCTCCCCTCACCACGCCATCAGGGTGAGAAACCGGCTTCCAATACGCCACGGTCTTGGCCTCGTCTTGCTCGTTTTCATTGACCCCTCGAATGATCTTGACTCCCACCGGCAGGTTGCGCAGAGTCGGGTCGATCAGGTCCACGACGAGAAAGGTGTCACCCACATCCGGGATTTCCGTGCAGTATTGAGCTTTCGGCTCAATCTGTGGCTGGTATGCGCTGAAATGGACCATGTTCCCGCCGATCCTGCGCACACAGATGTCCTCTTCCATCGACACGTTTCCATGCGCGGCGGCGAGGCCGGGGCTGAACACCGCCGTGAGAGCCAATAGAAAAAGGGGCGGGGCAAAACGTCTTACCTGCTTAATCATGATCATCTGCAGTGTCAATGTGCTGGACGGTCTATATTTTTTGGAATGTATCACCCCGCAGACTGTTCTTTCAAGTGCTCAAGCCGCGCGCGGCGGTCTGCATGGGATGCCTGCCGCCGTGGCGGCGATGCGATCGCTTAATACTGAGAATTCATTTCATCGAAATTGAGAGGCGTTATCGTAATGCTTGCATTTACAGCTTGACGACGCGCGCAAGACGTGATGATAATAAGAACCTAAGTGATAAGGACTTATTTCGGAAGGAGGCCAGATATGAAAGCCAAAGAAGGGGTCATCAACATCCTCAATAAAATCCTGACGGCGGATTTGACCGCCATCAATCAGTATTTTGTCCATGCCAAAATGTGCGACAACTGGGGGTACGACCGGCTCCATCATAAAGTAAGGGAACGGAGTATCGACGAGATGAAGGATGCCGATGAACTCATCGGCCATATTCTCTATCTGGAGGGTGTGCCCAATGTGCAGCGAATGAACACGGTCCAGGTGGGCGAGACGGTAGCTGAACAATTGAAACTGGACTTAAAGGCAGAGCAAGAGATGCTGACTCTGTTGAACGAAGGGATCGTGCACTGTACGAAGGTCACCGATTTTACGACCCGTCACATGCTTGAAGATATGGCGAAGGATGTCGACGGGCATATCGATTGGATCGAAACCCAGATGGACACCATCAAACAAGTCGGTGTGGAGAACTATCTGGCCGAACAGATCAAGAAAGAATCCTGAGGGACATCGATCAACCAAGCCGGGCTCGATCGATTCCTTTCGGAACAGATCAAGAGGTAGGGAGTCGTCCGAGCTGTTCGGCGCATACCGTCGAGTTCTTTTCCCGCTTCTCCGCATAGGCGGGGAGCGGGGTTCAGATCGCCTTCTGCTTCATCCGTGTACCGAGATGCCACTGAGAAGGCTTCTCCGAGAAGGCAAGCCTCAAGCGTACACACGAGCCGGCCTCGCACAATCTCCGCCGCCATCGGCTTCTCAGAGCTACGAGTAGGGAAGAGTTTTTAGCCATGCTTTGAGCCGTCGCGTCCTGAGGGATTTCACCAACCCTCTGGCCTGCCCTCGTTGACGCTGGAATCCCAGACACGTGATACACCAAAGCCGTGGATTTTGATGACAGAGCGGTCTGTGGCAGCGTTGGCAAGTCATGATGAGTGATTGTGACTGGGTCGACGGTTTCATAGTTTCACCTATTTCAACGGCGTGTACGGGCCGTGATACGTAGGAATCGTTGCTTATTGATAGTCCTCGTTGAGCGATTTCAGAAATGCCACAAGGGGCACGATGTCGTTGGTCTTGAGCGCGATGCCCTGAAGCCGGCTATCTCCATTGCGCAGCGTGCCCGCGCGGGCTTTGTCCGAGTTGTTGATATAGGCATCGATCACGTCGTCCAGCGTATCGAATTGACCGGTATGCATGAACGGAGCGGAATGCTCCAGATCGCGAAGGCTGGGAGTCTTGAATCGCGCGATGGCTTGATCCAGGAGTGCCGAATCGGATTGCGGGCAAGGAACTTGGCCGTCGCATAAAATAGCGCGGATTTTAGTCTGTGGGTTCGGCATATCTGGATTGGCGAAGACGTTCCATAAGCCTAGGTCGGTCAACGTCGTTCCGGCAGAGGGAACGGCTCGGAATCGCTCACTGGCTCCGGGATGTTGTTCGGTAGCCGGAAGATCGTCGGCAGTTCGCGCCGTGAGAGCAGGAATGATCAGCCTCATGAAGGCGCCGTTCCCATGGCCAGGGATTTCGTCATACTCCTTCTGGGCCGCCCCCGTATTGTGGGCCTTAAAATCCGTAAAGTTCGGAGCCGCATGACAGGCGAGGCAATTGCCGATCTTGCCGGCCGCCAGTTCGGCCGCCGAGGCTGGAAGCGCCTCCGGTTCCGCCAGGAACATCTTCAACCCGTTCAACTCCTGCGCTCCGAAGACGAATGGTTGAGTGTGAAATTGGAACTGACCATTCGGTCTGTTGGGGTTGAGGTGACAAATTGGAGTGTCTCGGCCGATTCACGAGCTTTCACGAGTTGCAGCAGACGTCTGCTGTAGTCGATCGGAGATTCGTTGGAATCAGGCGCTTGAGGGAGCCCGTTGGTCTCCAAAAACACGTCGAACGGAGAGCGGATCGGCGCCCCGCTTTCCTCCTCTTGTGAGAAGAGCAGGCCATTGACATAAGCGGCGACGACCTTGACGACGGCATCGAACACCGCTTGGTCCGTGGCTGATCCGATCGCTACTCGGAATTCAGAGGTGAGCCGGAATTCTTCCGGTATGGAGGCGTCTGTTCCACCAAAGAGCGTTCGGAAAGACACTGCGCCGAACTCCTTGGCCAGATCCCCCTTGCCGTCATCGGACCGGACCACCCGGGCGATGTGCGCGATGGCCTGCGTTTTTTCGCCTGGGAGCCAGCCCAGCATTCTGCCCGTGAACGTATCAGCGACCACCTCCTCCATAGAATTAAACTCGACGTCGAAATGGAAAAACACGCCGCCTGGTCGATCGAGCGCGACATTGACCAGAGGAGGTGAGTTGCGGACCGTGATGGTCTTACCGTCTGCTCTGGCCTGGAGAGGGCTGCGGCGCGCAAAATCGGCATAGGACCGCATCCCGCCTCCCGGCGCATCCACCACGTCGTCGACCAAATGACAAGCCCGGCAATTCATGGAAAGGCCTTTGAATGGACCAGGCTCGATCGGCGCGCCCGATGTCGCAAGGGCATCGACGACGGGATCCCCGATATTTGGATTGTTGATGTTGCCGCCGTTGTCCACGAACACTTTGAACGCCTGCGCGAGTCGTGTTTCGAGAAACAGCCGTTCACCGACGGCCTCTTCGGCGCCGGGCGTGCCCGTGAGCGTGGCTGGTGTTGGTGGAGGCGGGTTTTCACTGCCCGAGCATGCGGCCAGGCCGATGGAGAAAAGGACGGAGAATAGAAGGGCTAGAAAGGTCTGAGTGTGATTCGGCACAGAGACATGATTCAATGGTGCATCCTTCCTTTTGTACTCAAGTCTCGGGAGGAGGCGGAGACCCTCGGAGGGCGAAGGCCCCCGCCTGTAAAGTGGGAAGGATGGGGGGCCTCCCACTTCGAGACCGGCGTAGGTCATACGCCGGATGTGCTACCGATAGGTTGTTTCTCTCAAAAACGGAGTTTCCTCCTCCCTCATGAGTTCAGTCAGTATATCCACGACCAGGGGATCGAATTGAGTGCCCGAAGCCACCCGCAGAATTCGCAGCGCGATGTGATCCCGCAGGGATCGATCGCGTACTTGGGGAACCTGAATAGCCTCGAATGCGTCGGCGACGGCGAGAATTCTCGCGCCGAGCGGAATGAATTTCCCCCGGATGCCATATGGGTATCCCGATCCATCCCAATGCTCGTGGTGATGCGCAATCAGGATCGTCGCGTCGCGAAGGAATGAAAAAGGCTCAAGCAAGGTTGCTCCGAGTCGCGGATGATTTTGAATGGCCATGTAAGAGTCCGGATCAAGCGATCCTCGTCCGTTCCGCAGAGGAGGCGGGAGCATGAGGATGCCGATATCGTGAAGCAGGGCAGCCAGCTTCAGCTGGTGCAAGAAATCGGCATCAGGACTCACAGCCTGCCCGATCCGAAGTGCGACGATCTCTGTTCCTTGCCCATGTCCTGTCTGCCAGGGCAGAAGCCGATCCAGCTCCTTGCTCACTTGCCTGATCAAGATACACTCAAGATCACGGCGCGATGCGGCAGGAAGATGCAGGCGGTCGATCTTTTGGAGCATGCCTTGAATGTTCAACACGGTCGGTTCGACCTGATCTATGGTTTCGCTATGCATGACATCGCCTCCGTAAAAAAGCCCAGAGCCCAGGACCGCTTGCGTGATCCTGGGCTCTGGGTGAACAACCGCTGGCCGCTGGAAAATTGTGTAGAGATCTAAACCTTACGATTCTTGCGGTTGCTTGCCTCCCATCAACGGCCGCCCGAGCACCCACATTTCGTACAGTGGGACGACCAGCATCACCAGAAAACTGACGGTCATCAGCGTATCGCCGGTCAACATCGAGACGACAAAAATCGGGGAGACGTAGCTGATTAACCATGGCGATAGCAGATCAAGAATCACCCCGCCGAAGCCGGCCCATGTGACGACCGCTTTCAGAACATGGCTTGCGCTGGTTAGGTACATGACGTGAATCAAGATCATGAATACCACCGGCATCGTAAAGAGATGAAAATGAGTGATTTCCGCCAGCTCCCGAAACGACATCGGCTCCCCGAAAGTAATGTCGGACCCTCGATAGTGCTCGGCGATACCTTGAGGGGACAGTCCCGTCATGCTATGCGCCCAAAAAAAAGAGAAGGTAAAACCGGCCAACATCAAGAGCAAAAACAATGTGTATAACAACCGGACATGGCGATCAGAATCGCGCAGCTTGAATTTCTGGTTGAAGTTTCGCATGCCTGGGACGCGGGGTCCGCTTCAGCTAGTCCCCAAAAATGGAGGGCAAGAAGCCTTTATGTTTTTTCGCAGCCAAGGTGTCGCTACCGATCCCGGACGGCTTCAAGTAGAACTCATCGATCAAGACAAGCGCGCGCTTCACGCCGGCGCTGATGGAACGGACGGACATCGTGGCACCGGTGATGTTGATGATGTCCTTATTGATGCGAATCGGATCCAACGCCGTCTTTCCTTCGTACTGCGCGTTGAACCGTTTTCTGCCGACTTCGCTTCCTCTGGCCTCCCGAAACACCAACAATTCCACGTCGGAAATGGCGCCCTCGGCATCCACGCCGACCATGTAGGTCATATGCTTGTGTTTGCCGATGGTGTTATGGACCATGGCGTAGCCGTCGATCTTGCTGCCGGTTTCACCGATGTAGACCTCGAAGGCCGGTTCAGGAAACTTCCACCCGATGCGCTGTTCGATCAGGTCTTTCTTCTCTTGCGTGAGTTGGATCGCTTCTTTGCGAACACGCTCCGATTTCGGCAGCATGATCTTCACTGCGTCTTCTTCCGACATGAAAACTTCCGCGTGGTTCAACTCGTCTACCGTGAGATAACGGCGAAGATCGTTGTCCCATACCTTGTCTGCTTGTGCCGAAGCGGGACATAGCCCGAAAAAAGCGATCCCGAGTGTGATGCCGCCAATGGCGATTATGTGACGGGGCATCCGTGCTCCTTCAATTTGGCATCAATCCGATTCTGCACGTCGCGCATGACCGCCTCGGAAGGATCCGCGCGAACCCAGCCGAAGAGACGCGATCCTCCGCGAAATGCCCAGCTCTCGCGCTCTTCGATGAACGAGATTCTTGTGACATCATCCAGCCGCTTTACTTTCAAAGTGAGGCGGGACCGATCCCTGCTGTCTGCCACGTCTCTTCGAAAAACGCCGTAGGTTCGTCCTGGCATTGGGATTTCGAGCCAACGAGTGACGATCAATCCGGCTTCTTTATCCTGCGTGTCGGTCGAACGGTCCTTCACGGCATCGACCGCCGCATCCCAGGCATGATCGTAGCTGCATGCGGCATACCGATGTTGCATCCCACTCAGCTCGCTCATCAGTGCACAGCCGCCCAGGCTCCCGATCAAAAGGAGAGGAACAATCAGCAAGCTCATTCGAAGGTACTTCGTCATATCACGGGCTCCCCGCCGATCCGGCGGGGAGCCTCCTTTAGTTACAGTTAGAAGTATGTCGCCGCCTGGAAGAGGAACCCATCTCCGTCGATCGGACTATTGGTGGCACCCAAATCTCCGGCGGGTGTTAATCCCAGCGCGCCGTTCTGCGCGTTATGCTGCCAATTGATTTTAAAGACCGTATCTTCGATCGGCCTGAAGTTGATGCCCACCGTCAATCGATCGAGTTCTCGTCGGTTGCCGAGGCCATTGACCAATGTGCGGTTATCTGAATCGGTGTCGACTTGTTCCCAGCGAACGGTGGCGGTGAAAGTCGAGGCGTCCGTGAAGTGACTGGGGGCCAGTCTCTTAAGGAATTCCGGCATGAAGTGGTAGTTCCCTTGGACGTAGTATCCGTACATGCGGCCTGGTCCAATGGGAGTGGCAGCCACGCCGGTTGCATTGTTGTTGCTGATCCAAGACCAGGCGGCTTCTCCGATGAGTTCGAACGGACCACGCTGCAAGGTCCAGTCGACCGCAAATATATCGAGATTCCCTGATCCAGTCGTTGCCGTAGATTGTTTGTATTGTCCATGGTAGCCCGAGGCGGCAACTTCAATACCCAATCTTGGGCTGAAGGCAACGCGGCCGACGACGGCCTTGCTGTCATTACGATCCCGTGACACGCTTCCCCGGGCGTTGCGCGTGCCCAGGTCGGTGAGCGCGCCTGCGTCCTGGCTCATGCCGTTTATTGCATAGAGTTCATAGTCGATCTTCGAAAGTGTTGTCGGATAGAGGGTCCCATAAATACCGGCGCCTGCGTCGAACCAGGTGCTCGGAATGAGGATTCTCGACACCATCGGTCGATCGACCAGATCGTTCAAGGGCGAATCGTGCAACAAGTTGAACTTGCCGACCGGCAGCAAGAGAATGCCGCCGCGGAGGTTGATTTTCTCATCGATCAGGTAGTCTATTTGGGCGAATTCGACTGTCATCGAGCCGTCTCCTTGCGGTGAATTGGTTCCACCGCGTTCGAATTCGAGCTCCGCCGCAAACTTTACATGTTCGGTAATGTCGGAGTAAATAAACGGCACCAATCGCTGCTGGCCGAAGCTGTTCCGGCTGGGATTGTCCAGGTTCTGGTGACTGAGGATGTTGTACATCGCATCGACGTAGCCTCCGACGGTGGCCTTCGGCGTGCTCAAGAACGGTTTGGCGTAGATTAATTTGCCAGACCCGGTCGAACTAAATCCCAGAGGAACTTTTTCCTCACCTGGCCGTTCAACCCGAATCTGCGGAATTGGCCCTGTAGCCAGAGGATATTTCTCTTGTCCCGGAGGAGGGGAAGACAGAACCGACCCGGCGGTCGGTGGACCTTCTCCTTCACGACGGTCCTGCTCTTGCCGTTCACGTTCATGCAAACGTTTCTCTACTGCGTCATCCACCATTTTTTTGATTTCCTCTTGGGTCATGTCTACGGCCCAAACCGGCATTGCCGGTAAGCTGGCCATGACCAGAGCCCCGAGGAGTGACCGCATCTTCATCGGCACCCTCCCTAGATAAGTAAGTTATGGTCTGACTCGGGACTCGATGGTCTCTGGTCTTTGAACAATGAAGACATCTACTCCTATAATTGAAATACGACTGCGACGCCTCCTTTCGCGCGATGACTCATGATGTTCCGGCCCCCCAGCCTTCGATCGAAGAGAAGGGAATGACGACCATGCGTTTACACCGTTTGCACTTCAGCTCCAGACCCTGCTCGCACACCTTGGCGATCAATTGTCCGCACTCACAGCGTGTTTCGAGGGTCTGATCATGTTCCAGCGTGGGCGTCTTCGTGATAGCCATGATACGTGACGATCAATGGATTGAAATTGAGAACGATTATTAATATCCTGATCAGTATTCCGCTGTCAAGCAGTTAGTTCCGCGGAGCGGTCTGCCATTCCAACGCGGCTTGCCATATAATTTCCCCATGAATCTGATCTGGGTATTACGGGGGGGGGTTCTACTGGGAGCGCTAGTTCTGAGTATGTCAAGCTGCGCGACGGAATTGCCTTCACTGGTCAATCCAAATCAGGTCACGGGCAGTCTGGTCGTAGGGCGTGTCTTGACGGTCCTAACTGGTGAAACGTCCCGACGCTATCCACCTGAAGTGCGTTTCTTTGAATTGGAAGACCGGACGTCTCAAAAGCGTTTCCAGGTGGTGGTCAAGTCCCGAGACCAATATTTTGTCGTTGATTTACCGCCGGGGGAGTATCGACTCACCCGAGTGCAGATCAGCGAAGGGCCGTTTTTGTCTATGGCCGATTTGTCCATGGCCTTTTCCGTTACCCCCAGTGCTGTCACGTATGTGGGGACTTGGATATTCGGAGTCGATTCACCGCGCTACGGACGGATGGTCGTGGCCTCTGTGATTGCTGATCGAGCAGCAAGTGCACGTGACTTTCTCGATGACCAGTATCCGACATTCGACGGGCGCTCCACGGTCGAAACGCTTCCGCAGCGGGCGCAGCTGGAGGCGCGGCTCTATGAGGTGATGCCTTACCCGCGGTATCCGAGATATTTTCGCCGGCACTGGTGGTAAGGACAATGTCGCAATGAAGACACCTCGATTCCATGCCATTTCTATAAGAGTGCTCTCTCTCGTCATAGCCATAATGGTTGGTTGTGTAGACATACAACCCACGTCCCCACGCATTGTCTCGAAACGTATCCAGATGCATATGGGTACTCTCGTGACGGTCACGGCCGTGGCTTCCGACAAAAACAGGGGCGATCGGGCAGTACAGGCAGCGCTCGACGAGATCAAGCGGCTCGAACAGTTACTGAGCACCTGGCGTGCTGATAGTGAACTCTCGCAGGTGAATGCAGAAGCCGGTCGCCGGCCTGTGCAGGTGAGTCGAGAGACAGTGCAATTGGTAGCCCGAGCTCTGGACATCGCAGAGCTCACACATGGTGGGTTCAATATTGCTCTCGGCCCTGCGATTGAAGCCTGGAGCGTGACCGAACGGCAGCACATTCCCGAGAAGAAGGAATTAGAGTGGCTGAAGCCGCTCGTCGATTGGACGAGCATTCAAGTGAATAGCGCGCGACGAACGATCTATCTGCCGCACAAGGGAATGCGAATCGACGTCGGGGGGATCGGCAAGGGATTTGCGGCCGACCGGGCGGTGGACGAGATGAAGCGAGCCGGAGCCGTGGGCGGGGTGGTTGCCTTATCGGGAGATATCAAAACTTTCGGCACCCTGCCGGACCGAAGCGGGTTTTCTGTAGGCATCAGGCATCCACGTCAAGAGGGAGTGTTGATCGCCACGATTGATTTGAAAGATGAAGCGATTTCAACGGCAGGTGATTACGAACGGTTCTTCGAACGGGATGGAGTCCGCTATCATCACATCTTGGACCCACGAACGTTGCAACCGGCGCGTGCTTGTCAGAGCGTTACGGTCATCGCCAAGGAAGGCATGATGGCCGACGGATTGGATACCGGGCTCTTTGTGTTAGGACCTGAGGCGGGGATGACGTTGGCCGAGCGTTTGCCTGATGTTGAAGCGATTTTTATCGATGAGGAGGGAAAGATGACTGTTTCGTCAGGCCTTCGTGATCGGCTGCGCGCGCCATGAGAAGTGCCTATATTAGCTGTTATGATGATCGACACAGGATGAGGACGACACAATGAAAACGACTGTACGAAGATCGCTGCGCCTGTTGCCTGTTGCGTTTGTAGCCCTGTTCGCCTGCAGCGAATTTGAAACGGGATATTTCCAAAGCAAGGTGGACCAAGCGACACAGAACGTGGTGGCGGGCCGGTACGGTCTGCCGCACAAGGAGGAGAGATTGCCGGCCGGGGGATCGATCTGGACCTACTTTGAACGAGGCAGCGGCACGGTCGGGTATACAGGCCGTACGGGCTCGAACACATGCACAGCGTATCTCCTGACGTTCGATCAGTCGGGCGTATTGCGCGATTGGAAACAACAGGACTGTGCGCCTCAACCCGGACCGGTTACCGAACCGTCTTCAGGTCATAAATGATCGAAAACTTCACCGACATGTGAGGCCGTTCCAGAGGACATCACCCATCCCATCGCCATCGGTCTGGTATCACGGAGCAAAAGTCTCATTGATTCGCGCATTACAGCCGAACGACCTCTAGGCTGACCTGGTGAAAACCTAAGCCGCGAATCTCATCGACCAGCGCAACGAATTTCTCGAGCACTGTGATCTTGTCCGCGCGCACGACCACCGCGGATTCGCGAGGCCGGGTGTTGAGGGTGGTGGGAAGACCTCCATCCGGGACCGGCATGTCATTGACGAATAGGTTTCCATCTGCCGTCAATGAAATCACGATCGGAACATCCTTATGGTCGCTCACCTCTTTGGCCTTGGCCAAGTTGACGGGAACCTGCCCCGTGCTGATGAAGGTGGCGGTGGTCAGCACGATGACGAGGAGGACCAACATGACATCCACGAGCGGGATGACGTTGATTTGATCAATGTTCCGTTCCATGTTGCGCTCCATACTCAGTCAGAAGTTCGATAACGCGACGACGCAGCACGTTATTCATCACAACACAAGGAATAGCGACCAGAAGACCAACCGCGGTCGCCTTCAACGCCAGACTCAAACCGATCATGATGGTGTTCACCGCCATCGTACCCGACGTTCCCATCGTATGGAACGTCAGCATGATACCAAGAACCGTTCCCAAGAGGCCGATGTACGGGGCGTTGGCAGCCACCGTGCCGATAATCACGAGTCGCTTGGTCAGCGTGATTTCCAGCAGCCGGGCATTTGAAAACTGAGAGAAATTGACCCGCCGGTAGAAGAGCCAGCGTTCGACGGCGACCGCGACGGACCAGAGGCTCAAGACCAGCAGGAGGCCGATAACCCCGTAATCGATGGTGTCTTTCAGCGCGTCCATCACAACTCCTAAAAGGTAAAAAATGGTTCGATCCGGTGGGTTTGGAGCCGGAGTACCCATCCATGCCAGACCGTGGGGGAAGCTGTCAATCTCAGCTTTGTCCCCATGTTGCTATGAGCGAGGAGGCTGTTCGGCGGGAAAGAGCACCGTATGGGTGGCGGAGACACGGAGTTCGACAGCCATCCCTTCCTGGTAGACGCTGGTTGAGCTTTCACTGCTGTGGACGACTTGTCCGGAGGGAAGGCGGATGGTGTAAAGATTCTCCGAACCTCGGAACTGGCGAGCCACAATCCGAGGCTCGGCAGACTTGTTGGGCATCAGATGGATGTCGTCCGGGCGGATCATGACGACGACCGTGCTTCCCTCGGCACTGCTCAGCGTATCGGGAAACTCCCCTAGTTCGGTATGCACCATGCCTTGTCGAATCTGTCCGGTGATAAAGTCGGCTTGGCCCACAAAGTCGGCCACGAACCGCGTGGTTGGGAGATGGTAAATCAGCTCCGGGGAATCCATCTGCTCGAGTACTCCCTGATTCAGGACGGCGATACGATCCGCCATGGCGAAGGCTTCCTCATGATCATGCGTCACTAAAATGGTCGTGGTTTTCATCCGGCGTAACAGCGCGTGAACTTCCTGCCGCATACGGCCGGCCATATCGGGGTCAAGGTTGCTGAACGGCTCATCCAGAAGGAGCAAGACGGGATTCTGCACCAGTGCCCGGGAGAGCGCCACTCGTTGCTGTTGCCCTCCCGACAACTCATGCGGGTACCGTCGGTCGAGCCCTTCGAGGCCCGTCAGCCGCAGCATTTCTTGGACACGACATTTCCGTTCCGGCCGCGACAGATGGTGGAGTCCGAAGGCGATGTTATCGGCGACGCGCAGGTGAGGGAAAAGGGCGTACTCCTGAAAGACCATGCCCACACGGCGTTCCTCCGTCGGAATCGTTTCCGAAGAGGAGGAGACCAATCGGCCCGATAAAAATATTTGTCCGGACCGAACAGGTTCAAAACCGGCAATGGCTCGCAAGATAGTGGTCTTGCCGCAGCCGGACGGTCCGAGCAAACAGAGGATTTCGCCTTCATGCGCCGAAAACGAAATATCGCGAATGGCCGGTCTGCTTGGTTCATAGGCACAGGACACAGAACGGAGTTCCAAGATGGAAGAGGCAGGTGTATAGGGGTGGACTTGACCTTCGAGCCGGTCGGCCTCCACCTGTGTGATGTGCGACGGTGCGTTCATGGTGGTTTACGCTGCCCGCCAATCACGGGACAGCAACAAGACCAGCGCCGGTAAGCCGACGAGCACGATCAATAAGGCGGACGGAGCCGCCAATTGGTAATACTCTTCGCTTGCTTCCAGCCAGACACGGATTGCCAAGGTGTCAAACCCCACCGGTCGCAACAGTAACGTCGCCGGAAGCTCCTTCATCGTCTGCAAAAAGATCAAGACCCACGCCACGATGACCCCGTTGCGAATGAGCGGCAGTGTCACGCGACGCCAGGTCTCCCGAACGGTAAGACCCAGGGTGCGGGCCACCTCTTCAAGATTCGGCGTGATTTGTTGAATCGACGGTTCGAGCGACTGGAGGCCGGCTGGGAGAAAATGCAGGACATAAGCGACGATCAAGACCATCACCGTTCCATACAAGAACGGCAGGACTTTGAGAAACAGGATCAACACCGCAAGTGCAGCGACCGGTCCCGGCAAAACATAGCCGGCATAGGCGGCTTGCAAGCAACCGGTATTGAGCCAGGTCGGTTTTCGACTGGCGAGGTAGGCAAGGGGCAATCCGACGATCACGCCGGCCGTGGCGGCCAGGGTCGACAGCAGGGCACTGTTCCAGACGAAGCCAAAGAAGCGGGCGTCGAGGATAGCCTGGGCCTCCGGGGACAGGCTCCATGTCACCAGCAAATAGGCGGGGATTCCAAAGGCGAATCCGATCACGGTGGCCAAGCCTGCCGTCAGAGCGGCGGTGTGCAACCATCCGCACTGGATTCGTTGCGGCGCTCGAAAGCGCCCGGTGGTCTGGTAAAACCGACTCTTTCGACGAAACCATCGTTCGGTCAACAAGAACAGGAGTGCCAGGATGACCAATAAGATGCTCAGGATACTTGCGGCCTGGTTGTCGGACCGTCCGGTCATTTGCTGAAACACGGCGTAGGTCAATGTTTGGTAGCGCAGCAGAGAGACCGCGCCGAAGTCGGAGACGACATACAGGATGACAAGGGCGACGCCGGCGACGATGGACGGGCGTAGCAACGGCAAGGTGACGCACAGCGTTCTCCGAAGTGGTGAAGCGCCACACGTGCGGGCCACTTCCTCAAACGAGACGTTAAAACTCAGGAGTGCGCTGCGTGTGAGCAAGTAGACGAAGGGGAACGTGTCGAGCGCCATTACGAAGGTGACGCCCCAGAAACTTTGGGGTGAGATGATCCTGGCTTGAGGTCCGGCGATCATCTGCCAGAGCTGCTCGACTGGACCGCCGAATCCCAAGAGATAGTTATACACATAGGCCAAGACGTATGTCGGCATGGCCAGCGGCAGCACAAGACCGACTTCCCACAGCCGGCGGCCAGGGAACTCGAATCGCGTCACCATCCAGGCGGTCGATACCCCGAGCACGAGTGTGAGCAATGCCACGGCGCCAGCCAAGGACACCGTGTTCAACAGCAGTTCGGGGACACGAGTGGTCCAGAGGCGATGCCAAATCGCGGGATCGGCCGACAGGGCCAGAGTGGTAACATAGCCTAACGGCAACAGGACCAGTGCCGCGCTGGCGATGGCCGCGAGCTGGAGGGGGGAGGCAGATGATCGGCGTACGGCAATCACAGGATACCCGCAGCGTTACCGCATCCCTACTTGTTCGATGAGCAGCAGGGTAGGCTCTCGGAGTTCGGCGAGCTTGGTCAAAGGGACTAAGGCCGCCCGGAAGCTCTTCCGTTCGACAAGCGCCGGGTCAGCCTTCACCTCGGGATGGAGCGGGTACTCTTTATCGAGGTCGGCGAACATCTTCTGGCCGGCTTGTGCCACGAGAAATTCCACGAGCAATTTGGCGTTCTCCACGCGGGGAGTGTGTTTGAGGATGCCGATGCCCGCCACATTCATGATGGCGCCCATGCCCCCTTCCTGTTGATCGGGCATTACAACCGCCAGCGGAGCAGTCGGTTGTGTGGCGAGATGCCGATAGACGTAATAGTGATTCACGATACCCATGGCGACCTGACCCTTGGCGACGGCATCGACGATCTGCGAACTTTTTTGGTAGACCTGCGTGCCGGCATTGTCCCGTATTCCCTCGAGAAACTTCTTGGTGTGATCGTCGCCGAGGCTCGCGCGGATCACCGATACGCCTGCTTGTAAGTATTCGCTTCCGGCGTTGGGAATAGCGATCTTGTCCTTCCACGTTGGATCCGCCAAATCCAACAGCGATTTGACCTGGTCGGGCTTCACCAGTGTCGTGTTGTACACAACGATCCAAAACCGTCCTGACAAACCGATCCAGCTGTTGTCCGCTGCGCGAAATTGAGGAGGAATGGCTCGTTCGACCTCACGCATGTTCAATGGTCGAAGGAGTCCCGCCGTGCGGGCCATTTCCAGGCTGCCGGCGTCGTTGGTAATGAAGACATCGGCCGGGCTGCGCTCCCCTTCCGCTTTCATTCGGTTCACCAACTCGGTGGTGCCGGAGGAGAGCAACTCTATTTGAATGCCGGTCTTTGTCGTGAAGGCATCCAGGACCGGCTTGATCAGTCGTTCGGCTCGACCGGAATAGACGGTCAATTTGTCGGCAGCCGGCGCGACGGTCGGCAAGACCAACCAGAAGAATGTCAGGCAGAAAAACGTCAGAAAGGACGCGACTGAAACACTGAGGACCTTGAGTTGAAAGACGACAGTTGCGGTGCGAGAGGAACGTCGAGAGAACATGTCCATGGTCTGTCCTTCTGTCTAGGTGGTGGGGGGGGGATTTGAAATTGATAAGCCGTCTCAAAAAATACCAGAAAAATCGGTGAGAATCAATGACGGCAGCGGGAGCAGAGTCCGTACAGCTCGAGGCGGTGGGTTTGGATGGTAAAACCATTCTGTGAGGCCACTTCTTCCTGAAGACGCTCAATGTCGCAGTTCTCGAACTCCACGATCTTTCCACAGCTGGTGCAAATGAGGTGATCATGATGGCCCTTGTGGGAAATATTGTCGTACTGAGTCTGGGTGCCGAAGTGCCGAGCTTGAGCCAGACCCGCTTCGCAGAAGAGGTTGAGGGTGCGGTAAATGGTTGCGAGGCCTAGGTGCGGATCTTTGCGCGCCAGCTGGTGGTACATCGCTTCGGCCGTGATGTGTTCCTGCTTCAGAAAGGCATCGAGGATCAATTCACGCTGCCGCGTAAATTTGAGCTGGTGTTTTCCAAGATGCTCCTTCAAGACCCCCATTTCTTTGACATGTTTCGACATCATGATCAGATCGAGCCTCCTGGATGGGGAATTAAAGACGAAACTGAGCGGCCGGTCAAGAGTGTCTCCATCGGATGGATCGCAATCCCCAATTCCCTTTGACGGCTGCTTCTCCGGCTGTCTATAGTGAAGCGCTTACGTCCATCGCGAGGAGACCTTGAGAACACCCAACCAGATCACAGTTGATCGTGCGCTTCTCCTGTATGTCCTGCAGCTCGCAGAGTCCTACGATGGGATGAGCGATGTGAAGTTGCAGCAGCTCTGTTTTCTGTGCGAGCTCCAAACCTTCGCCAAAGGCCTGAAAGGCTTTCATTTTGAGTTCTTTCGCTTTGCGTATGGAGCCTTCAGCAAAGATCTTGATAACGACCTGACCTCTCTCCGTCGGAAAGGACGGATCGAAAACTTCACGGTATCGGATCAGGTGAAGGAGGAGGCGACCCCGTTATTGCTGAACGCGATCGACGGGGTGGAGGCCAATGAGAAGGTGAAAGCCATTTTCGATGCCGTCATCGCCGCCTATGGACATCAAGACAGCGGGGCCATCACGAACTCCGTCGAATCGGTTCAGTTGAGCACACCCCAGGACCCAGCGCTCAAGATTCCCATTCGAGATATTGTATTCCACACCACGCTGCTCGTGCCGCATCGGATCGAGGCGCAGACTGAATTTACGTTGCCTCCGGCCATCACTGGCAAAGCTCAATGCCATGATGGGGTATGACAGTCGACCTGTGATCGACGCTCAGAATTGGTAGAGCTCGCCGTACTTCTTTTCCACATAGTCGAGAAAGGGCTCTGGACTGACGCGTCGAGCCGGTCACGCGTTGCGCGAGATGGGCCGGAGTGAACATGCGGCCCCAACGATGAATCTTCTGCTCCAGCCACCGGCGCAAGACCATTAACCGACCGGCTGCGATCTCATCTTCCAAATGCGGAATCTCCAGCTTCGCCTGCTCGAAGAATTGCACGGAGTAGAGGTTGCCCAAGGTATAGGTGGGGAAATACCCGAATGCGCCGAACGACCAGTGGACGTCCTGCAGTACCCCCTCGGCGTCGGAAGTCGGAACAATCCCCAAGTAGTCCTTCATCTTCTGATTCCAGATTGCCGGCAAGTCTTCGGGCTGGGTCTTGTTTTCCACGAGTGCTTGCTCGATCTCGAACCGCAGCATGATATGGAGATTGTAGGTCAGCTCATCGGCTTCCACGCGGATCAACGACGGCTTCACGCGATTGATCGCAGCATAGAACTGCTCGACATCCACGCCGCGCAGTTGGTGGTGAAAGGTCTGCTGCAAAATCGGGTAGAAAAAGCGCCAAAAAGATCGCGAGCGGCCGACGCAATTTTCCCAGAGACGGGATTGGCTTTCATGGATGCCCAGGGAGACCGAATCGCCCAACGGCGTACCGAAATACCGTTGATCCAGCCCCTGGTCGTACAGTCCGTGTCCGCCTTCATGGATACAACTGAAGAGGCAGGACTGTAATTCATGCTCATGGACACGGGTGGTCACGCGCACATCGGTCGGATGAAATGAAGTCGTGAAGGGGTGGGCCGAGAGATCCAACCGACCGCGCTCGAAGTCATACCCCATCGCCACTAAGACCAGCCGACCGAATTCCAACTGTCGAGCCTGTTCGTAGGAGTGGTGCAGAATACCGTCATCGATTTGAACGCGGCTCCGAGTGATTTTTTTCAGCAAAGGCACCAGACGGGTCTTGAGCGCAGCAAACATGGGCTGGAGGCCGGCAATGGTCGAGCCCGGTTCGTAGACGTCCAACAGCGCGTTGTAGGGTGAATCGTGATAGCCGAGATACTCGGCTTCTTCACGCTTGAGCTGGAGTACCGTCCGGAGGTTCGGGAGAAACATCGCAAACTTGTTTTGTCCTTTCGCCTCGGCCCACACTTGCTGGGCCAGCGAACATTCACGGCTCAGCTTCACGACGAAATCCGACGGCAGTTTCTTCGCTCGGCTGAAATCCCGCCATGCCTCGCGCAGCAGCGAGCGCGACGGCTCATCCCACGTTTCGCCGGCTTGCTCGGAGGCCTGGCCGGTCGCAGGATCGACCCATTGCGACAAGAGCTTCTGAACGTCTGAAGAGACCAACTTCTGATGGGCGAGGCCCTGAAGCACCGCGATTTGCTCAGCCCGCGCTTCTCCTCCGCCGGCAGGCATGTAGGTTTCCTGATCCCATGAGAGGACCGAGGCGGCACTATTGATGCGTTGAATTTCCAGCAGCCTGGAGGTGAGGGGTTCCAACGTCGCGATGGTCTTCAAACCGATCTCCTCTCTCTGTATGGTAAGATTCGCGTTCAAGTTCTGCAGCCGTGCGCAGTGTACGCAACGACGCCGGTATTTTTCAAACCTTCGAAAGGAATTCCAATGAAGAGGTTGGTCCCGTCCGACATTGAGACCTATGCTGAAGCGCATTCTATGCCGGAGTCATCGGTCTGTCGGGCCATCCGCGAAGAGACGCACCGCACCATGGAATATGCCCAAATGCTGGTTGGCCCCTTGGAAGGGGCGTTCCTCAAGATGATGACGCAGCTGGTCGGTGCGAAGCGAGTGCTCGAAGTCGGCATGTTTACCGGCTACAGCGCCCTCTGCTTTGCCGAAGCCCTTCCGGCAGATGGAACGGTGATCACTTGTGAAGTTGATGAAAAGTCGGCCGCGGTGGCTCGGCGCCATATCGCAAACGCCAAGTTTGGAAACAAGATCACCATCCGAATGGGACCAGCCCTCGACACGCTGAGGACGCTGACTGGCCCCTTTGACGTGATCTTTATCGATGCAGACAAAACCAACTACCTGAATTATTACCGCCGTTCGCTCGATCTGCTCGCTCCCAATGGGGTGATCTTGATCGACAACGTGCTGTGGAGCGGCGAAGTCTTGAAACAGCTTTCACCAGATGAATCCACCGCTGCGATTCAGGAGCTGAACCGGACAGTCTCAACCGATTCTCGGGTGACCGCCGTGTTAGTCACGATCCGTGATGGGATCCTGGTGGTGAGAAGAGCAAGATAGAACAATTCCGTTTCCGCGGGCGCCGCGCGCGGCTGACAGGCTCGTCCGACCGCGATCGTGTGCGCCGTGCAGGTTCGCTACGGTCGGCTTCGTACCACATTGCGGGGCGCTTCGCGACTCACCGTGCTGGGCGACCGGCCCAAGAGCCGCGCCGGCATCCGCAGCAATGGCCCCGGGCGAGCCCCTGCTTACGGGTCTCACGGTCTGTGTCACTCAAGTGCGTGTAGCAGTGTTTTGACATAGCAACATCTTAGCCCAGCAGGGCCGGCAGTGTTGCACTTGGAGTTAGAACTCAAGAATTATAAAATTCTAATTTCAATATTCTCTAATAGCCTTGGTCTTTTCAATATTGTAGGATTGATACTCGTTTGAGTCTTGGGGTATTTTCTTAAACAGATATAGCTTTATAGCCCCCTCCAAAGATGGGTTGTGCTTTTCGGGGATTATACGGAATTATGGGAGTATTATTCCTCGCAAGGAGCATGTTTGTTAGCCAAAGAGGAGATCTGTGAATGAAAGAATTTTTACCTTTTCATAGGTCTGATGTTGGCGAAGAAGAAGTATCAGAAGTGGTGGAGGTGCTCCGCTCCGGTTGGTTGACGACGGGTCCAAAGGTTCGGGAATTTGAGCGTGAATTTGCCGCAATGGTTGGGGCGGAGCACGCCGTTGCAGTTAATTCCTGTACCGCCGCCCTTCATCTTGCTCTTGAAGCGGCTGGTGTGAGTGAGGGAGATGAGGTCTTGGTTCCGACGATGACCTTTGCAGCAACGGCTGAGGTTGTTACCTACTTCAAGGCACGGCCAGTTCTGATCGATTGCATGCCAGATACGTTGAATCTGAACACGGATCGTATTCAGCAGGCCATCACAGATAAAACGAGAGCGATCATCCCTGTCCATTTTGCGGGGCATCCGTGTGACCTGCGACCCATTCAGACGATCGCGCAGGATCATAATCTACACGTGATCGAAGACGCGGCACATGCCTTGCCGGCGCGATATCATGGCAAAATGATCGGCGGGATCTCTGACGCCACGTGTTTTTCGTTCTACGCGACGAAGAATATCACCACCGGCGAAGGAGGAATGGTTACCACTAATAATGCTGAGTGGGCCACTCGTATGCGGATGATGAGTCTGCACGGTCTCAGTCGGGATGCTTGGAATCGCTACTCTGCTCAAGGTTCGTGGTATTACGAAATACTTTCGCCTGGTTTTAAGTACAATCTGACTGATATTGCTGCGGCGCTTGGTTTGGCCCAGCTGAAGAAGTGTGAACGCTTTTGGAAAGGGCGTGAACGGTATGCCGCTCTATACCATGAAGGTTTCCAAGATCTTCCTGAGATTATGCGCCCTCCAACTGCTTCTTATGCACAGCACGCATGGCATCTGTATGTTATTCAATTGAATGTGGATCATTTGCGGATCGATCGCGATGAATTCATCCGTCAACTGCAGCAAGCCGGTGTCGGCTGCAGTGTGCATTTTATCCCCCTCCATTTGCACCCCTATCATCGGGACAGGGGAGGCTACCGACCTGAAGATTTCCCCGTCGCTAGTAGGGTGTTCCAACAAATCGTTTCATTGCCGTTGTACTCGAAGATGACGGAGGACGAGGTCACTCGTGTGATTGAGACAGTTCGTGATCTTGTCATGAGGAACCGACGGTGATGAAGCGCATATTTGATATCTGCATGGCCTCGCTAGGTCTGCTTCTCACGGCGCCGCTGCTGGCAATCATTTCCGTTTTGATCAAGCTGGACTCGCAGGGCCCGGTAATCTTTCGTCAGGTTCGCATGGGACAGGGATTTCGTCAGTTCGCGATACGCAAATTCCGAACCATGACTGTGGATGCGCCTGGTACCTGCTTACCTCTCACAGTCGGACAAGATCCTCGCATAACGAGAATCGGTCGAATTCTACGGAAATGCAAGCTCGATGAATTGCCTCAGCTGTTGAATGTTCTCATCGGTGATATGAGCTTTGTCGGTCCAAGGCCGGAAGTCCCACGTTATGTGGAACGCCTCCGCTCTGAGTTTTCCGAGGTGCTCACGGTTCGTCCTGGGATTACAGATCTGGCTTCGCTGAGGTACATTGATGAGGCAGCGCTCCTTGCCTATTCCTCGAATCCTGAAGAAGAGTATCAGCTCAAAGTTCTTCCTGAAAAGCTCCGGTTGGCAAAATTGTATATCCGCCATATGTCTTTGCGGCTCGATCTCGCCATTATCATGCAAACGTTGCTGCATATTGCTAGGCTCCCGCTTGTGGTCTTCACACTTCCTGAACTAAAAGCTGCCGTCGAGCCTCCCCTGGCCTCTCCTTGGGCGAGCCTGTCGTCCTTTATTCTGAGGTGGCGGAAACCAATTATTGTCGTGCTTGATGTAGGCTTAATAATTCTGGCAAACTACTTCGCATTTGCCCTGAGATATGACGGTAGCATCCCCGAGGGAGAGATCCATACCTTCGAGCAAACAGTGCTCGCGTTGGTTGCCATTAGAGGAGTGGCATTTGCTTTGTTTGGCCTGAATGAAGGTTTGTGGAGGTATACGAGCATTTGGGACCTTCAAAACATTATAAGTGGGGTCTTAACAAGTACGATCGTATTTTATGGTTGGGTCCATTGGGTGATGGAGATCTATGGTTACCCGCGTTCCATATTTGCCATTGATGCTATCTTGCTCATCGGGTTTCTTGCCGGGGTGAGATTGTCCTCCAGGATCCTTCGCGATAAGCCAATGTTTCAGAAAAAACGGAAGGTTCTGGTCGTCGGCGCTGGGGACTCAGGAGAACGAGTCGTTCGGGAGATGAAAACTCGTACCGTGTTTAACTGTCAACCGATCGGATTCGTTGACGATAACGTTGGGCTTCTTAACCAACGCATCCATGGAGTCCGAGTATTGGGCACGGTGCAGGACCTCCCCAAACTTGTAGAAGGGCTTAAGCCGGAAGTAGTTGTGGTTGCGGTACCGAATGCGGCTCCTGAGTTCCTTCGAGACCTCGTTATCAAATTGGAGCCATATAATATCTCGATCAAGACACTGCCTGCTAAAGAGGAACTCCTTGCAGACCAAAGTACGGTCAGTCAGATACGTAATGTTTCGATCCCTGACCTTTTGACACGGGCACCCATCGATCTAGACAACGAAGCTACGAGACAGATGGTTAGGGATAAGTGTGTCCTGATTACCGGTGCCGGTGGGTCGATTGGTTCGGAATTGGCTCGTCAGATTACCTTGTTCGAGCCGAAAGAGCTATTGCTCTATGAGCGCCATGAGAACAGTCTATACAACATCCATAAAGAATTAGATGATCGGGGACTTGCGTTTTCCATTGTCCCGCTGATCGGGGATGTCACTGATGCCCAGCGTCTCTGTGCCGTGCTGGAGCAGTATAGACCTCAGATCTTGTTCCATGCAGCAGCGCACAAGCATGTTCCGCTCGTGGAGCTGAATCCCCTGGAGGCCGTGAAGAACAACTGCATCGGCACGCGTGTCACTGCTGAAGCCGCGAGTCTCTACGGGGTTGAACAATTCGTCCATATCTCGACTGACAAGGCGGTCAACCCATCAAGTGTGATGGGAGCTACCAAACGAGTGGCTGAACTCATTATTCAGGATATTGCGAGGGCTAGTCGAACTCGCTTCCTTCTTGTACGGTTTGGCAATGTTCTTGGCAGCAGTGGCAGCGTGTTGCTGCGCTTCCAGGAGCAAATCAAGGCTGGTGGACCCGTAACCGTTACGCACCCGGAGATCCGACGATACTTCATGCTGATCCCCGAAGCGGTTCAGTTGGTGCTTCAGGCAGCAACTATTGGTGAGCAAGGCCATATTTATATTCTCGATATGGGCGAGCAAATCAAAGTTCTTGATATCGCCAGGAGTCTCATTCGGCTGTCCGGACTTAGCCCTGGAAAGGACATTCCTATTCGATTCGTCGGTCTCCGTTCTGGGGAAAAGCTTTATGAAGAATTAGTCGGCGAGGGAGAGATTGCAGTGCGATCATCCTTGGGAAAGATCTTGCAGATTCGGACGATAAGCCAGCTCGACTTCGAAGAGTTTCGGGAAAAGCTATCTGCATTGGAGGCGGCAAGTTATCGTGACGAAGCCGGCGTGTTGCTCGAGCGGCTCAAGGAGATTGTCCCGATGTTCCAAATCTGCGTTTCAGATACGGAGTCTTCAACAGTACCGACTGGTCCGTTGTAAAGAAAAGACAAGAAGATGTGTTGGTGATTCTGCTGGGTCTTTACAATAACTAAATCTCGCTATACCTTAGTGTCAGTTGTTCGGAGGGCACGCATGCAATATCCTGAGTCAGTCGCCTCAGTAGAACAAACAGGAGTAGCCACAGTCCGGGAGTATGCCCTCATCGCTTCGCGCAATAAATGGATCATCATGGGCGCGATCGCGCTCTCTTTGACGCTGGCCTGGAGTTATCTGCTGATTGCTCCTAAATACTATCAGTCACAGTCGTTGATTGTGATGGAAGAGCGCAAGGGAATCGACGACGTTATCAATAAAGGAGAAGACGCGGATAAACATTTCGAGAAACGTCTCTTTCTTATCCAGAAACAAATTACCAGCCAGGATTTCTTGGGCGCGATAGCAAAAGAATTGAGCATGCGCAGTGATGGATCTGATGGGCAAGGAGAGTTAGCCGGCTGGGGCGAGTTAGCGAGGATGACGAAGGTTGAGCGAGCCATGATCGACCCAGCTGGAGGTAAAAGTTCACAGAACTTGGTTGATGGCTTCGTGGTCTCCTTTCTCCATCAGGATCCCCAAACGGCCATGCAGGTGACAGCACGACTCGCAGACAAATTCATTGAGGAGAACAATCGGAACCGTGAGAAGGAAGTCGAGGGCACGGGAGAATTTCTTGATGAAGAGCTGCGAGCAATAAAGCGCGAGCTGGAAAAGAGAGAAGAGAGTATCAGCCAGTTCAAGAAGTCACACCAGGGTGATCTCCCCCAGCAAGCAGATGCCAACCTTCGAAGTTTGGATCGAGCAGAAGCAGAGATCACCTCCACTACCGAGAGTCTTCAGCGTCATTCCGACAAACTTAGCACACTGCATCAAGCGGTTCAGCTGTACCGTACATCCGGGCAGCAGAGTCTTGGCATGGGGACTACACGCTCGATGGACCCAGACCCCCTGTTTCGGCACCTGAAGGAACTCCGAGAGAAACTCGTCAAGCTCAGAGCGGAATTTTGGGATGGATATCCGGAGATTATCTTAACTAAGGAGGAAATTCGACAAACCGAAGAGGAGCTAACCAATTTGTATGGTCGGGATGCGCTCCGGCTCGACAAGACGCCGCTTGATCCGTACCTCCAGGATCTGTTGAAGCAGCAGAGCGAGGAGCGAACCGAGATCGCTCTTCTCCGACAGCGGCTAGATCAACTGCATGCCACCAGGAGAGACCTTGAAAAGCGTCTCGATAGGTCGCCTTCAGTTGAACAGGAGCTGCTCGTCCTCGAACGCGACTACAATAATATGAAGACCAATTACGCGATGCTCCTTGATAAGCGGTTGCATACGCGGGTGGAAGAAAATATCGAAAAACGGCAGAAAGGCGGAAAGTATCGCATACTGGACCGTGCCAATTTGCCGCAGGGGCCGGCCATTCCAAACAGCCCAAGGGTTTTGGTGTTAGGGTTCTTGTTCGGGTGTGTGTTGGGGGCAGGGCTGTCGGTCGTACGTGACCGACTCACTCCTCAGTTCCGAGGTCCGGAAGATATAGAACTCCTTCTCGCAGGCCCTCGGCTGTTGGCAGCCATTCCTGATTTTTCGTTGCTGTGGCGTACGGCCAGTGACCCAGGGTATTTCAAGACCTCTGCTCTGCCAAGACCTTCGTTGGGCATAACCATGAGGTTACAGTCTGAGGCTGAACCGAACAAGCAGCCATTGGCTGAACGGCAGAATTTTCATGAGATCGACAGAAGATTTGTAGCGAAGATGTTCCCTCGTTCAATGGCTGCTGAGCAGTATCGTGTGGCCGCAGCGAGGTTGCAGTTGCTCAACACCACCGGGGCGCCGATGGTTGTCGCCGTGACAAGTGCCATCAAAGGAGAAGGGAAAACGACAACCGTGATCAATCTCGGCTATACCCTTTCGCGAGATTTTGGAAGGCGCGTGCTCATGCTGGATTGTGACTTTGTCTATCCCGAACTGACGGCTTTCCTGGAAGCACCGGTAAGATATGGACTCATTGATTGTCTAAGAAGTGACATTCCGCTGCAGCAGGCCATGAGCTCCTTTACTGATGTGCCATGTTGGATAATGCCGGCCGGCGAATCTGTGGCTGATTCCAACGATCTATTAAGGGCGGGTCAACTCAATCGTGTTTTGTCACAATTGCGAGAAGAATTTGATTATATCCTCCTGAATGCTCCACCAATTCTACCTGTGGCCACGATGAACGTGCTGGAAAGTCATTGCGATCTTCTCCTTCTTGTAGTGAGAGCTAACCTGACATCTAAGCAAGCTGTCACACAGGCGATTGGATCGTTGCGTGCAGACAGACCCATTCATGTGATTCTCAATGGTGTTGCATCAAATTCTCTTCCGAGCTATATGTTGGATTACGCTGTCAGCGAGAGTCGAGTCGCTGTTTAACGCCGGTATCTCACATTGGGGGGATCAAACGCACGTCAAGATCAAATGCCTGCAGCGCTCGACCTTCAGCAGTTAGTCCCACCAGATGTCCTCTATGACGTCCCCCTCGAAAACGACGGTATCTTGAAACAAGATTGTGGACTGGCGGTTTCAGTGGGTCTTGGCGAACAGAATGGACTCATGAAGCGGTCAACATGTACCGAAGAACAGATCACCGATGCCCTCCACAAGGCTTGTGGGCATCAACCGAGTTGTTCTGCAGCCTACTATGACGGCGAGCAGCTCGTGACGAGCCATCGGCTGGTCCGCCGGAACCATGGCTAGGTCACCGTGCCAGCCCATCATGCCGCCCTGTGGATCCAGACGCTGGCGGTCGAGCAGCGGGTCTTTGGCGGTGTACGAGGAGGTGACGTCATGGATCCGCCCTGTCCTCCTTGATCGGCTGAAGATGGAGTATCTGCTGACCCAGCTCGACGGCATCTGTGAACGGACTGCGAAAGGGGAGCTTGATGACCAAGGGTTTCTGGTCCGGGCGCTGGAAGCGGAATGGTGTGATCGTCAGCAGTGAGGCATTGAGGTGCGGCTGCGGATGGCGCGGTTCCTATGGCTGAAGACGCTGGAGCAGTTCGACGTTGAATATATCGGTTGAATCGTCGGTATGGTGTGGTGCGGGTGTGTGACGAGTGGAGCCTGAGTTGGGCCACGTTCTATCTCCAGCAGAGCCGGATCGTTCGGACGCCCCGCACGCCGCTCGTCCGGCACCGAGAGCTCGCCTAGTAGTGTCGAGCCAGTTTCTCGGTGAGCTGTGCGTGGGTCTATCGGTTGGCCCAGTTCAGTCGAGCCGCGTGGTATCGGAAGAGCCGTGCGGAAGGATCACACCGTCCCGCAGATGCGGATTCGCGATCTGGCCCATGCCCGCCCCCTGTTCGGCTATGTACGAATCTGGGTATTGCTCCGGCGCGGGGCTATAATACTCGTCGCGCCTGACCCCGAGTGAGTTCGTCATGCAACGTCAGGTAGAACGGAAAACCGAAGAAGCCCTCTGCTCTCGTTAAGAGTTGTCTCGAAAGGGAGAAGGTTGGGAGTACTCTCTCTTCAACCCACGATCGAGAAAAATATTTCCATTTGCCAACAAGCGGGTTGTCCGACTGCCTGAAAACCTAGATTGTGCTTCACAGCCGCCAGTATCTTATCGACGCAGGAATATGACTTGGATCAAGGATGCTCTTGACGTCGATCACGACGCCTTGTTTTTGATTGCGAAGAGGCTTCAGTAGATCGACGATCCCTCTATCAGAAAACTTCTTGTGCCCAACGGCGACAATTAATCCATCAAGATCTTTCATTTTGTTCCACTCGACGAGATGAATACCGTACTCTGCTACGGCTTCCTCACTCTCTGCAATAGGATCATGCACGAGCACCTCGATTCCATATTCACGGAGCTCGGAGATGATGTCAGGGACTTTGCTGTTACGGAGATCCGGCACGTTTTCCTTAAACGTCAAGCCGAGCACTCCTACTCTGAGTTCATTAGCAGGGCGCGACACATGGCTGAGCAGCTTCATGGTGTGTTCTGCTACAAACTTTCCCATGCCGTTGTTAATGCGTCGGCCAGAAAGAATCACTTGTGGATGGTAACCCACTGATTCCGCCTTTGAAGTCAAATAATAAGGATCCACTCCGATGCAATGGCCACCGACAAGACCGGGAGAGAATTTGAGAAAGTTCCATTTCGTCCCTGCGGCCTCAAGAACGGATTTGGTATCTATTCCCAGTCGATGGAAAATCAAGGCGAGCTCGTTCATCAGGGCTATATTAAGGTCTCGTTGAGTATTTTCGATGACCTTGGCTGCTTCCGCTACCTTGATGCTTGATGCTCGATGAATGCCGGCTCTCACAACTAATGCATATGTATCCGCCACGATGTCTAGGGATTCCTGATCCTGAGCCGATACGACTTTAGTAATCTTTTCCAGCGTGTGTTCTTTATCTCCAGGATTTATTCGCTCCGGCGAATAGCCTAATTTGAAATCTACGCCCGCTTTCATTCCAGAAGTTCTTTCTAAGATTGGCAGACAGACCTCTTCGGTCGCGCCTGGGTACACAGTCGATTCATAGACCACGATAGTGCCGGAAGATAGGTGCCGCCCGATCAGCTCTGAGGATTTTTGCAAGGCGGTAAGATCCGGCTGTAATGCTTCATTGATAGGAGTCGGAACTGCAACAATAATGAAATTGGCTGTTTTGAGGTCCGATGGCTCTGCTGTATACCTTATTTGAGCAGCGGCCAGATCATTTTGTGATACCTCTCCTGTTCGATCGATTCCCTTTCGTAGTTCTTCGATCTTCCTTTTATTGATGTCAAAACCAACGACGGGAGCAATCTTGCCGAATGCCACGGCAATCGGGAGGCCTACATAGCCCAAGCCAACAACAGCAATTGAACGTGATCCTCGTTTATTCATGTCACCCCCGGTGAGTAATGATACAAACGGCACTAACAATGGCAGAAGACGCCTTGGTCGTCAAGGAAAGGCTCTGCCTTGCCGACTTGGTTTACTTTCCGAACTCCTTGCTTTTCACGGCACATTCCAGACACACTTCTCCTTACAAAGAAAACATCCCCCATATGACCTCAATAATATCAAAGAGATCTCCGTATGGGCGCAGATTACAAATAAGAGCAATCTAAATCACTTCAATCTCGATGGGCATAAACATAAACAATCACTTCATGTGTACATCTACGAAAGGAGGAAAACTTCCTCTACTCATCGAGGAGGCTTCCCTCGAAACACTCCTCTTGAAGGGCGTTTTCAGAAAACCCATAAAAATCCTATTTGTTTGAGCCTCCATTAATCAAAATTGTTTTCCCATTCGCTAAGGGCACCTAACTTGCTCAGGGGCTTCTAGCCTTGTGCGAAGCTACAGGTCGTCATGTCCTTTTCCTTTATGGAGGACTCCGGCAATGTCTCAGAAGATTCAGCGATTGTTGGTTCTCTCAGCCAGTATGAGCACGATTGTGTTCGCTTGTGAGCTGGTGATTCCATTAATACAGCCCGCATTGGCCGCGACCGGTCGGGACACGGTCACAGTTCAGCAGAACAACTCTCATGAGAAATCCCAGAACCTCAGCCACATCGATCGAAAGGCGATCTCGCGAAAGAATGAGCTGACTAGAGCAACCGCTTCACCTCATCGTCTCCTTGGGCGAAATACATCACCTCAAACTCCAGCCGAAATGGGCAACGATGCATCGCTGCAACCTTCATCGTCGACTTCGACCGTTAGACTGTCCGGATCTGACGATTCTCAGTCAAGAGTTAGGCCCTCGCAGTTTTCAAGTCCCAACACGGCGATTCCTTCCGCGCAGTTGGGGGGAACCATACGGCCAGGACTCGTCACTACTCCTGTTGTAACGGATACCGCCTCTCTTCTCGGGTCTGCTTCCTCAACTTCCAAAGCGGTGGCTGCGCCGCAGGCCGGTCCGATGCAAACCCGACCGTCAACAGCCCCCATGCGCAGACTCATGTCTGAAATGCCGGAACTGAGACAACTTGCTGCGCCTCCCATCTCTCATCCGTCTCCACCATCACCAAAGCCCGCTATAGGAGTCAGTTCCCCAAGCCTTTCTTTCAGCGCTCAGCAAGGCGAAGGCAATCCGCCGGCACAAATCGTCACCGTTACCAACAGAGGCGGAGGAGCACTGAACTGGAATGCCACTGCTAATGCAGCATGGTTAACTTTGAGTCCAGCCTCCGGCACGGGCAATGGTACGATCACGTTGACCGCCACCACCGGTGCGCTTACTGCCAGCACGTACAATGCCGCGATTACTCTGAGTGCGACGGGCGCACCAAGCGTTTCGGTGCCGGTGACTTTCACTGTGACCGCTGCACCCGTGCCTCCTGCGATCGGGGCAAGCCCAACCAGTCTTTCCTTCTCAGTCCAGCAAGGTGAAAGCAACCCAGCCGCCCAAACGCTGAACATCAGCAACACCGGCGGCGGAACCCTGGCTTGGACCGCCAGCGACAATGCCGTCTGGCTCACACTCTCGCCGGCCTCCGGCTCCGGTGCCGGCACGGTGACCGTGAGCGCTGCGCTCGGATCACTGGCCGTTGGAACCCATAATGGCATAATCACTGTCAGTGCGACGGGCGCACCAAGCGTTTCGGTGCCGGTGACTTTCACGATCGCTGCCGCGTCGACCTCGATCACCCTAAGCCCTTCGTCACTGGCCTATACGGGCGTGTCAGGAGGTTCCAATCCCTCCAACCAGTCTGTGACTATCACCTCAAACGCGAGCTGGAGCGCCAGCGACGATGTAACCTGGCTCACACTAAGTCCGACCTCCGGCTCCGGCAATGGAACCATCTCCGCGAGCGTCAATGTAGGAAGCGTTTCAGTCGGAACCAACACTGCCACCATCACCGTGACCAGTGGAGGCATCGTAAGAACTGTAGGCGTGACCCTAACCGTCTCAGCCGCCTCATTGACGGCTTCCCCCAACAGCGTGGCCTATACGGCAACGCAGGGAGCGGCGGACCCTTCTGCTCAGACCATCGCCATCAGTTCAAACGGAACGTGGAGCGCAAGTGAGGGTGTCTCTTGGCTATCGCTTAGTCCGACATCCGGCTCTAATAATGGAACCATCACGGCGAGCGTGAATACCGCTACTGCGACCCAGGGAAACAATTTGACCACCGTCACTGTGACGAGTGGCGGCATAACCAGAACCGTAAACGTCACCCTGACGCTGAACGCTCCATCGAGTTCGTCTGTCACGTTGACTTGGAATGCAAATGCCGAAAGCGATCTGGCTGGATATAGAGTGTATCGAGCAACTTCATCAGGAGCCTATGGAGCTCCCATTGCGACGCTCCAAGGCAATAACACCAGCTATGTTGCAACGGGACTGCAATTCGGCACGACGTTTTTCTTTGTCGTGACGGCCTATGACATCGCGGGGAATGAAAGCGCATATTCAAACGAGGTCAGCAAAAGTATTTTCTGATCCACGCGAGGAATGAGGAGAACCTCTGCGCTCCCCGCAAGCGTAGGGAACGGCTAGGGAGAGCGCTCTGACAGATGACGGTGGCCCCTTTCCTAAGCAGCGCTTAACCAGCAGGATGTCGAAAGGTCCGTCAGCTTCGTTCTCGCGTCGCTCAAAGGCTCACCATACAGCCCAGACTATGCCTCGCCGAATCGGTCACTGCGGCTTTGCCTGCGGAAAGGCGCGTTGTGAGGCACCGGCGCCGTAGGGGTGAGATGCCAGGCCTTTTTGACCATTCTGCGGACCCTCTCCAATTGGTTCGAGACCTGTCAGAGATCTGTATTGCTACCGAGTTAAAATAGTTTCCAAGAGCGTTGAGCAGCGGCCGCTTCTTCGACTGTCCGAAGGGCCCGATATTCTTCGCACTCATGCCCAGGCGAGCATACTTCTGCTGCTGCCGAGGTAGCAATCGTACTTCATTTTTGACTTATCGCCGTTTTCGAGGGAGGCGTCACTCCCTCATCTTCTAGGCTTTTCCTTTGAGCCTGTCTTGATCCGTAGTATAAGAAAAATTGATGGCTTGCCTGGAGAATGCCAACAGGCCGTCTATAGGAAACATATATTGTGGCTCATCAGCTGAAGGCATGTCTTCATAACCGAACGATAGCAATCATCCAGGTTCTGGTGATTCTCGGGATGTCTGGTTGTGCCCTGTTGGTGTCTCCTGACGTCAAGCGCGGAGACCAGCATTTGGCTGAGGAACGTTGGGAAGAGGCTATCCTCGCTTACAAACAGGCGTTAAAAGACGATCCTTTCGATGCTGCTCTACAGGGTAAATACGCGTTAGCTCGCGAGCGCGCTGCGGCGATGCATGCCGAGCGCGGTCGGACGGTTCTAAAGGAGAAGCAAATCGATCTTGCCTTTGAAGAATTCAAGCGAGCGCTGGCCATCGATCCCTCCAACGCCGACCACCAAGCGGGTTTCATGGAAGCCACTCGCGCGAAAGAATCCCGGTACCAGTACCGCGAGGCCGAACGGCTGGCCCAACTTGGACGAATCGAGGAGGCGATGAGTGGCTTTACGCGGGCTGCGGAGCTCGATCCAACGTACCAAGAGGCGCTGGAGAGCATCACCCGACTTGCCGAAGAACAACAAGGGTTCGCAAGAGGAGAACGTTCGAGACAGTCTGTAACGTTGAAATTCAAAAACGCCGGTATTAAGGATGTCTTGGCGGGTGTGGCGAAGGTTGGCGGATTTACGCTGGTGTTCGATAAGGATGTCCGGAACGACCCTATTTCTCTTTCGATTCAGGACACGCCTTTTGAGGAAGCCCTACAACTGATTCTCAATAGTAACAGTTTGTTTTCTCGCCAGATATCTCCGGCTGTCTTGATCGTCAGCCCTGACACCAAGCAGAAACAAGAGCAGTATCAAGATCTGATGATTCGGACGTTCTATCTTTCAACGTCGAAAGCCAAAGACATGCTGCTCTTGCTGAAGAGCATGCTGGATTCGAAGCGAATGCACGCAAACGAGCAGCTCAATGCCATTGTCATTCGCGATCAACCGGAGAAATTGGAACTTGCCGAAAAGATTATCCTGGCCAATGATCGGCAGGAGCCGGAGGTGCTCTTCGATCTTGAAGTATTGGAGGTCAATCGAACGAAGAATCAAACGTATGGCTTGAACTATCCGAAGCAAGCTGGTGCCGGGTTGGTCGCTGCCGGGTTCGCAGGACCATTGGCGGCCGAGGCTGTGCAGATGACCTACCGCCAACTGACCGATCTTGGGCCGAGTAACTATCTCTTTAAGCTACCGACGACTGTGTTGCTGGATTTTTTTAAACAGCAATCAGACGCGAAGACGCTCGCTTCACCCAAGGTCCGCGTGATGAATAACAAGAAAGCAGAGATTAATATCGGAGATAAACAGCCGATTCTTCTCTCCACGACGAATGTCTTGCCCGGGCAAGCTGCCACGGGAGCCGTGCCGACCACCTCAACCGTCACGTCGATCGAGTTCAGGGATACGGGTGTCAAGCTGACTGTCGAGCCTTCGATCCGAATGGGCAACGAATTATCGTTAAAGATGAAGGTAGAGGTGATTCGGGTGGGAGATCAGGTCACACTACAGGCTTCTCCGCTCATTCAACAATTCAAATTTGGCAATCGCTCCGCCGAAACGACCTTGAATATGCGGGATGGAGAAACGGTGGTCCTCGGCGGGCTGCTTCAGGAGGAGGATCGCCGAACACGGGTTACCATGCCATGGGTTGGGGATTGGCCGTTGATCGGAAAGCTGTTAAGCTCTTACAAAACGGAACGCGTAACGACGGAAGTCATTCTGACCATTACTCCGCGCATTGCCCAACCCACGCTTCCTCCCGGCTCCAGCAATCAAGCCTTTTGGTCTGGGACCGAGTTCAACTATGCGACGAGCCCGGTCTTTCCCAGTCCTTCTAGGAAAGTGTCAGCTGTGGGGCGAAGTGAGTACGGGAAGGTGTCCTACTCACGATGGCGCTCCGGCGAAAGACGCAAGACAGACAAACATGGTCCGATCATTGGCCCAGCTGGCGACGCCTGATCCCTTGTTGGTGATCAAGCCGGAAGAAGCCGTTGTTCAATCCGGCAAAGAAATACGGCTGTCTGTTGTAGACGGGCGAATCAGCGGATCGGGCGCGCATACATTCAAGTTGGACTATGACCACGAGATTCTGCAATTCAAACGACTGGATAATGCGGAGTTGATCGACACGGGCGAGGCTACAACAGTGGACAATGTCGGACAAGCAGGAGCCATCACGTTCCACTTTGCTCGCCCGGCGCAACGTTCGCCTCGAACTATGAATGTCATCTTCGTGGCAAAGTCGCCAGGGGTGTCGCCGATTCGTGTTGAACTGACTGCTTCCGGCAGTGCGGCGCAGGTATCGCCGGAGGTAGTTGGGACAGGGGTGGTGCGAGTGCGGTGAGGGAGGACGGCGTAACACTCATCGAGATTCTCGTCACCATGGCGATCATTGTGATGTTGGTTTCGGTCGCCACGCCTCTGAGCAAAGTATCGACGAAACGAGCCCAAGAGATCGAACTGCGCCAGCATCTTCGGACTATCCGCGGCGCGATCGATGGGTTCAAGCTGGAATGGAATCGTGATGGGGACGTCTCTGCTCGGAGCGGTCTGTGTAAAGAATAGGTTGACGTGTAAGGAATTCACCGGGCCGTACGGCTATCCGAAGTCGCTCGATGTGTTGTTGGGCGTAAAACTGACGGGAGAAGAGGCGACGGTTCGAGGCACCACGGTTAGGCGCTATTTGCGGGTGATGCCGATCGACCCGCTGACGGGCAAATCCGATTGGGCGTTGCGTTGTTACAAGGACCGCCCGAAGCCGTCTAGTTGGTGCGGTGAAGATGTCTACGATGTGATGACGCAAAGCGAGGAGTCTGCGCTCGATGGTACCAAGTACCAGGATTGGTAAGGTGGGCGGATGGAATGCGAAGGGCTTTACACTGATTGAACTCATGATTGTCGTGTCCATTGTCGGCATTTTAGCCACGATCGCCGTTCCGTCCTATCAGTCATCAGTGATCAAAGCAAGGGAGACGGTGTTGCGGCAAGACCTTTTCACGCTGCGCGAGTTATTGGACCATCACCGTGCGGACAAGGGGAAGTACCCGCCTTCCTTGGATGGCCTGGTCACTACCGGATATCTGCGGACCCTTCCTAAAGACCCCTTTACGAACTCGCCGAGTTCTTGGCAACAGATCATGGAGCCGACAGAAGGTGGTATCTTTGATGTGTATTCCGGGTCGGATCTTGTTGGGACAAACGGAACTCCATATAACCGATGGTGAACAGGCGCGTGAGATCGGCTCGGAGTAGATTCTACCCTGGGCGTAACGTGTTTCGAGTGATGGGGGAATGGAGGAGTACCTCCATCGCAATCCTTCTGCTCGGAATGTCGGCCTGTAGTCCGCTCGAACCCATCATCACAGAGCCGGAGATGTCGGATCTTCAACTTACGGTGGATACCCTCAAGACCTCATTGCGAGAGGCCCAGCGAACGGTTGCCGAGTTGAGAGCAGAGGCCGACGCACGGCGCCAGGAATTGGCCGATGTGCAGATCGCCCGGGCGCAGCTTGAAGGGCGCATTCGAGAGGCGGAACGTCGGTTGATTGAAGCTCGCCAGGTGATTGATCTCCAGCGGGAAGAACTAAGCAGCGCTCGTTCCGAACGAGAACAGGTTGGGCGGACCAGAGCCGCGCTGCAGAATCAGCTGAAGCAGCTTCAAAGGCAGGTATCGAAAGTAGGGAAACAGATAAAGGGAACTGTGTCTCCCACAGCTATGGCTTCTCCAAAAGATCGGCAACGTGAGCTAATGACTATCGGCTCTGAGCAGGAGGTCTTGTCGGCCGCTCTGGAGGAGGGCACCCAGGTTGTCCCGGGGCTGGCGATCCAGGTGTCGGGAGCATCTTCGGTCGGCGAGGTGCCGGTGGTTTCTCAGGCGTCAACTGCAACCCCTCGGGTATACGTGGTGGTCAAGTCTGGGGACACGTTGTGGAGCATCGCACACCGATATCACACGTCCGTCAGACGCCTCATGGTTCTCAACGCGCTTCCTAATGACCGTATTCAAATTGGTCAAGCCCTCTCGATTACTAAGCCATCTGCAGCTGAGTCCGATCACGAAGAAATGTAGTGGCGCACGATGGGCTAAACGGCAAGTGGTGAAGGTCTACATCTATGGCAGCATTTGCGTATCGAGTCGCGCGGCCTGATGGGTCCACAATCCATGGGCATGTAGAAGGAGAAAATGAATCGTTGGTGCGTGCCAAACTAGAGTCACAAGGGTTTTTGGTTTTCAATCTTCACCGCCGAAGAATCACTTCAGTCAAGACGAAGACATCGTGGTCATGGGGAAAGCTTCCGTTGGGGCAGTTCTTGGTCTTCAATCAAGAATTGCTGGCTCTGGTCAAGTCCGGGCTGCCTATTTTGCGCATCTGGGATCTCCTGATCGAACGAGCCGGCCATGCTGGATTTCAGCGGACATTACGTGACGTGCGGGAAGACATCCGAGGTGGAGCCTCTGCCTCGGATGCATTGGCTAAACACCCCGCCTATTTCCCGGAACTCTATGTTGCCACGGTAAAGGCAGGGGAGCAGTCGGGCAATCTTCCAGAGGTGCTACAGCGGCACGTGGCGTATCTGAAGCTGATGGTCGGGCTTCGTCAGAAAGTGACGAAGGCGATCTCCTATCCCATTGTCCTCATCGTTATCGGCGTGGCCGTGGTCGGGTTTCTATTGACCTATGTCATGCCGACTTTCGTATCGGTCTATGGAGAGTCAGCAAAGACCTTGCCATGGGCGACTCAGGTCTTGCTCGATTTGGTCATGCATGCTGAATCACGGATAGTGCCTGCAGCAGTCGTCGTGATCGGCCTCATGCTTGGGACGCATGCCTATTATGCGACCTCGGCGGGACAGCTGACGCTCGATCGTCTTGTGCTGAAACTCCCGCTCGTAGGTCAGATTGCAGTCAAACACAATACCGTCCAGCTGACGCGAACGCTCGGAACTATTCTTGCCGGAGGAACCCCGCTCGTTGATGCCTTGCAAGGCGCACGAGGAGCCGTTTCAAACCGATGGATTTCACAACAAATGATCGGGGCCGTCAATGAGATTCGAGAGGGGGCGACACTGGCTGATGCGTTGGATCGTCCCAGGGTGCTCCCGAGACTCGCGATCGAGATGTTATCGGTCGGGGAGGAAACGGGTTCGCTTGATTCGATGTTGCGGGACGTCGCGGAGTTTTATGAGAATGACCTCGATACGAGACTTGCGCAACTCAGCACGTGGATCGAGCCGGTTCTGCTGCTTGTCATGGGAGTGCTGGTCGGCGGGATCGTCATTGTGATGTATCTACCGGTATTTCAGATGGCTGGAACCGTCGGCGGCTAGACAGGAGAGTAGTGGGATCTGAGGATGCCAAGAATGCCATGATGAGAGAGGTCGGGTATGCCACGTAGCCTTGCGAGGCCATCTCTTGCCGAGGTCTTAGTCGACCAGGGAATGCTCCCAAAGCGCACGGTCGAGGATGTTCTATGCCGATTGAAGGGAGTGACTACCGTCTTAGGACAAATGCTGATCAGCGAAGGACTCCTCTCGGAAGATCAATTGGCCTCTGCTTTAGCTGTTCAATACGGTCTTCCCTATGATTCACTGACGGATTTTCAGGTTGATCCGCGATTCTACGAGACCATCTCGATCAAGTTGATGCAGCGATTTCCATTTGTGCCGATCGCTGAGCGCTCCGGAGCGCTGACGATCGCCGTTGCTGACCCGGAAAACCTGCTCGGACTCGACGAATTGGAGCTTCTCATCGGTCAGCCGCTGGATCGAGTCGTCAGCTCCAAGAGCGCAATTCTGGTGGCGTTGGAACGCAGCGAAGGATCGAGTCAAGTGCTTCGTGAACTGGAGATGGAGTATCGATCGATCTTGGTGAAAGAAGATGATCGAGGAGAAGAAATTCCCACTCTCGATCATGCGGGGGAAGAACAGAGTCCGGCCGTGAAGCTGCTGGACTCTATCCTATTGAGCGCGATGCAGCGCCGCGCGAGTGATATCCACATCGAGGCCGCGGATCGCGCAACCAAAGTCAAACTTCGGGTCGACGGTATTCTGATTCCTGCCATGGAACCGCTGGATATTCGGTTGCACGCCCCTTTAGTGTCTCGCTTGAAAGTCATGTCGGAGCTTGATATCGCCGAGCGTCGTGTGCCTCAAGACGGAAGCTTCCGCATGAGGCTGGATCGAAAGACGGTGGATTTTCGCGTCTCCATTTTGCCCAGCGTCTTCGGTGAGTCAGTCGTGATTCGAATATTGGACCGGGACTCGATTGCGACCGGAGTGTCGGCCTTGAAACTCGAACGGATCGGGTTTAATCCGGAAGATCTGAAGCGATTCCGAAAAGCGATTACTCGCCCCTATGGCATGGTGTTGGTCACTGGGCCAACGGGAAGCGGGAAGACGACGACGCTGTACGCCGCGATATCGGAGATGAACACGTTCGAAGACAAGCTGATTACGATCGAAGATCCCGTTGAATACCAACTCTCAGGAGTGGTGCAGATTCCCGTCAATGAAAAGAAAGGAGTGACATTTGCTCGCGGTCTCAGGTCCATACTCCGTCATGATCCAGACAAGATTATGGTCGGCGAAATTCGAGACGCCGAGACGGCGCAGATCGCGATTCAATCCGCTCTGACCGGCCATCTTGTGCTGACGACGGTGCATGCGAACAATGTATTCGACGTCATCGGGCGGTTCGCATCGATGGGGATCGACACCTATAATTTTCTGGCCGCTCTCAACTGCGTTTTGGCGCAGCGTCTTGTCCGAATCCTGTGTCCGTCATGTCGGACTCCAGTCAAAGTGCAGCAGGCGCTTATTGAAGAATCAGGATTGGACTATGAGCAATACAAGGATACGCCATTCTATGAAGGAAAGGGGTGCTCACAATGCCATGGCACTGGGTACCGAGGGAGAAAATGCATCACGGAATTCCTCGATTTGACGGATGAAATCAAAGAAATGATTCATGCTGAGCGGCCGCTTGCGGAAATCCGGTATCGGGCCGTGACCGATGGAATGATTACGCTGCGGCAGTCGGCGTTGAAAAAAGTGTTGAATGGAGAGACGTCGCTGCGGGAGATCAATCGTGTGACGTTCAGTGAGGAAGGGTAAGGCGATGTGGGAATGGGCCAGTAGCCGACCACAGCGTTGCTTGAAGTTCGGAACCGACTCGATCGCGTGGGCCGAGACCGAGCGCAATTGGCGTGGACAACGTCGACACAAGTGCGTCATGTCCCTGCTTTCCAACGGCCTGATCAAATCCTCCCCGATCGAAGAGAATGTATCCGATCCCTCGGCATTGGCGAATCGTGTTCGCGCTCTGATCGGCTCAGACTCGGGTCATCATGCCGCCGGAGGAGCAACCCTCTCCGATCTTCCTCGGCGGATTGCCGTGTTGCTGCCTGACACGGCGGTCAGAGCGACAGTCTTGCATCTAGAGCAGCTCCCTGTCAGGCGTGAGGAACGCGATGCACTGATCCGCTGGCGGCTTGGTCAAGAGCAACTATTCCCGCTGAGCGGTGCGAAGGTGCTGTCCCAGGTATTTCATGACCGATCGGGAGGTAAAGGGCCGGCCCATACGGTGCTGACGGTGTCGGTCCAGGAATCGGTTCTGAAGCAGTATGAGTCTCTCTGTGAATCTGTCGGGTTGATCCCCCAGGAGGTGGGCGTCACGAGCTTACGGGTCTTTGATCTATGGAGAAGGGTTTCGAGTGGGGCTCATTGGCGAAACCGAGGGTGTCTGTGGGTCTACGTATCGGATCGAGCCTTGACGACCATAATCTGTCAACAAGGATGCTTGCTGTTCTACCGCTGCAAGCTTCTGGGGGCTGAGACGGCTGAAGCGCTGACGAAGCCCAACATGCTGAATAAGATTTTCGAGGAATGCTGCGCATCGCTTGAGATCTGTCAACAACAACATCCCTCAGCCGTCATGAAGGAAGCCGTTATTTGCGCAGACGGAGACATGTCGGCCTTTCAAGAATTGATTGAGGCAGAGCTCCGACTGTCCGTCGAACAACTAGGGTGGGAATCGGTCGAGGCCTTTGGCCGGGTGGCCACAGGGAGCCATCGAGGGATGACATCGTTGGCGGCATTGGCTGGGGTGCTCTAGCATGGCGATCATGAGTTCCGCAGTCGTCAGCTTCTTCGAATCGCTCAAGTCAATTCCATTGCCGCGCGGGATCGATGATCGGTTTCAGATAAACCTGAGCCGTCGTTATCGACCGGTGGTCGTTCCGCTTCGATTGCTCTTGATCGGCAGCTGCGTCCTGCTTGTGATAGGGATTTGTTGGAACATCAGACAAGCGATTCTCACGCATCAAGCATCTTCAGCCATCCAAGCAGAACTGGATCGAGTACGGCAACAGGACCTGGATTTGATTGCAGAGGCCCGGCATGAAGGCATTGATTTGTCTGAAGAGGCGTTGAAGAGACTGCCTTCCGAGGTCGAGTTGGCCAACCAGCTGCTGGGAAAAAGAACATTTTCGTGGACACAGTTTCTGACCGAATTGGAACAAGCGATCCCTCCACGCCTTGCGCTCAGCAGTGTGCGCCTTGATCAAGCCGGCACTATGGTTCGACTCACGGGAACGGCAATGAGCCTCGAAGACATCACCATCTTCACCGTCGGGCTTCAAGATCATGCGACATTTAAAGACCCGATCTTGGCGCAACATCGTGTCGGGCCGAACGGGTTGGTGGAATTCGACGTCACCTTGCACTACCGGCGCGAAGGAACGTGAGTGATGAAAGATCGCCTGCTCTTTCTCCGGCAACACCCCTTCGCACCGCTGTTTCCATGGGCGGGAGTCGCTCTGGGTCTTCTTTTCATGCTGTTCCTCGTCCATGATCTCGGTGTGGCGGGCGCTCAAGCCGGCCGAGAACGCTTGGAGAACGAATGGGCTTCGACCCGACAGGCGTTGAAGTATCACCGAGAAGCAAGAAAAGCGAAAAAAGACTTGAGCCGAGTATGGGCGGTGCTTCCAGCCGAGCGCGACTTTACTCCGCTCGCGCTGGGGGTTTCAGATGAAGCGAAGCGTGATCGAGTCACCTTGCCGGCGTTGTCTTATAAGACTGAGCCCACGCTCGTCGCGAATACGAGCAAAGGGCTGTTACAGGGGCCGATGACCGGGCGATACGAGGATCTCCGACGATTCATCTACGATCTCGAGACGGCGGAAGAGTTGGTGTTTATCGAGGATCTAGAGTTGGCTCGGTCCGGAGGCGGGCAGGACGCGCTGTTGACGTTCAATATTAAGATCGCGACGTACCTTCGTGGCGATGCCGGGGAGTCTAGCACGCCGGGACCGGCGCAGTAACCATGGATGCGAACAAGAAGACGATTCTTGCTGCCTCGCTGATCTTTCTGTGGGCAGGACTGGCCGTGTGGCACTGGAGGCTGCTGCAGGAGCCGGTTCGTGTTCCGCTCACGAATGTCACAGGTCACTCGTTCGTGGGGCGACCTGCGGAGACGGGAGGAACAGGGTTGCGCGTAAACCTCGATTTGCTTGCATCAACGGGTCTTCAACGTCAGGCGACCTTCACAGTGCCTCGAAACATTTTTTCCATGCCCCGTCCCGATGGCACGTTCGTAGTCGGGAATGACCCGGCATCCGTGAATCAGCCTGGTTCGGCTTCAGCCGAAACCTTGACGCCACAAGGAGATGCGTTGGAACTAGAGCAGTATCGATACCTGGGATTTCTTCGCGTGGGCGAGGGCCGCCGGAAAAATAAGGATATTGCGGTACTCAGCAAAGACGATGAGGTGCTGGTGCTCAAGGTCGGTGATCGTGTCGACGAGCATCTGATCCTCACGGCGATCAATTCTGAAAGCGTGACCATCAGAGACACCGGTACGCAGATGGACCAAACGGTGCCGTTGTCGGAAGAATCATCGGAACAACCAACGGAACAATCCACGGGTCAGGAGTGATGGAGAATGTGGAGCCTCTTGGCGCCGCTGAGGCGGCAAGAAACAGGGTTCTCGTACCTCATGGTGATGATTGCCATCACGCTTATGGGGCTTGCCATGACGATGGCTGCCCGACAGTGGAAGACGATGGTGCAACGGGAGCTTGAGACAGACTTGCTGGCCAAAGGGATGGAAATTCAAACGGCCCTGGCGCTCTACTCGGCCAGCGCAAAGGCTGGAAGGGTTTTACCTGGTGAGGTGTACCCGCAAACACTGGCTGAACTCACGAGGCCGCCCAAGCCCTTTCTCAGGAAGGTCTATCTTGATCCCGTGGGACGTGGTGAGTGGGAATTGCTGCGGGCGCCCACGGGAGGCATCATGGGCGTCCGAAGCAAGAGCAGACACAAACCGATCAAGCAGGCTAATTTCCCGCTCGCCGTGCGCCATTTTGAGGGAAAGCCGACCCACTATGATTGGGTATTTCAATATCCAAATCCGTCTATGGTCGCGGTGGCTGGGCCTGTCGCCAGGCCGTCTGCGGTTCCTGCACAGCCCGCCATACGTGACCAGCCGATAGTTCAAAGGGAACCGAGTTTGCCAGACCAATCGAGGGGCTCGGAAGAGATGGATTCTCCAGGCGACGCAATGGATATGACTGACTCGCCTTCGTCGGTGCCACAGACCTTGCCACAAGAATCTTCTGAGGTTCCTTTTCCACCGGGAGCAACGCCGTAGATTATGTGAGGTCAACATTGACCGTTACCCGTCGATGCTCCACTAACGTCAGGCGACCGGGTATTGCCTTCGGTAAGCCTGTACTCAGGATTCGACAAGTTTTGGCCCTGGCGCCTGCAGCCCCCTGATAATGATCCCACGCACCACGCAGTATCGGCACTCTTGACCCGTCTCTTACCCACACGGTATTGTCATCATTGATCCCGAGTTGTTGAATCATGGGTGCGAAGCGTGGAAGCTCTAGACAAGACGGCCTCAGATCAGAACATCGACGAATCCAAGCCGTTGCCTGTTTTGGAGTATGTTTCGGAACTGGTCTCCAAGGCCAGACAGGCGTCGAGGAGGTTGGCGTCTCTGCCGACAGCGACCAAGGACCAGGCACTTCTTGCTATGGCGGAGACGCTCGAGGCTAAGTCGGACGAACTCCTCGCCGCGAATGAGCAAGATCTCACGGCGTTTGGAACGACGCCTGCGAAGAAGGCGATGGCAGATCGATTGAGATTGACTGAGAAGCGGATCGGGGAGATGGCCGTCGGCATTCGTGAAGTGGCGAAGTTGCCGGACCCTGTAGGACTGATGCCCGCTATGTGGACGAGGCCCAACGGGATGCAGGTCGGGCGGGTCCGTGTGCCCATTGGAGTGATCGGGATCATTTATGAGTCGCGCCCCAATGTGACGGCGGATTCGGCCGCTCTCTGTCTTAAATCGGGCAACGTCTGTGTGTTGCGAGGCGGCAGCGAAGCGATTCAGTCCAATACGGCGATTGCCGCTATTCTGTCTGAAGCATCGGAAAAAGCCGGTGTTCCACCCGGCGCGATCACGTTCGTCGACCGTGCAGATCGTGAGGTGGTGCCGGTGTTGCTCAAGCAGGATCGGTTCATCGACTTGATCATTCCGCGCGGCGGCGAATCGTTGATGAAACTCATCGCGGAACACTCGACGATTCCGGTCGTGAAGCATGATGCAGGCGTGTGCCACATCTATGTCGATGCCGAAGCGGATTCGGCGATGGCGGAGGCCATTTGTGTCAACGCTAAGGCGCAGCGGCCGTCCACGTGCAACGCAATGGAAACCCTGCTGGTCCACCAATCGGTCGCGCGGGCTCTGTTGCCCAAGCTTGCCCGAAGCCTCAGCGAGGCCAACGTAGAGATGCGTGGCTGTCCAAAGACCTGCCAGTTGATTCCTGAGGCCAAGCCGGCCAGCGAACAGGATTACGGCCAAGAGTTTCTTGACCTGATTCTTGCCGTGAAAATCGTGAAGAACATGGATGAAGCGATGGAACACATCGCGCAGTATGGATCGCGGCACACGGAAGCGATCGTCACGTCGGATTATGGACGTTCTATGCGGTTTCTCAAGGAAGTCGATGCCGGCGCCGTCCTTGTGAATGCCTCCACCCGGCTTAATGACGGGTATCAGTTCGGTCTGGGGGCCGAAATCGGTATCAGCACCTCGCGCATTCATGCTCGGGGCCCCATGGGGTTGGACGAGTTAACCTGCTCCAAATTCATTGTCTTGGGGAGCGGCCAACTCCGCGAGTGAATGCCCTCGGACCCCATTGCATTTGCCCTGAACACTCCCGGCCATCTCCGGTTTCCTTCCACGCGTACACTCGCTGAGTCCTTCGACAAGGTCGGCGGACACGTTGAAACTTTTCCAGACGGGCACCTCGTCTTTTACCGGCCTGATGGACGACGCTTTCTTGAGACAGACCCTGTAGGCCATCCCTTGCATGAGTGCGAATGGGAGTCGACCGGCGCCGGGAGTGTCTCGTTGAGGCGCGCGCGAGTCCGACTTGATTGGGGACGGTGGGTCGGGATCAAGCCCGGTGGGCTGGTGAATGAAACCAGGCTGAATCTCGCCTCGAGGTCCAATTGGCAACGGATCACTCCAGATGATCTTCGTGCCCTGGCTGCCGGGGCGTTACGAGTCTCAATCGAGGAGGTGCGGTGGTTTTATCGAGACGAGGATCTGGCGATCGATCCCAAAGGGATGGCGACGATTCGACAGCGAAAAGATGCCTTGTATGTTTTGGATGGTGGGGGATTTGAAACGATGCGCTTCATGGCCTGCATGGGAGCCATGCATTGGGACCAGATTGACTTTCTTCCGGTGGTCGAACTGTTCAAATCGTTGTTGCCGGGGACGGGCTCTGCCGTGTTCGAGCTGATTCGCGGACTGTATGACGATCAGAACAAGAGACACTCTGCACCGAGGGCCTTACGGTATCGCGGGATTCCTACCTATCCGTCCGAGGCAGCCTTTCGCTTGTTCAGCGGATTTTTCACGCCTCAGCCGTTAGGTGGTGAGGACCCGTTCACAGCGTTCATGAATCCCTCAACATCTCATCTTGTTGTATGGCTGCCGGCCCAACATCCTCCCGTTCGGTATCTTGAAGGAAGTCAGGGGATATGTTTGGCCGTGAAAAACGGGATTGTTCAAAAGGCTACGCTAGCTGAAGATCCTGCCGGTCTTCCATACTTCAGTTCGATCGGGCGCCGCGTGCTCCTGCTGGATCGCAGCCTCCGTGTCGAAGGGAGTCTGTTGATTTTGAAAGATCGTGAAACGGAGTTAACCTTGCCGTTACATCCAGATCTCCTGGTGAGGCCGTCGCCTCCCGATGAATGTCCGGTCAGCCCGGTCGATTGGCGCAGGGTATTCGGGGAAGGAGTTCCGAGGGTTTCCCCTGCCGAAGCCTTCGAGGCGGTGCTCTTCTTTCCCGATGACGACACGGAAATCAGCGAACTCGCAGCGCAGCCCTTCGTGGCGGACTATCTCGACGATCTTGGGGAACAGGATCGCGAGATTGGAGGGCTGCGATCACGGGCGGAGCGTGTGCTCATTGCCAACGGAGATGCTGTGATTTCCACGTGTATTCTCTTTGACCGGCCACGTGACTATGCCGTGCATGTCCGTTACGTTGCCTATGCACAGCGTCAGGCTCAGCAGCTCTGGACTCAATGTGCCGAGATGCAACGATGGGATTGGCTGCAACGAATCCGAATGGTAGCCGCTGACATGTGTGACGAGTCCTTGATAAGCCCCGGACCCTATGACCTGATTTATCAGTGGCTGCCGTACGACTCGTTTGATTCTTCGACGACCATGAGAACGATCATCACGAGGTTGGGTCAACTGTTACGCCGTGGTGGTGATGCCTTTGTCGTCGGACCCGCTGAACTACGGGAGTTGCTGACGCGAGGGCAGTGGGAGCTGCGCTGGGACCAACCAGTTGCATCTCTCCCGACCGTTCTCATGCATAAGACGATCCTGCCGAAGGCCAGAGTGAAGGCAGGGCTTACGGTATTCCATGTCAGGCGGCTCTAGCCTTGCCCGAAGAAGGACTCATTTGTTGAGCTGGTGCTCTTTAGAACTGGCTTGTCCCTGACGAGTTCTGTAGAATTTATGATCTAGTGCCCGTACGTCACACCCATCCATGCTCAGTCGGTGGCAGGACCGGAATGTAGTCAATCGATTGAGGAGGAGATTATGCCAAGCGTGCTGGACCGAGTGATCGAGAGAGAATTAAGAAAAGAATTGAAGGATGCGTTAATCAGGTTTGAACAACAACTGCGACAGGGTGGTGTTACAGAGGAAAACGTCAAAAATAGAATGCGTGGGGCAAAGCAGTTTGTGGCGTTTCTGTATGGTCGATATCTTGGATAACAGCCATATCGCTCACTTTTCCCGCTGTTACCGAGAGTAAGTCGATGTGGTGCGCGCACAGTGCCTATCAATCCCCCTGTGCGTGCTTGATCGCAAGTAAAGCCGATCGTACATATTGTAGCCCGCGAATGATGAAGAGTCCCGCAATGGTTGGGAGCCAGATCCATTGCATCTCGCTGGCAAGCACGTGAAAAGCATCCTCGCTGAAAAATGCGCTGATGCCGATCGGAGACACGGCGACCGGTCGAGCTGCGAAAAAATATCGGCTTGTATCGAACGGGGAGAAGAAGGCCACACCGAGTCCGCCGTCGGTTAGTGCATCGAGCACACCATGTGATGCGGTGCAGAGGAAAAGATACACACATATCCCCACCTGCGCCGCCCTTGCTTTCTGCCTATGCCACATGGCCACCAGCGCACCGCTCAACAGGCCGGCGAACAAGAGGGAATGCGTCATGCCGCGATGACCCCAGAGATCGCCGTATTGGATGCCAAAGTAGAAGCCGGTCACGTCCAAATCAGGAACAATCGAACAGATCATACCGAGGAACAAAACCGAGCGGGTTAAGACTGGATGTTGGGGAGCCTTGCCGAGCGCGAGGGCAATGAACGCGTGGGAAAATGCCGATGCCATGAAGAGCCTTGTCTACAAAAGAACGGGATCAGAGTCCGTGCCAAAATCCGGTTTGCCGCCAGGCTTCGTAGATAACCACAGCGACAGCATTCGAGAGATTGAGGCTGCGACTCTCTGGGAGCATCGGGAGACGGATGCGCCGTTCCTCTGAACACGATTCGCGCAGTGCGGTCGGCAGCCCGCGTGTCTCCGGTCCGAAAAGAAACACGTCGCCTTTCGCATAGGTGATGCGGTCATAGCGCCGGGTTCCCTTTGTGGAGACGGCGAACAAGCGGCAATCCTTGAAGCGCACCGCGCACTCGGTCCAGTCGTCGTACGTGCTGATCGTCGCAAACTCGTGGTAGTCCAAGCCGGCCCGCATCAACTGCTTATCGTCCAGCGAAAACCCCAATGGTTTTACCAGGTGCAGTCGTACGCCGGTATTGGCGCAGAGGCGGATGATATTGCCGGTATTCGGCGGAATCTCCGGCTGGTAGAGGATGACGTCGAACATCCGAAAAGCAGTGTATCACGGCACCCGTGCTCTGCACGACGCTCGTGAGGCGCGGTGGGGCGCCACAGGCACGGCTTAGATCACCGATCGGGGAGGATGGTACCCGTGAGGATTGAGGCTCTGCCACCGCCAAGCGTCGGCGCACATGTCGGCAAGGCTGCGTTCAGCCCGCCAGCCGAGAAGGGCAGCCGCCTTACCGGGATCGGCGTAACAGGCTGCAACGTCGCCGGGCCGACGAGGCGCGACTGAGTAAGCCACCCGCTTGCCGCTGGCCTGCTCGAAGGCCCGCACAATCTCCAGCACGCTGTAACCGGTCCCGGTTCCGAGATTGACCGTGAGGCATTCTGCCGGGTGTGTTGATCGTCCGAGCGCCTCCAACGCTTTGAGATGTCCGATAGCCAGATCCACGACATGAATGTAGTCCCGCACACCGGTGCCGTCCGGGGTTGCGTAGTCATCGCCGAACACATTCAGATGCGGCCGAAGGCCGACTGCTACCTGCGCCACGAAAGGCATCAAGTTGTTCGGTGTGCCCTGTGGATCTTCGCCGATCAATCCGCTGGCATGCGCGCCGACCGGATTAAAGTAGCGGAGAATCCCGATGCTCCACGAGGTGTCGCTGCGCTGCAGATCCCGTAGGATGTGTTCCACGGTCAGTTTCGTTTGTCCGTAGGGATTGGTTGCGGAGAGCGGATGCTCTTCTGTCAGCGGCAGCCGCTGCGGATCGCCGTATACCGTTGCGGAGGAACTGAACACCAGCGTCTTGACTCCGCAGATTCCCATGGCCTCCACCAAATGCAAAGAGCCGACGACATTATTGTCGTAGTAGGATAGCGGCTGCTGGACTGACTCGCCGACGGCCTTGAGACCGGCAAAATGAATCACCGATTGCGCGCCGCTTCCGCGCAGAGCCGTCACCAGAGCCGCTCGGTCGCGGATGTCGCCGCGGATGAAGCGGAATCGCTTCCCTGTAATCCGTTGCACATGCTCAAGCGATTCAGGATGGCTGTTGCAGAAATTATCGAAGATGGTAATGTCGTGTCCTGCCTGGAGCAGCTCGACACACGTGTGAGAACCTATATATCCGGCACCACCTGTGACCAGAATCACGCCTCATCTCCAGCAGAATTCTCACGCAGGGTTTCGTTTGAAGCCAGAGTAGGCGAGATCATGAAAGGAGGTCAAGCAAGGGAATGAAACAGCAACGGCGATTCGTATGAGGCGGTATTGTGGAGCCCTGCCGGATTCCTACAAGCCCCCCAGTGGTCTGCCGATTCCCTCTCGAAGCAACAAGTTGAATGCCTCCACGTTCCGGCTTAAGCGGACACACACATCTAGAACAATAGCTGTAATTGAACTCTCCTTCTAATCAGATGTAGACTGATGAAGTGATCCCTCTGAAAACCCCTCCAGCAAAGAATTGGCAGCTGAATGGCCTCATCGCGCGATCCGTCGGAATCATCGCCATTGCCCTCGGGTTCGTTATTGGAATGTACGGACTCGATCATCCTGCTTCACATTGGCTTCAGACTGCGCTTGGGTTGCTGGTGACCGGGATGGTGGCCCAAGGCTATGCGCTCTACTGCTCGATCAAACGGATGCAGCAACGGAACTCCTGATCAGGCTTCCTTCGACTCGCGTGACCAGTCCCGATACCGCCAGCATCAGCCGTCACTGACCCAGCTTGTGATGAATGTTGGTATAAAAGACTCCCAGTACATTTTTACCCCTCTCATTTGATCTGAACAGCTCCCGCTCGCCCCCCCGTAGCGGCTGTTAGGCTGCGTCGCTACGTCCTCGCAACGAGTCTATGACTGCCACGATTCGCTCTTCAGCTTTGAGATTGGCTTTCCGGTATTCGGCTTCGTCAATGGCTAGTCCGAGTTCGCGGCGGGCGGCAATGTTCAGTTCCGCCAGATGCCGTTGATATCGAAGGCTACTAGACATGGCTTCTATGGCGAGTTCGATAGTCAGCCGCTGAATCTGTTCGTTGATGTCGCTGCCCGTTGAAGTTGACGCAGCAGCAGCCAACGACCGCAAAATGGCCCGACGCGGCATCAGATTCGCAGCTGCTTGTGTCAGCTCGTAGTTCGCTGTAGACAAGGCCGCGATTGTGTCCGGGGAACCGACGATGTGAATCTTGAACATCGCTGACGAGACCGACCGCATCAGGCTCGCCACCTCATGATCGTCCAGGTCCAGTTTCGAAACACTCGAGAAGAACTCGAGGCTACTTGCCAGCTGGACAGTCGCATCCATGTACACAGTCTGACGTAGCGAAAATGCCCGCGTGGACTTCAACTGGAACCAGCCAAATGCGTGGCCCATGAGTGCGCTCGCCAGCCCTATAAGACCACCGACGATTACGCCAAGAAGCTCACCAGACACGCTGACCCTCCGTCACCCAGCAGCCTTAACGTTCCACATAAGCCGCGCGCCAAGGTGATACCCTAGGCAGGGTGGTGCGTCGGCTCCATTTGATTGTTAGCCGGCCAGCAGTCACCGCCAGCGTCTACTCCCCCCTGAGGTCACCAATCCCGGAAAAGATACCTGACACAGCAATCCCTGCGGATGCGATGGCGCCATATGCGGTGGCCGGATTGGGCAACATTATCGTTCCGGTGGCCATGAGGGCATTGCCGATACCCGCAACGCTACCGCCCAAAATCTTGCCGATTCCGTTGAAGAGTTTGCGCTTTGTTTTTGTCGATTGAGCCAACTCTTTTGGCTCAGGAAACTTACTCACGAGCCCCTTGAACTCTTCTGGCAAATGACGTGTTTGAACTTTCGTATCGGCACTTACTGCTAGTCGGTGAGCCTCGGCGATCACCACTGATAGGAAAACTTCAACTTCATCGTCTGTGAATCCCGCCTGACGCAAGAAGATGACGTCATCATCCGGAATGCTCATGCGTCGCAGTTCGCCGAGAACGACTTCACCTGCGTCATCGAGCGCCTCTGCTAAGTTGGATACTCGAAGTGCTGACACCGTAAGATCTACTGGTGATCGCTCAGCTGCCAGTTCATGGAAGAATTTATCCACTAGAGAAGAATCTTCTGGACGGTCGACAACGACCTTAAAGAGACGCGCCAACCTGGAGACCGTTTCCAGATCACGACGCAGAGTATGAGTGTGTTCGAAGATAAAAGGTCCCGGGTGTAGGATGTCTTTCGACAGATGCTTAACCGCGAGGGCTTTTAGAAAAGCGATGTATTCATCGTCTGTCATTCGGCCTCCATTTCTCTGACATCGTGAAATCGATACATGTCCAGCTAACGACCGCTATCAGCGGTAGGAACAAGCGAACGAAGGCTGCTGGTTCCTGTCCGCTGCATGGTATGGCTAGATGGCAACCGATACGCCCCGTGAGCCAACTTACGCGCTAAGGCCTTCTGCATTCCACTTTACAGTCCAAGAACTGACAGAGTAGGAGTGAGGCATGCTGACGACATCCACCGTGAACCCATCGGGATCGCTTTCGGTTACGTGAAGGGAGCCCGAACTCAGATCCTTATCTTGGCTGTCGTAGAAGCCGATTGTGACGTGAGGTGCTCTGGCAAATGGCTTGGGGAATTGCACTTTGATAGGTACTTTTTTCTCAAAGGCGGCAAGTACTTCGGCCTTCGAGACCTCGCCCCGGAGCGCAACCGTCTGTTGAGACTTGGAGCGCAAACCGTCGAGGAACCCTAGCAACTGCGGTGCACGGGCGAGTGCCCAATCCGCGGCATCTCTTGACACCCTTGCTCCATGGGCGGCCTGATTTCCAAGGGATACGAACTCCATCAGGCCAGTTTCGACGACTTCCGGAATTACTTTGCGCTTACGCAACTCACTTAAGAGCGCATTTGCGCCCCGCTGCTCAACATCGATGCCTGCTGAGGCGGCAATTTCTCGCAGCAGCCTCTCAACCTCAATTCGAAGGCCAACGAGGGCCAAGTTCGGATCTTGTTCGGACACTTGGCTAATGAACTTGACCGGCTCGGCCTTCGCAACCAGCCGCTTTTCCTCCTCTGGGACAGGTTGCACGTCCACAGACGGGGCTATCTTTTCGGTGGCTCCCTTGACATCTTGAAGTTCGATCTTTACTCCCCCGGGAAGCTCAAGTGATTTCACAAGAGGTTGAAACCAAGGAAGAAGACCAATTGCGATTAGCCCGAGGATTATGCCGTCGATGCTTATGGCTGGTGCGAACAGGTGCGCCGCCGCAAACGCAGCGCATACAAGCGAGATCGAAATCTTAAGGGGCCTTAGGCTCATGAACGACTCCGGCGAAGCGACGTGCTATCTAACAATGATTAGGCCGATCCGCATAAGTGCCGGATCTGCTAGTTTCTGTCCGTATAACACGGCATTACTGTTCGCGAACAATACGCCATAACCGTTGTCGGTTCAATTGGTTGCGACAGCGGGACCATTTATCACGGGTTCTTATGCCGATCGGCATACCAGTCTTTCCTGGATGGACTCACATCCCAGCGGACTGCGGATACTCATCGGTCCTCGATGAAGGACATTCAACCGGGGTCTGGCATGCATATTGACTTATAAGACTGGCGAAAGACGCGATGAAGATCTGGTGAATGCAGTAAGAAAGCTCAGGGTTTCTTCGCCACCACCTTGCCGTTTTCCCACACATAGATCGGCGTCCCATACATCTTGGCGGTTTTCCGAGCTGCCTTGGCGGCTCTACGCAGTGCGCGTCCGACAGCCTGTGAGAAGCGCTTACTATTAGTTGATTCCTTCGTCTTCATGCGTTTCTTTCCAACAAATGTGGAGCATTCCCAGAATTATCGTAGACCGACCAGGTATGAGCCAAAGGACGATATAAGGTGTGAAAGTTGTGTCGGCTACGATCAAATCGCCTAAGCACATCGGCACGCGGGACGTTGTGTCCACCTTGCTGCACTCGTACTGCAATGCGTTGAAGCGCAAGCTGCACTGACGGCAGTGACAAAAATACGATTTCAATCCGATACCCTGCGGCTCTCCATCCGCTGAGAAGCCGAAGATATGTTCTTCCGCTCAAGGTGGACTCAAACGCGAAGTCCTTCTTGGATTTCGCCAGGCGCATAAGCTCTGCCAACACGAGCCGTCCTGCTTGTCTCGCGGCTAGTTCCGGCCGAAGAGGCGAAAGCCCACCGGCGATGAGGTCGGCATTCACAAAATGGATGACTCCGACTTCGCGAAGCAGAAATTCTCTGGCGAATGTGGTCTTCCCCGAGCCGTTTGGTCCGGCAATAATAATGCAACGAGGATGTCGAACCAGTCGATCGGCCACTGTAACGATCAGCCCGCTACAGGCTGCTGATAATCCACTTCGATGGTGAAGCCGAGATCTTTGATCATGCTCCAGACTTCGGGAGCCGGTGCGCCTGGAGTCGTCAGGTAGCCGTTCACGAAGACGGAGTCGGCCGGATAGAGTGCCAATGGTTGGAGGCTACGGAGGTTATGTTCCCGACCTCCGGCGATGCGAATTTCCGTGCGAGGATGGAGGAACCGGAAGAGGCACAGTACTTTTAAACAGCGTTGCGGGGTCAGTTGGTCGCAATGTTCCAACGGTGTGCCGGCGACCGGATGCAGAGTGTTCAGTGGAATGGAATCCGGTTTGACGTCACGCAAGGCCGTCGCTAGTTCGATCAGATCCTCGTCTGTTTCGCCCATGCCGACGATGCCGCCGGAGCAAATTTCCAATCCCGCCGCGCGCGCGTTCCTGATCGTCGCCAGCCGGTCTTGGAAAGTGTGGGTCGTGCAGATCGACGCGTGAAAGGCTTCGCTGGTGTTCAGATTGTGATTCACGCGGTCGACACCGGCGGCTTTCAGGCGCTTGGCTTGTGATTCGTTCATCAGGCCGAGGGAACAACAGATCTGGATTGGAACCTCCTGCTTGATCGAACGGACCGCTCCGGCGATCTCGTCGATTTCCCGATCCAATGGACTGCGCCCGCTGATGACAATGCAGTAACGCTGGGCTTTCGACGCGGCAGCTTGTCGGGCCCCTTCGATCATCTGTTTTTGCGGGAGGAGATTGTAGCGCTCGATCGGCGCCGTCGAGATAGAAGACTGCGAGCAGTAGTGGCAATCTTCCTGGCAGGCGCCGCTCTTGGCATTTTGGAGCATCTGCAGGCGGACGGTTCGGCCGAAGTATTTGGATCGGACTTGAAAAGCCGCCTGTAACAGCGCGAGCAATTCATCGTCCGGCGCATTCAGGACGGAATGGCACTCTTCTCTCGTAAGGGGTTCGTCATTGAGGGCTTTGTCTGCCAAGGTCATGTAGGTCATGGGATCCTCAAAAAGTCGTGATGTGGCGATGATCTGTTGTGCTGCCGATGTATTGAATCGAAGAGAGAGGTTCCACAACACTATCAGTGTCAAATAATCAGCAGACGCTGGCGGGAAACCTACACGGTTTCAAAGGGAGAAGCAATGCCTTGGTAGGGAACAGATGGGACAGAGGAGGGCTCTCCGGACGAGCCGGCAGCGGTTTGGCCGGCTTCGAGCCAGGGAAGGGCCGTAAGCGTGTTCCATTTGGCGCAACGGCGACAACGCCCTGACCATTCGACCGATTCCTGCCGGCACTGGGTGCAGATATAGGGGACGACCACGCGCTTCTTGAAGCTGAGGGCCTTCTTCAATTCGACGATGGCTTCCTCGAAATTGCTGCTTCCGCAAATACAGGTTGGCCATGATCTTGTGATAGTCCAAGAGATGATCTTGTGGCCCTTCGATCGTCGACAGCTGATCGAATGCCTCATCCACCATTTCCAGCCGATAGTAGAGCTTGCCCAGATAGAATTGCAGGACCGGATTCTGCGGGTCTTGCTGCAAGGCATCCTGATAGACCCGGATGATTTCACTGGGCTCGCCTTGATCCAAGAAGAGTTCTTCCAGCCGATGCAGAATGATCACGCTTCGCGTCCGTGAGTAAACCTTCTTGAGGATTTCGACGGCATCTTTGGTCTTGCCTTCATGGAGCAGAATCTCTCCCATTCCGATATAGGCGGGGAGGAAACTGCGGTCCTTCTTGATGGCGCCTCGGAAGTATCGACGGGCCTTGTCGGGATGCCCGCGTTCGAGCAGTTGGCGCCCAACTTCATACATGCATCCGACCAGGAGCGCCTCTTCCGCCTGCTTTTCAGGAATGGGAAGATTGGCTTTGACCAGGCGGTGTTGAATCTCGAGCGCGTCACTCCACCGCTCCATACGGATATTGAGATTCCGCTTTCGAATGAGTGCCGTCAGGTTGTCCGGTTCAATCTTGAGAATTTTCTGGAGCGTCTGCAGCGCTTCTTCGTAACGTTTGGCTTCTTCCAAATCCTTGCCCAATTCCAACAAGACTTCGATGTTCCGATCGTCCACCCGTTGCGCATGCTGATGGAGTCGGACGGCTTCAGGAAAATTGTGCTCCGATCGATGGATATTCCCCAGCCACAGGAGCGAATCGACTCGATTGGGATCGATGGCCAGGGCTTTCTCCAAGAGCGTGATGGCCTCGATGGTGCGTTTCGACATAAACGCATGGGTTCCGTCTCGGTGGAGTGTATCGACCTTCTCCTTGCGACGGACGAGGCGGTTACTGCGCCAGTTTAAGATCAGGTGCGCCGTTTGTTGCAACCCCACGACAAAGGTCGCGAGTACCGCTCCCAATGCCATGGAAATCAACACAAGCGTGACAGGACTGAGCTCAAACTCGGCGCCTGGCCCGGTATGGACGACGACCGTTCCCGGGTTCAGCTCGCGGAAATAACTGTAAATGAACAGGCCTGCGCTGATGAGAAAAATGGTGATCAGCAGTTTGAACATGGCCTAAACCATCTTCCGTGACGTCGCCTTCTGGATCATGGGTCTCTTCGGTGTGGCAGTCGGAGTCGACGCATGGTCTGGAACCGGGATAGATCGTGCGTCGCTCCAGAGTCGCTCAAGAGCATAATGCGAGCGCGTGTCGTGTCTGAACACATGGGCGACCACATCCCCAAAATCGATCAGGACCCACTGGCCCGATGTTGTGCCTTCGAGGCTCAGTGGCCGTTGGCCCACGCGCGAGAGTGCATCGGCGACGGAATCAGCGATCGCGCGTGTCTGCCTGTCGGATTCAGCCGACGCAATGACCAAGTAATCAGCGATTGAAGTAAGCGGGGCGACGTGGAGGACTTGGACATCAAGGGCCTTCTTATCGAGCATCGCCCTGGCTACGGCAAGGGCGATGGCCTTAGATGCGCGTACGATCGGTATCCTCCTGATAAAGGCTATGGCGAAGTATATAGGATCCTATGGGGGGGGGCAACATATTTGCCGGCGGGAGTCCGCTCCGAACTCTGCGTCTAATTTCTGAGGCCGAAGTCGGACAGGGTGGAAGGGCTAGGCAGGTGATCCCTGGGCAGGAAGGGACTGTGATATCGAGCCGGTTCTGAGTGCCGGTGTCGAGCTGGGCAAGGGCCAGTGGATCTAGGTTGGGAAGCAGTGGCATCTCGGCCAGCGCTCGAAAAGATTGCCCCGGCCTTGGAACGACCACGAAATGGCAGATCCTTAAAAGCTCGTGTGGTTCCCTCCATGTAGGGAAGTCAAGAAACGCGTCGAGACCGATGATGAAAAATAACTCCGTGGATGGGTCATGCTGCGCCTGGAATTCGCGGACGGTATCAATCGAGTACGATTTTCCCGTTCGCCGCAGCTCAATGTCCGATACGTCGAACTCTGGAGTATCGGCAAGTGCGAGGCGCACCATTTCGAACCGATGGATTGCCGGAGCCAGTGAGCCGTCCCGTTTATGGGGCGGGTCGCCGGTCGGGATGAATAGAACCCGGGAAAGCTCCATACGCTCATGTACGTGATGAGCAATGGTCAGGTGACAATTGTGAATAGGATTGAAGCTGCCACCGAGCAGGCCCAATTTCAGTGGCGAGTGGTGAGTGGTGAGTGGTGAGTGTTTGGATCCCGGAAAACTCATAACTCAGCACTAGAGGATGACTAAATTGTCTCGGTGGATGACTTCTTCATACTCTTGGGGTCCGAACCGTTCATGAATGTCCGCTGTCTTGAGGCCTTTCATCTGACCTAATAAGTCGGACGAAACGTTCACCAAGCCTTTTGCGAATTCCTTTCCGTCTGTATCGAGACAACTGACTGGATCGCCGGCTTCAAATGATCCCGTCACCTGAAGGATGCCCGATGCGAGCAGGCTTTTCCCTCGATTGGTCAAGGCGTCCACAGCCCCCTGGTCGAGATGGACTTGGCCACGGGGGCGAAGCGTAAAAGCGATCCAATGTTTACGGCTGTTCAGTCGGCGTTCCCGGGCAAGAAAGAGACTTCCGCCGGGTCCGCCGCCAAGGATCGTTGGGAGGAGTCCGGCCCGCTCGCCATTGAGCACTAACGTCGAGATTCCGTACTCGCCGACTTTCTTGGCGGCTCGAAGCTTGGTCGCCATCCCGCCTGTACCTTCAAACGTGCTGGAAACTCCTGCCAGGCGCTCGATATCTGGGGTAATCTCCGTGATCAGCGGAATCAATGTCGCCGACAGGTTTTTTCGCGGATCTTCCGTATACAGCCCGTCGACATCAGAGAGAATCACCAGCAAGTCCGCATCGGCCAGGTGAGCCACTTCGCTCGCGAGGGTGTCGTTGTCGCCGACCCTGATTTCATCTACCGCGACAGTATCATTTTCATTGATGATGGGTACGATGCCGAAACCGATGAGTGCCGCGAGTGTATGGCGGGCGTTCAGAAAGCGGCGGCGATCAGCGAGATCCTGATGGGTGAGCAGGATCTGCGCCACTTGAGTATTGAGGCGTTCAAACGCTTTTTCATAGGCCCACATGAGCCGGCTCTGCCCCACGGCCGCCGCTGCCTGCTTGACCGGGAGGCTCTTGGGATACTCCTTCAGCTGCAACTTTCGGATGCCGGAGACGATGGCACCGGAAGAGACCACCAGGATTTCCCGACCCTGCGCTCGGAGCGCGGCGATGTCATCAGCCAATCGCTCAATGTGTTGAGGCCGCAGACCTTCCGAGCGCGAAGCGATCAGGCTGCTGCCGATCTTGATGACGATCCGCTTCGCTTGTCCTAAGAGCTTGTCTCGCATGGCGTCTTTCGCACACGCTCTACCTGCTTCCCGAGGTAGGTGATCAAGTCATCGAGGCCTTTGTTCGTGGCAGCTGAAATCGGCAAGCAGGGATAGCCGTTGAGGCGGCAATAGGTTTGCAGCTGGGCAAGCTGTTCGCTCGCTCCGATCACATCGATCTTGGTTGGGACAACGGCGAATGGGCGTTGGGTGAGCCCCCCGTCATAGGCGCCAAGTTCCCGCCGTAAGGTCTCAAAGCCAACCACTGGATCCTCAGGGGCCCAGTCTGAGACATCGATCAAGTGGAGCAGGAACGCGGTGCGTTCGATATGGCGGAGGAACTGAACTCCCAAGCCTCTCCCCTCGTGGGCGCCTTCGATCAGGCCGGGAATATCAGCCACGACAAAACTTCGGTCGGATCCCCACCGGACCACGCCGAGATTGGGGATCAAAGTCGTGAAGGGATAGTCGGCGATCTTCGGCCGGGCCGCTGATATGGCTGCAATGAGCGTCGACTTGCCGGCATTGGGAAAACCAACCAGCCCGATGTCGGCGAGCAATTTCAGCTCAAGCCGCAAAGTTCGTTCTCCACCCGGAGTGCCGGGAGTGCACTTCGTCGGCACTCGATTGACCGAGGTGGCAAAGTTGCTGTTGCCTTTCCCGCCTCGCCCTCCCTGGGCGATGACGGCTGTTTGACCATCTTCGATGAAATCCGCAAGCGTTTCTTTCGTCTGGTCATCATAGACGATGGTGCCGACAGGAACAGCGATGGTCAGGTCTTCTCCGGAACGGCCGGTGCAATTCGATCCTCCGCCGTGTCGCCCATCCTGGGCTTCATAATGTTTTTGGTAACGGAGATCGAGGAGGGTCGTCAACCGATGCGATGCGGTCATGACGATGTCGCCACCATTACCTCCATCCCCGCCGTCCGGGCCTCCGCGTGGAACAAACATCTCCCTCCGGAAACTGCAGATGCCGTTTCCGCCACGACCGGCTCGTACCGTGATGTGTACTTCATCGACAAACATAATCTGTCAGCGTTCCGCAGGCGGCTCGGTCACTACGATGAGGAAGCATACCCGACCCTGACCAGAGGGGGGAGAGAATGAATCCAGTTTGATCGGAACGGAGGGGGCAGAAAAGAGAATCAGGATTTGGTCGGAACAGGATATACGCTGACTTTTCGTCTGCCGCGTCCACCTTCGAACTTCACCACACCGCTCATTTTGGCAAATAAAGTATGGTCTCTTCCAAGGTCCACATTGAATCCAGGGAAAAACTTGGTGCCGCGCTGGCGGACGATGATGCTGCCTGCGGTCACAGTCTCACCACCATAGGCCTTTACGCCCAAATATTGGGGATTGCTGTCACGGCCGTTACGCGATGATCCGCCGCCTTTGTTTGTTGCCATGGTAAGTCCTTCCTAATCCCTCTAAGCCGTCGCAATATTCGTAATCAACAGCTGGGTGAACCCTTGCCGGTGTCCACGGGTGCGGCGATAGTTCTTGCGGCGCTTCTTCTTAAAAACGGTAATCGATCGAGTCCGTCCGTGTCGCACGATTTCAGCTGTGACCGTGGCCCCGTCAATGAGGGGCTGTCCAACCAGAATACCGGCATCACCATGTAGGAGACGGACATTGCCGAGTTCTATTTGGGCTCCGACGTCTCCCGGTAAGCTTCCGACCTGAACGGTAGAGCCGGCTTCGACTCGATATTGCTTGCCACCTGTTTCAACGATCGCGTACATATCCATTCTCCAAGCTAGAGGAACGGTTCATTTAGCATGGGGATATGAGGGCTGTCAAGCTAAACGAGGAGCACCTAGAGATCGCCGATCACCCATAGGCCCCCTCTTTAGAAGGCTATGAGGAAGGTCGTGCTGACAAGTATCTTAGCCTCACTGTCGCGATGGCAAGTATTCCCGCGATACGGCTGGGAGACGGCAACGAGATCATGTCTCACGCTAACAAGTTTGTGATCCGCACCTATCATCGAATTCCCGTTCGCTGCGTCGCGTACTATCTGGGCGGAGATTTCCTCGGAAAAGGAACGGTCATGAACCTCTGTCGTAACGGGTTCCGCGTCCTGGGCGATCATCAAGTGGTCCCCGGGATGGAACTGGTCGTGCGGCTCACCCTTCCCGACAAAGATGAGCCGATCGAAATCCAGCGCGTCGTTGTTCGATGGGTACGCGGCCTGTTGTTTGGCGCCAAGGTCGTGACCATGAGTCCGGAGGGAGAAGATCGAGTCGGAACGTTTCTGAGTTCCCGCCTGCGTGCCTATTGCGCCTCTTCGTAAGTGCTCGCCTCATCAATCGAGTAGGCTCTGAATCGGTCGCCGGCCCGCTCGCTTGACCCACGTTCGACCTCACGCTATAGTCCCTCACGCTCATTGAGTCGGAACTGGTATCATTCTTTGCTGGAGAGCGCTTTCAATGTTGGAACCGGTCGAAAAGATCTGGATGGATGGAAAACTTGTGGGGTGGGGGGAGGCCAATGTCCATGTTCTCACCCATTCGCTACACTACGGTCTCGCAGCGTTTGAAGGTCTTCGGTGCTACAAGGGTAAATCAGGATCCGCAATCATCCGGCTTCAGGAACATGTCGATCGACTGTTCGATTCGGCTCATATCGGCATGATGACCATGCCGTATGACAAAAAGCAGATCACCGACGCCATCATCGAGACTGTTCGTGTCAATCGTCTCGATGCCTGTTACATTCGTCCGTTGGTCTACATCGGGTATGGTGCGATGGGCGTCCACCCAGGGGACAATCCGATTCGGGTGGCCATTGCTGCCTGGAGGTGGGGCGCCTATTTGGGGGATGAGGCATTGGCCAATGGGATGCGCGCTTGCATTTCGTCCTTTACGAGGCACCACGTGAACGTGTCCATGACCAAAGGAAAAATATCCGGCTACTATGTGAACTCCATCATGGCCAAACGGCAGGCGAAGGCCGACGGGTATGACGAGGCGATTCTTCTCGATCCCGAAGGCTATGTTGCGGAAGGAACAGGAGAGAATGTGTTTATCGTTCGCCGAGGCGTTCTCAAAACGACGCCGTTGACGTTGGTGCTTGAAGGAATTACACGGAACTCCGTCATCCAATTAGCTCAAGAACGAAACATCGCCGTGGCGGAGGAACGATTCACACGCGATGAAATGTATATTGCCGACGAAGTATTTGTGACGGGAACCGCTGCTGAGTTGACTCCGGTCCGAGAAATCGACAACCGGCGCATTGGAAATGGCACACCCGGACCGATGACACGCGCCCTCCAAGATGCCTTCTTTTCGATCGTGCGTGGGGAAGATTCTGCACACGAGTCCTGGCTGACTCGTATTTAGCCACATTATTCCTGAGCGCTTCTACCGCAACCGCCGGACGCCGATGTCCGTCGCTCGTCGTTCGTGAAGCGTGAAGCGCAAACAAAATGGAAACAGATGGGTTCTTGATCGCGAGATACGAACGACGCTTCACGAGATACAGTACTCGATCGGTTTCGTGACGAACCGTCATGAATAATGTTGGCTAATACGTCGCAGGCCGAAAAGCGTCAACCATCGAGACGAACGACAACCCGACGAAAGTACAGATCAGTGGCCGGCTGCGGGAGTTTCTCCTGAAGGATGCGAATCCCCTGAAGACGGAGGGGGGGGGCAGCCGGGGGAGCTGTCGGTTCGCTCTTGGGCTGCATATCGATGATGGTGGAAGCGCTGTTTCGTTGCTTAGCTAAAATTGCCAGCGTGAGCGATGTCACCATGAACACGGCCGCCACAACGACCGTCAGCTTGCTCAAAAAATTAGCGGGGCCACGGCTGCCGAACACCGTCTGACTGGATCCACCGAACGCGGCGCCGATCTCCGCTCCCTTCCCTGACTGGAGAAGAATCGCCCCGATCATCAGAAAGCATATAAAGATATGGACAATCACAATCAACGTATACATCATGAGAGATCAGACTCCGATTGATCGAACAGCGGAAGCGACCGCCGCAATTGTAGCAAAGGACTCGACTTGGAGACAAGCTCCGCCGATGAGGGCGCCGTCGATCTGGTCCGAGGCAAGCAGCGATTCTATATTCTGGGGCGTGACGCTTCCCCCATAGAGAATCCTTGTGCAGTCGGCGATTGCGGGAGAGGCGACGGAGGCAAGAACCCGCCGAATAGTCCGGTGGGCGGCGACGGCTTGCTCGGTCGTTGCCGACTTGCCTGTGCCGATGGCCCAGATCGGTTCATAGGCGACGGTGACACCAGCCATTGCCTCGTCGGTAAAGCCGGACAAGCTCTCGCGCAGTTGTTGCGTGAGCACGTCGTCAGTCGAACCGTTGTCTCGCTGCGCGAGCGACTCACCAATACAGAGGATCGGACGGAGTCCGTGGTTGAGCGCCGCTCGGATTTTCTTCTGGATGTTGTCGCCCTGTTCGCCAAAAAGAGTCCGCCGTTCTGAATGGCCGAGAATCACATAGCGACAACCGAGGTCTTTGAGCATCGGCGCGGAGACTTCTCCCGTATAGGCGCCCTGATCTTCCCAGAACATGTTTTGCGCCCCGAGCTGAATGGGAGAGGGACCCAGAGCGGCGCGGACCGATTCCAATGCGGTGAATGGGGGAGCAACGACGAGTTCAACTGCTGTGGACGGGTTAGGAAGGTGGGCGTTCAACGCACGAATGAAGGCTGTCGCTTCAGACGCGGTCTTGTTCATTTTCCAATTGCCGACGATCAGGATGGTACGCACAGTGATTTCCGTATCTCTGTCTTCTTGAGGGTTATTGCTCAGTTTAGGCGGTCAGGCAGCGCCGCGAGGCCTGGGAGCGTTTTGCCCTCAAGCAATTCTAGAGCAGCGCCGCCTCCGGTCGAGATGAACGACATGCTTCTCCGATACGCCGGCTCGATGAACGGCCAGAGCCGTCTCGCCGCCGCCGACGATCGTGAGGGCGTAGGCATCGGCGATGGCATGAGCCATAGCGAAGGTGCCTCTCGCATAGGCATCGATTTCAAACACACCCATCGGTCCGTTCCATAGGATGGTTTTCGCATTTTGGACCGCCTCATTGAAGAGTTTGACGGAGGCCGGACCAATATCGAGGGCATACCATCCTTTGGGGATTTCTTGCACCGGGACAATTTTCGTTTCAGCGCCCACCTCTCGGCTGGCCGCGACCACACAGTCGACCGGCAGGTAAAATTTGACCCCTCGTGAAAGGGCATGGTCTTCGATCCCACGGGCAAAATCCAGCATGTCCATTTCGCAGAGAGAATTGCCGATTTCCATTCCTTTTGCCTTCAGGAAGGTAAACGCCATGCCGCCGCCGATGATGACTTTATCGACTTTCTTCCCCAGGTTTTCGATCACACCGATCTTGCCGGACACCTTCGCTCCCCCCAGAATGGCGGCAAATGGGCGTACAGGATTGGCGACGGCGCCTTCGAGATACTCGATTTCCTTCTTGAGCAGCGCGCCTGCGGCCGCATCTTTAATGTACTTCGTGATCCCGACGGTCGACGCGTGGGCCCGATGTGCTGCCCCGAACGCGTCATTGATGAAGACATCGCCCAGCGAGGCAAGAGCTTTGGCGAAGCGCGTCATCGTTTTTTTCCTCGCCGGTATGAAAACGCAGATTTTCCAGCAAGAGGACGTCTCCGTCCTTCATCTTGGCGACGAGCTTCTCGACGGCCGGGCCGATGCAGTCCGGCGCGAAGATGACATCTTTCCCGAGCAGTCGCCCCAGTCGTTTTGCAACAGGCGCGAGGCTGTATTTGGGGTCGAAGGTTCCCTTGGGCCGACCGAGGTGAGAGCAGAGAATGACTTTCGCTCCTTCATCGACGACGCGATTGATCGTCGGCAGAGTCGAGCGAATGCGGGTATCATCGGTAATTTGAAGCGATTCATCGAGCGGGACGTTGAAATCGGCGCGGATGATGACCCGCTTACCGTGAAGTTGCACATCGTCGATCGTTTTCTTGTGCAAATTCATGGGGCGCTCCTCCGTGTGTTCTATGAACTGATGCAATTAAGCGAGCAAGTGAGATTCGTCTGAAGTCTGTCCGATCATCTCCGACGCGGCCATCAATGCGTGGTGGATTTTCCGGCCAGAACCTTGACCAGGTCGCGGACTCGGCATGAATAGCCCCATTCATTGTCGTACCATGCCGTCACCTTGACCAGACGCTTGTCCACGACGTTGGTCAACGGAGCATCGACGGTGGCCGAATGGGGATCCCCTTTTTGGTCGATCGAGACGATGGGCTCTTCAGAGTATTTCAGAATCCCCTTGAGTGGACCATCCGCAGCCTTCTTGAACGCCGCATTGACGGACGCAATATCGCAATCCTTCTCAGTCTCGACGGTGAGATCGACCAGCGACACATTCGGTGTCGGCACTCGAATGGCGAGCCCATCCAATTTCCCCTTGAGTTCCGGAATCACGAGATGCAAGGCTTTGGCCGCGCCGGTGCTTGTTGGAATCATCGACATGCCGGCAGCGCGGGCGCGCCGAAGGTCCTTATGGGGCAGGTCCAGCAGTTGCTGATCGTTGGTGTAGGAATGGATGGTGGTCATGACTCCGTGCTTAATGCCAAAGGTTTCCAACAAGACCTTGGCGACCGGCGCCAGACAGTTGGTCGTGCAGGAGGCATTGGATACTATGTGATGGGATTTGGGGTCGAACTTGTCTTCGTTCACACCCAGTACGATCGTCACATCGGGATCTTTCGCCGGGGCAGAGATAATCACATGTTTGGCGCCGGCAGACAGATGTTTACCCGCCGATTCACGGTCGGTAAATCGACCGGTCGATTCGATGACCACGTCGACGTTCAGCGCTTTCCAGGGCAGTTCCTTCGGATCTTTGATCGCGAGCACTTTGATGGGGGTCCCATCAACGAAAATTTGGTCTTCCTTGGCCTCGACACTCGCCGACAGCGTGCCGTGCACCGAATCGTACTTGAGCAGGTAGGCGAGCGTCTTAGCGTCTGTGAGATCGTTAATGGCGACGATCTGCAGATCTTTGTCACCCATTGAGGCGCGCAACACGTTGCGCCCGATGCGTCCGAATCCATTGATGCCAACTCGAATGGCCATAGCGTAATCCTCTACATGCAAATATGTTCAGTTGATACATCCAGATGGCTCTGCTGAACAGCGATAGTATCGATGCCCTCTCCTTCTTGTCAAGGTTCTGGACGGGTGTGAAAGCGTACACAAGATCGGGGTTCCGAGCCTTGCCCATCTTGCTGTCGGTCAAGATCTTGGCTAGAGTTCAACGTCAGTCCGGTGTAATGCCCATTCGACATGAGTAAGACATTATCAGATCACGCGATGCAGGTGTTGGAGTGGCCTCGCTATGCTGGAGTTCCTTGCCCAACACGCGCAGTCAACAATCGGAGTCGCTCGATGCCGGTCGCTTCCATTGTCGAGCGACCTCGCGGATGCCCGTCTGCGTCAACAGGAAACGAACGAGATGGTGAGCTTATTGGAGGGAAGTGATCCTGTGCCGGCGCTGGGCTTCCCCGATATTCGTGAACAGCTGACCCGATCCAGGAAGGGAGGAGTGCTTGAGGCTGGTGAGTTGAGAGATTGCGCAGTTGTGCTGGCACTGATGGCGGAGGTGGAGCGATACGCTCAGGTCCATACAGTTGAGACACAGGCTCTGGCTCGAGTCTTGGCTCCGCTTCATAACACAAAAAGTTTGCGCGGAATCCTGAGGGCTATCGAGGGCGCGATCCAGTCGGACGGCTCCATGAAAGACACGGCTTCGCCGGAACTGCGACGCCTGACTCATCAGGCTCAAGGGCTGAAGCAAGAGATGCGGCAGCAGCTCGATCAGATCTTGCATTCACGACGGTATGAGGACGTGCTCCAAGAGTCGTATTTCGCACAGCGAGAGGGGCGTTATGTCGTGCCGGTGAAGGCGGACATGCGGGGGAGAATGCCCGGGATTGTCCACGATGTGTCGGCCAGCGGGGCAACGGTCTTTCTCGAGCCGCGGGAGTTGGTCGAACTGAACAATTCCATCAAAGTGGCGGATCTGGAGATTGAGCGGGAGGTGCAGCGCATCCTGCGGGAACTCACCGCGTTGGTGGCGTCCAAGTCGGAAGACATCGGCCAAGGGATCGAGGCGCTGGCCGAATGTGATGTGATCCGAGCAAAGGCCGAGATGAGTCGTCGGCTGAAATGTCACCCCGTCGTATTGAATGAGGATGGTCGCGTGATGCTCAAGCAGGCGCGGCACCCGCTGTTGCTCATCGCGAAAGATCACGTCGTCGCGAACGACATTCTGATGGATGAGAAGATCCGTGTCCTTCTGATTTCCGGGCCCAATACGGGAGGAAAGACCGTCACGCTCAAAATCGTCGGGCTGTTTGCGCTCATGGTGCGGGCCGGACTGCATCTCCCCTGTGCTCCGGAATCCGAGATGGCGCTGTTTACCGATCTCTACGCCGACATCGGTGATGCGCAGGATTTGAGCCGCGATCTGTCCAGCTTTTCCGCCCATATGACAAGCATGATCCGGCTCCTTTCCGAGAGCGCCGCCCAACCGATTGCCGAGCGAACGCTCCACGCCTCGCTCACTTGTTCTCCTTGATGAGCCTGTGACCTCCACCGATCCGCAAGAAGGCGCGGCATTGGCCGAGGCGCTTCTGTGTCGCTTAGCCGACATGAACATGAAAGTGGTGGCGACCACGCATTACGGTGCGCTCAAGGAGCTGGCGCAGACCACATCAGGCTTTGCGAACGCCAGCGTGGAATTCGACGTGGAGCAGTTGGCGCCCACCTATCGATTATTTATCGGGATTCCTGGCGGCTCATCCGCCTTGGAGATCGCCGGCCGGCTCGGCATGGACGAAAGCATCTTGAACGATGCGCGGAAGCGGCTGCGTCATGGAGATCAGCGGCTCGACGAGTTGATGGCTGATTTACAGCGGAAGCAGCGTCGATTGGCTGACGATAGTGAAAAGGCCCAGCGAGCCAGGCAAGAGGCAGAGCAAGCGGCTCGGGAAGCGCAAACGCTGCGAGCCCGGCTGGAAGAAGCTGAGCAGGAAGCCCGTCGGGGGCTGAAGAAGAAAATGGGAGAACAGTTTCAGCGGGCGCGGGCCGAGGTCCAGGCCACCGTCGATTCCTTCAAACGCGAACAGAAGCTCATCAAAGCCAAGGAGACGAAAGAGCGATTGCATGAGTTGGAGACGAAAGCCAGACAGGAGTTTGTGCCGTCAAGTAAGCCGATCCCACTTGAGCAACTTGGTATGGGCGATGCGGTAGAAATTGTCGGGTTGGGCATGACGGGGAATTTACTGGAGACGCCACAAGGGAAGAAACGCGTGCGTGTCAAGGTTGGGGAGGGTGAAATTTTGGCCGGCGTGTCGAACCTCGTCGGCGTCGTGCGGGAACCAGACGCGACGGCAGAACGACCGGCATCATCCTCGTCAAGTCCTCGCCGAGTCTCGACGAGCAATGGGCTGGGACTCGATGAACAGACAGTGGTGGACGTGCGAGGACAGGCGGCGGATGAAGCACTTGATCAGGTGGTGGCGGCGCTGGATCGGGCGACTTTAGACGGAGCGCCGTACCTCCGAATCATTCACGGCCATGGGACCGGCCGGCTCAAGACCGTCTTGCGCGAGTATCTAAGGGAGTCGCCCTATGTAGCCGAGTTTCGCCCCGGCGATCGAGCTGAGGGAGGGGATGGGGTGACTGTTGCGAAATTGCGGTGATGTATTTTGCGTGCCATCTCAGGTAGCAGACGTGGCCTTTTTCAAGATATTCCGACACTCGCCTGTATCGTTTCTGATCCATCCCAGTATCTAACTCGATACCGTATCTGATTCAGCCATCAATCCATTCCATACTCTCCCGCCTTCTATTGAACACTGTAACTGCCTGCTCTTACAGTGGTTTTTGATGTATGACGGCCTCTGTATTTTTATCTGGTATCGAGTTTGCTCATTCCTTGTATGTCTCTGTTCTTTGAGAAAGCTTTTACACACGAATCATCTTTATCCAGGAGGTCCGTTATGCGCAGCTCGAAATTCATCGAAACGGAGAGCGTGAAGGCATCCGACCCGAAACGCATCAGGGAATTGCAGTCCGAGAACGATTTGCTCAAACTTCTCTATACGGACCTGTTGGCGAAAACTGTGGTGATAAGGGGCGGTCTCGCAAGGGGTATGAGGGACTGCTAAGCGGTGGGAATCCTCCTCATACCTGATGAACGACTGTCTTTTAACGATCTGACCATGAGAGACCATGCCTTGCTGGCTTGTTTTTGTATCAACTCTATGCCCCTACTGCGGCTGCGCTAGGCAATGCGGTCGTAACGGCAGGGGTAGAGCACGGTATGCGATGTAGACCCACAAGATCAATATGGGATCCCGACAATTCCAGCGAGCGTGCCTAATCAAACGTTTCATCCCCATTCGGCTCGTAGTGCGGCACAGCGTTCATGTCGTGCCGGAACTTCGACAGCTCGAAATACATGCGGCGCCGGGCGCGGCTTTGATTGCCGAGCGGGCGATGCTCGGCGATGCAGTGCCACGGGTTGTAGGAAAGGCGTCGCGCGAACGCGATCTGCGCCGGTGAATCGAATTTCTGCTTCGGGATGCGCAAGGTGGCCACCGAGACGCGGGGCGACAGCCGCTCCGGCCACAGCACCGCGTTGTTTTCGATCGGCATCAGATGCGGATCGGTCTGCAGCTGCAGGCGAATGTCGAGCTCGACGTCGCCCTGATCGAGCGCGGCGACCATGGCGTTGCGCAGGTAGTCGTCGGGCGGCCGCAGCGGCAGGCGCGGGATCGGCGTTTTCTTGTTCGACTTCGGCCACACCGAATACTGCATCGCCTGCCCTTCTCCCAGCAGATAGGGCACGCAACTGAAGTACGGCGCCTCGAACGGACTGCTCTGCGTCTTGATCCACAGCCCCTGCATGATGAAGTCCAGCAGGTGCGGACGGCGAAAATTGAAGAAGTAGAACATCTGACGCGTTCTTCAGGCTCTCAGCGCTGCAACTGAGCGTTCGCGCGCGTGTCCGGCGTCACGAAGGTGGGCGTGGACACGCCGAACATGTCCTGCGTGAACTTCTCCTCGTCCATCAATTTGGGGCCGGGAACGCCCATCAGCTTGATGCTGATGCTCATGAACCCCACGTCGTCGATGTCCGGCGTCACGTACGGCCCGGGTCCGGAAAAGCGCACCCATGCGCGATAGGTCTTGGGTTGCGCGTAGATGCCGTGCCGGAACTGCGGCGGCAGGCCGTCGTGGACGATGAACTCCGCGCGCACGATGCCGTGGGTCTTGGTGTTTCCGCCGCGTTCGAATCCGCCCGGCTTCCAGAGCCCGCGCATCTGCTGCCTGGAAGGTGTCGATGATCGATTGGAGCGAGGCCTCTTCGTCCGGTTGCACCCGTTCCTCGGCGATCTTCAGTCCTTCGTTCGGGCGCTGCCAGTTGATCAACGCGGTGGTCAGGCGCGCGATCGGGTCGCGCAGCACCGCGTCGAAGGCCGGACGCATCCAGGGATCGATGCGCCGCTGCAGTTGCAGCAGTCGCAGCGACGTATCGCTGATCCAATTCAGGACCGCCGAGCCGGTATCGGCAGGCGGCACCGGGCGGCTCGTCATCGAACCCAACACGTTCCTTTGCATCACGACCCCTTTCAGCGCGCCGTGGCGAGGTAACGCAAGGCGCGAATACCGGGCAGGAAAAAGTAGGCGCCGCCCAGCACGGTGACGAACTGCGGCAGGCCGCTCAACCGGCGATCCGGACCATCGGCTTGCGGAATCGAGAAGCCGTCGGTGGGAGAATCTCCCGGGTCCGGCAATCGGTGGCCGAGCAATGGATCGCTTTCGCCGGTGAGCCCGGCAAATTTGCTCCCTATCAACCACGCGCTTTGCACGAACTCGAACTGGCGCTTGATATTGGCCGCAAGGCAGATGAAATAGATCCCGGTATCGGCGCCGGGCGAGGATTCCGCCGCAGACAGCGCAGGCGCCACGCCTGCACCGAATGTTCGTCCGCGGCGAAGCAGGCGATGAAAGCGTGTGGATGCGACCAAATCCTGCTCCAGCGCCGCCGCGTTGAATCCCAACATGCGCCACAGACGCGAGAGGATTCCGCGGCGCACCGGGCGGCAAATCCGCATTGCGCGGATTGGTCGCGTCGAATGTGAGCGCCCAACGGGCAGCGCAGGCCTCGTGGATCGGTCCTGGTAGGTGAAGTCGTTCAGTTTCGATTGCGGCGCCGAAGCGCCGCCGGCGACCGACTCCTCGCTTGGCGCTGCAAGAGGTTCGCCATTCTTCTTTCGGCCCACCATCGCCGCGGCCAGCCGCTCGCGCAAGTCCGCATCACCTTCCGCTTGCCGGTCCAGTTCGCGCCAGAAGCCTTGCACGTCCTGCTGAAGTTGACGCAGCACGAGATAGCAGCCGTTGCGTCCGAGGTCGGCTTGGTCCGGTGCGTCTTCGGCCCTCGGCAGCAGACCACCTGGGTCACGCTGCGGAGCAAGCAGCGGACGCGGTGTGTAGAGCCCGTATTCGTTGGGATAGCCGAGCAGGAACTCGCCGAGGCAACTCACGTTGCTGTACTCGAGCTGGTCCTGGTCGCGCACCGGGCGCTTGCGCTCCCAATCGACTTCCGGTTGCGAAATGCCGTCGACAAATCCAAACGGCTCCACGCCCTGCATATCGGACGTCGACAGGCGTTCGATGCGCACGAAGCCGGCCGCGCATTGCGCTTCGATCTCCTGCTCCCACGCCGCCAGTCGCCCGGACCGGGCATAGAGGAGCACGGCGACGTGCGGCACCCGCTCGCCGGCGCCCCATTGCCAACCGCTCGGATCATTGGCGCCGACATCTCCCAGACGGCGCGCGCGCGCGGCGTCACTCGCCATGCCGGCGACAAATTCGGCTGAAAACTCCGCGCACAGGTCGGGGGCGACCTCCAATGCACGCAGTCCCTCGCTCGTGAATGCGACCTGGAGCGCGGTCTGGGGCAGCGGATCGGCCTTGACTGCGCTTGTTACCGGAGCCTGCGCCAACCAGGCGCGTGCCGCGGCCGGATCCTTGACGCGCAGCAGGAGAAAACAAGCTTCCGTCAGGTGCTTGTACCCGAACCGCACCAGGCCCTGAACGTCGTCCAGTTCCACGGACCTGTCCTGACTCAGGATTGTGCTCATAGCAGCCGCAACCAGGCCTGAGCCTGCGCATCAGTCACGCTCGCAAGCTCCAGCCCTTCCCTGATGCGCTGGTTGCGCTTGAGGTCGACCAGGGCCAGGCCCGGATAGGCCTTGTACCAGACCTGTGTCGGCAACTGATGGCGCCTCTGGTAGTGCTTGAACTTGTTTTCAATGCGCGCTCCGCGCGCGACCAGCCAACGCGTGCGCGGCCAGCCCACGCCGTGGCTGAAAGCGAGATTCAGGCCCCACGCCACCTTGTTGATGAAGTCGTCCATGTAGGCCTCGTGGCCGCCGTCATAGTTGCTGGTGAAGACGAGCCGGCGCTTGTCATCGAGAAAGGCCCAGAACGCGAAATGAATCGTCTGCACGCGCGCGAGAAAACCGCGCGTGAAGATATGGCGGCAGGTGTAGTCGATCAGCACCAGCAGCACGGTCACGAGCCAGCGGCGAAACAGTCCCGGCTTGACCGAGCCGAACGCCGTGTACTGGTTGGTCACGTCGTAGTCTTCCAGATGCTGCAATTCCAGCAGCGCCGCGCGGTCCGGGGGCGGGCAGATTTCGGCGTCGCTGTTCTCTTTCGTGCGCAAGATGAAGATCAAGAGCGGCGACAGGACGATCAGAAACGGCAGCAGGATCAGGCCCGCCAGCGGAATCGCAACGAGATGCAGGAGCTTTGCGATTTGCCAGCGCAGCGGCGTCGGCTCCGGCGGCGTCAGGCCAAGCCTCCCGGCGCTGACTTCGGCATCGACGAAGTCGATCAGCTCGCGCCGGAGTTGCTGGGCTTGCGCGGCCGATGCGAGCGGCGCGCGCGGCACTTTCGCGGCGAGAGCACGTCGCAGTGCGCTTTCCTCCTTGACTCTGCCGCACCGTGCGACCGACCCAGTTGATGTAATTGGCAGCGAGTCGACGTTGATGCGCTTGCATCCAGGCCAGCAGGTCGCCCTGCGCGTCGAAGCCGTCGCAGTGCATGAAGATTCGGCGCAGGCCCGTGCCCGCGCGCTGTGCCAGATCCGCGATGCACTCGCCTGCGGGTCCGTCACAGCTGCCGATAAACGCAAGGTAGACCGGCAGGCTCGGGCGCGGGACCGCCGTGCGCTTCAATGTCGCCGAGCGTGGGATCGTCCAGCACCGCCAGCCGCGCAAAATGCAGGCGTTCGAATTGCCCGAACGGCAAGACCGCGTTCGCCGGGTCGGCCATACCTGGCTTCGAGTTCATCGTCTCCAGCAGTTCCCGCAGGCCGCGCTCCCGGCCCGGCGTGACCTGTGCCACCAGCATGAATTGGGACTGCGGAGTCACGGCATCAGACCCTTTGCGTGGCAACTTTGGCCATCGACCTATCCATGATGTGCTCCTGCCGCTTCGGTCATCTCACTGACTCGGCGCCAGGCAGACCGGTAAAGTATCGTAGTCTTGCCGGAGCAAATTTTCTGGGGTGAATGCTGCGCCCCGTTTTCGCTGAATCGCAGCCACCGCTTCCTTGCGAAGCGCCTGCAGATCGGGATGACTTTTCCATTGGTCCAGACTGACCCGATGATGCAACAGATGCATGGCCGGCGGCATAGGCGCTTCCAGCTGTTCGGGACCGGCAATGTCCCACATACCTAACCGCACGAGGATCCGATCGGCACATTGCGCGAAATTCGCTTCGACCTCGGCGGGAGAGCCATGGAGAAAGTTCGGGGGGAAGCCATCCGCTCCATGATGACAAGCACCACAATACCGATCTAACAGGTTGTGTTCGCCGATCTGCGAAGCCTCCTGCGCTGTCACTGTTGAGTGATGGGAGGCAACCTCGTCGTCCACCGGTGACGGCATGCCACGATCATCCAGGCAGCAGCGAGCGACACGCGGAGATCCCAATTGCTGATCGAGTGCGGCCAAGAATGTTACACGGCGGAATGGCAGGTTGGCGAATGCATCGGTTCGGCCCATCAAGGTCTTCTGCGCCACGGCGCTTACCGCTTGCTTGAGCACGCTCAGGCTGCTGACGCAGCACACGCTTCAGTCGATTGAGATCCGCCTTGGTGAAAAACTGCGCAAACGAAGCCAAGACTCGCTCGAGTGTCTGTGGAGTATCGGGGACGGTCCATATCTCAAGCGGTTCGCGAGGCAGCGTCGGCTCGTGCGGTCCGCGAAACAAGGAGCGTGGCTCTCTTCCCTCAAGCGCAGTGGCTTCCACCTCACTGAGCCCGGGGAACTCGCTCACCGCGACATACCGAAAGGGATTGCGATTGGGGATATCCGGATTGGGAATGGCCAGCCCATGTGGCCAGCGTGCACGCCACGCGGTAAGAAAAGAGGGTGGCTCCATATGGGCCTCGCCCGTCTGCCAATCCTGGACTAATCTTTTAGACAGCGCATATCGAAGCACCCACTCGATCAGTTCGGCTCGACACTTGATCGACTGCTCCGGTTGACCGGCCTGCTCACATCCATCGCGCCAGAGCAGTTGGGCGAGCGAAATCTCGTTGGCTCGATCGGTGGCATCATCGAAGGCTTGAAGCACGCCCACGCCTTGTCGAGCGGGGAAGCCGTGATAGTGCTTACGTTGATGGACAAGCAGGGCGGCGATTTTTGGATTGACGTTGGTTTCATCCCACATGGGGCGCGAAAAGATGGGACTCTGATTTTGATGACAGGCGGTGCAGAGCGCACGATTGGCATACCGAATGGTGGGCGTTCCGCCAGCCCGATAATCGCTCACGACCTGAAATTCGAATCGGCCCGCCGCCTCGTTGTAGCTGATGACCTCCAATACCGCGGTCTTTTCGTGGTAACCGATGAAGAGGCGATCTTTGAGATGCATGCCCGATCGGCCCAAAGCCGAATCAGCTTCTGTATCGACGGCGAGCACAGCTCGCGGATAGACGAAGAACTCGCCGTCTCCGGCGCGTCGCTGCAGTGACCGATTGACCGGAATCAGCAATCGTTTGAGGGCCGGCTGTGCCCGCTCAGAGTGGAGTTGCGATTCGATACGGGCCGACAGAGCGGAAAACGGCAAGGGGATGTCATAGACCTTCTTGCCGTTCACGTCCTTTGTGATCAGGAAGTCAAACAGAGATCGCCCGATTGGTGGGAGGTTCATGCCAGGCTCGGTCGGATCGATAACCCATGGAGGTGTTGTGGAATCAGGAAGCGAGAGGGTAGCGGATTGGGCACCTGAGGCAGGCCGTTGGTTGGCAGACGTTCCTGTATCCTGCCGATCACATCCTAAAACCAATGCCGTCATCATGACCATACATCCCAATCCCGTCGCCCACCGTCTTGCCATCCGTTGCATGTTTTAATCAGTTAACACTCGCAATCATTGGGTTTCCGTTAACCGAGCATGTTGGTTGCCCGCCTTGTCGGCCATGGCCGTCATGCGCTGATTCCCGATCAAGCAGTCTTCGTTGACTGTGCCGGAACCGACAAACGACGGAGATTCCTTGTCCGCCACCGCCTTGTTGTAGAGGGAGAAGTTCAAGGCAAAGACCTTTTTCATGTAGGCTCGGCCCAGATAGAAGCCAGGCCGAACCATGCGAATTTCGTCGCGTATCTCCAATCCTTCCCGTCCGGCCAACACATCCGGCATCTCACGGTAGCCGGGCAGGTCGTCCGTAAAGGCATAGTCGATGATGACCGATTCCCGGCGCCCATCCAGCAGGCTCTGGCCACAATAGAGCTTCGCGGGGAATAGCAACCAGGCATCCTTGCCGTCCACATCGAGCTTTTGGATCTTCTCGACGTTCGGACCGACAATCGGCCTCAGGGCAAGCAGATCGTCGATACGATTTCGGAGCACCCCTTCATTGCGATAGAAGACCTTTCCCTTCCAAATAAATTCTCCGATGTGTTCGAGCGTGGCCGCCTTGCGATCGACGACAAACCCTTTGATGCCTCCTCCGACGATTTCAGCCAGGCGGGCCCGTTCGCTCGAACCCTTCGGGAAAAACATCTGTCCATCGTAAACCCCGTCCGGAATGGGGCCGGCTGTCAACCGGGCATAGATCTGGTCTACCTGTTCCTGTGTGGCACCATTAAGATTGTCCGGCGTGATCTTCATGAGATCGGCCGGCGTGAGGGGTGACTCGTGCTCCAACCTGGCGAAGTCGACTTTGTCTGAATATTGTTCGCCACTTTTTTTCGCAAATGGAATCGGCGGCGGATCTGGGTTACAGCCAAGGAGAACGGTTTGGCTTACCACCAAGCCGACCGACATCAACCATCGTGCGCGTTTCATCGTCATCACCTCTTCTCAGGGTTCATGCCATCAGAGTGTCGCTAGGAACGCGGTCAGCGCATCCTTCTCTTTGTCCGACAGATCCTCGCCGAATCGGTGCCCGTCGTTTTCGATGACCGCGAGACTGTTGCTGTAGACCTCGCGTAGTTCCGCTCCGGCCTCGAGTATCGATCCCGGTTTCTCGAGCAACTCCCTTCCCTTGTCTTGGATCGTTTTGGCGATCTGTTCGCCCTTTTCCGTCCCATACCGGCCGGCGTACTTGGCTTTCAGTTTGTCGAAGTCTACCCGCGCCATGACGAGGTCTCCCACCAGCTCCTTGTGGCGGAAATTCCCGATGCGCGCGGCCGGCGTACCGACTGGAAAACGAATGGCTGTATCGACGAAGCGTTCGAGTTTGCCGTCACCCAGCTTTGGGAACAGCCGAATGGTTACGTCGGAATTGAACACGGTCGCTTTTGGAATTCGTTGAGACGGATTGAGCAACTCCTTCATCGACGATTTGTAGAGCTTGAATCGCCCCTCTACGCTGGGATCGAATACCCAACAGGGGGGAGGAGCGGCCAGCGGTTTTCCATCCTTATCGAGATACGACGAGTAGTAGTGCTCGTCCAATGGGCCACCGCAGACTTCAGGACCCACGGCGTTGTTGTGCATGAAGGGGGCATAGGCCCACAGACTCAACAACGAGATATTCCGGTAATAACCTCGTCCACCGTCCGAAGGTTCCTTGAGCTGTGGATCGCCGGGCTTCGCCCGTAAGGTCTCAGAGCCGTACTCTTCCCAGACGCGACCCTGCATGTGATTCGAATGGAGGGATCGCGAGCGGTTCGTCCCGACCTCACTCACAGGAATAAGCTTGTCGTTTCCGAGCCAATCGACGCGAATGGCTTTGTCCTTTGGATTTGTGGAGACTGTTCGAAAATCTCGATTTTCGAACGGTCCGCTCTGGCTGGAATGGCACGAGGCGCACTTGTTTGCGAAAATCGCGCGGCCCTGCTCAACTGCCCCTTTTCCGAATTCCTTATTGAGTTGTTCGACGAGCGCCGCGTTGTTCTTCAACCCACGGGCCTGGAATAGGTCCGCCGGGGCTCCGGTCAGCAAGAACTTGAGGACTTCCTCTAGACGGTCTTCAATCGCCCGGAACTGCGGGCAGTCGCGGCGGACTTGCCCGATATCGAACGGGGTCTGGCCGAACCCGCGCATCGTGGGGTCGAGCTGCCGCATATCTGTGAGGTGATTCACCCACCCTTCCTCGGAGCAGCTTCCGATGTTGAAGTACACGCGTTGAATCGCTTCGAGCGCCCCGATGCTGTCTTCTCCACCTTTCAGGATGTGGTGGACAAACTCTTTCTTGCGGCCCCGTTCCCAGCACTTGCCGTCCTTGCCCGGCTCGCACCAACAGGTCCGCTCGTCTCCGCCGGCCGGACATTGGTTGGTCTTGCGCCATTTGATGATGTCTTCTTCGAAGGTCGGACGTCGGGCCAGATTGATGAGGGCGTTCATCGTACCGGCGTTGTTGACCTGATCGTTGGGAATGGCCGAGGTATCGACGGCGCCAGGTCGAGAATGCCCGTAGATTTGGTATTCAATGGTGTTCGGCGCCATGCCCGAACCCAAGATCTGCGAAAATCGCCCGTACTGATTGCCGACTGTCCCGGAGAGATTCTCCCATTTGGGATGGGCCGGATCCTTGGGAGGACGGACCGGATCGAAGGCGATGTGGCAGGCGCCGCAGGACATGCCGATGCGATAGGGCGGTTCAATCGAGCCGTCGATCAAATGGCTCTTGGCCGGCGCTTCACGGTCCTTGCGCGGCGCCACTTTAGCCGTATAGCCGTCCCACGAGTCCTGATGCCCACCGTTAATCTGGAGCCATTTCACCTTGTCGAACTTCGGATTGGGAAATTTGCGCAGCCCAAGCGCGCCGGTCGATGTCCCGAACTCAAGGTCGCAGGCTGACTGTCGCACATCTTTCGGACCATGCGGATCGTCCTTCGCAAGCGGCACGTCCTCCAAATCACAAGCGGGATCGCGATACCCGGTCTTCCCGACATACTTCAGCAGTTCGTCGTCGCCCGGACAATAGTCGAAGCCATAGGTCTCGTCATAGCTCTTAGCCGGGCAGTTGGGATCCCCCGGTTTACAGCAATCCGGATCGTTGATGAGGCCCCAGCGATAGAAGCGCGCGTCGCGTGTGTCGCTTTTTAAGACCCGATACCAATCGATCATGACGCCGAGCCGTTGCTGATAGACGTAGGTAAAGAAGCGAGCGTTACCGGCCGTGGCGTTGAACCAAATCTCCGCTCCAACCAGCTCGGCATCCGTCAGATGTTTGCCATAGTGAAATGTTGAGGCGACGGACTTGCCGTCGGCGGCGACTGCTGTTCGTTCCGTCAGAGCCACATGCCCGGCGAGTAAGGCCAAACCAAGAATGAGCGTGAGCACGGTCTGTATCCTTCGCATGACCATTCCTCCTCTGTCCTTATGAGCACCGTTCAAGCGCTGACGGCGCTCAACCAGGCGAAAATTTCCGCATCCAGCAGTTCTTTAACGCCCAAGTGCCGATGCGTACGTAGAGTCAACTAGCAAGCAGCTTGCCTAGCGGCGCATCTTAGACCATCATCAAATCTGTGGCAATGGTGAGTGAATGCATGCAGCAATTACCGAGGTAGTATCTGATTGGATACCCAGGAGGATTAGAAAGGATACACCACTGATCGAGCAGGACTGTTCCTTGACAGGGGAAAAGCATTCTTGCTAGCTTGGCCGTTGTCTCAAAGCATCGAATCATCTCTCCCAACCAGGCTGTAGGCTTCTGTGACTTTCCAAGAACTTATTCTTGCCCTCCATCGATTCTGGGCCGATCACGGTTGTGTCGTGCATCAACCCTATGACATGGAAATGGGCGCAGGGACGTTTCATCCGGCCACGTTTCTGCGATCGCTCGGACCGGAACCGTGGCGAGCCGCCTATGTGCAGCCATGCCGCCGTCCCACCGATGGCCGTTATGGTGAAAACCCCAATCGCATGCAGCATTACTATCAGTATCAGGTCGTGCTGAAGCCTTCACCGGACAACATTCAAGAGCTGTATCTGGAGAGCCTGGCTCGGCTGGGGATAGATCCCAAGCAGCACGACATTCGCTTCATCCAAGACGATTGGGAGTCGCCGACGCTGGGGGCGTGGGGACTTGGGTGGGAAGTGAGACTGGACGGGATGGAGATCACCCAGTTTACGTACTTTCAAGAGATCGGCGGGATTGAACTCAGCCCGATCACCGGCGAGATCACCTACGGCACGGAGCGCATCGCCATGTATCTACAGGGAGTAGACAACGTCTTTGATCTCGCCTGGACCGACGGCATCTCCTATAGGGACATCCATCACGAGACAGAGGTGCAAGGATCGCGCTACAATTTCGAGGAAGCGGACGTCACGATGCTCATGCAAGCCTTCCAGGCGAATGAAGCGGAGTGCAAACGATTGCTCGCGCAGACCGATACGCGCCTGACGTTGCCTGCGTATGACTACTGCATCAAATCATCCCATGCGTTCAATCTGTTGGACGCGCGAGGCGCCATCAGCGTGGCGGAACGGACGGGGTACATCGCGCGGGTGAGAGCGCTGGCCAGGCACTGTGCCGAGCGCTATGTCGACGAGCGGGCGGCGATGGGACACCCACTGATGAATCGCGCGAATAGGGCCGTGGAGTCGGACAGGCTTCGCTCGAAGGCCGGAGCAGGACGAAGGTAGTAGCGTATGGCGATTCCCAAGAAGACAGGACGTCGGAGTGCCGTGCCGAAGAAAGGCAAGGGGACCTCCGCGCCTTCCGTGGCCGAGTTGCTGCTGGAAATCGGTGTGGAAGAACTGCCCTATCAGTTTATTGCTCCCGCGCTGGCATCACTCAAGGGATCAGCCGAACGTCTATTCAACGATCAGCGACTCACCTTTCAGTCTGTCCGTACCATGGGGACGCCGCGCCGACTGACGATCGTGGTCGCTGGCCTGGCTGCAAGACAGACTTCCATGACAAAAGAAGCGATGGGGCCATCGAAGGCCGTCGCGTTCGACCAAACCGGCCAGCCGACTAGAGCTGCCATAGGATTTGCCGCAGGACAGGGTGTCGCTGTTCAGGATCTACAAATACGCCAGACTCCGAAAGGCGAGTACCTTTTTGCAGTAAAACATGAAGAAGGCCGATCGGCTTCCGCTGTGCTGATCGATACGCTGCCGCAACTGGTGTCGGGTCTCGCGTTCCCCAAAGCGATGAAATGGAATGGAACCGGCGCGCGCTTCGCCAGGCCCGTACGGTGGATCGTTGCGCTCTTCGGGGGAAAGGTCGTGCCGGTACAGATAGCCGACATCCAGTCCGGCAATCGGACGTCCGGTCATCGTGTGATAGGCGGCGGAAAGCCCATCACGGTGAAAGATTTCAAGACCTATAACCAGGGGCTTGAACGGCAGGGGGTCATTCTCGATCCTGAACGCCGTCGGACGACGATTCAGAACCAAATCGACCGTCTTTGTGCCAAAGCGGGTGTTGCATTGAATGGTGATGACGCCCTGCTCGATCAGGCGGTGTACACCACGGAGTGGCCCAGTGCCGTGCTTGGCAGTTTCAAGCCGGAGTATTTGGCGGTTCCTTCTGAAATTCTCATGACGTCGATGAAAGAACATCAGGGTTTCTTCTCGGTCAGGGATAAGAAGTCCGGCAGGCTGGCGCCGCATTTCATTGCGATCGCCAACAATGAACCCAACAATATGTCGCTGATTCGGACGGGGAACGAGCGGGTATTGGCGGCGCGGTTGGCAGATGCGAAATTTTTCTTCGATGAAGACCGAAAAGTGAAGTTGGAGGAACGGGGAAAAAAACTCACCGGCGTCACCTTTCACCATAAGCTCGGCACGATGGCGCATAAGCAAGAGCGGGTGAAAAAATTAGCCGGCTTCATCGCCGGGCATCTGTGTCCCGGCCAAGATGAATTGCGGCAGGTTTGCGATCGGGCAGCGTCTTTGTCCAAAGCCGATCTTGTAACCGGCATTGTGGGCGAGTTTCCGGAGTTGCAAGGCATCATGGGGGGCGAGTACGCCCTTCATGATGGCGAATCGACCGCAGTGGCTCAGGCCATTCAAGAGCAGTATCTTCCCAAAGCGATTGAAGGAGCATTGCCCAAGACGTTCGCGGGACAGATTCTTTCCCTGGCCGATCGGCTGGACTCCATTGCCGCGTTTTTCCACGTCGGCATCGTGCCGACCGGATCGGAAGATCCTTTTGCGCTCCGACGGCATGCGACCGGCGGTCGTTCGGATCATTCTAGAAGGGAATCTGCGAATACACTTGGAGAAATGTATCGATTACGTAAACACGCTCGTGTCCGATGATGGGTTTAAGGGAGTATCGGATTTGGAACAACACGGTTTCCGACGAATCGTGGAATTCATTTTTGAGCGGGTTCGGCACTACGTCCGGATCGTGCATGCGCTGCGCGACGACGTCATCGACGCGGTGCTCAAGTCGGCCCATGACAAAAACAAGCCGCTGGATCTCGTCGACCTTGCGCAGAAGATGAAGGCTCTTGAATCCGTGACGAAGAAACCTGAGTTCGATCCTCTCATCGTGGGCTTCAAGCGGGCACACCGGCTGGTGGAAAAAGAACAGTGGGAACACCGGTCGATCGAAGAGGCGAAGTTTCAGCATCCGTCAGAGTCGGCGCTCCACAAAGCGGTTGCCGAAGAACGGGATAAGATAAGTTCGGCCCTGGCGATCGGGGAGTATGGCAAGGCGCTGGATTCCTTGGTAGGGCTCAAGCCCGCGATCGATGCCTTTTTCGAAGGTGTCATGGTGAATGCAGACGACAAGGCTATCCGCAGCAATCGGCTGTCGCTGCTCAAAGAGGTCGATGAGTTGTTCATGTCATTCGCGGACTTTTCCCAAATTGTGGTACAAGGGCGGTAGGCCGAAGCGGACTGGAAGCGACTGTCTCCAGCAAGATCGAAAAATCGGGAGTAATCATGGATCAGCCGGTGACGGACGCATACCGTCGGGCAGGCAAGATCCGGCGATTTTCTCTGACAGTCTCGCTGGCGTTGATGGTGCTCTGCAATGCGATCCTCCTTGTCGGGCTCAGACTCAGCGGCATCAACTTGGATGACTTGATGAAGACGCCTGATCTGTTCAACGCCAAACAGGATGTGTGTCTTCGGCTGACGTGGCAGTCATTGCCGGGCGCGCATGAGCCTGTTCGACTCTGTTCGGAATGGCTTAATCTCTCGGACCCGAGTGGAACGACTCATTATCTCCAGCCCGACACGAAGCTCAAGAAGGGACTTGACGGCCGGTACTATCTCGATGAAGGTATTCAGGCCGACTACCGGTTATTGATGCTGATATTGTTCGTCATCGCGATTATCATCGCCGGCGTCAGTGCGAAGTGGTTCTTGGTGAACCGCTACCGGCTCCGTTTGGAATCAACCGACGGTCGACACGCTCGTTGATACGCACTCTTCCTGGAAGGAGAAGTCACGTGGCAAAGAAATATGTCTACTATTTCGGCGACGGCAAAGCCGAGGGCACGTCGAATATGAAGGAGCTGCTCGGCGGAAAGGGCGCGGGATTAGCCGAGATGACCAATTTGGGTATTTCGGTCCCGCCCGGGTTTACGATTTCTACGGAAGCCTGCGTCGAATATTACAAAGTCGGCAAGAAATACCCGGCGGGAATGTGGGATGCCACGCTGCAGGCCCTCAAACGTGTGGAGCGTTCGATGGGGATGGGATTCGGGAATCCTGAGCGGCCGCTGCTCGTCTCGGTTCGATCCGGCGCCCGCGCGTCGATGCCGGGCATGATGGACACGGTTCTGAACGTGGGGCTCACGACCAAGACGGTCGAGGGGCTCGCGGCCAAGACGCGCAATGATCGCTTTGCCCAGGACAGCTACCGGCGATTTGTGTCGATGTTCGGCAGCATCGTGATGGGTGTGCCGCGCGAGCATTTCGAAGCGATCCTTAAGCACAAGAAGGCAGAAGTCGGTGTCGCGCATGAAACCCATTTGGATGCCAGGCGCCTCCGCGAATTGGTCGCGAGTTTCAAAGATCTGATCAAGGAAGAAACAAAAAAAGACTTTCCGGATGAGCCGTTGGAGCAGCTGCGGCTGGCGATCAACGCGGTGTTTTCGTCCTGGTTCGGCGCCCGCGCGATTACCTATCGGAAGCTATATAACATTCCCGACTCTTGGGGGACGGCGCTCAACGTGGTCGCAATGGTCTTTGGAAACATGGGCGAAACGAGCGGGACCGGCGTGGCGTTCACACGCAGTCCAAGCTCAGGCGACAAGGCATTCTTCGGCGAATGTTTGATGAATGCTCAAGGGGAAGATGTCGTGGCCGGGATCAGAACGCCCCTTCCGGTGAGCGCGCTGGCGAAAAACGTCCCGGAGGCCTACAAGGAGCTGGAACACACGTACAAGAAACTCGAGAAGCACTACCGAGACATGCTTGACCTCGAATTCACGATCCAGGAAGGCAAGCTCTATATGTTGCAGACCCGTGTCGGAAAGCGGACGGGGATCGCGGCGGTCAAGATCGCCGCCGACATGGTGAAAGAAGGATTGATCTCCAAGCAAGAAGCCGTGCAACGAATCGGTGCCGACCAACTGGCGCAATATCTCTACCCGATTTTCGACACCAAGGAAGAATCGAAATCGAACCCGCTCGGCAAGGGTTTGCCGGCCGGGCCTGGCGCAGCGGCGGGCAAGATTGCATTAACCCCCGATCGCGCGGTTGAACTGAAGGCAGCCGGCAATCGAGTCGTGCTGGTCAGGCAGGAGACCAGTCCGGATGATATTCACGGGATGAATGCGGCGGCCGGCTTCTTAACGGCGCGTGGCGGCATGACGTCTCATGCCGCCGTGGTCGCGCGGCAGATGGGAAAAGTTTGTGTCGCGGGATGTGACGCCGTCGAAGTGCTCGATAGCCGGACCGTGAAGATCGGCGCCAAGACATTTACGGAAGGAGATTATCTCTCGATCAATGGATCGACCGGCAATGTCTATGAGGGCGACATTCCGGTCGTCGAATCTGAAATCATTCAAGTCATTCAAGGGAAGCTCGATCCCAAAAAGTCCGACAAGTATCAACGGTTCTCCACGATCCTGTCCTGGGCCGACAGTTTCCGTAAGCTTCGCGTCCGCGCCAACGCCGACGTGCCGGACCAGGCGAACATCGCCAGAGGCTTCGGCGCGGAAGGGATCGGTCTGTGTCGCACCGAGCACATGTTCTTCGCCGAGGATCGTATCCCGATCATGCAGAAAATGATCCTGGCCCGAACGAAAGAGGAGCGTGAAAAATATCTGGATCAGTTGTTGCCTCTGCAGAAACAAGACTTTGTCGGGCTCTATCGGGAGATGAAGGGCTATCCCGTGACGATTCGCCTGCTCGATCCGCCGCTCCATGAGTTCTTGCCCAAGCGAGAAGAGCTGATGGTCGAGATCGCGCAGTTGGAATTGACGGGGAATGACGGGGCCAAGCTGGAAGAACAGCGCCGGCTTTTGACTCGGGTTGAAGAACTACACGAGTTTAATCCGATGCTCGGTCTTCGAGGATGCCGGTTGGGAATTACGATGCCGGAAATCACGCGCATGCAGGCGAGGGCGATCATGGAGGCCGCCTGCGAATTGGCGAAGGAAGGCACGAAGATCGCGCCGGAGATCATGATTCCACTCGTCGGCATGGTCTCGGAAATGAAGTCGCAGAAAGATCTCATCCGAGAAGTCGCTCAAGAAACGATGAGACGCTATGATGTGAAACTGTCCTACCTGATCGGAACAATGATCGAGTTGCCTCGGGCGGCTGTGACCGCCGACCAGATCGCCGAAGAAGCCGAGTTCTTTTCGTTCGGGACCAACGATCTGACGCAGACCACCTTTGGATTTTCGCGTGACGATGCGGCCAAGTTTATCGACCATTATCGAACTGTCGGTATCATGGAGTCGGACCCGTTTGCCGTGTTGGACAGGGACGGTGTCGGGTTGCTGATGAAACAAGCCATCGCTGGAGGCCGTCAAGCCAGGTCCGACATCAAACTGGGCATCTGCGGCGAGCATGGAGGCGATCCAAGTTCCGTGGAGTTTTGTCATCAGCTGGGCTTGGATTACGTGAGTTGTTCGCCCTACCGAGTGGCGATTGCCAGGTTGGCTGCGGCCCATGCGGCTCTCGCCGAGGAAGACACTAAGAAGTCCACCAAATCCGCCGCTTCGCCACGAGTGAGATCGACCAAGCCGCAATCACGCCGTCGACGATCCCGCGTGGCCGGCAAGGCGCGGTGAGTAGTCGCACCCAGGATCTGCGCTACATGACCCTGGCCCTTCGTCTCGCCATGAAGGGGCGGAGAACGACAAGCCCGAATCCGATGGTTGGAGCCGTCGTGGTTCGTCAAGGCAGAATCATCGGGCGTGGTTTTCACCTCCGTCCCGGGACTCCTCACGCAGAAATTCTTGCGCTCCAGCGGGCAGGGAAGCATGCTCAAGGCGCCACATTGTATGTGACGCTTGAGCCCTGCTGCCATCTCAAGAAACGGACTCCCCCTTGTGTCCCTGAAATCCTTCGCTCCGGCGTTCGTCGTGTCGTGATTGCGATACGGGATTTGAATCCATCGGTCAAAGGAAGAGGGATCAAGCAGCTTCGGCGGGCCGGACTTTCGGTCACGGTTGGAATTGCCCGTTCCGAGGCAGAGGAACTGAACAAGGCCTACTGCCATTGGATGAAGACAGGCCGTCCGTACGTAACACTCAAGGCGGGCATGACGCTTGACGGAAAATTGGCCACGGCAACAGGAGAGTCACGTTGGATTACCGGCGAGGCATCCCGTCGGGAAGTCCATCAACTTCGTCGTCAGACAGATGCAGTGCTGATCGGAGTCGGAACGGTTCTGGCCGATGATCCATCTCTGACCGCGAGAACCGGGCGCCGATTCGAAAAGCTCACATCACGGCAGCCTCTACGTATCATAGTGGACAGTCGGTTGCGTACGCCGCTCAAATCGCAAATCTTGGCGCAGCAGCACAAAGCGAAAACGATCATTGCCGTCACAGCCGCGACTCCAATCGTCCGACGATCGACGTTTCTGAAGAAGGGGATAGAGGTGCTGACCCTTCCGGCGGTGCAGAAACGTGTTTCATTGCCTGCTCTCCTCAAGGAACTTGGCAGGCGTGGAGTGACGTCCTTATTAGTGGAAGGCGGAGGCGAAATCAATGCGGCGATGCTGAAGGCAAAGTTGGTCCATCACATTCGGCTCTACGTGGCGCCACTGCTCCTCGGTGGGCAAAACGCCAAGGGCGTGATCGGGGGAGAAAGTCCGGCGCGGCTCGCGGAAGCGATCAAGCTACGTCATGTGGTCACCCGGTCCATCGGCAGTGATGTGGTGGTGGAAGGAGGCCTGTGATTGTCTGGATCTGCTCTTCCCTCCTGGCAGTGTTCCTGGCAGGAGACGCACCCTCCAGCTTGGCGGAATCATCGTCCCCAGCCGGCAGCAGCCTGGCTTCACTCGTCAATCGGTTTCTCGATACAGGCGATAGTGGAGAGGCTGAACGCCTGTTGCAGGCCATTCTATCCGATACGGATGCGTCGATCGAAGCGGTCACCCGCATCATCACGGCTGAGCGAATTTATCAGAGTCAGCCCATTGGAACGCTCGCCGGAGAAGAAATCATTATTCGTGGACGTCCCTATCCGCTCTCTATGTTCATCCCAGCGACGTACCAGAATTCGAAGAGTTATGCTTTGGTGGTGTGTCTGCATGGAGCGGGCTTTACCGGTGAAGAGTATTTGGAACGTTGGCGGACACGCTTGGGCGATGACTATGTGTTAGCCTGCCCCACCTATCCTTCCGGTGCGTGGTTTACCAGGCATGCCGAGGACTTGGTACTGGAAACCGTTCGGCAAGCGCGGCTGCGGTATCATATCGATCCGAATCGAATCTTTCTCACCGGCATGTCAAACGGTGGGATCGGCGCGTGGCTGATCGGGATGCATCATGCGCCGTTGTTTGCCGGCCTCGCGCCCATGGCGAGCGGATTGGATGATGTGCTGATGCCGTTTTTAGCGAATCTTCGAAGCACGTCCCTCTATATCATTCATGGAGTCAAAGATCAGGTGATGCCGGTGGACCTCAGCCGCTCGATCGCCGGAGAGCTGGATGGGCTCGGCTATCCGTATGTGTATCGCGAGCATCAACGTGAGCATCCCATGGCAGGCGGGCACTATTTCCCCAGAGAAGAGTTGCCCGACCTTGTCGCCTGGTTCACTCGTCAGCGCCGTGAGCCGTTGCCGACACGCCTGACTGTCGTGCGTGATGGGAGCCACTTTCAAACGTTCAACTGGGTCCGTCTCGATGCGACCGATGCGATTGCGGCTTTTTCAGACGATTTGGTCGACAAACGGGACGAGCGAATCAAACGCCGGGAATATGCCAGGCTTGACGCCTCGATTGTAGGCGATAATCGTATCGAGGTAACAGCCGAGCACGTTCAGCGATACAGCTTATTTTTGAACGATACGCTTATCGATTTCACGAAACCGCTTACTGTAGTGACGAACGGCCGGCTCTCATTTGAGGGAATCGTTTCGCCGTCGCTCGAAACCTTGTTGCGACAAGCCAGACTACGACAAGACCCTGAGCGACTCTTCTCCGTTCATCTCATGATTGCCATAACGAAACCGGCTTCATGATCTCCGCATGGCGATTCCAGCCTAGTCCTGTGACTCACATGCTGGTTGTGTGGATCGGCATGGGGGTACTTTTGTCTGCCGGGTATGGCCGGTCAGAAGCATGCACGTTGGCCCCTATTCATGCCGGGCTCGCATTTCCCGTTGAGCGAGTGGATCCTGTCTGGACGTGTAGACTGCAAGCCATCATCCAGAGTTATACGACCGAGAGCAAGGTAGGGCCGATCCGAACCGCTCTATCCGAATCGCTGTATCGGCATCTGCTGAATCACCCTCCGTTTACAGCGGATATGATCCGGCGCTTGAATCTTGGTCGGTATCGGTCGGAAGCGCGAGGTCCCGGCCGTTTCTGGGGCGATGACGGCGAGGGGACGAAGGGCATCGTTGAGCTGGTGTACGAGGACCCCACATCCCGCATCTACTTTCTTGAGGGAACGCATGAAAGCCGGTTGCTTCCTCATGTGACGGGGAAAGCGGTCGTCTTTCTTAGGATAGGGGTTATGCGAGACGCGAACAGCCATGAAGCGACGGACAGCACATTGATCGCATACACCAAATTGGATAATCGTTTTCTTTCAGGGTTGGTTTCCCTTGTGCATCCGCTGGTTTCCAGAATTGTGACAAGCCGGTTGCAAAAAGGAGTGGAGACTGTCGATCGATTGGGGGCGGCGATGAGGCAAGATCCCCAACGGGTGATGTCTGAACCGGCGAATCCGCCGTCTTTACCGGAACATCACGTGGCGTTTTTGAAACAGGCGCTGAGCAGACAACACAATGCCGACAATGCGATCCCACGCGATAGATCGACCCCATGACGACATCGCGCAGTTTCATGCTGATCTGCACGGTCGGCATCTTTTGCTTCATCAGCTATAACATGGTGCGGATGCCCGCACTCTCCTTGTTCGCCGAATCGCTCGGCGCGAGCCCGGAACGGATCGGTCTGATCGTGTCCGTTTCGACCTTAACGGGCGTCTTGCTGAAACTGCCTTCCGGCGCCCTCTCCGATATCTATGGAAGGCGGTTCTTGCTGCGGATCGGCGTGGTGGCGTTCGGGCTGCCGCCATTTCTCTATCCCTTCATTACCAACTTGGACGCGCTGACGGCGCTACGGTTTCTTCACGGCTTCGCCACTGCCATCTTCGCCCCGAGGCGCTGGCCACCGTGGCGGAGCTGTATCGGGAACGGCGTGGCGCGGCGCTCGGGACCTATACGGCCTGCACGCAATCCGGCTCGCTCTTGGGCCCCTTTCTCGGAGGCTACCTCATCCATGCGGCAGGATTCGCCACGGCGTTTGTCACGGCCGGCGTCTTCGGCTGCATCGGCATGGTGTTGTTCTACAGCCTTCATCTCGATGTCTCGGTGCCGCAGAGGAAGGAACAGGGGACGGCCGTTGTGCTGTCCGAAATGTGGAAGGGGTTTGCCGCCGTCGCCAAAAACAACAAGGTGCTGATCACCAGCATGACCGACGCCGCCAAGATGATCGCGAACGGAGCCTTGATGGCGTTTCTGCCGTTGTACGGAGTTGCAGTAGGATTGAATCCCGGTGAAGTCGGTCTCTTGTTTACCGTCCAGGCCTTTACGTCGTTCTTTTCCAAGCCGATCATGGGACGGGTTTCAGATCGAGTCGGACGCCAGCCGTTGATTGTCCTTGGTCTATTCATTTGCGCCGGAACCTTTGTCTGTATCCCGCATGTGTCGATGTTCCCGGTCTTGCTCCTGCTGTCTGCAGGCTTCGGCTTCGGTGAAGCGGTCGTGTCCTCATCCTCCTCAGCGCTTGTCGCAGATAGTTCCGAATTCAAGACGTTGGGAGCGGGCATGGGCATGCAGGGGACGATCATGGATATCGGGCACGCCAGCGGACCGTTGCTGGCCGGTCTCCTGATTGCGAATATGAGCTATCCATGGCCTTCGGGTCATCGCAGGTATACAACTGATGGCAGCAAGCGTGTTCTGGATGGCGATGAGGAACTAGACATGATCATAACGTCGCTATACTATGCGGAGCGACTGGAATCTTCATCGATCGCTATCTATGTAGTGAAGCATCCTGAGGACGAACCGATGTTCTCCGGGATCGTCGAAGAAATGGGCGCCATTACCGCCCTGGGAAAAACGCTTGCAGGGACGAGGCTCACCATTCTGGCTCGACCGTGATGAGCGATCTGAAGATCGGGGACAGCGTGAGCGTGAATGGAACCTGTCTTACGGTCGTCTCGAGAAGCGAGCGCGACTTTTCCGTAGAGGCCTCACCTGAAACACTCTCGGTGACGACGCTCGGTCATTTGAAGTCAGGACCACCGGTGAATCTGGAACGAGCCATGAGGCTGAACGAACGCATCGGAGGGCATCTGGTGGCCGGTCATGTGGATGGAGTTGGAGTGATCCGTAGCCGACATCAAGACGCCAATGCGATTATTCTTACGATCGAGGCACCGCCACATATCTTGCGGTATTGTGTAGTGAAAGGTTCAATCACTGTAGATGGGATCAGCCTGACGATCAATGACGTGAGCGAACATGGGTTTTCAGTCGCCATCATTCCGCACACGGCGAAGATGACGACGCTTGGCTTAAAGCAGGTGAATGATCCCGTCAATCTTGAATCAGACCTCATCGGCAAATACGTTGAGCGGCTGCTCCAAGAGCGTGGTCAGATTTCTAAACCACCAATCAGTATCGATAAAGACTACCTGCAGAAGCGCGGATTGATCTAATCGCTACGAGTGGGCAGTGGATCTGTCTGATATCGTGTTCAGCGGTATTTCTCCTGGTGCGTCTCACCTGAGCAGTAGAGGCTGCTTGACCTATGCCGCGTAGCGGAATAGACTGACGCCCGATGATACGGTCATTCCGGTCAAAAGCGACCGAATCGTTGTTCGCAGATGAAGAGGTGCCGCGCTTTCGCGCATTTGAGAGGATAGCCAGACTCAAAGCTGTTGCTGCTCCATCGAGCGAAATCGCTGGATGATCTGCGCGTTCCACCAGGAAACCGCTTGGAAGCCTTGCGTGGAAATCGAAAGGGGCAGTACAGCATTCGAATTAACGATCAGTGGAGGATTTGTTTTGTGTGGGCTCAGGGCGATGCCCGTGATGTCGAGATTGTGGACTACCATTGAGGTGCAATATGGCGCGCAAACGGTTGCTGGAGCCGATACATCCGGGGGGAATTTTGTTCGAAGAGTTTATGAAGCCAATGGACATCAGCATCAATCGGCTTGCCCGCGAGATCCATGTGTCGCCAGGCAGGATTAGCGCGATCGTCAATGGAAAGCGCGCCATCACAGCCGATACGGCGCTTCGGCTCAGTCGGTATTTGGGAACGTCGTCGGATCTCTGGATCGGACTCCAGGGGGAGTTTGACCTGCGAGTGGCCAAGCGTACGATTGGGCCAGAAATTGAAAGGTATATCCAGCAGCATGTTGCCTGAAAGCGCATA
>CAVQFZ010000006.1:0-21773 GCA_963711905.1 uncultured Nitrospiraceae bacterium | reverse complement strand
GTCGCTTAAGCCTTTTCGAATCGTGGAGGGACACCACAATCGTGCCGTAGCCTCCGTTGCGTGTTTCTCTAAGAATATCGCGTGTAATATCGTCTTCATGGCCGAACTTCAGCGTCAACCGATCCAAGGGGAACCCTGTTCTTCCGAATACTTTCAGCGCTTTCAGCAAGATCGGGTATTCAACCAGGCTTTCGGACTTAATCAAATCCTCTTGCTCCTTTTTCAAATTATCGGCCAAGCGAGCCTCTGCTCTGGGATCTTCGGAACCGCCGTGTTCGAAGAGCTCGCGCGGCATGGGTCTCGATACATGAAACAGCGTGACATGCGCGTCGCGCATATCACGCAGCAGGGTTCCCACATAGCGCAGCGCCCTAGCGGCGTGGCCAGATTTATCAACAGCGATCAAGATTCGCGAGGACACGGTGTTCACGTCGGCAACTGTCGGCGCAAGTTGTTGCGCATCATCGGCTACTGAACCTCCGAAGGTACACGGGGGAATTATTCGATCACTGGGAGCATGACGTCCTGATTTGTTTCAAATACCGCGCACCAGTGGATCTTCACCCATACGCCATGACATCGTCAGATTGATTCACGCGGTATGCCAAACGGTGGTCTGAATGAGAAAGGAAATGCTGAGTTCCAATGATCACGCAGTTATGGCCGGCTTTCACATGTTGATCTTGGAACTGATACAAGTACTCCATCGCAGTGTGATCCACCACATGCCCAGCCAGGATGATCATGAAGTTTTCTCTGTGAGTAGGGAGAGTCTTGAGCTTCGCGTCGAGTTTCATCACGTTCATGCAGGTGAGGGATGAGAGGTAAACCTTGTAGGGGTGTTTCATGTTGTTGGCTGCGACACTCATGACGGGTGTCGATCCTCTTCCATTGGCCCGCCCGTCTCCAATTCGAATAACGGGATCCCCGAACAGCTCTTTAAATGCAGCCCAGACACGAGCGGAGAAGGGTTCGGTGGGGCAGGAGTGGGATTGCCGTTCAGACGTCAGCGCCTTTACTACGTCAAAACACAGCACGAGAATCTTCGCCACGGTTCCGGCGATGATGCCCGACAAGATGTCTGACGTGTACAGCGTTGCCACGACACAGACGATTGCGATCAGAAGTTGCTCTGTGCCGATCGAATAGATCTTCAGGAAGATGCTCGGCGCGCACAACCTCCAGCCGATGAAGATGAGTAACGCGGCCAGGACCGTGAGTGGGATTCTGTTGATCAGGTCGGTCCCAAACCATACAAAGAACGCCATGAACAGGGCATAGTAGAGATTCGTCCATAGCGTGCGTCCTCCCGCGATCACGTTCGCCGTGCTCTTAATCCCCCCGGGAATAATCGTCAATCCGCCGGCTAGGCTGGAGAGGATGTTGGACACACCCATGGCTCGAAGCGTGACGTTCGGGTCCGATTTTCTGTGGAAGGGGTCGATCTTGTCGATGGCGGCGATGGTGGCCAGCGTCTCGGTTCCGTCGATCAACGTCAGCGTGACAACCGTGGTCAGTAATGCAAGCCATAGCTCAGACCGTTGCCATATTTCAGAAAAATGAGGTACATGGATGCCTTGCGCGAAAACATCTTGAGGGACATGAACCAGATAGGCTTGGGGGAACTGCAGCAGCCAACCGGCTACTCCTCCCAACACAACGACCAGGAGAGGCGCAGGAATATTCCTCGCCCATCTTTGTGTCCTAACTCTGCTGCTGTCCAGACCGAAGAGGAGGGCCAATGCGACAGCTCCGACGACAAACACTTGGTGATTCATCCCTTTGATCTGCTCAGGTATGAGGATGATGGCTTCAGGAATCGATTTCGTCATAGGAGTGAGGTAGCCTAGGAGTGAGGGAATCTGCTTGATGATGATCAACATCCCTATGGCGGCCAACATACCCTTGAGCACCGACATCGGGAAGTACATGGCGAACCGGCCGGCGTTATAGGTACTCAGCAGTATCTGTATTCCTCCGGTAAAACAGATGGCCACGAGCACCAGAGGGTACCCTGCCTCCAGATCTCCTTGACCGAGCGCCAGCATGCCGGTTAGGAGGGCGGGCGCGAGACCAGCCGCCGGCCCACTGACAGTGATATAGGCTCCACCGAGAAGAGGAAAGACAAGCCCTGCAATGATGGCGGAGATGACTCCTGTGATCGGAGCTGCGCCCGACGCCAGCGCAATTCCCAGGGAAAGCGGAAGTCCCACTAGCGCCACTTGCAGCCCTGCTACGAGGTCATAGCGCCAGTGTTTTAAGCCAGGAATTCCGTTTTGTGGTTGTCCGTCCTGAGGGGCAGCCAAGCGTTCGAGATACGATATCGCACCTCGCTTGATTGTTTCAGTCAGGCCAGTCATTCGCTGCTCCCTCAATCGGATGCCCCACGGATTGCCACCACGATGGCATGGTGCTCATAGATCACAAAGCACATCCGGTGCCTGTGTTGTGGATTGAGACGGTTCATGTGAGCCAGACGCACAGAACAAGCACAATGCATGAATTACAATGAGTCTGAGCTTCTCTCGCGGTAGAAGGACTTAATGTGTCATCGTTGTAATCTTGAAATGAGCGGATCAAAGGTGATCTGGCAGTGCGAATCCGCTCTTTCTAGAGATCGCTCCTGCTTTTGAGCATATGAGGCTGGAAAGGGAGTTCTGTTAGGAGCCCGCTCATTGCGCCGGCACATGGACTATGCTAGCTATTCAGCATGCTTCGCATTTCATCATCCGCTTCGATTCACGATCACGAGATCGACATCCACGCCATACGGTCGCAGGGCGCAGGAGGGCAGAACGTCAACAAAGTCTCAACCGCCGTCCACCTACGATTTGATCTCCATAGATCATCTTTGCCGCAGTCCTATAAAGAGGCGCTGTTGAAACTGCACGATCACCGCATCTCCGCCGACGGGGTGATCACGATTAAGGCCCAGCAACACAGGACGCAGGAGCGCAACCGCGAGGACGCGCTGGATCGTTTACGGACTTTGATACAAAGCGTGGCTATTCCACGCAAGAAGCGAAAACCAACAAAGCCCACAAAGGGCGCCCGCGATCGACGGATTGAGCAGAAAAAGCGGCAAGGGCGTTTGAAGACATTGCGGAGAACGCTCGACTAGAAGGTAAATCAGGCTGCGGCATCGGTCTCTCGGCCAAGAGCTCGCGCGATGTCTCGCGGCTTTTCGCCAAGGATCACGAGACCGCGCACCAGCAAATCAAGCGAGACAGTCCGGTCTGCTGCCTCCATCTTCGCCACGCGAGATTGGCTCGATTGCAGTCGTTTAGCAAGAGCCAACTGAGAAAGCCCGCGAGCCTCACGACGGGCTCGCAACGCTTGACTCAAGTTCACCTTCATTTCAACTAATGCAACCTCTTCTGGACTAAGCCTGAGGAATGTGCTGGCCGAACCCACACGCCAACCCCGCGCCTCAAGTCGCTTTTGTTTTGCCTTTTCCATCACTACTCCTCCTTAGTCTGTTGTGCGCGTCTTCTTGCTAAAGACCTCTGCGATCACAACTATATGTCAGTAATGACATAAGTGCAAATGGGATCTCGGTGATTTGTTCGTTGTTTTGACAAACGAAAAGCGACCGCCCCGACACGGAGTTCTCAGGATCGACGGATTGAACAGAAAAAGCGGCAGGGTTGTTTGAAGGCACTTCGAAGAACCTTGAATAACCTTGATCACGCACACTCCGATCAAGGCCGACGAGACAGTAGAAAGTTAGAACTGCGCTTTGTAGCTTGCCTTGGCGGTGTTCGCCTGAAGCTGCTCCAACACTGCTCTTGCTTCGGGGATAAAGTCGAGTCGGTTGTGTTTTTGTGCGAGGGCTAAGGCATCAGTCGCCAGTGTCATGGCTTCCTGATGTCGACCGTGCTCACACCACACTTTGGCAAGGGATAATCGGGCATTGACGGCTTTCGGCGCTCGGCTCACGACATGTTCTAAGAGCGCCTCCCCTTTTTGGGCATCGCCCCCCAATAGACTCGGCAACTTCACCAGTAATGTCCCTTTCGCCGAGAGTGCGTCGATGTGATCTGGGTTGATTGCGAGGACCCGGTCGAGTTCGCTCATCATGCGACGGAGTCCGAAGAGCGAGGTCAAGGATTCTCCGTCGATGCGGAGCAGCTCGCCCAGATTGCAAAACAGCGCAAAGTGGGCATCCGCGCTTCCCTCATCCGCTGCCACCGCCCGCTCGCCCAGGATCTGTCCCCGTTGAAAATGAGCGAGGCGCATCTCATGATCCTTGGCCAGTCTCCCACGATGACATTTTTCGAGGGCCTGTTCGGCAAGACTCTCGCCTGACCGCTGCGCCAAAGACGGCATCGGCAAGAAGGACAGGCCGCTTGCTAGGACCCCCACCAGTACGAAAGTTTTTATCCACATCTTTCACGCGTCCAACGGGAGATCTGTGATGGATCAAGAGCTCCCCTGTTCACCGGAAGCCATCATGCCCAGAATATTGAATCCTCCATCCACGTAGATCACTTCGCCGGTAATGCCCCGTCCCATCGAGCTGACTAAAAACAAGGCTGTGTCCCCGACCTCGCCCTGTTCGGTTGGCCGACGGAGCGGCGCAAACTCCTTATGGAGATCGACCATCTTGGTGATGCCGGAGACTCCGCGCGCAGCAAGGGTCTTGATCGGTCCGGCGGAAATCGCATTTACTCGGATATTCAGAGGACCGAGATCATACGCCAAGTAGCGGACCGTGGCTTCAAGCGCGGCTTTGGCGACCCCCATCACGTTGTAATGAGGCACGACGCGCTCGCTACCGAGATAGGTGAGGGTGACGATGGAACCTCCCGCCGCCATCAACGGCAAGGCGGCTCTTGCGACGGCCACGAGAGAATAGGCGCTGATGTCGAGCGCCATCGCAAACCCTTGTCGAGTGGTATTCACGAATTGTCCGCTCAGCTCTTCCCGAGGAGCAAACGCCAGGGAGTGGACGAGAAAATCGAGTTGGCCGACTTCTTTCTGAACCTGTTGCATGAGCGACGTAATCTCCCCATCGTTGCTCACATCGCATGGAAATGCCTTCGCGCCGGGTAAGGTGGCAGCAAGCTCCTCCACGTTTTGCTTCAGCCGTTCGTTCTGATAATTGAAGAGGAGCTGCGCTCCTTGGCCGGCCGTCGATTGTGCGATGGCCCAGGCGATGCTGTGTTTATTGGCCACGCCGATGATGAGTCCTTTTTTCCCGTTGAGCAACATTGGCACTATTCTCCTTGGTTAACGCTCATGCTCATGGTCGATCTAACGTGATTCAGGGCTACTCACATTCTCTAATGTAGACAGCTTGTAATCCGACGATCGTTTTCCCATCTCGGATCGTGCCGTCTTGAATTCGCTCGATCGCCTGATCCAACGGCATTTCGACGATTTCCAGCACTTCGTCTCGATCCAGTTGCTGACGCCCTTTCGTGAGACCGGTGGCCTTGTAGATATGAATCACTTCGTCCGCAAAACCAGGAGCCGTAAAGATACTTGAGAGCAACTCGAACGAGGACGCTCGATAGCCGACTTCCTCCTCCAGTTCCCGTGCGGCACAATGCAATGGATCTTCACCGGGAGACAGCTTACCCGCGGGAATCTCATAAATGAATCCGCCGGCTGCATGCCGGAATTGCCTGATCAAGACCACGGTCCCATCATCTTTGATCGGAACAACCGCGGCTGCCCCCGGATGGCGAATGGTTTCCAAATCAATGGTTACCCCATTCGGTAACCGTACGGTGTCCACGTTCAGTGTGACGACCTTGCCGGTGTAGATATTTCGTGTCATGGGAACAGACCTGTCTCTGCTATACGCCATAGGCCATCAGCTCCTGAGCTTCTTGTAGAACGGTGGTTTGGCGATTTTCGCCGGAATTGCTTTGCCTCGAATGTCGATGTAGACCTCCGTCCCGAGTTCGGCATATTCGGAAGAGACATACCCCAATCCAATCCCCTTCTGGAGAAGTGGGGAGAGATTGCCGCTGGTGACTTCCCCGATGGGAGACTGCGGTAACGATGCAGAGAGAATCTTGAACCCGTGACGGGGAACGCCTTTTTCCAGCAATTCAAAGCCGATGAATCCGCGGGACAGGCCCGCTTGTTTTTGACTCAGGAGGATTTGCTTGCCGATAAACTCCCCCTTCTCGAAACGCACGACCCATTCCGCGCCGGCCTCGAGCGGCGTCGTTCGTTCATCGATATCGTTGCCATAGAGGAGATAGCCCATCTCGAGACGAAGAAGATCTCGTGCGCCAAGTCCTGCCGGCTTCAACCCGAACGATTTGCCTGTGTCCATCAGCTCGTCCCAGACTCTGTCGGCTTGTCCGTACACATAGAATTCGTAGCCGAATTCTCCGGTATACCCTGTTCGGGCGACAAGGCACTCCACACCGGCGACTCGCACGGTCGTGGATTCTCTGACCTTGAGCTGGTCCAGCTTGGACAATCCGAGCGACGCGACGATCGCTCGCGCAGCCGAGCCCTGCAAGGCAATCTGCGCGATGTCTGCCGAACGGTCGGAGATCCGACAGTCAGGCACTCCTCGACTGTGCTCCGTCAGCCAAGAGACGATCTTGCTTCGATTGGACGCGTTGACGCACAGAAGGAATTCGCCGTCCCTCGCCAATCGATAGATGAAGATATCGTCCTTGATGCCGCCCTGCTCGTTACAGACCATGGAGTATTGCGCCTGCATGGGCCTGAGCGCGGTGAGATCGTTCGTCGTCATGCGCTGAAGGAATGACTCCGCGCCGGAGCCGGCGACGACAATCCGCCCCATATGGCTGACATCAAAGAGACCGGCTTTGCTGCGGACAGCGTGATACTCATCCACAACGCCGGTATAGTGGATGGGCATTTCCCATCCCGCGAAGTCGACGAGCTTGGCGCCGGCCGCGCGATGTTGTGCGATGAGGGGAGTGTGTTGCATGATGGCTCTTGCTGACAAGTATGCAGGCCGGAAGGCTTACAAGTGTGTTGGGATCGGACCTGTCAGCTTGTCAACTTGGAACCTGTCAACGCAGTCCTTGCCGGTGCCGTTACTGCACACCGAGTAATTCGACGTCGAAAATCAATGTGGCATTCGGTGGGATCACTCCGCCGGCGCCGCGCGATCCATACCCCAAATCGGATGGGACGGTGAGTTTGCGCTTGCCCCCCACCTTCATCCCCTGCACTCCCTCGTCCCAGCCCTTAATGACACGTCCGGCGCCGAGAGGAAACGAGAAGGGCTGTCCGCGATCGACGGAGCTATCGAACTTTTTGCCGTTCTCCAGCCAACCCGTATAGTGGACGCTCGTCGTCTTTCCGGCGACCGCCACCTCTCCGGTGCCGACCACCTGATCCATATATTTGAGCCCAGACGATGTGGTGACTTCCTGCGCGTTCGGGTCCTTCTCGCTCGCTGCCATAATGCCTTCTCCTCCTAATGTCGATGTCAGAGCCAACAGTGTCAGTATCGATACCATACTCAGACGTGTCATCGTGTTCTCCTTCTCTCATTCTATGGCATGGGAAAGATGGCGCGGTCAACTACGGAATGGCTAAGAATCCCGTTCGGCAAAAAGCGCCAAACTGGCCGTGTACCCGTGCAAGAAGTTGCGGTTTCCGATGGGCCCGATTTCACCTTGCGCAAAGAACCCCGCGATGGGAATCGGTCCCAGTCGTTCTGCAGCCGCTGCTGCGTCATGGTTCGGCCGTCCAAACAATCCTCGACCTCGGCCACAACAACTGAATACGAGCGCGCCAAGAGGGCGATGCGGATGCTGGGCTCGGTCGGCCGCCAGAAGCACATTCAAATCTTCGCTGGCGGAATCGGCATCGCGCAGATGAAACTGCACCGTTTGCCCTTCTTGCACCACATCGCCGACCGCGATCGCGCCGGTCGTTTGATCGGCCCCCAGCAGATTCCGAATGAGAAAATCTCCGCGCTCGAAGCGGTTTCGGTGCTCATCGATGACAATGCCAAGATGGAGAGCCCGATGGGCTCGGCTCCGGTCTTCCTCCCCCAGCGATTCGAAAACGGTCTGCAACCGTTCGAGCGCCGGCGCTCCCCCAAGCTCATGAATGAGATTCCCCTCCGACTTCGTCACCACAAACCGGTCGCCGATTAGACGACATCCCTGGGAGATGATGGGCCGAACATCAATCGGCCCCGACAGGCGGACCCCGACTAACCCACCATCGAGAACGTGGTCATGGAGAATCAGCCGATTCATGCCGGCCTCGTGCCCGCCTCCGGCCAATCCTCCGATGACGTTGGCCCCCGGATACCGTTCCTCTAACAGCCCAAGAACCTCTTGCACGGGAGTGGTGAATGGATCGGCGAACAACAGAAATGGAGCATTCCCCGCGCCTGGGGAAGGCCATCCGGAGAGCTGGAACTGATCCTGCGTCGGCGAAAACGATGATCGAAAAGAGTCCAAGCCGACGCCCGGAAGAACCGACGCCCACAAGGTCACTGCCGGAGCCGTTTCTAATTCTTCCGCTCCTGAAATCACACCCTCTCCGCTGCACCCAATCAGCAAACGAGGATGCAGCGTCTCTGTCAGCATGCTCGCCAAGACGTCGGCTCCCTCGGCATGATGAGCCGAAAAAAAGACACAGGCGAGATCGATCGGGGCGGCGCCCAGCTGCGCCCGAATGTCTTCGGCTACAGCCCGAGCCGCAGATTCCGTGTCTACAGTTTTCGAGAGTGCCGCTGCAAATTGCACCGTCGTGCCTCGCGATGAGAAAAGGCAGGTGAGCTCGGCATGAGTATGGGTCGCGCGAGATCGGAATGCGCTGGGAGTCAGACTCCTGGATCCATCCGCTGAGCTCGGGTCTGCGCTAATTTCTTATAATACCGCCACAGGTAGGAATGGTAGTCGTCCACCTGCGCAAGGAGGTAGTGTAGTTCAGTCGGGTCTTCGGTTTCCAGGGCATGGATCATCCTCGCTTTCAGGAACTCACCGAAGGCCTCCGTCTTCTGCACCGCCGTCAGAAGTTGTAATCCGCCCCCGATCTGGTACTCACCCATGCCATCCCTCCCGGTTAACGTCCAGCAGGATAGCGAGGGAATCGTGACATTTGCAAGCTTGGCTCACGTTACAATAGGCCGCTCAGAAATTCGGTTGATCAATCTCGTCGTGAACCGGACAAAAGTGTTTTGAGGCGGTCGAGATCGATAGCCTCGATACGTTGATTGTCGCGGCCCGTAACCGTGGTGGCCATCGTGAGGGCGTTGAGAATGGCTTCTTCGGTGGCTTCGACTGTGGCAGTGAGGACCGGATTCAGATGGGTGTCGGCGAGATGTCTCAGGTAGTAGGTCGGTTCTTTCGGATAGTGGGGAATACTGTTGGCAGTGGAAAAGGCCAGCATGAAATCTCCGCTGCCATGGCGTGCCGTCGAGCCGGTGCGGGCGAGGCCCAGCGCCGCGCGCTTGGCCAGGCGCGTGAGTTGCCGGCCGTCGAGCGGCGCATCGGTGGCAATAACGACGATGATCGAGCCCTCGCTCTGGCCCGGCGACAGCGCCTCGGACATGTGCTGCGGCGGATCATACTGCCTGCCGACGGCCACCCCGCCGACGACGAGTTCCGGTCTGCGGCCATGGTTCGCGTTGACCAAGACGCCGATCGTGTACCCGCCTTCTTTCTCAGGCAGCTTTCTCGATGCAGTCCCGATCCCGCCTTTGAATCCATACGACACCATGCCGGTCCCGGCCCCGATGGTGCCTTCCTTCACCGGCCCGCCGCTCGCGCCATCGAGTGCCGCCATCAGATCCTGCTCGGAGACGTGCCGGCCCTGAATGTCGTTCAACCGGCCATCGTCGCACTCCGCCACGACCGGCGTGAGGGTATCGTCGGTGATCCCGATCTCCGGATACTTCCGGATCATCCAGCTCATGACACCATTGGCGACGCGCGGCACGTTGAGCGTGTTCGTGAGCGCAATGGGATATTCCAAGAAGCCCGACTCAGCGACCCAGGAAAGGCCGGTCATTTCGCCGGTGCCGTTGAGGACGAATGAGCCGGCGGGAACCTTCTTGTGCCACACGTCGTCGCGTGGAATGACGACGGTGACGCCCGTCCGCACGGGTCCCTCTCCTGGTTTCAAAGGGCCTTCCCCTCGCATAAGGGTAGTATGGCCGACTTTCACACCGGCCACGTCGGTGATCGCGTTGAAGGGGCCTGGTGGATACTGTCCGAACACGATGCCCAGGTCTCGAAGACGTTGACGCTCTTGCTCTGGTTCAGCAGCCGCGGTTGAATAGCACCCGGCGATGGGAGCGATCAGGCAGGACAGGATCAGGAGCAGCGCGATCCCTTGCGCGTGAATCGGCGGGGGATGCATGACCCTAGATTTCATGCGTGCTGCCCTGATGGGGAATCCTGACATCGATCTTCGGATGTTCTGCTTGAATGGCGGCACCCAACGAGAGGGCCTGTTTCTCTTCGCCATGCACGATGAAGATAGTGCTGGGTCGTGGGTTGATGGCTCGCACATAGGCCAACAGATCGTTGCGGTCGGCATGGGCGGACAGGCCGTTGAACTTGACGATCTGGGCCCGTCTTGGCGTTGGCCGTCCGAAGATCGGGACCACGTCCCAGCCCTCGACGAGTTTGCGCCCGAGTGTGTGTTCCGCTTGAAAGCCCACGAAGACGATCACATTGGCTTCGTCCTGAATCGCATGTTTGAGATGATGAATGACGCGGCCGCCCTCGCACATGCCCGAAGACGAGATAATGACACAAGGGCCGCGCATCGCGTTGAGCCGCTTGCTTTCTTCGGGCGATGACACAAAACGGATATAGCGTGAGGCGAACACATCGCCGTCAGCCGAAAACGTCTTGAGGGTCTCCTCGTCATAACATTCAGGATGACGCCGGAATACTCCCGTCGCTTTGTCGGCCAGCGGTGAATCGATATAGATCGGAATCGGATCCACGCGACCCTCGACAACCAGTTCCTTGATTCGCATCACCAGTTCCTGCGTGCGTCCCACCGCAAAGGCCGGCACGATGATCTTGCTTTTATGCGCCCTGGCATGCTCGACCAGGTCTTGGGCCTTCTTCTTCATCTCTTCCCCGACCTGCTCGTGTAACCGGTCCCCGTAGGTGGATTCAAGAATGAGGACATCGCATGGGGGCGGGGGCTCGGGATCGCGCAGGATCGGCATATGGGATCGACCCAGATCTCCGCTGAACAGCACGGTCGTAGTATTCCCGCGCGCGGTGTACTTCACTCGGACGGCGGCGGATCCCAGGATATGGCCGGCATCATGAAACGAGGCGGTCACGCGCGGCGCGATCTTGAGTAGATCGCCGTATCGCTCACCCACAAACTGCCTGACGATCTTGCGGACGTCACCCCCGTCATACAGCGGCTGAATACAGGATTTGCCGCGCCGCTGTTCTTGTTTGTTGACATACCGGCAATCGTTCTCTTGAACGCGAGCCGAATCTTCAAGCATGATGCCGGTCAAGTCGGCCGTCGCTCTGGTGAGATACACTTTCCCGGAAAACCCCTGCCGAGGTAAGACGGGCAGGGTTCCGGAATGGTCGATATGCGCATGCGAGAGCAAGACGGCGCCGAGAGACTTCGGTTCAAACCCCAAGTCCCGGTTTCGCCGACCGGCTTCTTCTCGCCGTCCCTGAAAGAGCCCACAATCCAGCAATAGTCTGAATCCGGGCACTTCCAGGATATGTCGACTCCCTGTGACCGACCGGGCGGCGCCATGGAAGGAGAATTTCATGTGGTCGGTGCTCCATTGTGGTGGACGATCAGATCCCAGGCTTCCTGGGCCGTCTCGGCATAGTGAAAGAGTTGTAGGTCAGTCCGTGCGATCAGGCCGCATTCCACGAGGAGCGGCCAGTTGATCAGCCGCTCCCAAAAGTCCCGTCCGACCAGCACCACGATCACGCTCTTGGTTTTACCGGTCTGGAGCAGCGTCAGTGTTTCAAACACTTCATCGATCGTGCCGAACCCGCCGGGAAAGGCGACAAGTGCCTTCGCGCGAAGCAAAAAGTGCATCTTTCGGATGGCAAAATAGCGAAACTGAAAACTGAGTCTCGGCGTGATGTAGGGGTTCGGGTGCTGTTCGTGCGGCAGCGTAATGTTGAGCCCGATCGATTTGGCGTTCACGTCCGCCGCCCCACGGTTGGCCGCTTCCATGATGCCGGGGCCTCCGCCGGTCACGATGACGTAATCACACCGGCCCTGGATTTGGCGCGTCGACGAGACCAGCTGACCGAATTCTCGGGCGACCTCATAATACTTCGACAGGCTGAGTTGCCGCCGGGCGATCGCCACCCTCTGCTGATGCTCGACATCGTCCGGGAATCGAGCCGCTTCCTCCTCGGCCAAGTGGAGCGCCTGTTTCGCAGCAGCCGGCTCGTGAAGCCTCGCGCTGCCGAAGACGACGATGGTAGATCTGATGCCTTCTTCTCGTTGAATCAGTTCGGGTTTCAGCAGCTCCAGTCCGATTCGTATTGGACGCAGCTCGTCTCGTTGCAGGAACTCGGTGTCTTGATCGGCTGGGATATAGGACAAGGAGGGGTCGTCATCGTAGAGATGGGGATGATGGCTGGATACGTCCTGGCTCATGGCGCGCCATTATAGCGGGGCCGCTGAATGGTGGCAATTCATGGACAGCGGATACGCGCGATTGTTGGAACGGATAGGGATGAAAAGGATGCCTGTATAGATGACGTTGAAAGCCCTGGTGCACCACCACCCAGTGAGGGTCACACAGTACTTCGAACGCGTCGACGCCCAGTCCCGTGCGGGAAAAAATCAAATCCGGGTCGACGGGCGTCCATGGTTTCGCCAAATAACCAAAGTTGACACGCGAGTATTTCAAGTCGAGGAATCGATACGTCGCGATAATTCCCGCATCGGAATCGGTAATCGAGTCGGGCGCCCCCAGTTTCTCGATCACATTGGCTAAAGTAGTCTTGCCTGGAACGATGAAGGCCACATCTTCCTGAGTAATGGTGGTATTGAGCGAAACGCGAACGACATTGCAGCCGATAGAAGACCAGCAGAGCAACGCTGCCATGAAGAAGGAGGCGAGCCTCCACAGCCTGGTCATGTCAGTCATTAAACGGCCAAAATCTGAATTCCAAACTGTCTGTGCGTTTGGACGAGATAACATCTTCGACAATTCCATCCCGGTTGAGGATGACGAATAGGTCGTCGCTCTTGACGGATAGACGCGTGAAATTGAGAACGATCAGCAGGAGGCTGCCTGCTTTTGAATCGTATCGATAATACTGAAAGACGTCTCGGCCATTGAGTGGCAGCAGCCGATCCGGGGCCCCCAGGAGGTGAATCACCTCTTCCTTTGTCGTTGTACCTTTCTGAATGGCCGCGATGACCTCAGATTTGATGTCGTCGCCTAGAGTTCCTCGACTGAAGGCGCAGCCTTGAAGCAACAGCACGACCATGAAGAAACCAAGCATGCAGCGATCGAGTTTCATGGGGACTCCTTATCTATATCTGGAAAACCTCATGGCCCAGGACGAAATCTTGCTCGAATACCGCGTAAACCGACGGGGTGAGGCCCACACGCTGGTACACGGTTTGGGCCATGTGATTCTCCCGTTCCACGTACAATCTGATGCCGCACACTCGTGGATCCGCCTTGGCCTTGACGAGGATATGGTCGTGCAGGGCTCGAAACACCCCCAGGCCACGCCGGTCGGGTACGACATAGACGCTCTGGATCCACCAAAAGAGCCCGTTGCGCCAGTCGCTCCATTCGTACGTAATCATGAGCTGACCGACCGGCTTGTGGCTCTTGCCTTCTGGAAGTTCGGCAACAATATAGAATCCATACTCGGGACTTTCTAAGATTGCAAGGGTCCCCTTGCGCAACGTGGCAAGATCGAGACGGCGACTCTCTGTTTCGAGTGCCATTGCCCGATTGAACTCGATGATGCTGTCCGCGTCGTCCTTGGCTGCCGGTCTGATATGGAGGCTCTCAAGCGCCATGGATCAGGAGTGGAGCGATCGTGCTGCGTCGAACCATCCGCTTTTTGGTCTATAGAACCCGGCTGAAAACTCCATTTTCATCGCGTCTTCGACAGGAAGATTGATCGGCCGCAGCACATGTTCCGGGATGAAGGCGAGGAAGCCGGTAAAGGGGTGAATGGCGGTCGGGACGAAAACCATAAAGAGGGTGTGGGCAGGTTCGACCTGAACGGATGGAGGCGCCATCCCCATCACAAATCCCAATGCCCAACATCCATCGCGAGGAAACGGAAAGGCAACGACCTTGCTGCGCCCGAAGCGAGAGCGAAAATTCAGGACGTCCGTCATGCCCTTCAAGGTGAGATAGATACTCTGCACCAGAGGAATCTGCTCAATCCGGCGTTCGAGGCGTTCGAATAAGCCTTGACCGATCACATGATCGGCGATGAGGCCGGCAACAATGAGAAGAATGACTAATAGGAGCAGGCCTAGGCCGGGGATGGGATTGGACATGTATCGACCGACCAACCCATCGAGTGTCCTGAAGAGGGTCGTGAGAATCAGAAACGTAACCCAGGCCGGGACCACGACAATGAGGCCCGCCATGCAAGTTTTCCAGAATGCTTTGATCATGACGATACATCCCTGCTGGAAGCATGCTGAGTGTATCAGAAATGGATGAGTATAAGGAGTTCCTTATGAGAGCTTGCGCTGGGATGTCCGTATCAATTATTCTAGCGAGCGTGACACGGCGCGAGGTTGACGGTCATGACGATTGATAAAGAACTCTTGGCGATCCTCTGTTGCCCTGAGACCAAACAGACGGTGAGTCTGGCTGAGGAGTCTCTCATTCAGAAGCTCAATGCTGCTGTTGCGCGCGGTGAATTGAAGAATTTTGGGAAACGACCCGTGTCCGCCGAGCTGGACGGCGGTCTGATTCGCGCTGATCGGAAGATCCTCTTTCCCATCCGTGAAAACATTCCGGTGATGCTTATCGAAGAAGGCATTCCGCTCGAACAAGTTCATTGACCCGCCGATACCCTACGTGTTTACCGTTCTGGCATGGGCCAAGAGACAGATAACTCCTCCCAACGACTTTCCTATTGAGCTTCGCGTCATCGTCTGAATGGATGCTGAGAGCAGGTCGAGCGGACACGGCGGTGGATTCGCCGAGCATCGGTGTATCGATGTTGGACGAGTTAAGGAGCGACAATTTGAACGGTCTTGACGGCATTGTCCGTCTTGGATCCCGTAGAGGTTCCGCAGTGGATGCAGAGATACTCATAAAGATTTCCGGTGGGTAGAACGAGCAGGAGTCGTTCTCTTGTCGGGGTGGCCACGCGGCACCGAGGACAGAACAGGAGAGAGGCATTGAGCGAGCCGAATTGCTCTTGTGGATTTTCAGAGGGACGCGGCCGGCTTCTGGGAGTCCTGTGAGCCCCGGGGATCCATTGGGCGCCTGATCTGCGTGAGGGCGGAAACATTCTTGATATTAGTGAGAATGGGAAGTCGGGGTCAAGGGTTAATCAATTTCACCCGGCGGGAGACTGATAATCTGGCTGTTGATGAAACTTGAGAAGAGGGATAGCGCTTTGAACCGGTCGATGGGTTCAGATGGAGGGATAGGCGAGGAGTCATGGCATGCCTGGGATAGTAAATCGACATGGTGCCATGCGATCGATTCAATGTTCCCGGAAGTTGACTGAACAGCCGGGGACGTGCCTCTGCGGCGCCAGAGAGGCAGGTCCCCATTGTGAAAAATGACCGTGTTAGACGGTGGTCTTGGCGGACTCGATCTCAGTTGCTGTGATGAGGCTGGAGAGGTAATCGGCAACGAAATTGAGGGCTTCCTCCCGTCCGTCGGCGCGGCGTCCCTTCTCTCTTCGCTGTACGGAGAGTTCATGTTCCAGATCGGATTTGACTTCTCCCAGGATACGCTGGAGGGATGATGGCGTGAGGTTGGTGTCCATCTCCTCGAGCTCCTGACAGCGATCGAGAACCCAATTGAGGCCTTCAATACGCCCGGCGTAATGCTCCTGCTCGGCGGTATCGATCCTTGCCATCGCGGTAGCGAAGGTCTGTGCTTCGTAGATCAAATTATAAAAACTGGTGACCGCTCTTTGTAACGATGGAATCATAATACTCCTTCTCCTTTTGATAATCCGTAATTATACATGAGATTGGAGTGCCGACAAGGAGTATTTTTCGTGATGATCCTTATGTGAACAGGAGGGAATGGAATTCGTTCATGAATCCGTAGTAGAGAGACGCGAAATCTTTCAAAGAGTCCGGGCTCGTTTCCTTCAAACGTTTGAAGAAAAAGACCTGTGTGCGTGGATCGAGCTGCTCCAGAAGTTGGCTCAGCTGAGCCATGGAATAACTGCCGGCGGGAACGCTGAGAATATAATGCACCAGGCGCTCGACGAATTGCTGAGCGACATATTCACTGTTCAGATAGCCATCCGGGAGTTTACCTGAAGCAAGAAACTCATCGAAGGGAATGGCCTGCGCAGAAAAGGGAACTGCTGGCTGCTGATGTGATGTCACGCCGGGAGTGCTCCCCATGGGAATCGCAAAGACACCATGATTCAAAACTGTACTGGACGCTATCTATCTCGTCAAGTGTGCAGAAGATGCAGTAGCGCTGAGCCAAAAGACCGATGATGCTGGATAGATCGGCTCTAGCGCTTTCTAAATACGTACGTAGGTCGTGGGAGGCAACTGGTGTGGCTTTGACTTGAGAGAAGGGGCATCTCAGAAAGACTGCCGTACAAGCCTCCGTGAAAAGAGGCTCATGAAATTGACCCTGATGTAAAAACTGGAGGCTTCCTGTTATGAAAGAAGCAGGGGCGGAGGCCACAGAAGGACTCCGCCCCTCTTCGAACACTGCGTCGGTCCCAGATTACAACCAGGTGACGCGCTCGGCCGGCCGGATGTAGATCGGCTCCTCGACCTGAATCCGCGCCACTTCCTTCCCCGACTTATTGAAGCCCAACACGGTGTCGTTGTACATCTCGAACCGCTTCCCGTGGATCTGGGTTTCGAACACCTTTGGGCCGGGAATGACATCGTAGCGGAACACAATCTGCTGGCTGGCGCGCCAGAGCTGCAACACAGCCAACAGTTCCCGACTGGGGACCAGATACTTCTCAATAGCATTGTCCACGCCGGGGCCAAACATCTGCCGGGCATAGCCACGAGGAGAATGCCGGGGCGGGATGTAGAACCCATTGGGCTCGGTTCCCCACTGCGGGTATAGCGGCAAGGCCACTTGCTCCACCCGAATCGCATAATACAGCGGGTGCCACCGATCTTCAGCCCACAGGCCATCCTCGCCGATCCGGACGAGGCTCTGCATGCGGATTTTTCCGACGCAAGCCGCCATGCAGCGCGTTTCCATCGGTTCCCCGCCGGTGAGGGGATCCTTCCCTTCGATGCGGGGATAACAAGCGATACACTTTTCGCTCACGCGGGTCGTCCCTCGGTACATGGGTTTCTTATACGGACATTGCTCCACACATTTCTTATACCCTCGGCAGCGATTCTGGTCGATCAGGACGATGCCGTCTTCCGGTCGCTTGTAAATGGCCTTCCTCGGACAGGCCGCCAAGCAGCCTGGATAGGTGCAGTGATTGCAGATGCGTTGGAGATAGAAGAAGAAGGTCTCGTGTTCCGGGAGGCTGCTGCCGGTCATCTTCCAGGGTTCATCCCGCGAGAAGCCGGTCTTGTCGATGCCCTCGACCAGGGCGCGCATCGAGGTGGCCGTGTCTTCGTAGATATTGACGAACCGCCATTCCTGGTCCGTCGGAATATAGCCGATGGCCGCCTGGCCCACTTTGGCCCCGGCATCGAAAATGGTCATCCCCTCGAACACGCCGTAGGGGGCATGGTGTTTGCGGCCCACCCGGACGTTCCAGACTTGCCCGCCCGGATTGACCTGTTCGATCAGCTGGGTGATTTTGACGTCGTAGAACTGGGGATACCCGCCATAGGGCTTGGTCTCCACATTGTTCCACCACATGTATTCCTGCCCTTTGGAAAAAAGCCAGGTCGACTTATCGGCCATGCTACAGGTCTGACAGGCCAAACAGCGATTGATATTAAACACAAAGGCAAACTGCCACTTCGGATGCCGCTCCTCGTAGGGATACAACATCTTGCGTCCCAGCTGCCAATTATAAACTTCAGGCATTGCGTCCTCCCTTAAACGTTAATCGTTATTCGTTAAACGTCTGATTTCTTACGTTTCACGTTTCACGTTTAACGTCCTCAGACTTTAATTTTAATATGCTCGCCCTTGAGCCACTTGATCATGAACTCGTTCTCTTGACCCGGCGTGAAGCCGGTTCGAACCGGTTCCCACGGCCCACGGGCCCCGATGCCGCCGTCTTCCGCCTTCGTGATGCGGATGAGACACTCCTTCGGCACGGTATTGACCGCATGGTGGTCGATTTCAAACCCCCATTTAAACTTGAGCGAGTTGGCAGCCTTACCAGGGAGCGAGTCGGTCTGGTGCATCGGCATGAGCCAGCTGCGCGTAAATGACTGCTGCGCGCCGTACCGGAAGTTGGACTGATAGCCGGTATCGATCGCGATGGCGCGCCCGTCCGGGCGGGTTTCATGGCCCTTGACCGACTTTGGGGTCGACACAAAGGGCGCATGCTTGGCCATCGTTACGTGGTACGGATAGGCCGGGTTGTACTTCGCGCGAATCATCAACCGAGCCACTTTGTAGTAGGGATCGCTGGGCTTCCAGCCGCGGTAGGGGCGATCCACGGGATTGCCATCAATATACACATAGTCCCCGTCGTTGATGCCGCGGTCTTTGGCCGCTTGAGGATTGATGTGTACTTGATGCTCGCCGACGCCCGGGGTCCGCTTGTCCATGCGGTAGGGATCGCCGAAGTTCGACTCGTAAATCTGCACCCAGTCGTTCACGGACCATTGACTGTGCACCCGGTGTCGCGTTTTGGGCGTCACGCAGTAGAACTGGTACCCCTTCTCCCACAAGGGGTTGCTGTGACGTTTGATCTCCGCCCACGAGAGCTTGATATTCCGAATCGTCTTGTCGTCGTGGTGCTGAGCCGTGATCGGAATGCCGTAATCGTCCGGACGAACATACGGGTTCGTCGTGAAGATGGCGTTCGGCAAGTACGGGGTCGCCTCCGGCCCTTCGCGGTGCACCACGAAGTTTTCGCCGTATTCGATGGCTTCCGGTTCGATACGATACGTCTCGATGCGTCCCGACCTGGTCCACATCGGTTTTGACTCGTTGGTCTCTTCCCAGAGGGGATGCCGCGGATAGGTGCGGACCATCACCATCCAGCCCTTTTCAGACTTCAACAGCACATCGGCACTATATCCGTAAAAGGTGCTGGACGCGTCCAGAATCCGTTGCGCGTACACATCCACGCGATTCTGATAGACAAAATGGAAGACGTCGCGCATGCGGGTGTCACCCGTCATCTCGGCCAGCTTCGCGGCCACCCCGGCGAACGTGTCGATGTCGTTGCGGGTGTCGTACAACGGCCGGATGCCCCCTTTCCAGATCTGGAGCCACGGATTGGACACAGTGGCCGTCATTTCCGGGTAGGTGAACTCCATCCAGGAGTTAGCGGCAAAGGCAATATCGTTGTGGTTGACGTCGGACGTCATTTCGATGTCCTGGGTCATGAGACATTCGATGTTGGGATCGACGTTTCGCACCATGTCGTAATGGTGCTTGGAGTTGTTCAAAATGTTGACGTTCACGACCCACCGTAACTTACTGGGACTCGGCATATGGGTCTTGCCGGTAAACACCTTCCGTCCATACTTCGGCGTATTCACGATCAAGGCGGTATCGCCGTGGTTCCAGTACCCGGGCTCCTCGCCATAATAGTAGTTCCGGTATTTGATTTCTTTCCCATGGGCATTGGGATCCATATTGAGGTGCCAGGGATCTTCCGAAAGATGCACACCGCAGCCGACGCCCGACCATGGCGTGGCATTCCAAATTCCCACCTTGTAATTGCCGGACCAGGTATGACAGCCGGTGCCGAATTTGCCGATATTACCAGTCAAGGTCACGACGAGAGCCGCCGCGCGTCCCATTTCCGTCATATGAAAATAGTGACAGACTCCTTCGCCGTTGTGGATCGCAGCAGGCTTGATGGTGCCCGAATCGCGAGCCCAGCGGACAAGGAGATCCTTGGGGGATCGTGTGATCTGATGCACGGTATCCAGATCGTAGTCTTGGAGGTGGATCAGATACATCTGGTAGATCGACATCGCGTCGATTTCGCGTCCGTTCAGCAACTTGACCCGATAGGTGCCGGTCAAGGCCGGATCAATCCCGCTCTTTTCGAAATGCCAGCCGACCTGCTCACGATGGAGCGGGACCGCCTGTTTCTTGGCCAGATCCCACACCATGAATCCACCTAACCGTTCGATCTGATCCGATTTCAACGATTGGATTCGGCCCGAGTAGCTGTGTGAAAAGTCCGGGAACTTGTAGTCCGGAACGACATCCCGAGGGTCCAAATACTGGAGCGTATCTGTGCGCACTAACAGGGGCATATCCGTAAACTGCTTGAGATAGTCGATGTCCTGCATGTTCTCATCGAGAATGATCTTGCAGGCCCCGAGGAACAGCGACGCGTCCGATTGCGGTCGAAGGGGAATCCAGTAGTCGGCTCGTTGGGCCGTCGGATTGTACTCCGGAGTGATGACCACGATGCGGCAGCCGCGCTCGATCGATTCGAGCTTCCAGTGCGCTTCCGGCATCTTATTCTCCACGAAATTCTTGCCCCAGCTCGTGTTCATCTTGGAGAACCGCATATCACTCAAATCGACATCGCAGTTTTGCGTGCCGTTCCACCAAGGCTGAGAGGGGTCCTGATCTCCGTGCCAGGTGTAATTGTTCCAGTAGCGACCCCCTTGCGCCTGATCCGGGTTGACCTTGCGAATCCAACTGTCCAGTATCGGCAGGACGCTGTTATTAAAACGGGTATTGCCGTGCTTGCCGATGAGGCCGAGAATGGGCATACCTGCTCGGTGCTTGAAGCAGCGCACACCGGCGCCCTTCATCATCTCGATCATCTCCGGGGCATAGCCTTGCTCACGAAGGCGCCTGGCACCCGCCTCACCACTATACCGCGTGGCAATGACGATCATCGCCTTCGCCGCATACGTAAAGGCCGTATCCCAAGAGACACGGAGCATATCGTCGAGGAAGCGACTGTCGAACTTGTACTTGCGTTTGGTTTCCGGGGTCAGCTCCGGCGAACCGTCATCCATCCACTGTTTCCAGCCCTTCCGCATCAAGGGACCTTTTAAGCGATAGGGGCCGTACACTCTGCGGTGGAAGGTGAAACCCTTCAAGCACATTCGTGGGTTATGGGCGAACGTGCCCCGATTGCCGTATAAGTCTTCATAGGTTTGGTGGTCATAGTTCTGTTCCACCCGCATGACCACTCCGTTGCGCACAAAGGCTCTGATGCGGCAAGCATGGGTGTCGTTGGGGGAGCAGACCCAGGTAAAGGAGGAATCGTAGCGATATTGGTCGTGATAGACCCGCTCCCACGAGCGGTCAGGATAATCCCCCAAGGGATTGCCGACTTCGATCACCGGCTGGAGCGCCGTCAATGCCAGGACTTTATCCGCCACGGCCACGGCGGCGACAGTGCCTGCAGAGACCTTCAAAAATTGTCGACGTGACAAGAACATTGTGGATACCTCCTCAACGTTTATGAACTTGAACGAGCCCGGGTCTTTCCCTGTTTGATTTTCATATTTGCCGGATACTCACCAGCAATGCTCTGCTGTCTACTAGTCGAGCATGAAGG
>CAVQFZ010000005.1:0-23134 GCA_963711905.1 uncultured Nitrospiraceae bacterium | reverse complement strand
CCAGCCGTGTAGCAATTGGGGATGGTGGACCAGTAGGCCTTATAACGCTCAGGATCCTTGTAAATGGTACGCATCATGGCCGGCCATGGTTTTCTAATGACGGCAAAGCCGCCGGCATTGACAGGAAGGCTGTTTCCATCACGATCAACGACATCGGCTTCAATGCCGAAAAATGGGCGCGTGGCCGAGCCGGGTTTCAGCGGGACTGTGGGAAGCGGGGTGATCAAGATCGATCCCGTTTCCGTCTGCCGCCGACTTTCCATAATGGGTTTGTCTTCGCCGGTCACACGATAAACCATTCCCAGGCTTCGGGGTTGATTGGTTCTCCGACGCTCCCCAGGATTCGAAGCGTCGAGAGGTCGAATTTCTTCGGCCAATCTTCGCCGTAGCGCATGAGCAGTCGGATCGCGGTCGGAGTCGTCGAAAATGGAGACCCCGTCCGTTCGATGAGTCCACCAGCGTCCAGGATTCGGATAATCCGGTTTCCCTTCCGCGGTCAGAATCGTCGCACCATTGAGGAGAGGACCGTAGACGATATAGCTGTGGCCTGTGACCCACCCCGGATCAGCTACGCAGAAGTACACGTCATCATCCTTCAGGTCGAACACATACTTCGTTGTCGTATAGGTGCCGACCATGTACCCTCCATGGACATGGACCACGCCCTTCGGACGACCGGTCGTACCGGACGTGTAGAGAATATAGAGCGGTGCTTCGGCATCCAGCTGTTCTGCTTCACAGACCGGCCGCTCACGCGCGATCCATTCATTCCAGTCAATTTCCTTTGGGGCGGAAAGAGGCGGACCTTGGGTCTGGCGGGTACGACAATCACATGCTCGATCGTCGGCAGGTTTTGACGGCTTCGTCCACGACCGGTTTCAATTGGATAACCTTGCCGCGGTCGAACCCGACATCAGCCGTGATCACAACCTTGGCCTCGGCATCGTTGATACGGCTGGCGAGGGCGGGGGCGCTGAAACCTGAATAGACGACGCTGTGGATCACGCCGATCCTGGCGCATGCCAGCATCGCGACAACTTGCTCGGGAATTTTGGGTAGATAGATGGTGACCCGATCGCCTTGCTGGAGGCCAAGCTTTTTGAGCGCATTAGCGCAGCGGTTGACCTGTCGATAGAGTTCGCCGTAGGTGAAGATTCGTTCCTGATCGTTTTCGCCGACCCAGATCAGTGCGACTTTGTTCTTGCGCCAGGTCTTGACGTGACGGTCTAGGCAGTTGTAGGCGATGTTGCATCGTGCCCCGACAAACCATTTTGCCCATGGATAATCCCACTCCAGGACCTTCTCCCACGGAGAGAACCATTCCAGTTCCTTCGCTTCGCGGCTCCAAAATGCTTCAGGGTCTGCGATGGATTGTTTGTACTCGGTCTCATAGTCTTTGATATAGGCAGCGGCTATCGTCTTGGCGGTCGGCTGGTACGTCCGGCTTTCCTTCAATAGGGTCTCAATTCTTTCATTCATGGCGGCAGCGTCTCCTTCTTCAGCGCAGTCCCTTGCGGGCGCGTCATTATGGAGAAAGTCGAGGGCGCCTGCAACCATACGGTTGCTTCGAGGCCATCTCGTCGTGGCGCTGTGGGTTCCTCCCGATTCCGTTTCTTGACACCTGTCTAGGCCGGAGATAGGCTGACCCGATGAACAGCGCAAGGCATTTTTGGAATAGCCTTTTGCTTAGGTTCTTAAGCCTGATCCTACTGGGCGTTCATCTGGTCGGCATGTTCTCGGTTGTTGCCCTGTCGACCGCTGAGGCTCAATCGGGAAAGCCGGAGGGCCTGTACTACAAGTCCTGGGCGATCATTATTGGGATTGAAAACTACGTCTTGGCCCCTCCCATCCCGGGAGCGATCAGCGATGCCAAGAAGGTGGCGGAGGCGTTTCGGCAGTTGGGGTTCGACGAGGTGGTCGAGTTCTACGACAAGGATGCAAGCTCGCGACGCCTCCATCAGCTTTTGAACGACATGTTGCCGAGAAAAGTCGGACGCATGGACCGGCTCGTTATTTTCTACACGGGCCATGCCGGGTCTATGCAGGATTCCGACGGGCAGGATCGAGGGTATCTTGTGCCGTTTGACGCACAGGTCAACAGCGTAGCGAAGTCGATCACGGTTGAGCGCTTGAAAGAGTTTACGAGGCGATCGGCTTCCAAGCACACGCTCCTGATTCTCGATGCGCCGGTATTCGGATGGGAAACAACCGAGCCGGCGGGGTTTTCATTGGAAGGGCGGCCGGCTCCGGAATCGGACACGGAGCGGCGCGCGGTCCAAGTCATTAGTGCGGCAGGTCAAGGAGAGGCCGCCGCTCGCCTGGAGAAGAGCAGTCGCTTTGTTGAGACACTATTGACCGGGCTGTCCGGTGATGCCGATCTGGACGGAAACGGCTGGCTCCTGGCTTCCGAGTTGGGGGCTTATCTGACGCGACAGGTCGAGGCGGCTTCCGATGGCACACAACGTCCATCGAGCCTTCGGATCGAAGGCGATGGAGACACCGTGCTGGTCGAAGGACAGAAGTCGGCGTCTACGCTTGGTACTGGTCCTCAAACCCCTTCTGAGCGGCAATAGGAAGACAAAGACTCAATACGAACGAGCCACCGTCAGTCAAGCCGATCACACTCCAAAGCCCTAGCCTGTTTCACCGCCTTTAAGATACCCAAGGCCGATCTTGACCGCTCGACGGGTGATTTCTGCCCAACGTGCTTGGGGGTAAGCAGCGAGTATCGCCGCAACCTTGGGATCCTGGATCTCAAGATTCAAAATTTTAACGATGCCGTCATCGACCTGGATGTCTGCCACAGACTCTCCTTCCATGATCCGGAGACCGCTCGAAGCGGACGTTGCGTGTAGATAGCAAGTTAACTTGTCCGATTGATGTAGCTCAGGATCTGTCCGGTGTTCCCTCTCCAAGAATTTCAGCGCTGCGCCGAAATTCTTTCGCGCACAGTGGCCCGAGGATCGACGATCGGGCGGTCGCGTGACCGAGCGGTCGAGTCTTTCTGGTGCCCGGACTCAGCCTCGGGCTCGATCAGCTGGCCTTCCGCATCGTAGCGCACCAAGCACCGGGGGCCATGAAACACGGCCAAGGTGCCCTCCGGATGCTCGTGGACCCGAACCGTGGCCTTCACATAATGGAATCGATGCGAATCGGGCGGAATCTGGAGACTCTGACCGTGATACCGCACCGTATTGTCGTTGGCGACGACCCGTTCTTCTTGCACGCAGAGAATCTCAGCGAGGTTCGGCCCGATCCACGGGACGAAGGCGGTCCCGGCATTCACCGCCGACACCGCAAAGCGCCGATTGTAGACGGGAAGAAATTGCTCAATGAGATACTGATTCGCCACCGCCATGTCCGTGATCCCGGCTAACGCGAGTTCTTTGGGCAGCCGATCTTGCAACGTGCGGAAGGCGCGCTCCGACCGGCCCCGCGCTTCCGGCGAATAGGCGGCAATCAGCGTGATCCCCAATTGCCGCAAGGCCCGATGCACCTGCGTCAGCCGCGTCTTGTCCACCTTGCCGCCAGCCTCCGCGGTGTACCAATAGTGCGAGCCGCGATCGACATAGAGGGAACTGAACAGCCCCTTCGCCTCAATGACCTCCCGCAGACCTTGGAAGCTGCTCATGGTCCCTTCTTCCTCGACGAAGAAGGCCGAGTAGAGCTCGTTCGTCGCATCATCCAACGTCACGATCAGATCCCACTGACAGTTCGGGACCCATTCATGAGTGGAGCCGTCTTGATGGAGCATCATGCCGGGCAACGGTTTGCGGGGCCGCTTCTTGCGATGGGCGCCGCGCCGGGGAGCCCGCGTCACGTGTCCGGCCTGTTGCAGCCGGTTCTTCGTCCACGTGTAGGAGCGGGTCCCCCCATGCTCCGCGTGCCAGCGCTCGTGGAAATGCTTCACCGTCCAGCCCGTGTAGCGGCTCTCATACAGCCGCACCATCTGCAGCACCTCGTCGACTGGGATCGCCCGGGCTGAGGCTTGGCCCAGCCGCCGATCCTCTAGCCCCTCGACACCCTCCGCTTCATAGCGGGTACTCCAGCGACGGAATGTCCGCTCCGTCACCCCCAAGATCTCTGCCGCCTCCACCATCGTCAGTTCTCGTCGTTGTCGCCGGGTATACAGTTCTTCAAATCGCATCTGTCGCACCTCCTGTAGGACGGTTGCCCGTGTCATCATGGCCCTCCTTCGGAGGACCACCCTAAACCGGACACTTCTCGTGCTACAAAAACTGGACAGATGATGTGCTAGCTACATACAGCCTCGCCGCCCCTTGGGAAAAGCATCCCGGGATGGTATTCTGACGACCTCAGTACCAGTTGCCACCGCGTCTGTTGTTGTACCGAAAAGCTGTGAATGCCCTGCTTAGGGAGAGCAGGCCCCATGACCCGCTCCACACGCATCTCCCAGTTTGCGAAGCAGGACCTCTGGACCAGGGATCTGACGACCATGTCATTGTTCCAACGGCTGGGCACTCAGGCGCTTCGGCTGGCCACTGCCGTCGGCATGGAGTTCCGCCATCGCCTGCTCGATGCGCGGGCGGCCGGTCTGGTCGATACGACGTTGCTGTCGTTGGTGCCGTTCCTCGCCGTGATGTTTTCGGTGCTGAAGGGCTTCAATGTCCACCACGTGATCGAACCCTTCTTGGCTCAGACGCTGGAGCCGCTCGGCCCTAAGAGTCGGGAGATCACCGCGACCATCATCGGCTTCGTGGACAATATCAAAATGGGCGTGCTGGGAGTGTTCGGGATTGCCGGCCTCTTCTATACGACCTATTCGTTGATCGATAAGATCGAGCAGGCCTTGAATGCGATCTGGCAGGTCAAACAGGGACGTACCTGGGAACGGAAGTTTACCGACTATTTGAGCGCGGTTCTTGTGGGACCGGTTGTCGTCGTGAGCGCGTTCGGTTTGCTGGCCTCACTCCAAAGCCACACTCTGGTTCAGCACCTTACGGCAATGGAGCCGTTTGGAACGCTGCTGGTGTGGAGCGGCGAAGTAGTTCCGTTCATGATGCTCTGTGCAGTGTTCACCTTTTTCTACAAGATGATTCCCAATACCCATGTCCACGTGCGTTCGGCAGTCGTTGGTGGCGTCTCGGCGGCCATTCTCTGGGTCATTGCCGGTGAAGCGTTCGCCAAATTCGTGGCGGCCTCCGCCAATTACAGCGCGATCTATTCGAGTTTCGCCGTGCTCATGCTGTTCTTGCTGTGGCTCTACACCGGATGGATGATCGTGCTGATTGGGGCGCAGCTCTCCTTTTTTTACCAATATCCCATGGCCTATTTGTCCCGCCTGCTGTGGGAGCAAGGCACGTACGTGTTTCGGGAGCAACTGGCCCTTAAAGTATTGCGAGTCCTGGGGCATCACTACCTCAAGGGCGATCGTCCGTTGAGGTTGCCGGAGCTGTCGAGCGAACTGCATATGCCCTTGTCTTTGGTAGAGGAAGAGGTAGAACGTCTCGTCGGAAACGGGTTTGTGGGCCGCCTTCAGGAACCGGAAGGGGTGAGCCTCATCAAGTCGCCGGACCTGATCTTCGTGAAAGAGGTTCTGGATTCGGTTCGCAATGGAACCCCCCCGTGGGTACTGCCCCACCTTGATACCAACGATCGGGTTTCTGCTCTCCTGCACCGTCGAGATAAGGCGGTGGAGCGGGCGGTGGTGGGTGAGACCGTGCAATCGCTCCTACAAGACCAACCGCCGTCCCGGTCCACTGAGTCTTGATTGTGATGGGGTAGGGGTTAACCGTTACGGCTGTCCATCTGCTTTTGGTTTGTCCTGGTTCTGGCTGAACGATCGCACGTTGCTTGAGCATGACTCGTCCCTGCTCGACCTGTACGAGAAATTTCTCCCGCTCCTGCAACCACCTCCCGACGCACCCAGGCACCGGATCGGCTTTCAGTCGAAGGGAAAGCGTAATTAAGCTGTGAGTGAACTTGCTTACCTTCTCCGTAGCTTTCATAGACCGATTTGGCTAGACTGCGACCCAACCATGCTCAGTGGCTATGTTAAGAGAATTTTTGACGTTGCTTCACATGGAGACGCTAGAGAAGAAAGCTATTACTCTTCCTTAGAAGAACTCATCGGGAGCTACACAGCCTCGATTGGCAAGAAAAAGGTTCACACTACCACCCTTCCAAAGAAGACCGAAGCCGGCAATCCGGACTTTCGGATTTGGGATGGCCAGCAACACATCATCGGCTATATCGAGGCCAAGCCCCCTACTGAAGGCAATCTGGATCACATTGAAGAGACAGAACAGCTCAAACGTTATCGCCACACTTTCCCGAATCTGATCCTCACCAACTTCTTTGAATTTAGGCTGTATCGTGATGGGGAACGCGTTGAGCGAGTCCAGATAGCGAGACCGTTCATTCTCCATAAGCTCAAAACGGTCCCACCGGTCGAGAAGGTGCCGGAGTTTCTGAATCTCTTAGAGCAATTCTTTGCTTTCTCCCTGCCCAAATCCTATTCGGCCAAGACATTGGCCATTGAGCTGGCCAAGCGGACACGTTTCCTTAAAGACCAGGTGATTGCCGAGGAGCTGAAGGAAGAAACAGAAAAGGGAAGCGGCCACATCTTAGGTTTTTACGAGGCCTTCCAGAAGCATCTCATCAGCGGGTTGACGAAGGAAGATTTTGCCGATCTGTACGCCCAGACGATCGCGTACGGCCTCTTTGCCGCAAGGACCCGATCGGAAAACGGATTCAGCCGCAAATTGGCGTTCGACTTTATCCCGCAGACTATCGGCATCTTGCGGGACGTATTTCGCTTCATCTCGATGGGCGACCTACCTCAGCGGATGGAATGGATTGTGGATGACATCGCGCAGGTTCTGGCCGCCGCCGATGTCAAACAGATCCTGCACAAGTATTTCCATGAAGGGAAAGGCAAGGATCCCATCATCCACTTCTATGAGACCTTCCTGGCTGAGTACGATCCCGAGGAACGCGAGCGGCGCGGCGTATATTACACACCCGAGCCGGTGGTCTCCTACATTACACGATCGCTGCATGCCATCCTGAAGGACTATTTCTACCGTCCTGATGGCTTCGCCACGAAGTCCGTTACCGTTCTTGACCCGGCTGGTGGAACTCTCACCTTCCCGGCTGAAGCCGCGAAGCTAGCCGTCGCTGAATTCATCGAAAAGTATGGAAGCGGCGGACGCTCCTCGTTTATCGAACATCACATTCTGAAGAACTTCTATTCCTTCGAGCTGATGATGGCCTCCTATGCCGTCGGGCACCTCAAGATGTCGTTTCTTCTAGAAGAGCTCGGCTATCAGTTGAAAAAGGAGGACCGATTCAAGCTTTACCTAACTAACACTTTGGAGATGGAGGAACTGGCCCAGTCCAAGCTCCCTGGCATGTCGTCGCTGGCCGAAGAATCAAAGCTGGCGGGCAAGGTGAAAAAAGAAACGCCGATCCTGGTGGTTCTTGGCAACCCACCTTATTCCGGGCACTCCTCGAACATCGGCACGTGGATTTCCAAAGAGATCAAGACCTACTACGAAGTAGACGGCAAACCCTTGGGGGAAAAGAATCCTAAATGGCTTCAGAACGACTACGTCAAGTTCATCCGCTTCGCTCAGTGGAAGATCGACCAGGCTGGAGAGGGAGTGCTGGGGTTCATCACCGATAATAGTTATTTAGATGGTCCGACCTTCCGAGGTATGCGGCAATCGTTGATGAACAGTTTTGACCATATTTATCTACTTGATCTCCACGGCAACAGTAACAAGAAGGAACGATGTCCAGACGGCAGCGAGGATAAGAACGTCTTTGATATTAGGCAGGGTGTCGCTATCGGCCTGTTCATCAAGAAGAAAGGTCTGCAGAAGAAGGTGGTCTATGCGGAGAGATGGGGTCTTCGGGAAGAAAAGTACGAGTGGCTGCTTCACAACGACTTCAACACGACCACATGGAGGGAGATCAAGCCCAAAGCAGAGTTCTATCTGTTTGTGCCAAGAGATGAAGTGGCTCTGGATCAATACAACCAGTATCCAAGAATGAGTGATATTTTCCCTGTGAATAGTGTCGGGATCGTTACAGCGAGAGATTCCTTCGTCATCGATTTTGATAAAGAAACGTTGGAGCGTCGGGTCCTGATGTTTCTCGACATAAAGAGCATGCCGGATGACCTAATCCGTCAAACGTTTGACTTGAAGGAGGACAAAGCAAACTGGAAACTGAAAAAGACGAGAGAAACAGTTGCCGAAGATAGTGAATGGAAAACAGCGATAACCAAAGTCCTGTACCGCCCTTTCGATGAACGTTGGATTTTCTATCATGACGAAGTGATAGAACGGTCGCGCAAAGAGGTCATGCGACACCTGATGCAAGCAAATCTTGCGCTCATTGCACCTAGACAATTTAAGGAACAGTCGGGAGCTTTTGTTGCACAGCACATCGCAACGCACAAGACCGTTAGCGTCTATGACATCAACAACGTCTTTCCCCTTTATCTCTATCCTGATACCGACAAGAAGGACCTCTTCAGCGGTACAGAATCCCACCACAAGAAACCGAATCTAAATCCCGGGATGCTCACGGCGCTGGCCAAGGCCTACGGCAAGAAGCAGACGCCGGAAGAAATTTTCTACTACATCTATGCCGTTCTCTACTCCAACACCTACAGGACCAGATATGCCGAGTTTCTGAAGAGCGATTTTCCGCGCGTGCCATTCACCAACCGCCACCAGATGTTTATGGAAATGGGCCAGTTCGGAAAGCAGTTGGTAGAGCTCACCTTCTCAAATCTTCTGCGCTGGAGAAACCTATCGCGCGATTTCAGGGCAAGGGTGATAATCAAATGGAGAAGCAGCGATACAACGAAAACGAGCAGCGCGTCTACATCAACGCCTCGCAATATTTTGAGGGCATAGAGAAGGCCGTGTGGGACTATCTGATTGGCGGCTATCAGGTGTTGGATAAATGGCTGAAGGACCGAAAAGATCGAATCCTCAGGCTCGATGACATTCAACAATACTGCCGCGTTGCCACGGCAATCCAAAAGACAATTAAGTTACAGGAAGAAATTGATCGCTTTTATCCGGCTGTTGAAGAAAACGTTGTCGATATATCGCTGACGAAGTGATCGCACTCAGCATCAAACTAAAATTCGTGCCATCCATCTATCGTGCGTTCGAGGGATAGTTGTGGCCATGCTTTTACCTGCCGTTAGGAGGACGCACTGAATCAGGATATCTTACGTGCGGCAATTCAGGCCGGACGCGTTGAATGGCAACGCCATTCGCTGGAACGCATGCTCGAACGCGGCGTTTCTAGGCGCGATGTTTTCGAAGTCTTGCTCTCCGGTGAAGAGATTGAGGACTACCCGGAGGACACTCCATTCTCCAGTGCCCTTTTCTTGGGATGGACCGGGCGAGAGCCGCTGCATGTTGTCGTTGCACTTGATTCAACGACTGAGCAGGCATACATTATCACTACCTATCGACCTGATCTCGATCATTTCGAAGGAGATTTCAAAACGCGGAAACCACGATGACGAGAAGCCAAACAGCCTTACAATGTCCTCTCTGTGGCGGCGCAAAAAAAGCCGGAACCACGACCTTTACGGCCGACTTTGACTTTGGTGTCGTGGTTGTCCGAAACGTACCCGCCCTTGTGTGCGCGCTGTGCGGCGCAGATTGGATTCAGGACGATGTCGCTGCTCGTCTGGAAACGATCGTGGCCGACGCCAAATCCAAACGACTCCAGGTTGAAGTGACCACTCTGGCATGACCGGCAGTATCCCCATCACAGCCTATCAGTTAATCGGTAAGCCACTGATGGCCTATCGGAGACGACGGAGAAAGAAGTTATGACCACCCAGAGTAAGTTTCCTCCAGGCTGGGACGAACCACGTGTTCGTCGAGTCCTCGCTCACTACGAAAAACAAACTGAAGAAGAAGCGGTTGCCGAGGACGAAGCTGCGGCCGAAGACAAAACCCAGACGTTTATGGAAGTTCCCACCGAGTTGGTTCCCGCTGTCCGTGAGCTGATCGCGAAACGACAACGATAGATTCGGTGGCAGTCCTTCCTAGCGCCCCGAGTCGCCGAGATGCGCATCCTGGCAACCCGGAAAGGCGTTCCTGCTTCGCGTCTTTGTGGATGTTGATCGACACCCTGCGGAAGTTGTCACCGCGTATCAGACCAGTAAGATAGAGAAATACAGGAGGAAACCATGAAGGTTTCGTATGACGAAAAAACAGACACGTTGAGCATGATTCTGAAGGACAACACGCCCATCGCCGAGAGTGACGAGGACAAGCCCGGTGTGATCCTGGATTACGACGCAGGGGGCAATCTCGTTTCCATCGAGATTCTGGATGCGTCGAAGCGTGTCACTGAAACACGCAAGGTTGAATTTCAAACCACCGGGTAATGCCTTCACTGGCCACGCAGCACATTCCTTGAAACTAATCCGCAACTCGACACGTCAGGCTATCACCCAGGTGTTTGATCAGCTCGATTACAAACGGCTGGAGTCCGTCTACTGTTATGAAGGGGGCGATGAGTTTTGGCGGAAGAAAAGGGAACCCTGCCGGCGGTTGGGAACCAAGGTCACTGGGGTTCTCCTACGGAAATTGTCGGCTGGCGGCCGGAGTCTTTACATCGGAGCCGGGGTGACGGAGCTGCCTGCCTTACTAGCGGAAGTGCTTGAGCTTCAGCGCCAGGTTGAGCCCTATAATCTCCGACGGTCTGAGGTAGCAGTCCTCAATCGTGCCACCCGATCCCTCCCTATTAAGTTTAGAGCGCAGGACGCCGCTTCAGCAGCCGGCCTCTTCGATCATCTCTGGATCGTCAGTGTGTTGAACGATCCGGAACGGTTTCCTCATCTGGCGCCATTGTCGTACGGGCGGGCGGATCCCGTGACATTTAATCCTGAGCGATTTCAGAAAGAACGACGACTGGTCCAATCCATCGTGGACCGCTGCATGCCAAAACTCAGGCTGCCAGGTCTTGTCACGACGTCGAACGAGGAGGTCATTTGGATCGCAGACTGGTGTCACCGACACAAGATTCCATATCGCGTGGAGCGGAAGCAGTATCCGACGGCGCTTGTTGGGGATCCGATTTGTTTTGTTCGGATAGGAGTGCGGAAGTTTAAAAGTTCGAAAGTTGGAAAGTAAGACGGCTCACAACTTTGCAACTTGCCAACTTTACAATTTGAACCCCGCGTTCTTCCCTGAATCGGATAGATACTGGCCAGTATATCTCACGTAATTCCCCGCCGATTCTTTAATCCAGGCTAACTCCTTCTCCGTGACCGGTCGCTTGACCTTGGCAGGCGATCCGAGAATCAAACTCTGCGGCGGCACAACCGTGCCTTCGACTACCAGGGCCCCGGCCCCCACGACTGAATCCTCCCCAATCACAGCCCCATCCATGATGATCGCACCCATGCCCACAAGAACGCGATCATGGATCGCGCATCCGTGCAGCACCACGTGATGGCCGATCGTGACGTTGTTGCCGATGGTCAATGGATGGGTATCGTGAGTCACATGGAGCATGCAGAGGTCCTGCACATTCGTCCGATTGCCGATTCGGATGTAGTGCACATCGCCTCTGATCACAGTATTGAACCACACACTGCAGTCCTCGCCCATGACGACATCGCCGATCACGACGGCGGTCGCTTCGATAAAGCATGACGTCGGAATAGTCGGCTTGATTCCCTGAAAGGTACGAATCATGATGACGCACTCTAGGGGAAGTGAGCGGTCTCCCGCAAGGGTCTGCCAAGGGTCTGTAGGGGTCTGCAAGGGTCTGATTGACAGTCTTTTCAACCCTCCCGTAGACTGCCTCCATGTCTATGCCGTTAATCGTTCCCCGTCGGATAGCCCAAAGAGACAGGCACGGCTCGACTGAGCACGCCGAAGTCCGATCTTCGCGCAAGACAGCGGCGGGAGCCGGTCCCCAAAAAACTACGATCGGGTTTGTGAATCTAGGTTGTACGAAGAATCAAGTCGACTCGGAAATCATGCTCGGGTCTCTCGTGACCGAGGGGTTTCAACTGACCAGTGACCCGAAACAAGCCGAAGTGGTCATCGTCAATACCTGCGGCTTCATCGAAGAGGCCAAAGAGGAATCGATCAACACCATCCTCGAGCATGGGCAGCTGAAGAAAACCGGAACGTGCCGTGTCTTGATTGCAGCCGGTTGTTTGGCACAGCGCTACCAAGGAGACTTGCTGAAAGAGCTACCGGAGTTGGATGCGGTGGTCGGCACCGGGGAGTTCGGCAAGATCGCGGAGATTTGCCGAGACTTGTTGGCTCCTAAGAAACGGCATCGACGTCTCTGGATCAGTCAACCTCCCTATCTGTATGACGAACTGACGCCTCGCCTAAGGCTCGGCACGCAGCATAGCGCCTATGTGAAAATCGCCGAAGGATGCAACCGCAATTGTACGTTTTGCGCGATTCCGCTGATGCGCGGGAAGCAGCGCAGCAGGCCGGTGGAATCCATTGTTGCTGAGGCGCGCCGGCTCGCCGCTGAAGGGGTCAAAGAGATCAACCTGATCTCGCAAGATACGATCAACTACGGTGTGGATCTCGGTCTACGCCAGGGCTTGGTCCAGTTGCTCCGCGAATTGGTCAAAGTCGAAGGCCTCCGCTGGATCCGTCCGTTTTACCTCTACCCTCAACAAGTGACGGATGACCTCCTCGACCTCTACGCCGCGGAGGAAAAGATCACGAAGTATATCGACATGCCGCTACAGCACATCAATGATCGGATGCTCAAACGCATGCATCGGCTGGGCGATCGCGACGCAATTGAAGCCCTTGTCGATCGTATCCGGACCCGCATTCCCGCGGTGACCTTCCGCACCGCGTTTATCGTCGGATTCCCGGGCGAATCCGATGCCGCCTTCACCGAGCTGCATGAGTACGTGGACACAGGCGGAGTTCGACCGCGTCGCTGTCTTTCTGTACTCCGATGAGGAAGGGACCTCGGCCGCCGACTTAGACGAAAAGGTCGACCGGGAAGTCATGGATGAACGGCGCAATGCCATCCTCTCAGTTCAGGAATCGATTATGGCCGCTCAAGGAAGGGCCAAAGTCGGCTCTATCCTCGACGTGCTCATCGATGGGCGATCCGAGGAAACGGAGCACGCTCTGGAAGGGCGCCACGAAGGGCTCGCTCCTGAAATCGACGGCGTCGTCTTCATCGACGAGGGCAAGTCTGACATCACTCCACAGCGCCCAGCACGTCAAACAGTCTCCTCTCCCACAGGTGGTGATTTCTGCAAGGTCGAGATTACCGATGCCTCGGCCTTCGACCTGGTTGGACGCATCGTCACGAATTTTGGCGAGTGAGTGTGGTTTCTTACCGCTCCTGTTACGCTCGGAGCGACCACCAACACAGGAGTGACCACCGATGTCGGCACAGGGAAAAGATTCGATCATTCTGTTGATCCATTGCAAAGACCAGAGAGGCATCGTTGCGCGAGTGTCCGGGTTCATTCACGATTTTGGCGGCAATATCCTCGATTCCGACCATCACACCGACGAGGATACGAACGATTTTCTCATGCGGATGGAATTTGCCACGGAGGGATTCCAGATTCCCTCGGACGACATTGCGGCCGCCTTTGCTCCGATCGCGAAAGTGTACGAGATGCACTACGAAGTGTATCCGTCCAGCCGACGAACCCGTGTCGGCTTGCTGGTCTCGAAGCAAGATCACTGTCTGGCCGATCTCCTGCAGCGGCACCGCCGAGACGAATGGCACATCGATATTCCCGTCATCATCTCGAACCACGACACCTGCGCGAGCTGGGCCGATCTCTTCAAAATTCCCTTTGCCGTTTATCCCGTGACGAAGGAGACCAAGCCGCAACAGGAACAGCAAGTTTTGACCGCTTTAAAAGAGCACCGGGTGGAGCTCGCGGTTATGGCTCGCTACATGCAGATCCTCACCGCAGATTTTTTGGCTCAGGTCGGCTGCCCGGTCATCAACATTCACCATTCCTTTCTTCCGGCCTTTATCGGAGCCAATCCCTACCGGCAGGCCTACGACCGCGGCGTGAAAATCATCGGAGCGACGGCGCACTACGCCACCAAAGATCTAGACGAGGGGCCGATCATCGAGCAAGACGTCATTCGTGTGGGACACCGGGATACGGTGGAGGATCTCGTGCGCAAAGGACGTGACTTGGAGGAAATCGTACTGGCGCGCGCCGTGCGGCGACATATCGAACGGCGAGTTTTAGTGTACGGGAAAAAGACGGTGGTGTTCGATTAACGTTTGTTGTGAACAGCCTGCTGGGACAAAAAAGGGGAGCGAGCATCCGACCCGCTCCCGTTTTCTTTGCTGCGACGTTAAACCTTAGCGGATAAGAACAGAGAATTTCCACGTCGATTGACGAGAATCAAGATACTGTCTCCCTTCTTCACCTCTGAGGACACTTTCTCGAAATCCTTCGTGGACTTAACCGGCTGTCGGTTGATCTCACGGATGACATCACCCGGCAGTAAACCGGCCTTCTCAGCTCCACTGTCCGGCTCAACCTTCGTCACGACCACTCCTTGAGGCTTACCGTTGAGGCCCAACTCTCGCGCGGTGGTCTGATCCAAATCCTCGACCGACACACCGACCAAGGCGTAGTCAGTTTCGGCTTGTTCCACCTTGGCGATTTTCGTTTCATCCGGCTGATCCCCGATTCTGACCGTCATCTCATGTTCACGTCCATCACGAATCACTTTCAACGGCACTTTGGTACTGACTGAGGTCCTGGTCACCAGCCGCTGCAGAGCCACGCCATCCTCGACGGGAGTGCCGTGATACTCGATAATCACGTCACCCTGCCTGAGTCCTGCCTGCTCAGCCGGGCTGCCCTCCTTTACGTCGCTGATCAAGGCTCCTTTGGAATCCTTGATGCCGAACGACTTGGCCAGGTCCTGGGTCAAGTCCTGAAGGCCGATCCCCAGATAGCCCCGGACAACCTTGCCGTTCTTGACGAGACTCTCATAGATCGGTTTGGCCATCGTTGTTGATACGGCAAAACCGACGCCTTGGTACCCACCGGTCTGTGAAAAGATTGCGGTGTTGATACCGACAAGCTCGCCTTTGGTGTTCACCAGCGCCCCGCCGGAGTTGCCGGGGTTAATGGCGGCATCTGTTTGAATGAAATCTTCGTACTGCGTGATTCCCATATGGCCGCGGCCGACGGCGCTGACGATCCCGAGGGTCACTGTGGAGTTCAAGCCAAACGGATTGCCGACGGCCAGCACATACTCACCGACTTGCAACCGTGACGCATCGCCCCACGACACCGCGGGAAGGCCGGTCGCGTTGATCTTGACGACCGCGAGATCGGACTTCGGGTCCGTGCCGATAATCTTGCCTACAAATTCGCGCTTGTCCGGAAGCGTGACGTTGACCTCACGCGCCTTGGCAATCACGTGATTGTTGGTCAAGATATATCCATCCGAAGAAATGATGACGCCCGACCCTTGTCCTCTCCGAGGTCCTCGATGTTCAAAAGGATCGGATGGTCCACGGCCACGAGGCCCAAAAGGTTTTCCGAAAAATTCCTCCATTCGGTCTCGTAGTTCGTCAGGCACAGAGGGTCCGTCCGAAACCTTCTCCGTAATGACTGTCGTGATGTTGACGACCGCCGGAGTGACCTGCTTGGCAACATCCGTAAAGCCGTTCGTCGGGGCTGTGGCAACCACGGGCACAGCAGCGGTAGAGGGTCCGTCGAATGCCTGAGATGAGGTGAATGAGTAGCCCCCCCAAATCAGAGCGCCGCTCATAAGACCGATTCCGATCATGGAACCGATCGCACGATTGACATGTGATGGCATATCTTCCTCCTACACGGTCGATTGGTTGGAATCCCTAATCCGTGCGCACGTCGAACTCTCTTTTCACCCCACAGGAGGTAAGCTAACAACCGGTAATGAGAGGGAGATTAGTCGGGGATTAAACTTCGCTAAGCAGCGGAATGAGCGCGGGGCAGCACAACCGTGAAAGATGATCCCTGGCCGAGATCGCTTTTGACTTCTACCCGTCCCTTGTGCAAATCCGCGATCCAGGCGCAAATGGCCAGGCCGAGACCCGTCCCCTTCTTGGTGTGGGATCGGGCTACATCGGTGCGGAAAAAGCGTTGGAAAATCCGTTTGTGATCGGCCGAAGCGATGCCGATCCCATGGTCCGTGACCGACAATCGAGCCTCTCGGCCGTCATTCAACAAGGAGAGTTCGACCTTTCCTCCCGGATGTGAATACTTCATGGCATTTTCGACGAGATTGAGCAGCAGCTCGCGAAGCCGCAAGTCGTCGCCCTGAACGACCACCGGCATGACCGTTCCCAACACAACCTCGACGCTTCGGTCCTGTCCGAGCACCGTGGCTTGACGATGAATATCTTCCACCAACGACTCCATCGCCACCGGCAACGACTCCACTTTGACTTCGCCCATGTCGGCACGGGAGAGGAACAACAGTTCATCGACGATGCGGGTCATTCGATCGATCTCTTCCAGATTGCTCTCAAGCACCGACTGATAATCTTCAAGCGGACGAGGCCGCCGCAGAACCAAGTCCGTTTCGCCTTTCATCACCGTCAGAGGAGTCCGCAACTCATGCGATGCGTCGCTGGTGAATTGACGGATTTGGCGGAAGGAGGTATCCAGCCGGCCGATCATGTTGTTGAAGGTGGCGGCCAGACGACCGATTTCGTCGTGAGCCGTCGGCATGCTGAGACGCTGGCTGAGATCTCCCGCGGCAATGCGCTGCGCGGCGCCGGTAATCTTATCGACAGGCCGTAACGCTCGTCCTGCCAAGAACCATCCCCCCGCGAGAGAAACGCTCAGGGCAATCGGGATCGCCACCACAAGTAGAATCAGGAATCGATGGAGGGTCTCCCCCACCGACTCCATCGACGTGCCCACCTGCACGATATACAAGAGATTACCCCGATACATGATCGGCACCGAGATCAGCCGCAACGGAGGTTCATTGGGGTACTTGGCCGACTCGAAAATGCTCTGTCCGGCGAACGCGGTATCGAGGGCAGTCCGGCTCAGCGGAACTTCATGCTGTTTGATGTTGGGAGAACGGATCGATATGGTGCCGGAGGGGCTGAAGATCTGGAAGAACTTATCGATTCGCGTCAACTCGGGAAATTGGGAGAGCAGTTCCTCTTCATTGACCAGAGGAAGAAATCCGCGCTCTTCGAGCGACCGCACTGCCGTGGTCGCCGTTTCTTCCAGAGATTGATCGACCGCATCGCGTAGATTTCGCGCCGTCATGGCGTACAAGGCGACAGAGAAAATGATCAAGACCAAGACGAGGGCGGTGCCATACCAGAGGGTGAGCCGGACACGTAACGGCATAGGTCAGTTCCTGGTCGGTGGTAACGAAACGATATCGTGGCAAGCCCTTGATGACTGTTTGGCGCATCTGGGACCAATGTGTGTGAGCGAGAGTGGCAGCATCGTGCTAGTCGGATTTCAGCATATAGCCGCTACCGCGAATCGTATGGATCAATTTCTTGGTCCGGCCTCGATCGATTTTGTTCCGGAGATAATTCACATAGACATCGATGACGTTCGTAAAAGTATCAAAATCTTGATTCCACACATGTTCGGAGATCATGGGCCGGGTGAGGACACGGCCGGTATGACGCAGCAGATACTCGAGCAAGGCGTACTCTTTCAACGTCAAGTCGATGCGTTGCCCGCCTCGAGTCACGTCACGGGTCGCCGGGTTGAGAATCAGGTCGTCCACCTGGAGGATTCCCGGGCTTTCGGACGCTCCCCGGCGCAACAAGGCTCGAACACGCGCCAAGAGTTCATCGATCGCGAACGGCTTGGTCAGGTAATCGTCGGCGCCGGCATCCAGTCCTTTGACCCGCTGGTCGATCTGTGATTGCGCCGAAAGGATCAACACCGGTGTGTGGATCCGTTCTAGACGGATATTCTTCAGCACATCCAGACCCGACATGGACGGCAACATCACGTCGACGACCAGGAGGTCGTAGTTGGTCGCCAGGGCCATATCCAACCCTTTGGCTCCGTCTTCACAGAGGTCGACGGCATAGCTCTCTTCTTCAAGCGCCCGCTTAATGAAATAGCCGACTTTGGTTTCATCTTCTATGACAAGAACGCGCATACGTACTCCGACAACCGTTGATCAACGGCGTGATTATACCAGACCGATCGATGCGAATCTTGCAGCGTACAGATACTCTCGATCGTTCGCGAAGGCTAGGTCGAGTCGCCGGGGAAGGTCTGTTCCAGAGAAGTAATCATGGGCTTGCCGTCGCGGATATGGAAGACCAGCGTTTCTTCGCCTTCTGTCTTGAATTCCCGATTGGCTTGCCGAAGCGTCTCGGTCGACTTGAAGGACACTTTCGCGCTTCGCTCGTCCGAGGCCAACGAGACGGATGTATTCGTACGAGTGAAGTCGTTGGCGCTGGGAAAGGCGAAACTCATGGCGAGGGTCTTCCGGTAGTCTTCCCGCGTCAGCATGGCCATCTGTTGTTGCGGGCCTTGTTTCATATGAATGGTGATGGTCGCGTCGTGAGTAATGTGGCGTAGGACGCCGTCGACATCCTTTCGTCGAACAGCCTTGTCGAGCGCGTCGAGAAGAAGGTCGATCCCTTCACGAGTCAGACGGACATCGGAAGGAACTGGCTTCGACTGAGACTCTGTGAGAACCACGCTGGGCTGACTTGTCGGTAAATGAGGAGCCAGAAACTTGGTTACCAGACTCTGGTTCTTGAAAATCGCGTATCCGATGCCCACCGTGCTACCGAGAACAAGCGCTATGACGAGAGCCTTGACCATCGAGAAGCGCGGCGCCGGTCCCTTCTCTGTCCATTCATCGGGGCCCCGCTTCGTGGCGATCATAGGTCCGTTCTCTCGACTGGAGGGTATGGGTTAACAATAGCGTGAATTATTTGAAAAGCAATCAAAGCCGGTGGCCCCGCAAGACAATTCGTCCGCTGAGTACTTGTTCAGCCCGATGGCTGGTTCGGGCACGGCTTTCTTAGCGATATTGTGATTGTGGCCACGAAATCACGTTGGAAAAGAAGCTGGCAGCGTGGTACGCTGCCTAGTTGACAGAGAGGTCCCAACCCATCCTCCCCAATAATAGAGGGTAGCCGAACCCATGACCACTCAGAATTGGCTCCAACCGACTGACGACTTTCTTCACCGGCACCTGGGACCCACAAGGGCCGATATTCAGGAGATGCTGGCCACATTGGGTCTACTCTCGCTTGATACGTTGGCCGATACGGCCATTCCCCCCGACCTTCGTTTTCGTCGAGCTCTAGACGTTCCGCCCGGCGACGGCGAGCAGGCTGTCCTGGCCCGCCTGAAAGGCATCGCATCCCACAATAAGGTCTATCGGTCGCTGATCGGCATGGGGTACTACGATTGCGTCACCCCGGGCGTGATCCAGCGAAACATTCTAGAAAATCCGGCATGGTATACGCAATACACCCTATACCAAGCCGAGATCTCACAAGGCCGCTTAGAGGCGCTCGTGAATTTCCAGACCATGGTGGCAGACTTGACTGGTCTGCCGCTGGCGAATGCCTCGCTGTTGGATGAAGCGACCGCGGCAGCCGAAGCGATGGCGATGTGTTACACGATCGCTCGCCATGCAGGCGAGGAACGAAAGGAATTTTTTGTTTCGCGCGACTGCCATCCACAGACCTTGGCGGTGTTGCAGACCAGAGCCGAGCCTCTAGGTATCGTCATCAAGACCGGTGTCGCCTCGTCCGTCGATTGTTCCCGTCCTCAGCTGTGCGGCATTCTGTTGCAGTACCCGGCTACGGACGGCTATGTGAGCGATTTCAGCACATTGGTCACGCAGGCTCACGAGGCCGGTGTTCGAGTGGCGGTTGCGACCGATCTTCTCGCCCTGACCTTGCTCCGCTCGCCCGGAGAATTCGGCGCCGATATTGCCGTCGGGTCGACACAACGGTTCGGTGTCCCGATCGGCTTCGGTGGCCCTCATGCCGCGTTTTCGCCGACCAAAGAGGAATATAAGCGGCAGGTTCCGGGTCGGCTCGTCGGTGTATCCAAGGATTGACCGGACAGACCGGCTTGTCCGGCTTGCGCTTCAAACTCGGGAACAACATATCAGGCGTGAGAAAGCCACGAGCAACATCTGCACCGCCCAAGTATTGCTGGCGGTCATGGCCGGCATGTATGCGGTGTACCACGGGCCGGAGGGGTTACGTCGGATCGCCGGGCGTATCCACGGCCTGACCTTGGTTTTGGCGGAAAGTCTGCGTCGGCTTGGATTTGAAGTAGCGCCGAAAGTTTCTTCGATACGGTTCGTGTACCGCTTGTCCAAGACGCAAGGGGACCAGATTGCGAGAGGCGAATGAACAAGGAATCAATTTTCGGCACTATGAAGACGGCTCCATCGGATTTTCACTGGATGAAGTCAGTTTCGAGGAAGAAGTACGGTGCATTCTCGAAATCTTCGCCGGGCATGATCAATTGCCGTTCCGTCTCGCGGATATCGCTGCGGCCATCGATCTCATTTTCCCGTGTTCCTTGGCCGGACGAGCAAATATCTGACGCATGAAGTGTTCCATCGCTATCGTTCGGAACATGAGATGCTCCGTTATCTCCACGGCTACAGTCGAAAGACCTGTCCCTCGTCCACTCAATGATTCCATTGGGCTCCTGCACGATGAAGCTGAACGCGACCTCAGAAATGCTGCCGGTGACGTCACTCTTAGTTCGTTTGGGTGCATCCCTTTGCGCCCGCGGAGCAAACGCGTGGGTACCGGACCTTGTTTCGACAGTTGGAAGAGTGGCTGGCCGAGATCACCGGTTTTCTGCCTTCTCCCTTGGGCCGAACGCCGGATCACAAGGCGAATATTCCGGCTTGATGGTAATTGAGAGTTTCATCGGGCGAAAGGGGAAACACATGCAACGTCTGCTTGATTCCCGTTTCGGCCCACGGGACGAACCCTGCCAGCGCCGCCATGGCCGGGATGACCGTCGTCGCAGTGGCGTGCGATCTGAAGGGAAATGTTGATTTGGGCGACTTGAGTCCAAGGCCGCGGACTATCGGGACCGATTGTCGGCGCTGATGCTGACGTATCCTTCGACCCATGGCGTGTTTGAGGCCGGGCGTCCGGCGCATCTGCCAGCTCGTGCATACCCACGGGGGACAGGTCTATATGGACGGGGCCAACATGAATGCCCTGGTGGGCCTCTGCCGTCCTGGCGACATCGGGGCTGACGTGTGCCATCTCAACCTCCATAAGACGTTTTGTATTCCCCACGGCGGCGGCGGGCCCGGGATAGGACCGATCGGGGTTGCACGACATCTCGTGCCGTTTTTTCCGGGGCATCCCGTGACTGAGCTTGGCGGGCCTCAGGCCATCGGTCCAGTCTCTGCGGCCCCGTTGGCAGCGCGAGCATTCTTCCGATTTCCTGGGTGTACATTGCCTTGATGGGGCGTGACGGATTGACCAAGGCTACACAAGTCGCCATTCTCAATGCCAACTACATGGCGAAGCGTTTGGAAAAGCACTATCCATTCTGTACAGAGGCAGATTCCGGATTGGTCGCCCATGAGTTCATCCTGGATCTTCGCGAATTCAAAGCAGTGCTGGTGTGGAAGCGATGGATGTGGCCAAGCGCCTGATGGATTACGGCTTTCATGCGCCGACGGTCTCCTTCCCTGTCGCAGGCACGCTGATGGTTGAGCCGACGGAAAGTGAGGCGAAGGGCGAACTCGATCAGTTAGCGATGCGCTCATTTCCTGATCCGCGCAGAAATTCAAGAGATTGTGGACGGCCGTCGGCCGAGGACCAACAATCTGCTGAAGAACGCCCCGCATACTGCCGCATCGTGACCGCGACGGAGTGGAGCGTCCCTATAGCCGAGAACAGGCGGCGTTTCCCGCGCCCTGGTTGAATGCCAGCAAATTCTGGCCGAGCGTGAGCCGCATCGACGAAGCCTACGGCGATCGGCATCTCGTCTGTAGGTGTCCTCCGATGGATACCTATCAGTCCTAACAGAATCGTCACCTTTATCGCTGTTCTCCCGAGTCACTTCCTTGCCTGCCTTTCTGGACAAGCAGTAGAGTAACGCTGTCAGCTCTGACCAGGAGGTTCGTATGAATGATATTGGACGTCGCGGTTTCCTTGTGCGTACGGGATTGGCCTTGAGCGCAGCGCTTTTGACCGGTGCCTGCTCTCGCGCGTCAGCAGATCCACCGTCTCCGCAGAGCACCTCCTTCACAAACTGGGATGATCTGCGAGCGCAGTTTCCTCTCTCTCCTCAGCTCATCCATCTCGCCGCATTTTTCCTCGCATCCCATCCCACCACGGTGCGCGAAGCGATCGAGCGGCATCGCGCCGGCCTCGATGCCGATCCCATCGGCTATTGGTATGAGCACGAAGAGAAACAAGAGGCAAAGGTCCTCCAAGCGGCAGCCGATTATCTGGGTGTGGAACCTATCGACATCGCATTGACCGACAGCACGACGGGATGGGGTACAGTCTCCTGTTACGGTGGCTTACAGCTCCGAAGTGGACAGCAAATTTTCGACGACGATCCACGACCATTATTCAACGGAAACCTCTCTTCGCCTTCGTGCCGAACGAACAGGAGTCAAGATTCGTCAGATTCCCCTTTATCGTGCACTCAAGACCATCTCCCGCGACGAGATCATCGATTCCCTGCGCAAAGGCATTTCGCCCACCACTCGCATCGTGGCCGTTACCTGGGTCCATTGGGTCCACCGGGGTCAAACTACCGATCCAGGAAATGGCCCAAGCGATCCAGACCATCAATCGGTCGAGGGACGAGCACGATCGAGTCATTTTCTGTGTGGATGGAGTTCACGCGTTGGGGGTCGAAGACTTCCGCCTCAGCGAACTCGGCTGCGATTTTCTGATCGCGGGGACTCATAAATGGATGTTCGGCCCGCGTGGAACCGGTCTCGTCTGGGGCCACCCGCAGGCCTGGCCTATCACCCAGGCAATTATCCCAACCTTCAATTCCCAAGCTTTTGAGATTTGGCTGAAGAATGGATCACCGCACAGTCTTCCGCAATCCATCTATATGACACCCGGCGGGTCCCACTCGTTCGAACATCGTTGGGCGCTGGATGAAGCCTTCACGCTCCAT
>CAVQFZ010000004.1:0-36727 GCA_963711905.1 uncultured Nitrospiraceae bacterium | reverse complement strand
GTCTGGCGCGGAGGGCAAGAAAATTTCGTTGACGAATAAAGAGTATGCCCTGCTGGAGTTCCTCTTGCGAAACAAGAATGAGCATCACGCGGACAGCGATAATACGAACATGTGTGGGATATCAGCTATGACCCCATCGACGAACATCGTCGACGCCCATATTCGAGCCCTTCGCGCAAAGATCGACCGGGATTTTTCACCACCCCTTGATCGCCACCGTGCGCGGCGCAGGATATATGCTTGAAGAACCTGAATCGCCTCCATGAAATCCCTGCGCAGTTTGATCAGCTGGTCCGCACTCGTGCTCATGGCCGGGCTGCTCGTGGGTTCCGCGCTCGTGTATGCGGTGAGCGAGGTGTTGTTGCATCGGTTTGTGGATGGACAGCTCTTCGCGTTGGCAGAGACGCTTGCCGATATCGTGGAGCGGCATCCTGAGCTGATTGACCGGAGCAGCCCGGATGGCCTGTTGCCGCAGACGTGCGGCGATCATATGACCTGCCTGAAGTTCTTCATTCACTTTGAGTCTATTCTACAGATGGTCGGCTACTCTGGAAAAGTTCCAATGCGGCAACGCAACCTTCGAATTCCCGCTGACGTACTCCAACGAGTCGAGCGCGACCACGCCGTGTTCCAAACCGTGGGCTCGACCGGTGTTCCGGCCGACACCTGTTTCTGTCCAGCGCGCACCACGGTCAACGGCGCTACGTGTTACAGGCGGAAACCTCGTTGTTCCGCTATCGCGAAACTCTGAATGGCCTCGTGTTTCTGTTGGCTCTCGGATCCGGAGCCACTCTTTTTGTCGCCTGGGTTGGCAGCCTCTGGCTGTCAAAGAAAGTCCTGGCCCCGATCGAGGCGTTGTGTACGGGCGCTGAAACCATGTCTGAAACCGACCTTGGGAAACGACTGGCGATGGATTCACCCTATCGGGAATTTCGGCGACTCACCCAGGCGGTCAACTCCGTGCTGGATCAGTTCCAACGAAGCAGCGAGGTCCAACGGAACTTTTGTGAAATCGCCGCCCATGAAATGAAGACCCCCCTCACCATCCTGCAGGGCAATCTGGAGGTCGCGCTCATGAAAGTGAGGACAGCCGAAGAGTATCGCGAGGTGTTGCTCAATAATCTCCAGCAAGTCGATCGGCTCATCGCCTTGACTCGTCCACTGTTGACGCTCACGAAATTCACCAGCAGCAAACCTCCAGTCCATCTCGTCCCGCTGGCCTTGGGACCGCTGATTCAGGAGATCGTGGATGAACTGATCCTCTTGGCGGATGACCACCAGATCACCTTGCGGCTTGAATCCCAGCCGGTTCCCTCCATACTCGGCGACGCGCAGTGGCTCAAACAGGCGTTGATCAATTTGCTCGACAATGCGCTGCGCTATACGCCGGCCGGCGGTTCTGTCGCGGTTCGGTTGCAGTCTATCGATAACGAGGTCGTCGTGGCAGTCGAGGACACGGGTCATGGCATCGAGCCGGAGAATATCCCTCATCTTTTCGAGCGATTCTACCGCACCGATTGGGCCCGGGCGAAAGATTCCGCCGGGACCGGGCTTGGGCTGCCCATCGTGAAGGAAATCATGGACGCCCACGGCGGGAGCATTTCCGTCACCAGCGAAGTCAACAAAGGCTCCGTCTTCACCCTGCGCCTACCGGCTCTCACCAAGCAGACTGTTCCTGCCTAGTCCTCCGAATCCTCGACACTTCTTCGCCTCGTTATCATCCGAGCTCCAAGACTGGTCAAAATGTTCCTTCCCACATTCTGGAGGTGGCTCCGTGACTGAAAAGGACGAAGAACTCTTCACTATACGTTCGTGATCGGTTCATCTGAGACAGTTACGGTCATGGTGTGAGCCACGGGATCCTGAATTGTATTGTAGGTGTTTCTATCAGCGCGTACTCAATGCAGACTGCTCCGCAATGGAGGGCATGCAAACATATAGAGGATTTGGGGATTGCTAAAGTTAGGATGGAATGAAGGATGGAGTTGAGCGAGAGAACGTGTGGTCGATGGTACTGGCAGGCGGTGACGACGCCGATCTAGGGTTTCATCCAGGTGTCACATAGGGATGGACTAATGGACTATATGTGATCAAGGAGAACCGATGAACGTTCAATTGACGACACGCATTCTCTTCGCGACGGACTTTTCCGATTGTGCCGCACGAGATCTGGAGTATGCGACCTCTCTTGCCATGGCGTGGGACGCGGGCATGGACATTCTGCACGTCCCTGAAAGGTTCGGGGATACCATCAAGCGCGGCCGACATCTCGCCCCCTGGGCAGATTCACAAGGACGTGACTCCACAACTCGATGAGATGCAGAAACAGATTGTGCGCAAAGGAGTGACAGCGAAGGAATTCCGTTGTGAATCTGAAAGGTCTTATTCATCGGGAGCTCGGCGAGGGGCTGACTGAAAAGGAGTTGGCCTCTGCGGTTGGGGTCTCCGTGCGGACGATCGCGAGCATTCTGGCCGACAAGCTCCCCCAAGACCCGGCAATTTGGGAACAGTTTGCGCGTTATTTCCGCATTCATGCTGATTTCCTGCGATCCAGCGGCCCGCCATACTCAGAGGGGCTGTTCGAACTCACAGAGAGCGCCCATCCTTCCCCCCTCGGCCAGATGAGGAAGGCGCCGCTGCTGAAGTGGGATCAAATCAACCAGATGGTCACGCACGAAGAGCCGCCTCGTCTCATCCATGCTGAAGAGCTGCTTGAAACAGACGTTCCAGGGAGACGCACCTTCGCGCTACAGATAAGAGATAATTCCATGGAACCCCTGTTCAGCGAAGGAGAGATCGTTTTCGTGAATCCTGATCTCCCGAGTGACCCCGGTCATTATGTGCTGGTCGAGAGTGGGGACGGAAGCCCAGAGGGGGCCCTCTTACGACAGCTCAAGGAAATCGGCGGGCAAGTCATTCTTCATCCGCTCAACCGGCGGTATGAAGACATCCCCGTCACGAAACACCAGCGCATCTGGGGTCGAGTCGTACGGTTGCGGAAGAATCTTTGAAGAACGAGAAAGGCATTGAGATTTTAACCTCAAAAAAGAGGACACCATGAGCGTTGTAGGAGTACCAGTTGGAGGATTGAAGACCGTGGGGCAAATCGTGGCCACGAACACCTTGACGTTTCAGGCGGGCCAGAATGGGTTGGCGATCGCAGTGGAGTTGTTGTCTACCCATACTGCTGGCGCGCCCGTGATTGACCACGAGGGCAAGTATATTGGGTTCATCAATGAGTTTGATGTTATGAAAGCGCTTGGGGCGGGGAAGGAGCTGAGCAATCTCGTGGCCGAAGACCTCATGCGGATCGGTCCCATTGCGGTGCACTCTTCCACTACAATCGCAGACGCTGCTAAAAGGATGGAGGAGCGGTGTGTGTTGAACCTTCCCGTCGAGAAGGATGGGAGAGTGGCCTACTCTGTGAGTCGCCATGATCTGCTGCGAGCCTGGATCGGGCTTGGGCTGGGAATGGGTCTTGACCCCTAGACAGCCAGCGCCGGAGCAGGCTACCAAGTTTGCGTGGTCGCTCGCGCGTGGCGAGCCGAATTGGGATCAGATCGCCCTCACGGTACTCGGGGATAAAGTCCGTGAACATCTCTAAGGTTGCGACGAATTCCGTAGCGTCGGTGTGGCACGTGCCGCTAGGGCAGACACCGGGTTACCTCGATCCGCAAAGCCAGGAAGCCCTGTACGAAGTGGACGTGAGTGGGATGGCACTCCACTTCTCTTTCGGTCAGAGGCCAGAGGGGGAAGCCATCGGGAGCTTGGGATAACAACCTACCAGTATTTGATTATCGGCGGTGGGATGACCGCAGCCGCCGCGGTGGATGGCATCCGCACTCCCGCCGCTATCGTGCACGAAATCAAGGAGCGCCTCGGGCTGAACCAGAACGGATAGTCAGCCAAAACCGGGATGCTGCTGCTGTCATTGGCGTGCCCACTAATGGAAGAATGGCGCCCGACGGACGTAAACGGAATGAGATTATGAAAGCAACCCCGACGATTGAAAGAGGGTTGGGAACATTAATTATTACCGGCAGTAGCGGGCGGATCGGCAGCTCGTTCATTGATCGCGTCGGAGAGAACTACACGGAGATGGGCTTCGACCGCGAAGGGCCGCCCCATCCGCCACTCGCGACTGAATACGTGATCGCGTGCGACCTCGCCCGGGATGAAAGCGTTAGCGCTGCGTTGGAGGAAGTCCGTCAGCTCGGGCATAGGCACATCGTCTCAGTGATCCATCTCGCGGCCTACTATAGTTTTTCAGGTGAGCCAAGTCCCCTGTATGAGCAAGTCACCGTGCGCGGCACCGAACGGCTGCTGCATGGACTGCGCGACTTTGAGGTCGAGCAGTTCATATTTTCCAGCACCATGCTTGTGCATGCGCCGTGCGAACCGGGAGAGCGTATCAACGAAGATTGGCCGCTCGAACCAAAATGGGATTATCCCAAGTCGAAGGTCGCGACGGAGCAACTGCTCTTGCGTGAGAGGGGCGACGTCCCGGTGGTGTTTCTGCGCATCGCAGGTGTGTATGACGATCGCTGCCATTCGATCCCGATCGCGCATCAGATCAAGCGCATTTACGAACAGCGCTTCATCAGCCACATGTTTTCCGGCGACATCACGCATGGAGCGGCCTTCGTGCACATGGAGGATATGGTCGAGGCGCTGGTGCTCGCCGTCGAGCATCGCAAGGACCTTCCGCCGGTCACCACGCTGCTCATCGGCGAACCGGACACGCTCAGTTACGATGAGCTACAACGCGCCATCAGCCTCCAGCTTCACGGCAAAGAATGGAAGACGTATCGCATTCCCAAGGCATTGGCCAAGTTAGGCTCCTGGGTCCTGAACGTGTTGCCCGGCGCCGACCCATTCATCAAGCCGTGGATGATCGATCTATCTGACGATCATTATGCGCTCGACATCTCCCGCTCCCGCGCGCTTCTCGGCTGGGAGCCGCGCCACTCTCTGCGCAACACCTTGCCGACAATGCTCAACGCGCTGAAGTCCGACCCAGCGGGCTGGTACCAGGAAAACGATCTGAGGGTACAACCTATTCCGGATGGTCCACCTTGGCCGCATGTCGCGAACATGCTTCTTGGTCTGTGGCTCATTGGGACCGCGCCGGCCCTCGGCATGACCGTGCCCGCGCTGCTCTGGAGCGATCTCGCAAGCGGTGCGGCGGTTATTTTACTCAGCGCGCTCGCGATGCGCCATGCGTGGGCTGCGTGGACTGTGTGCGGCATAGGTCTGTGGGTGATGAGCGCGCCGCTCTTGTTCTGGGCGTCGAACGCCGCCGTCTACAACAACGACTTGCTCATCGGCGCATTGCTGGTCACTTTTGCGGTGATTGTCCCGCAGTTCGGTCATGACGGTCCCGGCTCAGGTGCTCCGCCTGGCTGGAGCTACAATCCTTCCGGCTGGGTGCAACGGTTGGGAATCGTGTTCCTGGCGATGGCCGGATTTTTCCTCTCTCGCTACATGGCCGCGTTTCAACTCGGCCACATCCTGTATCCGTGGGACCCGTTCTTTGGTGAGAGCACCAGCCGCGTACTCACCTCGGACATCTCGAAAGCCTTTCCGGTGTCCGACGCCGGACTAGGCGCACTCTCGTACCTGCTCGACGCCCTAGCGGGGCTGATTGGGGGAAGACGGCGCTGGCGCACCATGCCGTGGATGGTCGTGCTCTTCGGTTTGTTCATTATTCCGCCTGGTGTGACGAGCATTGTGCTGGTGATCCTTCAGCCGGTCAGTATTGGCGCGTGGTGCACGCTGTGTCTGGTGGCATCGGTCGTGATGCTGCTGATGGTGTCACCGGCACTGGATGAAGTGATCGCAACCTGCCAGTTCCTCCTCCGCACCCGGCGCGAGCGCGGTCACGTGTGGCGCGCATTTTGGCGGGGTGAGGGCAGTGCGGCGGAAGAACCAGAACCAACGCAAAGGCGCTCGCGACTTGCGGAAATCCTACACAGCATCGACCTGTTCTCTGCGCCGTTGAACCTATGGTTGAGCGCATTGGTCGGTGCCTGGTTGATGGCTGCGCCTACGCTGCTGGGACTGGCCGGAGCGGTGGCCGATAGCGTGCACATCATGGGCGCGCTGGTGGTCACGTTCTCGGTGATTGCGTTTGCCGAACCATCGCGCCTGGTGCGCTGGCTCAACGTGCTTTGCGGCCTGTGGGTGCTCCTGGCGCCGTGGTTCATTGGGGGAGGCACGCCGGCCTGGCAGTGGATCGCGGTCGCCAGCGGACTCGCGCTCATCGCACTCAGCCTTCGTTGCGGCCCGGTTGAGGATCGTTATGGTGGATGGCAACGATTTATCTGTTGAAGTGCGATGAATCCGAATCGGGTGCATCATGAATGGTGCGTCGTGCGATGGGAGGACGGCTGACAACCACGGCTGCGGAACTCTCACTCTCGTGGAAGAGCTATGAAGCAGCCGAGACTCCAGGTCGAAGGATCCCTCTTGCGATATTTGACGAGAGAGGGTCATAAAATCGCGCAAGGAAGATACACGCTGCAAGGTTTGTTTTACCCGTGGTTTCCCGTATTTGTGCCTCGTTGAGGACCTTCAACGGGGAACCCCCTAGGAACACTCCATCATGAAGAACTCTTCACAATCTCATCATAGAGGCTTCATCTTGGAGGCGTATATCTATAGGTAGAAAAGCGAAAGGGGGAATATGATTTCCTTCATTGAAGTATTCCTATTGGTCGCCATATTCGGAGTGTTGTACGCAATGTTGCAGCTCGCCGGCAGTAACGGGGCCCCGTCTCGATCGATGACATAGAGAGATCGGCGTAGTCGAGGGCAGCGGAGTTCGATCTGAGAGGGCTTGACGAACAGATCAATACGATGCGTAACCAGATCACTGAACTATGAAGATTTCTTCACGATCTCATCATCAACCATTCATGTTCGAGCAGTATACTTTTTATTGAGTGAAAGGGGGTGAAGACTAATGATGACCATATTTTTCGCATTGCTCGCGCTGACCGCTGTTTTTGGAATGATGTATAAGGCGGTGTTCCTTGACGGTGAAAAGTAAATAGTACGGTCTCCTCTCTCGAAGATGAGACGGGGTTCTTCGGATAGGATAAAAGGAACCCACGCCCACTGACACAAGTAAATCGCGCCGCGCATGGCACTCGCTGCCCATGGATGGCAACACGGCGCGATTTACTTGTGGAATGAGCCTCATTCATAGAGGTGGATGCGGAGGGGCTCCTCGATCGTCAACGCACATTGTACGAAGAGGGAGATTCCACCCTACTTCCGTTCTTTGATTGCTCGTTCGACTTCCCGGCCGGCTTCTCGCGCTTTGATGGATTCTCGGCGATCATGCTGCTTCTTCCCCTTGGCTAATCCCAGTTCGACCTTGGCTTGACCTCGCGCCGAAAAATAGATGCGGAGCGGGATCAGCGTGAGACCTTTTTGCTGGGTTTTCCCGAGGAGCTTGTTGATCTCCTTTCGATGAAGGAGCAATTTGCGGGTCCTGATCGGATCATGGTTCATGATGTTGCCGTGACTATAGGGACTGATGTGGCAGTGGTGAAGAAAGACTTCGCCCTCTTTGACGCTCGCATAACTGTCTTGTAAGTTCACTCGCCTATCCCGAAGCGATTTCACCTCGGTCCCCTTGAGGACAATCCCGGCTTCGAACTTCTCTTCGATAAAGTAATCGTGGTAGGCCTTCCGATTGGTAGCCACGACTTGTTCTGTTTTCTCATTTACGGCGCGCGTCATCGTCAACCCGTTGACATGTTGCAAGTTAGAAAGTTGTCAAGTTTCATGTCTCCGCTCTTCTCACTACTTTCAAACTTTGACACTTTTATACTTGCTTTTGCTATGATCCTGCCATGACCAAAACCGGCTCGCTCGACCCATGCTGCGCTATTCTGTCCGGCCTCTCCAAGCGGCTTGGTCTCGAATCGAGACTGCTGGAACTTCGCTTGCAGCATCGCTGGCGCGATATCGTGGGCGAGCCCATGGGTTCCCACACCTGGCCGGCCCAGATTCGCTTCAAAAAGCTCTACCTGATCGTCAGAAATTCCATCTGGCTGCAACAGCTGACGTTCCTCAAACCGGCGCTCTTGGCTAAGCTGCAGGCAGAATCGGGTACGGACTTCGTGACAGACATTGCTTTTCGTGTCGGAGAGATTCCCGGTGACACGGAGACTTCTCCCGTCAGTCTCGCCACCGATCTCGGATCACCTCAGCCAGGGGAATCTTCCGATGAGGTGTTCTCGCATACCGCCGTCATTCAAGATCCCGGGCTCCGTGAGCACTTTAGAAAGGTGATATCGGCTTACCTTGTTCAGGCTCCGCCCCCACCGGTAAAGGATCCGTCACGCGTCCCTTGAAGAGGACCCGAGTCTCGTCGGAGGCGTGGCCATTCTTAGGAATAGACCCAAGACCTCCTTCTTCTTCTTGATCCTGCAATCGATAATATCCTCGCATAAATCTTTCATAGTCCTGGATCGCTGTTGCGTCTCCCTCCAGAAACTTTGCTAACGTTTCCGGGTCGGTCCACCCGTGGTCGTCGAACACGTAAATCATGATCTGTCTGTACGGACCACCGGGATCGCCCGGAGTGGTGGGATAGATCTTCATCCGAGCAAAATCGTGTGTTTGGTGGCCGACCTTTCGAAAACGCTTCACCAGCGATTCAATCTCCTCATCGGTTGTTCCGCGAGGGACATGTGCCGCGACGACATGGCCGGATTGAGAGCCGACGGTGTAGGGAGGAATCGATCGATCGGGACGGCTGAGATACATGCCTCCCCAAATCAGCGCGAAGGATCCCGCAAAGACGGCCAGCGCGAATTTGACGACGATATCGAGCGGCTTCTTGGTCTTGGGACCGAGGGAAGGCATGGGAGAGGATACCTGCTCGTGCATTGACCCGCTGTGTGGCCCGTCAGATTAGGTCTCTGGCGCGTCTTCCGAAGCCGGTTCCTCTCGTTCGACGGCCTCGGCCAGTCGCGCGACACCCACGACTCGGTCTCCCTCCTCGTCGAGATCAAGGATACGAACGCCTTGGGTATTCCGGCCTATCTCGCGGATATCGTCGACTTTGCAACGAAGCACTTTGCCCTGGGCTGCGATCAACATGATCTCGTCGCCGTCTCGTACTTGCAGGAATCCGACAGCCAAGCCGTTTCGCTCCGTCGTCTTGACGCTGATAATACCCTTGCCGCCTCGGCCCTGAACGCGATATTCGCCCACGGTCGTCCGTTTGCCGTAGCCGCCTTCCGTGACGGTCAAAATTGAGGTCGTGGAGTCGGGGGTGATGGTTTCCATGCCGATGACTTCGTTCCCCTCTTCGAGCGTGATCCCTTTCACACCATAGGCCATCCGACCCATCGACCGCACTTCCTCTTCCTTAAAACGAATGGTAATACCCTGTCTGGTCCCGAGTAGAATCTCCCGCTGTCCATCGGTCAGTTGGACTCCGATCAGCTTGTCGCCACCCTCGAGTCCCAACGCGATGATCCCGCCTTGCCGTGGATTGCTGAACGCGGACAATTCCGTCTTCTTGATGACGCCCTTTTTAGTGCCCATCACGATATACCGATCATCCCGGAATTCTTTCACCGGCAAGATGGCCGTCACTTTTTCAGTGCCCGACAAGGCGAGCAGATTGACGAGGGCTTTGCCCTTGGCGGCTCGGCTGGCTTCCGGAATCTCGTGGACCTTCAGCCAATACACTTTCCCGGCATCCGTGAAAAACAGGAGTGAATCATGGGTGGAGGCGGTAAAGAGATTCACGACAAAATCTTCTTCCTTGATACCCATCCCGATCTTGCCTTTTCCTCCTCGTCGCTGAGCGCGATAGAGGGACACGGCATTTCGTTTGATGTATCCGGCATGGGAGATGGTCACGATCACTTCCTCTGCTGCGATCAGATCTTCCAGGCTGATTTCGGCTTCCTCTTTGAGGATCTGTGTCCGCCGCTCGTCCTTGTAGGCTTCACGCACTTCGGTCAACTCGTCTTTAATGATGGTCCGGACAAGCCCCTCACTCGCGAGCACGGACTTCAGATATTCGATCTGCTTCAGCACGTCCTGATATTCTTCGACGAGTTTGGTCCGCTCGAGCTGTGTCAAACGCTGAAGCCGCATGTCAAGGATCGCCGTGGCTTGAATTTCGGTCAGGCCGAACTGTCGCACCAAGCCGGCGCGCGCTTCGTCGGGAGATTGCGATCGGCGTATGAGCGTGATGACGGCATCGAGGTTGTCTAGCGCGATCTTGAGCCCTTCGAGAATATGCGCCCGCTGCTCAGCCTTGCGCAGCTCGTAGGCGGTCCGACGGACGACGACTTCACGTCGGTGTTCGAGAAAGTAATGGAGGATCTGCTTGAGATTCAGGACTTCCGGGCGATTGTTCACCAGTGCCAGCATGATGACCCCGAACGTGGTCTCGAGTTGGGTGTGCTTATACAGATTGTTCAAGACCACCAACGGGATTTCGTTTCGTTTCAGCTCAATGACCACCCGCACTCCTTCGCGATCCGATGACTCATCCCGCAAATCGGAGATGCCTTTCAGCCGGTCATCCTGAATCAGCTCGGCGATTTTCTCGATCAATTTCGCCTTGTTGACTTGGTAGGGAACCTCGGTGACGATGAGCCGTTCACGCTCGGTGCGCCCATCGGTTTCCACGACCACTTTAGCCCGTAACTTAAGTAGGCCGCGTCCTGTCTCATAGGCTTCCTTGATTCCGCTCATGCCGTAGATGAACCCGGCCGTGGGAAAATCAGGACCTGGGATGGTTTTCATCAACTGGGCGATCGTGACATCCGGATTCTCGAGGAACAACAGTAAGCCATCGATGACTTCGGCGATGTTATGGGTGGGGATATTCGTGGCATAGCCTACGGCAATCCCACCTGCTCCGTTGATGAGGAGATTCGGCACTCTGGTGGGCAGGACCAACGGTTCCTGTCTCGACTCGTCGTAGTTGGGGCCGAAATCAACGGTTTCCTTGTCGATGTCGGCCAGCATTTCTTCCGCGAGTGTGGTCATGCGCGCTTCGGTATAGCGCATGGCTGCCGGCGAATCGCCGTCCATCGACCCATAATTTCCCTGGCCGTCGACCAGCGGGTAGCGCATGTTGAAATCCTGCGCCATCCGTACAAGCGTGTCGTAAATGGCCGTATCACCGTGGGGGTGATAGTTGCCCATGATTTCGCCGACGATCTTGGCCGACTTGCGGTACGCCCGATTCGAGGCGAGGCCCATTTCATTCATGCCGAACAAGATGCGGCGATGGACCGGTTTGAGCCCATCCCGGACGTCGGGCAGCGCTCGTCCCACGATCACGCTCATCGCGTAATCGAGGTACGACGATTTCATCTCGTCTTCAATTGCGATGTGACCTAGCCGCTCATCAGGAGGCATTCTGTCCTCGGATGCTCAAAATGATCACCGGCTTCGTTCTCGGCTCGAAAAGATCCTCAACGTACCCCAGAGGGTACGCCTCCGGTCTTTTCTTGACTGCGGCCTTGCCGGATGACCATTTTGAGCATCCGACAAGCCCAATGCGGAGTACTAAATAAAAGCTGCTCCTCTACCTACACATCCAAGTTCCGCACTTCCAACGCATGGGTTTGAATGAAATTCCGGCGCGGTTCGACCTCATCGCCCATCAAGATCGTAAAGATCTCGTCGACGCCGGTGAGGTCTTCAAGCGTCACTCTCAAGAGCGTTCGCATTTCGGGATTCATAGTGGTTTCCCAAAGTTGCCCTGGGTTCATTTCCCCCAAGCCTTTGTAGCGTTGAATGCTCAACCCCTGCTTCCCCATATCTAAGATGGCCTTCACCAGTTCATCGGTCGCCGGATAGTGGCTCTCTTGGCCTTTCTCTTTGAGTTTGTATGGGGGGCGACCTAGCCCGATGGCGGATGGAGTCAGTTTCTGGAGTTCACGGAAATCCGCGGAACCGACGAGTTCGTGTGTCACACACAGCTCATGAGCGACACCATTGGCCTGAAGTCGGCAAACCACCTTATTTGATTGATGTTCTTCATCATCGAGAATCTCGAAGGCGGGCGTCAACGTGGGGAACACCACGGCCAGGGTCTTCTTGACGTTCGCCACCGATTGTTGGAGTGCGGCTCGATGTTTCAGGAGGTCGCGGTCGAGCCCTGGTTCATCGACAAAGGCCCGCAGCATGGCGGCTTCGTGCTGCTTTTTATTCAGCCGGGCGAGCAATGTTTCGAACGCAATCATTTTCTTCAGAATCGGCAACAGCCGACGCCCGGTTACATATCCTTGCGCCCCTTCCATGTACAGTTCGACATCTTCGACCGCCAAGTCGGCCAAGTACTCGTTCAACAACCCTTCGTCTTTGAGATACCGCTCAGCCTTGCCCTTCTTGACTTTGAACAGCGGCGGCTGCGCGATATAGATATACCCCCGTTCGATCAGCTCGGGCATTTGCCGGAAAAAGAACGTCAACAGCAAGGTCCGTATGTGGCTGCCGTCCACATCGGCATCGGTCATCAGAATGATCTTGTGATAGCGGGCCTTCGCGATATCGAACGCATCTTTTTCCGACTTGTCGCTCTCTTCGCGCTTGCGGCCGATCCCGGTTCCCAGCGCCATGATGAGCGTCCTGATCTCATCGCTCGAGAGCATCTTGTCGAAGCGCGCCTTCTCGACGTTCAGGATCTTCCCTTTCAGGGGCAGGATCGCTTGGAACTTGCGGTCACGTCCTTGCTTCGCGGACCCGCCGGCTGAATCACCCTCAACGAGGTAGAGTTCGCTCAAGGCCGGATCTTTTTCCGAACAATCCGCCAACTTCCCGGGAAGCGAGCCGCCGTCGAGCGCGCTCTTACGCCGGATCAGGTCCTTGGCCTTACGAGCCGCTTCACGCGCGCGAGCCGCGTCGACGGCCTTGCCGATGATCTTTCGGGCGACCGGAGGATTTTCCTCGAAATAATTGCCCAAGGCCTCGTTGACGGCGGCCTCGACCACGCCTTTCACTTCACTGTTTCCGAGCTTGGCTTTCGTCTGGCCCTCGAACTGCGGATTGCGTACCTTGACGCTGACCACCGCCGTCAGACCCTCACGCACATCGTCTCCGGTCAGCGATTCGGTTTCTTTCTTGAGGAGATCGTTCGCATTGGCGTAATTGTTGATCGTCCTGGTGAGCGCCGCCTTGAATCCGACCAAATGCGTACCGCCCTCCTTGGTGTTGATATTATTCGCGAAGGAGAACAGGTTCTCCACGTAGCTGTCGTTGTACTGGAGCGCGACTTCCAGAACCATTTCTGGTTTCTCGACCTTGACGTAGATCGGCTTGTGCAGGGGCGTTTTGGCTTCGTTGAGATGCTCGACGAAGGACACGATGCCCCCCTTATACAAGAACACTTGATCTTTCGCCGGTTCTTTCCGCTCGTCTCTCAGGGTAATAGCCAGGCCTTTGTTTAAAAAGGCGAGTTCGCGGAGCCGCTGGGCCAACACGTCGAAGCTGAACTCCAGCGTCTCAAAGACTTGGCTGTCCGGTTTGAACCGAACCTTGGTCCCTCGGCGTTTGGTCTTGCCGGTCGCATTGAGGGGCGCACTGGGCTTCCCCCGTTCATATCGCTGTTCGAACACTTGGCCATCCTGCCAGATCTCCAGCTCAAGCCACTCCGACAAGGCGTTCACGACGGAGATACCGACTCCGTGTAAGCCGCCGGAGACCGTATAGGCTCCCTGCTCGAACTTGCCGCCTGCATGAAGGACCGTCAGCGCCACCTCGGCGGCCGACTTCTTTTGCGTGGGGTGCATGCCGGTGGGAATGCCACGCCCGTTGTCGATGACCGTCACACTCCCATCGATGTGGATCGTGACCTCGATGGCCTCACCGAACCCCGCCATATGTTCATCGACACTGTTGTCGACGACTTCATAGACGAGATGGTGGAGTCCGTCGACGCCGGTGCTCCCGATATACATCGCCGGGCGCTTTCGCACGGCATCGAGACCTTCGAGGACCTTGATCTGATCGGCGCTGTAGCTGTCTGATTTGGGTTGGAAAGAGTCGTCTGTGGTCATCCGTTTCCTAACAGTCCGTTGAGAAGCGAGCCTCGCATGGTTTGCTCCTGGGAAGCTCGGCGAACTTTTTCAGCATCCCGCTAAACCTTAATGGGCATGACCACACACTTGAACCCCGGGCTTTCCGGCTCCTGAATCAGACAGGGACTGAGCGGGGTTTCCATCTGAAGCGAGATGGTTTCCCCATCCATCACACTGAAGACATCCAGAAGATACCGGGCATTGAATCCGGTGTTCATGCTCTCTCCCTCATACTGCGCAGGCAATTCTTCCGTGGCTTCCCCATAGTCCGGACTGCTGGAAAACAACGTCATCCGGTCGGAGGCGAACGAAATTTTTACCGCGCTGGCTTTGTCCTTGGCCAGCACCGACACTCGACGTAGCGCGCTCTCCAATTCACTTCGATTCACGCTGATCTTCTTGCCGCTTTCCTTTGGAATGACCTGTTGGTAGTTGGGGTAGTTGCCTTCCATCAACCGCGACGTCAGCAGCAACCCGCTTTTGCGGAAAATCATGAGATTCTTCGAGAAACCGATGAGCGGTTCGGCGTCTCCGCCCTCTTCCAACAGACGGCGGATTTCGTGCGCAGCCTTCTTCGGTATGATCGCTTTCATCTCCAGTGGCGCACTCTTGTTGACGGCGTTGCCGACTTCCTGTTCCGCCACCGCCAAACGATGACCATCCGTGCCGACTAATCTCAGGGAGGTTTTGTGGTCGGTCGCGACGAGGGTGACGAGGAGGCCGTTCAAGATATACCGAGCATCGTTATCACCGGCGGCAAAGAGTGTCTTCCGGATCAATTCCAGAAGTCCCTCTCCCGAGAGTGGTGTCAATCCCTCGCGCTCGATCGTCGGCAGCGCGGGATATTCGCTGCTGGGGAGGCCGACGACCTTGAATTGGCTCTTCCCGGTCTGGATGGTCGTCCAGTTGTTGTCGGTCGCCGTCAGTTCAATGTCGCCGGGGGGTAACTCTTTGACGATTTCGAACAGCTTTCGAGCTGAGATGGTGACACCGCCGGTCGAAAGAACGGCCGCTTTGTAGAGACCTCGCATGCCGATCTCAAGGTCCGTTGCCACGATCTCCACCCCATCCTGCTTGGCTTCCAACAACATGTTCGACAGAATCGGCATCGTGTTCCGTTTCTCCACGACACCTTGGACCCGCTGGAGCCCTGTCAACAATTCATCTCGCCCAATACGTATTTTCATGGAGAACTCTCCAGACCTCGCTTTTAGCTTCGAAGAATGTGCTCTTTCAATGTGTCGATCGTCGTCTGCAACGCCTGGTCGGTCTCCTTGGCCTTCGTGACCTGACGACAGGCGTGAATGATGGTTGTATGGTCCTTGCCGCCGAATTGGCGCCCGATTTCAGGGTACGACGCGTCGGTCAGCTCGCGACAGAGATACATGGCGATCTGTCGAGGATGCACGAGCGTCTTGCTCCGGCGTCGAGATTTCAGCTCCGTCATCTTCACGTGGAACTGCGCGCAGACCGCCTCTTGAATATCATCCATCGCCACGATCTTTTTCTTGTCCCCGATGAGATCACGGAGAACATTTTTGGCAAGATCGAGGGTGATCACTTGCCCAGTCAACGACGCGTACGCGCCTAGTCGAACCAGACTACCTTCCAGTTCGCGGACATTGCTCTTCATGGTGACTGACAGAAACTGGATGACGTCTTCCGGTAGTGTGACCCCCTCATCCTCTGATTTTTTTCTCAGGATGGCGATGCGGGTCTCCACGTCAGGCGGCTGCAAGTCCGCAATGAGCCCCCACTCGAAGCGAGATCGTAGACGCTCTTCGATATCCGGCATGTCTTTGGGAAAACGATCGCTTGAGAGAACAATCTGTTTATGCCCCTCGTACAAGGCATTGAATGTGTGAAAGAACTCCTCTTGCGTCCGTTCTTTTCCAACCAGAAACTGAATATCGTCGATCATGAGCATATCGATGTGTCGATAGCGCTTCCTCAGATCCATCATCTTGTCATAGCGAATGGAGTTGATCACCTCATTGGTAAATTGTTCCGTGGTCAGATACGCGATGCGCAGATCGCTCTTGTCAGCCACATGATTCCCTATGGCGTTTAATAGGTGCGTCTTCCCCAGTCCCACACCACCGTAAATAAAGAGCGGGTTATACGTCTGCCCAGGCTGCTCCGCCACTGCCATGCAGGCCGCATGGGCGAATTGATTCCCGGCGCCGACGACAAAGTTCTTGAATGTATATTTTGGGTTCAGCTGGATTCCTCGCCGAGACTTGGGCTGCGTTGCGCTCCGAGGCCCATTTACGACGGCTTGGGGTTCGCCCTGCTGCGCAGCTCCCCTCTGACGGACGGTAAATGCGACCGCCATCAGCCCTCCACCACGAGCTGTAGCCATAGCTTCTGCCAGCAAGGGCCCATAATGAGTATCCAACCATTCTCCAAAGAATTTATTCGGGACCCCGATGTGCGCCGTCGAGTTTTCAATCCGATCCAGATGAACCGGTATGAACCACGTGTCATACACCTGCTTCGGGACCTTCCCTTGGATGTACTGCAGCGCTTCCTGCCAAACGGTATCAATACTCATTACGTGTCGAAATCCCTATACACAGGATTACTCACACCTGTGGATAACCATCATCCCATGTGGTCCAAATTTTTGACAGAAAGCGACGGTGAATACCATGCCGTACCGTGTCATGTCGAGCGTTATGAAACTACCCCTTGTCAGCGTACTCCTACCCTTCACAAACTCTTCACAGGTTCCCACACTTCCATAAAGAACTCGCCCACAGTGTTATCCTTCCTTGGACACCAATGTTTAATCAGTAAAAACAATAGCCTTGTACTTATACTCCTTATTCACTTTCCTACTCTTACTCCCACGACTACGAATTTTCTTTAAAGAAAAACTTCGGAGTCATAGAGTCATAACCTTCTTGCTCTCAAGGACTATTGCCAGCACCTGTTCGTAGGATAACCGCTCCCCTTCTGTTAATCGGCTGTTATTCGTCACACACAATACTTTTCCTGGAAGAACGGGATCTTCCAGAGAGAGTACCATTGCGGAACTATCCCCAGAGAAGAGTGCATGCGATAGGGTATGAAGCGGAGAACGGACAACGTAGACGACCGATGGCATAAAAGAAACTCCCGAATCAGAACACGAGTGCGCAATCCATGGATCGGATAAAGGACCTGATCGTTTCGTCGTCTTCTCGTCTTATAGAGGGCTCATTCCGAACTGGTATTCGATCAGGCGTGTCTTGGAGAATAAAAGGGATTTCGAGCTGTTCAATCGTAGGAAGATACTTTTCGAGGATATCGACGTCGATGATGTCGTCGGTATCATCCCCCAGGAGACGGACAGCCTCACCGAGGAGAACAACAGTTGTCACGTGAGATCCCGATACAAGGCCAAGAGCAATGCGGAGAGCCTCGACAGGCCTATGGGTCTTTCGAGGATCTTCTTGAATGACCACGGCGATGTTTTTTGCCATGAAAAAGATGATCAGGTAAACGACAAAAACGGATCGCAGGCATCGATAATTCCAGACAGCACGACGAGGCCGCAGAGTGACATCGTCGGATCCATAGTTGCCGTTTGAACGTGATGCTGTTGACACCCATAGGCACAGGCAAACACGCGGGCTCCCGCTTGCGCCAGACCACGGTACTGGTCGGTGTGAATGTTCTTCACGCCTTCATCGATAAGATACAGATAAACCTCATGCCCGGCATCAATGGCCGCGCGCGCAAGGCCATGAACGGCCTCGGCACTGCTGTGTGATGGGGGAAGAGCCAGGAGAAAACCTATCTTCTTTGAATCCACAGGAATTTACGATTAATTTTATATAGTTATATAATCCATGTCATCCTGGAGGTTAAGTGGTTTTTAGGAGAAAGTCAACCTGAAAAAGTGCGATTCAGGAGCCGGTAAGGAGAGCGTGAATCTGAGGAATCAACGACGGGAGACTTACATCATGCTGTACTTTAGTCTCCATATCGCGAAGAACGGCTGACCCTTTCGCCACTTCGTCATCGCCGATGATGAGAGTGAACCGACACCCAAGACGATCAGCTTGTCGTAGGTGACCCTTCAGGGTTGCAGACCGAAAATCGGAGACTGCTTGGAGTCCAGCAAGACGAAGCTCTTCAAGGGCCGTGAGGCCAGCCACAACACCGTGACCACCGAAGCCGGCGACATAGACCACCACATCCTCCGGTGCTTTTTCTGCTGCGGACTCCGGCAGCAACATCGACATTCTTTCGAGGCCGAGAGCAAAACCAACCGCCGGGGTGGGCGGCCCTCCGAGAGTTTCAACCAACCCGTCGTAGCGTCCACCGGCTCCTACAGCATTCTGAGCGCCCAAGTTGGTCGCAGTGACTTCGAAGGTAGTAAGATTATAGTAATCAAGACCTCGAACGAGCCGATGGTTCAACGAGTACGGAATCTTAACGAGATCGAGACCGGCTAGGACCTTGGCGAAATAGGAACGGGCTTCTTCGGAGAGCGAGTCGGCGAGGCGAGGAGCCGGTTCCGTAATTAAGCGGCATTCCGGGACTTTGCAGTCGAGGACCCGCAGAGGATTGGCCTCGATGCGATGTCGGCAATTGGCGCAAAGGCCGGATTCATGCTGCTTGAGGTAACTCACGAGTTGAGGCCGATAGGTGTCTCGATCAGCGGTGTAGCCGAGGTTGTTGATCTCCAAGGTGAGACCAGGTAGATCGAGGTTAGACAGGATTCGCCACAGGAGCGCCATAACCTCGACATCGGCTCGGGGATCGGCCACACCAAGCGACTCGACTCCAAACTGATGAAATTGCCGCAGGCGGCCTGCTTGGGGTCGTTCGTGACGAAACATGGGCCCGAAATAGAAATACCTCTGAGGAACGGGGATCGCGGCACGATTATGTTCGATATAGGCTCGGACTGTCCCGGCGGTCCCTTCAGGGCGAAGGGTCAGCGAGGTGCCGTCTCGGTCCTGGAACGTATACATTTCCTTCTCAACAATATCGGTCGATGCGCCGATGCTCCGCGCAAACAAAGTCGTCACTTCAAAGATCGGAATGCGAATTTCATGAAATCCATAGCGGCCCGCCCACCGCCTGGCAGCCTCTTCGATGAGGCGCCACCGGGGCGTCTCTTCCGGCAACAGATCCTTAACGCCTTTGATGCCCTTGATCATGCCTTAAAACCCCTTACCCCTCACCATTTACCTTTCACTCTTCAAAAGTTCCGCGGACTATAGCGGCGGTTTCTGCGGCAAGTCAACGGACCTGAGCTTGCGCCATACTGACGTGAGAGGTATAGTGCGCGGCCTACGGTTCAATACGACATGAAAGACGTTCTATGAGTCAGGATCAATCAGGTCGCCGGGTCGTGGCCATCGCTCCCATGCCGCCGGAGAAATCTGCGTATGCACTGGCGCGCTACAGCCGATCGCCGGACTCCATCGAACAAAGCATCCGGTGGGTGCATGGACACTCCTCGGAAAAGTTCTGGGAGCAGTTTTATTTCGATTATGGTCATGGGTCGATCGCCGACCTCGGCCACGTCATCATCTGTTTTGAAGAGATTTCGGAACTCGCCGCCATCCGCCTGGAGGACGAGTCGCTCTGGGACGGTCAGGCGAAATCGAGCCGCTATCAGAATTTTTCCTCGAGCCGGTGGTTTGTGCCGGGCCAGATCCGAGGGAGCGAAACCGAGGCGGTCTATGAAGGGATTCTCCGCAGTCTGTCTGAAATTTATCGATTGCTGCATGATCCTTTGATCGCATATTTGTCTGAACGGGACCCATGTCCGGAGTCCATGAAACAGGCCGATTATCAGCGAACGATCGCGGCACGCGCCTTTGATGTCACCCGCTACCTGCTTCCTCTTGCAGCCAAGACCAATGTCGGACAAGTCGTCAGTATCCGGACGTTGGAAAAACAGATGACGCGCCTGTTGTCGTCGCAGCTTCCAGAATTGCGGGCGATCGGCGAGGATTTGAAAGACGCGTGCCAACGTCCGCCGGTGAATCTGTGGAGCGAACTCTGCGGTCAGACCTCAGGGTTGAACGACCCTCTGGCGCCGACACTGGCACGGCATGCAAAGACGAATGCCTATCAGGAATCGGTCTACTCCGATTTGGCTCGCCATGCGAAAGAAGCATTGCGTGGCACAGGGTTGGATCAGCCTGATACGTGGGATGCCGTGGAATCGGTCGAGCTGATTGATCCGCATCATCCGCTCGACGAAATCGTCACGACGCTCCTCTATCGCGTGTCACAGGCCCCGTACCGGAAGATCCTCGAGGTCGTGAAAGAGTGGTCTGAGAAGGAGAAGCACGCGACCATCGAAGTGGCCACGAGACAGCGCGGGCCTTACGATGAACTTATCAAAGAGTTCCGCAGCGGCTATGCATTTAACTTCGACATCCTGATGGACATCGGAGCATGGCGTGATATGCACCGCCATCGGCGGTGCCAGCAAGTGCAGCAGAACTTCACGACTCTTCACGGCTATGATGTCCCGCCGCCGCTCATCGGAGCGGGGTTGGATCAGGAGTATCGGCAAGCGATGGATGCCGTGCGCAACGACATCGAGCTGCTCAAGAAAAAAGACCAAGAAGCCTCGCTCTATGCCATTCCATTCGGCTTCAAGGTGCGCTGTTTGTTCAAGATGGACTATGCCGAGGCGGAGTATATCGCCAAACTCCGGTCCGGTGTGAAAGGCCATTGGTCGTACAGAACGGTTGCCTGGCAGATGAAACAGCAGCTAGCCAAGAAATTTCCCTTCCTTGGCGAAGGTATACAGGCGACGCCGCCTGATGTTGAAGACGCGCTGACTCGATAAGATCCTCACATCGCTCATGAGCACCCTTCAGCAACAATGTGAAGCGGCCATCGTGGCCGGAGCATGGGACACCCTGTTTGCCGAGTCAATGGCCTGGAGCCGAGATCCGGACGGTGCAAAAGATCCACGTCCTCTCTTCGCACGAAACATCGTGTATCTCTTGCAGGGTCGGTTTGCGGATGCCTGGAAAGCCCATACGCTCTGCCTCGAAGCCGAGCAAGACATCGCGGTGGTGGAGGAGTGGGTGAACGATGTGCTCAGCAGGCACATGGAGTGCGGTTACGCGCATTTGATCAAGGGGATGTTTCTGGCGCAATCGGGTCAATCAGAGCAATCGATGAGACCATACGTAGAAGCCGCTCGGTTGCTCCCGCAATCTGCCTATCCGCATTACTTTCTGGCTCAGATTCACGAACGCGCTGGCCATCTTGAAATGGCGATCAAGGAGTATCGTGACGCCGTCCGACTCACGCCGGACTTTGCGCCGGCACGAATGAATCTGGGAGTCGCGTATCAAGACCAAGGGCGGCTGGAGATGGCGATCAAAGAATACCGGGAGGTGATCAAGCTCACCCCCAATGATTCAGCAGCACACTCCAATCTCGCCTGTGCGCTCGCAGAACAGGGGAAGATGGAACCGGCGCTGCAATCCTACAAGACTGCCTTGAAACTGAATCCACAGGACGCCGAAGTCCATTTCGCGCTGGGAGGACTCTACGAAATGCGCGGGCGCTTGGATCTGGCCCAAAGGAGCTATCAAGACGCGCTCAACGCCGATCCGGACTTTGGCGATGCCCATTCTGCCCTCGGTTGGCTTGCATTAGGCAAGCATCGGCTGCAAGAGGCGTCGGATATCTTCAGCCGGGCGCTCAAGTGCAATGAGGAAGATGCGCGGGCCTATCACGGCATTGCTGAAATCTATGCCTTGCGTGGCAAGCGCCAGAGCTCGATGGAAAACTACACCAAGGCGCTGAAGTACTATCGCGATCCAGAAAAAAAGAATCAGATTATGAACCAACTGTTCCAGGAAGGGCAGGTCGGGGATTGAGCGCGTCGGGCGTGGTCCTTCTGTGCTCGCCGAGTGCGCACCAGGGTCCTTGAGATTTCTTGATCAAGGGCGGTGCTCACTCAACGCGCGCAGTTGAAGGACCAACGCCCACCGCTCTTTTGGGGGTTGCGGGGGCGCGTGTTCAGCCGAGAGGCGATGGCGGTCAACTCCCGTTGGGTGTAGCCCGACAAATCGGTGCCCTTCGGCAAGTACTGCCGGAGCAGGCCATTCGTGTTTTCATTGGTGCCGCGTTGCCAGGGGCTGTACGGATCGGCAAAGAACAGCTGAATCTTGAGTTGCCGCGCCAAGCGCTCATGCTCGGCCATCTCTTTGCCTCGATCGTACGTCAGGGTTTTGCGCAGCAGGGCGGGCACATGCCGGAGTTTCTTGGTGAAGCCCTGGCGGGCACTCGCGGCATCGGTTCCGTTCATCTTGGCCAGGATGACCAGGCGGGTGGTCCGCTCCACCAGAGTGCCGATGGCCGACCCATTGCGGGCACCCTTAAGCAAGTCGCCCTCCCAGTGACCAGGCACCGTGCGGGGATCCACCTCGGCGGGACGCGCGGCGATCGGCGTCATACGGGGGATCTGGCCTCGGCGATCTCTGCCGCGCGCCCGAGGACGACGCGCTGAAAAAAACTAGCATAGGATGGAGATATGCCGAGGGGAAATGCTCAAGAGGGGGCTCTTGAAAGCAGAGAAGGAACGGTAGGATCAATAACCAGAATACAAGATCCCAGAAAAGAGGTTTCTACAGTTCTCTGATCGCACCCTGCAGAACAGTGATCTGCGTGGTGGGATCGCCCGTCGCTTTCAGTTCGTTGCGGATCTGATCCTTCAGGTAGGATGAATAGCCCACGCGGTCGATGAGGAGATCAAAAAATCGTTCGGAGGGCAGGAGGCTTTGTTCCTTGAGCTCTTCTACCGTGTCGTCGCTCACCGGAACATACGTACTGCCGATGTGGAAGACCACATTGTAGTGACGTCCATCGGCGATCCGCTCAAACCTCAAGCCCTTCACAGGTCCCTCCACAGAAGGCGCTCATTCTAGACAAGATCTGGTTGTGAAGACAAGGGCAACCTCACTCGGTCCTGTGGTGGACAGGCATCGCGGCGGGCTTTATCATGACCATTCCTTATCTAGGGATGCAGGTGAAATCCATCCTCATGACTTCGGCAGAACTCATCGAATTCTGGATCGTCCGCCTTGAAGCGGAGCGAGTCCGTCTAACTGAAACAGGGCAGGATGCTCCTGTCGTGGCGTCGCAAGGTCGCCTGGTGCACGTAACCGGCGGGCTCCATCTGTACGAATTTATCGTGCCAGCTGATGTCCAACTGTCCGTCGACCTTCCGGTATCCGTTATTCCAGTCGACGAGACAGATGCGACAGAAGGAATTGTCCTGCGGCAAACAGGAAACATCCTCCTGGTCCAACTGATCGATGCTCTCGGACGCGAAGTCCCCTCTGCGACCCTTGTTCCGGATCACGCCGGCCTTGTCAGCACTTCGGCCTCCCGCCTGAGAGACATGCTGGCGAAGCCGGACCTGTATCACCTCGGGCCAACCGAGCGGTTGGCGTCGCTGTTGCAGATGCAGGAAGTTGAGGCAGAAGCATTCCACTCCGCGTCATCTGTCCTCACAACCGTGTGGTCGGATGACCGGTCATGTCCGTCGTCAGAAGCTCGGGAATCTGGCGATGGAACTGATTCGCGCCAACAAACGCATCCTCCTGATCAGTCCGGACCATCAAGAGTGCGATGAGATGGTGGGGATCGTGGGGCGTACCATGAAGGCCGGCGGACTGAACCACAACACGTGGATCACACGGTATGAACTGCCGATTATCTCGCAAGCCGGCGGCGTCGATTTTCAGGAACTGGGGTTCGAAGCGCAAATGCATCAATTCTATGCCAAGTCACAAGGCGACAAGGCCTCCTTGAAGCATAAGTACGACCGCTTCCGAGAGATCGCGCCTTTTTTGTCTCAGAAAGAAACGAAACAGAAAGATCTGGACGAAGTCCGCCTATTGGAATGGCGCCTCGTCACACAACTACGGGATCTTCAAGTGAGGATGGCCGATGTACGGAAGACGCTCAAGGAATTCGAGAACTTACCCCTGTTTCAACGTCTGACGATGCAGGCGATCGGGAAAAATGCGGAATCCCTCAACCAGTACTGCGCGCTGTATCAAGGTCAGATGGACCAACTGAACAAAGAAATCGATGTCGCCACAGGCCGCATTCAGCAGCTTGCTCCGGAGGCGGCCGTTCCCAGAGGGAAGCGGGCCGAGTTTGAGGAACTCAAGGAGCACATCACAAAATTGGGCGGAACCAAAAAAGTCCGTGAGTTACTGGCGGCTGAAGAAAATCCAAACCGCCAGGCCTTCATCCAGAATCGACGACTCGTCGCTGCCACACCCACACGGGTCGCGAGCGATCCTTTGTTCAACCGCGTGCGCTTCGAGGTCCTCATGGTCGATGAGGCCCCGAGGATCGTCGCGCCCTCACTTCTGGCTGCGGCCGGACTCGTACGTGAACGCATTATCGTCAGCGGCGATCCACGAGAGATAGCTACTACTGGGCAATGGGCCGGGCCTGATGCAGCCATTCGGCCCACAGCGTGAACGGTTGCGCCGGCTCTCGGCTTGACGCGGGTGAGGAGAATTCAGGATAATCCGGTTTCTTGCGGTCCGAGGAATCTTTGAGGTTGCTCAAAATGTTTTCCGGCAAGGCCGCAATGAGCTCAGGCCCAGAGGCGTACTATTTGTCCGTACGTTGAGGGGAATGAGCGACTGAGAACGCCGCCGGAGGACATTTTCAGCGACCGAGCATTGCCGAAGTGGCGGAACTGGCAGACGCACTAGATTCAGGTTCTAGCGCCCTCACGGGTGTCCGGGTTCAAATCCCGGCTTCGGCACCAACCATCCTCTGATCGGCCACCACAGCCGATTCACAGACAGCCTTCTTAGAGAACTGTAGCCATCTACAGCCCAAGGAGGTTTCATGTCTACAGTTTTCCTATCCAGAAAGCGTAAATCGTTCTACCATCGGATCTGGATTCCCCAGGCTCTACGCTGTTTCTTCAAGGGACGCTCAGAGGTTTGGAGAAGCCTCAAGACCACAGACAAAGAAGAGGCTCGCGGCCGTGCTCACCGGTTGGACAGCGAGGCCAAGCGCGTCTTCTTCACGCTCAAGAGGCATTGGCATTCTATGACCACAGAGGAACTACGACAACCTTGTTGCTCGCTGGCTGGATTCTCAGCTTGAACAAGCAGAAGACTTTCGTGCGAGTCTACGTCCAATCTTCGATGATCAGAGGAACGGAGCATTTTTGATCCTTCACGATCAAATGGAAGATGCAGCCGGAGACTTACTGTCGAACGACTTTCGACGGACTGAGAAGGAAGCAGAGGAGTTATTAAAGGCTGCCGGTCTACCACCACTGGATCATGACTCAATGGAATTTGGCCGACTATGTAGGCGACTCCTACGGGCGAAGCTGGACTACGCTCAGATTGAAATGGAGCGATGGGAAGGATCGTACAGGGACTTACCTTCCGGTCTGCCTCGTGCTACGCAAAGTGAAGCCTCAGCAAACCTGGTAGCTAAACCTTCGAAGCTATTCTCAGAAGTCGTGAAGATGTACCACAAAGAGAACCCGCCACGGTCACCACGATCTCAGCACCAGACTCTCGCTGAGTTCAGTACGTTCCTGAAGGTGATTGGTGGAGATAAGCCGATCAACCACATCAAGAAGGCTGACTGTCGAAAGTACAAGGAGAACCTGAGGGACGAACGGCAGAACAAACCGGCCACGATATCGAAGTGGTTGGCCGTCCTGTCTGGTGTGTTCCGATGGGCAGAACGCCAGGACTTCATCCCTGAGAACTCCAATCCAGTGAAAGGATTCCTTCTCACCAAGAAACAGGCAAGGGAAGGATCTGAGCACTATCGAGAGTTCACAGATGACGAGTGAGGTGGCCCCGGTTGGTTGGACAGAATGTTCCCTTCCTTAAGTGGCGCCTCGCGGTGTTCTGCCTACGCGGCGGTGAGCCGTGTCGGCAGGTTGTCATAGTACACCTGGTCTGGCGTCTGGCCGTCAAGCGCCTGATGCGGTCTGCTGCTGGTTGTAGAACGTCAGGTAGCGCTCCAAGCCCTGGTGGGCTGCGCTGACGGTCTCGTAGGCGTGCAGATAGACCTCCTCGTATTTGATGCTCTTCCAGAGTCGTTCCACGAACACGTTATCGCGCCAGCAGCCTTTCCCGTCCATGCTGATCTGGATGCCGTGGTCTTTCAGGAGCCCTGTGAACTCCTGGCTGGTGAACTGGCACCCTTGGTCGGTGTTGAAGATCTCCGGGGTGCCATAGCTGGCCAGGGCCTCCTGGACCGCGTCCAGACAGAAGTCGGTCGTCAGCGTGTTGGACAGCCGCCACGCCAACACCCGGCGACTGGCCCAGTCCAGGACGGCGAAGAGATACACGAAGCCTCGCGCCATCGGAATATAGGTAATATCCGCCGCCCAGACATGATTGGGGCGCGTGATCGTCAGATCGCGGAGGAGATAGGGGTAGACCGTGATGGGCCGGATGCCGGCTGGCTGGTGTGCGGCTTGCGATACAGGGCCTCAATGCCCATGCGGCGCATCAGGGTGGCCACTGCCGCCGCCCAATCGCGTGGCCCTCTCTGCCGCAAGAGATCGCGCAGCATTCGGGCGCCGGCAAACGGATAGTGCCAGATGCAGTTCGTCGATCCGCCGCATCAGCGCCAGATCCGCTCCGATACCGGCGTCGGCTGGTAGTAGGCGGTCGAGCGGGCCAGCTTCAGGAGCTGGCATTGCCGCACGACTGGCAGGGCATGGGTTCGGTCGATCATCGCTTTGCGCTCAGCAATCCCGCCTTGATGAGCGCCCCTTCTAAAAAATCATTCTCCAGCGCCAGTTGTCCGATCTTGGCGTGGAGGGTCTTGAGATCCGGCGTGTCCGCCGTCGGCTTGGTCCCGCCAAACACGTCCGCGGCCCGCGCCAGCAATTGTTGCTTCCATTCGGTGATCTGCGTGGGATGGACCCGAAACTGCTCGGCCAATTCGGCCAGCGTCTTGTCGCCTTTGACCGCCGCCAAGGCCACCTGCGCCTTAAATGTGGCCCCGTGATTCCGTCTCGTTCTCTTCATCGCCTCGCTCCTTTGGTTCGCCACCCTCTCGGTGGCGTTCGGTGAAGCCAGGCTACCACTTATCACACTGTCCGAATTTCCGGAGCCCCCTCTGAGCTGATGCTGACGTTCGGTTCTGAAGAATTCAAGGCACAGAAGGAGGAACACCCTGAGCGGTATTGGATCTGTTTGCTCATGCTGTTCCAAGTGTGTCGAAGAAAAGAACCTGCACAGCTCAACGTAGCCGACATCTTGGAGGAAGAGGGTATTCCATGCCTCTACTTCAAACACGATGGGAAGGACCAGACCACCAAGACGGAAAGCAGTGTCCGCAAGGTTCCGATTCACTCCGCTCTAATCGAGCTTGGTCTTCTTCAGTATGTGAAAGAAATGAAAGACGCAGGCCATGTTCATCTTTTCCCACAACTGGAGAGAGGGAAGAAACCGACCTTAGGTGATGCAATGGGCAAATGGTTTGCTAGGCTCAAGAAGGCCAAAGGATTGAACGATTCTCTGTTGACCCTATACAGCACTCGGCATACAGGGATTACCCGTCTCAGCAACATTGGTGTTCCTGAGAAGATTCGAATGATGATCACAGGTCATGCGTCTCAGGGGATTCATGGGCAAGTGTATGATCGACGAGAACGGGTACCGATGAAGCTCTTGCAAGAGGGTCTCGAACGTCTGCGGTACCCTAAGGTGTTCGACGCGTTGACGACCAAGGAAGATGATGCTGACGTAGAGGCGGCTTGATCCTTCACCCAGCCGGTCCACTTCCACGTGGACGGGTGAACGGTTTCAGCGTTCAGAGTCTTCTTGATAGCTTCCGTATGGTTAAGATACCTTACGCTCACCATGAAAACTGTCTTCATTATCGGAGCTGGCGCAAGTCAGGAAGCTAAACTACCAACCGGCTCTGATCTCATGGATTGGATTATCCGTGCATTGAGCATTGAAGTTAATCGGGGGCAAATTGTAAAAGGCGATGCAAGGATCTTTGACGCACTTTCCATTGTTCTAAGAAACGGTCATCCCTATCCAACGACATGAGTCCGTTTCGCAACGCGGCTCAACACATATGCCGAGCCATTCGGCAGACTACCTCTATCGATAGGTTCATCGATTCGCAGAGCGGGGACGAAAAGATTGAACTATGTGGGAAACTCGCAATTGTTAGAACGATCCTGGATGCAGAGGCCAAGAGTGATGTGTTTGTTGGTCTCCGTGAGTATGGTAGGAAAGCAGAGTTTAGCCTTCGTGAAAACACCTGGTTTCACGGGTTTTTCAAACTTCTAATCGAGGGCTGTAAACCCGGTGACCTCGCAAAGCGGCTAGATTCTATCGTTCTCGTCATTTTCAACTATGATCGCTGTGTTGAGCATTACCTTTACCACGCAATTCAGAACTATTACCCGAAGATGAACGATAACGATATTGGGGCATTACTTCGGCGGATTGAGATCTATCATCCCTATGGAACAGTTGGCTCCATTCCTTGGAGAAACGCCAATGATGTGTTTCCGTTTGGTCACGAGCCAGACCCAAAGGACCTTCTAAACCTAACGAAGCAAATCAAGACATTCACCGAGGTAACGGACATGGCGTCAACAGATCTAGAGGCCATTCGCTCACATATACAGACCTCGGACAAACTGGTCTTCCTTGGGTTTGCATTTCACGACTCAAATTTGGAACTCTTGTTACCCAAAGGCAAACCATTGAAACCGGGTAAGCGAATGGCTCAACGCCGTGTGTATGCGACGGCTTACGGTATCTCCTCTAACGATGCTTCCATAATTCATGAGCAATTGAGATCTAGGGCGGCGCCCGGCAACGGCAATGTTCATGTCTGCGTGGGACTTAGGTGTAATGAATTGATGCAACAATACTCTCATAGTTTGGCGCTTGGGTAAGGCTTAGCACCCCTACTATAGGGTTCGGGGAATAGAAGGCTACCTCACTCTTTCGCAGACCAGTCAAACACGATTGCCGTCGCGTATCTTTTTAGACATGAGGAGGTAACCTTGCCATGACGACATCAGAAGACCAGGAACGCCGTGCGAAAAATATCCCTGCGATTGAAGCCTATTTGAAAGAGAAGTTTCCTGGGTGTGAATATTCTGACGATGAGTATGAAACGAAGGACCACATGTTCACACTTCCCGATATGAAAAACACACCCTACAAAGCTTTCAAGCTACGAGTGGGAAGGCCGTTTCTGGAGGACAGTAGTTGCACTCCAGAATGGACTCAGGCAGCTTTGAACCACCTGGATATAGCTGGGAAAATGAGGGACAAGGCACCAGACGCCTATTACTACTGGAAACATGACCCTCATTCCGAATCGAACTAGGTAACTTCTACGAGTTAGTTGCGGTCTCTACCTACCTGACTTCAGGGAACGGGGAATTACTTATCCACAGGTCTTACCAGACTTGGGGTTTCAGTTAGACCGTGATAGTTATATTGAATGACCATCACTATTGAACCATCGGTAGTCTTGACGATGTTCATAGCATTTTTGCTGTGGCTTCGTTTGCTTCTCGCCCGGCTGAGGTAATGTAGCCGGGGCATATTTGGCGGCTGACTGTTTGGATCTACCGATGTTTTACAATGTTTAACAGAGAGACTATGCCGAACTTTCCTAGTGCGGCTCGACAGTTCCGGCTCTTATAGCTTTAGTCCAAGTCATCCTGGCTACTCCCTCCATTTCGATATCACCATGAACAATAGTACCAAAATAGCGCCCACCAAGAACGGTTCGAGAATCCATGGCCTCATACTAGTCGCCTACTTCTCTCCCCAAGTTAATTGGTCCAAGATGTGACTGGGGAAACTTATGGGTCAGCTTAAAGAGATAATACTGAAGCAGCTCGTGTTCGATATGATGCAATTCGTCTGGATTCACACTGTGATCAAGCATTACCTCGCAGGCGACCATGAATTGCCTGAGTTCGTCGCGTAAAGTCATGAGGGAGCCGCTCTTTCTGTCATAGTGACGGCGGTCAATGTTTCAGCTGAGCTACTTTTCATACCTAACTTTCAACCTAAGTATAACAAGCTATTTCTAAACCCGATACTAGTTGACTCCCTGGACAGACGCCCAACAAGCCAAATATTTCTGGGTGGAAATACTACAAGCCGGAAATTGTCAGGGGTGTTAAGGGACTTAGCTTTGCTGCCCACTAGGGCTTATCGGCTCCCCGGAGGCTTAGTATAGGGTCTGGGGCCTTAGGCAGTTTAAGCTGCTCTCAACCCCGAGGGTGTTCTACTGCGATTTCCTGAAAGCTATCACGCGCGCAGGCGACTTCAAGGCTGTTTTCACAACCGTCTGCGCTCGTTTGGCCTTGTCCTGTAAATCATCCAGGGCGGTCGCCACTGGTTGGATAAGCCAATCAAGCTGTTCCAGCGTGTGCTGAGACTTCGCTAACGCAGCCTGATATTGCTTGAGTTGTTCCTCACATCCTTTGTTCTCCCGTTGCGGTTTCAGTTGCTTCGATGATCTCTTATCGGTCTCTTGTGGCAATCGAGTCACGGAGAGCACGAGCTGCGCATGAGAGAGGGCGTCGAAGAGGGCTGAGCGTTCCGCCTCAAGGCGCTTTTGCTGAGGCGCCCGCTTCACAAAGGTTTCTGCCGTCTCGGCCAACCGCTGGCAGGCCTGAAGTAAATCAGGACTGGCATTCCTCTCGTTCTTCCGCATGGTGCCATTGTAGCGAGTCACCCTTTCTCGACTACTAGGTAAGACCCTTAAGCCGCCCTTGCGCGTGTCCGCCACGCCTCCACCTCCTAAAGTCCTATTGCGGATCGGTTCCGCTCCTCCTAGAATCTGCCCACTGTTGAGGTATCCCATGCCCTTCGTGCTGCGTCCCTATCGTCGCTTTCCTGTCGTCAGTCCGGTGACGTATGAGCATGGGTTAGGAGAGGGAGAGGGCATGGTCTGGAATCTCTCGCCCGCCGGCTGGCGCCTCTCTGGAGATCTCCCATTAGAGCGCGGTGACATCTGCTCTCTGACCCTGATGTTTCCCACGAATACACCGGTCTCAGTGTCGGCTGCTATTGTGCGCTGGGTAAGAGGTCAAGAGTTCGGTCTTGAAACGCTGGTCATGAATGGGCAGGCACAGGCACAGCTCGGCAAATATGTTCGAGAATATATGAAGACATTATGAGCAGTGACGGGCCCAAACGTGAAAGCATGTTCATCGAGGAAGCGACGATTTCCATCCTCTGGGATATTGCCGCCCTGGTGGAACTGTTTGACATCATCACAGAGCTTGCCGCCTAGTGCTTTTTCTGACCGGCCTCCTTACCATATCATTAAGAAGATGAAGGTCGGTACCACACCGAGAGGAGGGACTATGGACAAGGAGAGAGATCGGGCCGCTGCCGCAATAGCCAGGGCTCATCTGGAGCTTGAAGAGGCTCTTGCGGAACTCGATGCCATGCCTGCGTTGGATTCCCGGGCGGTGACGTTTGCAGCCCACATGCTCAACAACTATCTCACCGTCACCGGCGGAACGGTCGAATTGATTCAAAACCAGCTGGCCGCGTACGGCGATCAGCAGGTAAAGACGTGGCTTGAGGGGTTGCAGCATGTGACCAATTTGATGCATCGGACGGTCAGTCAATTAGTGATGAACGCCCCGTCCGCGCCCGAACCGACACTCCGGCTCGAGAAAGTGGAGCTGCCGCTGCTGGTTCAACGGGTTTGCCAGTATTATCAACGGGAGGCAGATAAGAAGGGGATTCGGGTGGTTCACAATGCGTCGAGCAACGTCCTGCCGGTCCGTGCGGACCGGGTCATTTTCGCGGCCGTCTTGGGCAACTTGCTTTCGAATGCGGTGAAGTATTCGCCGCCAGGCATGCCAATCGAGGTGCAGGTGCGAGATGAGAACGGCTCGGTTCGCTGTGACGTGCAGGGTCAGGGACCGGGCCTCAGCCAGGAGGATCAGGCCAAACTCTTTCAAGAAGGTGGTCGGCTTACCACGCAGCCGCCAGGCGTCGAGTCTTCCATGGGCTATGGTCTGGCCGTGGCCAAGCAATTGATCGAACAGATGGGCGGCAAGATCTCCTACACGAGCTTGTCTGGCCAAGGTTCGTGCTTTTCAATCCTTATCCCCCACTACGCAAGACCGAACTACGGTTAAGAGACTTACGGCTGATTCTAACTTGGTCCCTGCTTCTAACCTCTGAACTTCGGAAAGAGATGGCAGGAACCCGATATCAACAAAGAAGATACAAGACCACTTGGGTGGTGCTGGAGGTATCGGAAGTATGCGCCGGACGATGCGAGACTAGCAACGTTAGCGGCTGAAGCGCGAGACGCCAAGAAAGGCTTGTGCCGACGTGGGAATGGTGATGGACTTTGAAAAAGGCACAGCGATAACGAAACGGGACCACAGGTGACCCACCCAGATAGAGGCCGTTCTTGCAATCGTCTTTTTATGTGAGCGTCGAACTTGTCAGCGACCGGCCAGTTGGAACACGGTGTACAGCACTCCGATTATGGCGGCGAGGATAAAGACTTCGATGAGGAAAGGCACGCTGGCACTCCTTGTGATGTTTTGCTATTCCCGCTACGAATCAGCAAGGCTAGCACCTAGCGAAGATTTGTCAAACCTTCTCACATTATTGAGCTAAATCACGTTTGTCACGAACTCTCACGATCATGGTCTTCCCTCATCCAGGAAGTCGGTAATACGTCACAACAGAGCGCTGTCCGCATTTCTCGCACGTTCCTTCCTCGTTGGTGGGACCATAGTCAGAGGCCGGCCGAGGTGCGAAGGTGTGGGCAGTGAGGAACTGTTTCTCTTTCTCCGTCTTCGCTGTGCCCGGAAATAACTTGTCGATGCATGCTTGGCAGAATTTGGCCGTTTCAATCATGCTGGATTCTTCCTTACGTCCTCTGAAGCGTTTCAGCCGCGAAGAAGATTTAACGCCGTGAGGACCGATGCTTCGAGTTACCCGCTCGTTTTATGGCGTTATTAATGGCATGCAGGCGACCTATAAAGGGTGCCTATATCCGCGAATCTTGGACCACTCGTTCTCTGGGAGGCGGTACGTGAGGGATGGAAGCTTCCGCACCACGAGACGCTTGATCAGTAGCCTTGTTGAACAAGAACGATTTGATCGGTCACCAATCGCTCAGGCTGCTCGAACGGCTAAGGGGAACCTCCACGGATCGCTCGAATGTGACAATCAGTGTTCAGAAGGCTGAACCTCAGGCAGCATACCGACATGAGCCATGTTCGGATTGGCCGCCAGCGACGGTCTCCTGGGGCCATGTGGGCAGTCAGCTTGAGGGTCTTGCGTGAGTACCGAGAGGAATTGTCTACCATTGGTGTGACACCCACCCAAGCCGGTGTGTTGCTGTATGTCCAACGATATCCCGGCACCTCGATTGGAATGGCCATTAGGATATTGCAGGGAAAAGGATGGGTGAGGAGACAACGTGCTTCTCACCATGATAGCTATGTCCTCCTGACAGTGACTCGGAAAGGATCTGATCTCGTGAGACAGATCACGCGGCGACTTTCTCCTGCACATTGGCTCAACGGTCAGCACTCAGGACGCTCCCTGAAATGAGCGCCGGTTCGCCCGGCCTACCACCGAGTGCAAGGTGGTCAACGGGAATTAGTTTTTCGAGGGGTTCCCTTTTGATAAAATTTCGTTTTGGCAAGGCCAGGGGGTCGATCTGAGAGGAGAGCGCTGGGAGTGAATGGCTATGCGCTAGAGGACTCCAAAGGCTATCCTCAGCTGCCGACAAATGCCGGGGGGGGTCTTCTGCCAGGTGTTATTAGGGTGTTACTTTTATCGACAGAGCTGTGATGAGAGCAACAAAGACAGACAAAGAGAAACAAATGAGCCGAGCCGCTGTTGATAAGGGAATTGGGAGGATTGCAGTTTTTATCAATGACATCGGCAACCCTCCCATATATAATCCCGGCTTCGGCACCACTACCCTTACCCTTTCCCCTCTCCTATCAATGGGTCTCAGCATATGATGCCCTTTATGCTTGATGCCAACTAGGCTCCCTCGATCATCGTGTGATCGAGCTCGAAAAGAAGGGACAGCTACCGAAAGGCGGACACCAGAAATGACCCAAGCCGTAACCTACAAAGGCTTCACCATACACCTGCCCCTCGGCAGCTCGTGGATACCGGCCAGTGGGAACTGAATGTCTTCATATCATGGGGCATTGAGGACGAGGAGGACAGTCGGCATTTCGTCAAGACCGGTCGATATGCGAACGAGGATGAAGCCACGGCCCAGTGCATTGCCTATGGCCAGGAGATCGTGGATGGCCACATTCCCGGTTCATCGGTTGGTTAACACCACTAACCGTCCAGACAGCCAGTACGCTCACGGAGGCGTGTTATGCAACTCGCTCTGGCTCTGCTCGTCACCCTTTTGAGCGCGTGTGCCGACCTAACGCCCCGGAAAGCTTCCTCTCAAACTGACAGTTTTTCGATCGAGGAACGCACAGCACTGTATGAACAGGCCCTTGAGGGAGCGCGACTGTCTCGTGAGCGGTACATCGCGACAACCCGTCCCGCTCTTCAGCGGCAGTTTCGACAGGAATATCCTACGATGCCCGAAGCAGACCTTGAACTCCTGGTCAATGATGCGTTGGAGAACGGCTTGCGCCCAGAGGCCGGACGCCGACCGGATGGGCCAATGAGGCAACCTCAAATGGATTGTATGTCTTCCCTCTGGAGAAATTCTGCCTTTGGGAATTGCTAGTAGCGAACGTGGCGCCCGGCGCAGCAGCTGGCGGTCCTCACTGATCTTGGCTGAATCCTCCAAAACCGCCAGAAGTGCGACGGATGTTTTTGTGAACTTTTCTGTTACCCTCAGTTAGGGAGAGATCCATGGACAGTGATAAAAGGGGTATTGATCCCAATACAATTCGGACCATACGGGAATGTCTCGAAAAGCACTTTGTAGCCATCAAGTTCAGTCAGGCTATCAGACCGACATTTGGCTTTCACCACGGCGTCGAGAAGCAGTCTTGGCACCTCATCTTTAATGAACAGTTTTTAGCTGACCACACGTCTAGCGAGGAGTTGCAGCATTTCGTCGAACACAAGGTGATCCCGAAGGTCCTCAAGAATCCCGGGAAGCGAATTCAGATTTCGAAGTGGGGAGACATCACCGTCGAAGAGAAAAATCCTTCGTAGCGTTCTGCAGAGGGACAGCGGTACGCTCAAGATTGACCAGTGGTCACTGCTCATCACCCCGGCAGCGACGCCTAAATCGTCAACGGGGCGTTCCCCTCCTGAGCGAAGGCGCTGATCTAAGAAGGTCGCCTGTATCCACGAATCTTGGACCACTCGTCCTCTGGGAGGCGGTACGGCCGTGATGGAGGCTTCCGTACCACGAGACGCTTGATAAGTAGGAGCAGTCCTGTGATGGAAAGAACCTGGAAGAATCTCATGATCATAGCTGTGCTCATCAATTAGGATACCGATTGCAAGTCTGCATTGCAATGCTACCGACTCCCAGGGAGCGGTTTAGAAGGCTCATGGATAAACTTAGGGCGCTGAGGAGAAACAGTTGTGCACCGGCTCACCGTAATGATCTCGGACGATACGGCCGTTCACTATGACAACCGCTGGAGGCGCTGAGGCATTCGCGTGGTGATGCCTGCGGCGCGATCTATTGACACGAAAGATGAGACCTACTCGTTCAGGATCTCCAGCAACGCACACTGGACGGTCACCGTGATGCCGCTTCCTTAAATGCCTCATCTTTTCTGAAGGACAACCTCAATATGAAATCGGCAAAGACGGCTGGTGCTAGTGGTATCGGAAGTACGTGATGGAGGATATCTTCCTCGCAGTATTAGAGGCGAGGTGCCAGGGATGCCAAGAAAGGCTTGTGGGTCGATCCCTCTCCTGTGCCTCCGTGGGAGTGGAGGAAGGGGGCAAAACCGTGCTCTAGGAAGAACGGAGGTCACTAGGCTTTCGTGAACCTTTGGACGCTCTTGTCCTTGAGAGTCGAGCTCCTCACCGACTGGCGAGCTGCAACATTCCGTATAGCATTCCGAATATAGCGACTAACACGTACACTTCGATGAAGGACATCATGATGGGTTCACCCCCTTCTTTCATTTAGCTGCGCTTCTTGTACACCTCCAAGATGAAACCTCTATGATGGAATCGTGAAGAGTTCTTCATAAATGTGTGTCCCACTCCTAATTCGAACCACCGAGTGTAGAAGGGATCACGTCGGCATGCGGCCTTCTAGAGCATTGTGTTGTCGGACAATGGTTGGTCGACGGGGATTCCTTTTTCGAGGGGTTCCTTTTTGACGAACTGTTGTTTTGGGAAGGCCGGCCGGGGCCGGGTCTGGTGGGGTGAGGCTATTTGGGTCCGCGATCATGTGACTCATGTCATGCGACCGGACGGAGCGGCCATCTGCGGTTCTCCTGAACGCTCATCCCAATAGCCTCCTTGACCTTCGCTCAAGCCGTTACTGCCCTCACTGATACACCATCCAATACGAACGCACCCCGTCTCGCTCAGCCAGCATCCGGCAGTGCACCTCGGTATGGCAGGGACGCTCGCGTGAACCCTGGGCGGTCACATCGTTACCGCGGGTAGAATCCACGACGTATTCCTTCCGTGACGAGGAACAACCAATAAGCGACAGGA
>CAVQFZ010000003.1:0-25556 GCA_963711905.1 uncultured Nitrospiraceae bacterium | reverse complement strand
GGCTACTCCCTCCATTTCGATATCACCATGAACAATAGTACCAAAATAGCGCCCACCAAGAACGGTTCGAGAATCCATGGCCTCATACTAGTCGCCTACTTCTCTCCCCAAGTTAATTGGTCCAAGATGTGACTGGGGAAACTTATGGGTCAGCTTAAAGAGATAATACTGAAGCAGCTCGTGTTCGATATGATGCAATTCGTCTGGATTCACACTGTGATCAAGCATTACCTCGCAGGCGACCATGAATTGCCTGAGTTCGTCGCGTAAAGTCATGAGGGAGCCGCTCTTTCTGTCATAGTGACGGCGGTCAATGTTTCAGCTGAGCTACTTTTCATACCTAACTTTCAACCTAAGTATAACAAGCTATTTCTAAACCCGATACTAGTTGACTCCCTGGACAGACGCCCAACAAGCCAAATATTTCTGGGTGGAAATACTACAAGCCGGAAATTGTCAGGAGTGTTAAGGGACTTAGCTTTGCTGCCCACTAGGAGGCTTAGTATAGGGTCTGAGGCCTTAGGCAGTTTAAGCTGCTCTCAACCCCGAGGGTGTTCTACTGCGATTTCCTGAAAGCTATCACGCGCGCTGGCGACTTCAAGGCCGTCTTCACGAGAGTCTGCGCTCGTTTGGCCTTCTCCTGGAGCTCCTCCAGTGTGGTCGCCACCGGTTCGATGAGCCAATCCAGTTGTTCAAACGCCTGCTGAGACTTCGCTAAGTCCGCCCGTGACTGCTTAGTTGGTCTTCCAGTCCTCTGGTTTCCCGTTGCAGGTTTCCTTCTTGGATGGTCCCCTGTTGGTCTCTTGCGGCAACCGAGTCACGGACAGCACCAGTTGCGCATGGGACAGGGCATCGAAGAGGGCCGAGCGTTCCGCTTCAAGGCGCTTTTGTCGCGGCGCCCGATTCACAAAGGTTTCGGCCGTCTCCGCCAACCGCTGGCAGGCCTGAAGTACATCAGGACTGGCATTCCTCTCGTTCTTCCGCATGGTGTTATTGTATCGAGTCACCCTTCTCGACTACTAGTTAAAACCCTTAAGCCGCCCTTGCCGTGTCCGCCACGCCTCCACCTCCTAAAGTCCTATTGCGGATCGGTTCCGCTCCTCCTAGAATCGCCCTCTGTCGAGGTATCCCATGCTCTTCGTGCTGCGTCCCATCGTCGCTTTCCTGTCGTCAGTCCGGTGACGTATGAGCATGGGTTAGGAGAGGGAGAGGGCATGGTCTGGAATCTCTCGCCCGCCGGCTGGCGCCTCTCTGGAGATCTCCCGTTAGAGCGCGGTGACATCTGCTCCTGACCGTGATGCTTCCCACGAATACACCGGTCTCAGTGTCGGCTGCTATTGTGCGCTGGGTAAGAGGTCAAGAGTTCGGTCTTGAAACGCTGGTCATGAATGGGAAGGCACAGGCACAGCTCGGCAAATATGTCCGAGAATGTATGAAGACATTATGAGCAGTGACCGGCCCAAACGTGAAAGCATGTCGATCGAAGAAGCGACGATCTCCATCCTCTGGGAAATTGCCGCCTTGGTCGAACTGTTTGACATCATCACAGAGCTTGCCGCCTAGTGCTTTTTCTGACCGGCCTCCTTACCATATCATTAAGAAGATGAAGGTCGTTACCACACCAAGAGGAGGGACTATGGACAAGGAGAGAGATCGGGCCGCTGCCGCGATAGCCAGGGCTCAGCTGGAGCTTGAAGAGGCTCTTGCGGAACTCGATGCCATGCCTGCGTTGGATTCCCGGGCGGTGACGTTTGCAGCCCACATGCTCAACAACTATCTCACCGTCACCGGCGGAACGGTCGAATTGATCAAAACCAGCTGGCCGCGTACGGCGATCAGCAGGTAAAGACGTGGCTTGAGGGGTTGCAGCATGTGACCAATTTGATGCATCGGACGGTCAGTCAATTAGTGATGAACGCCCCGTCCGCGCCCGAACCGACACTTCGGCTCGAGAAAGTGGAGCTGCCGCTGCTGGTTCAACGGGTTTGCCAGTATTACCAACGGGAGGCAGATAAGAAGGGCATTCGGGTGGTTCACAATGCGTCGAGCAACGTCCTGCCGGTCCGTGCGGACCGGGTCATTTTCGCGGCCGTCTTGGGCAACTTGCTTTCGAATGCGGTGAAGTATTCGCCGCCAGGCATGCCAATCGAGGTGCAGGTGCGAGATGAGAACGGCTCGGTTCGCTGTGACGTGCAGGGTCAGGGACCGGGCCTCAGCCAGGAGGATCAGGCCGAACTCTTTCAAGAAGGTGGTCGCTTACCACGCAGCCGCCAGGCGTCGAGTCTTCCATGGGCTGTGGTCTGGCCGTGGCCCAGCAATTGATCGAACAGATGGGCGGCAAGATCTCCTACACGAGCTTGTCTGGCCAAGGTTCGTGCTTTTCAATCCTTATCCCCACTACGCAAGACCGAACTACGGTTAAGAGACTTACGGCTGATTCTAACTTGGTCCCTGCTTCTAACCTCTGAACTTCGGAAAGAGATGGCAGGAGCCCGATATCAACAAAGAAGATACAAGACCACTTGGGTGGTGCTGGAGGTATCGGAAGTATGCGCCGGACGATGCGAGACTAGCAACGTTAGCGGCTGAAGCGCGAGACGCCAAGAAAGGCTTTGCCGACGTGGGAATGGTGATGGACTTTGAAAAAGGCACAGCGATAACGAAACGGGACCACAGGTGACCCACCCAGATAGAGGCCGTTCTTGCAATCGTCTTTTTATGTGAGCGTCGAACTTGTCAGCGACCGGCCAGTTGGAACACGGTGTACAGCACTCCGATTATGGCGGCGAGGATAAAGACTTCGATGAGGAAAGGCACGCTGGCACTCCTTGTGATGTTTTGCTATTCCCGCTACGAATCAGCAAGGCTAGCACCTAGCGAAGATTTGTCAAACCTTCTCACATTATTGAGCTAAATCACGTTTGTCACGAACTCTCACGATCATGGTCTTCCCTCATCCAGGAAGTCGGTAATACGTCACAACAGAGCGCTGTCCGCATTTCTCGCACGTTCCTTCCTCGTTGGTGGGACCATAGTCAGAGGCCGGCCGAGGTGCGAAGGTGTGGGCAGTGAGGAACTGTTTCTCTTTCTCCGTCTTCGCTGTGCCCGGAAATAACTTGTCGATGCATGCTTGGCAGAATTTGGCCGTTTCAATCATGCTGGATTCTTCCTTACGTCCTCTGAAGCGTTTCAGCCGCGAAGAAGATTTAACGCCGTGAGGACCGATGCTTCGAGTTACCCGCTCGTTTTATGGCGTTTTAATGGCATGCAGGCGACCTATAAAGGGTGCCTATATCCGCGAATCTTGGACCACTCGTTCTCTGGGAGGCGGTACGTGAGGGATGGAAGCTTCCGCACCACGAGACGCTTGATCAGTAGCCTTGTTGAACAAGAACGATTTGATCGGTCACCAATCGCTCAGGCTGCTCGAACGGCTAAGGGGAACCTCCACGGATCGCTCGAATGTGACAATCAGTGTTCAGAAGGCTGAACCTCAGGCAGCATACCGACATGAGCCATGTTCGGATTGGCCGCCAGCGACGGTCTCCTGGGGCCATGTGGGCAGTCAGCTTGAGGGTCTTGCGTGAGTACCGAGAGGAATTGTCTACCATTGGTGTGACACCCACCCAAGCCGGTGTGTTGCTGTATGTCCAACGATATCCCGGCACCTCGATTGGAATGGCCATTAGGATATTGCAGGGAAAAGGATGGGTGAGGAGACAACGTGCTTCTCACCATGATAGCTATGTCCTCCTGACAGTGACTCGGAAAGGATCTGATCTCGTGAGACAGATCACGCGGCGACTTTCTCCTGCACATTGGCTCAACGGTCAGCACTCAGGACGCTCCCTGAAATGAGCGCCGGTTCGCCCGGCCTACCACCGAGTGCAAGGTGGTCAACGGGAATTAGTTTTTCGAGGGGTTCCCTTTTGTAATTGGCAAGGCCAGGGGGTCGATCTGAGAGGAGAGCGCTGGGAGTGAATGGCTATGCGCTAGAGGACTCCAAAGGCCACCCTCAGCTGCCGACAAATGCCGGGGGGGTCTTCTGCCAGGTGTTATTAGGGTGTTACTTTTATCGACAGAGCTGGGATGAGAGCAACAAAGACAGACAAAGAGAAACAAATGAGCCGAGCCGCTGTTGATAAGGGAATTGGGAGGATTGCAGTTTTTATCAATGACATCGGCAACCCTCCCATATATAATCCCGGCTTCGGCACCACTACCCTTACCCTTTCCCCTCTCCTATCAATGGGTCTCAGCATATGATGCCCTTTATGCTTGATGCCAACTAGGCTCCCTCGATCATCGTGTGATCGAGCTCGAAAAGAAGGGACAGCTACCGAAAGGCGGACACCAGAAATGACCCAAGCCGTAACCTACAAAGGCTTCACCATACACCTGCCCCTCGGCAGCTCGTGGATACCGGCCAGTGGGAACTGAATGTCTTCATATCATGGGGCATTGAGGACGAGGAGGACAGTCGGCATTTCGTCAAGACCGGTCGATATGCGAACGAGGATGAAGCCACGGCCCAGTGCATTGCCTATGGCCAGGAGATCGTGGATGGCCACATTCCCGGTTCATCGGTTGGTTAACACCACTAACCGTCCAGACAGCCAGTACGCTCACGGAGGCGTGTTATGCAACTCGCTCTGGCTCTGCTCGTCACCCTTTTGAGCGCGTGTGCCGACCTAACGCCCCGGAAAGCTTCCTCTCAAACTGACAGTTTTTCGATCGAGGAACGCACAGCACTGTATGAACAGGCCCTTGAGGGAGCGCGACTGTCTCGTGAGCGGTACATCGCGACAACCCGTCCCGCTCTTCAGCGGCAGTTTCGACAGGAATATCCTACGATGCCCGAAGCAGACCTTGAACTCCTGGTCAATGATGCGTTGGAGAACGGCTTGCGCCCAGAGGCCGGACGCCGACCGGATGGGCCAATGAGGCAACCTCAAATGGATTGTATGTCTTCCCTCTGGAGAAATTCTGCCTTTGGGAATTGCTAGTAGCGAACGTGGCGCCCGGCGCAGCAGCTGGCGGTCCTCACTGATCTTGGCTGAATCCTCCAAAACCGCCAGAAGTGCGACGGATGTTTTTGTGAACTTTCCTGTTACCCTCAGTTAGGGAGAGATCCATGGACAGTGATAAAAGGGGTATTGATCCCAATACAATTCGGACCATACGGGAATGTCTCGAAAAGCACTTTGTAGCCATCAAGTTCAGTCAGGCTATCAGACCGACATTTGGCTTTCACCACGGCGTCGAGAAGCAGTCTTGGCACGTCATCTTTAATGAACAGTTTTTAGCTGACCACACGTCTAGCGAGGAGTTGCAGCATTTCGTCGAACACAAGGTGATCCCGAAGGTCCTCAAGAATCCCGGGAAGCGAATTCAGATTTCGAAGTGGGGAGACATCACCGTCGAAGAGAAAAATCCTTCGTAGCGTTCTGCAGAGGGACAGCGGTACGCTCAAGATTGACCAGTGGTCACTGCTCATCACCCCGGCAGCGCCTTCATCAACGCCTAAATCGTCAACGGGGCGTTCCCCTCCTGAGCGAAGGCGCTGATCTAAGAAGGTCGCCTGTATCCACGAATCTTGGACCACTCGTCCTCTGGGAGGCGGTACGGCCGTGATGGAGGCTTCCGTACCACGAGACGCTTGATAAGTAGGAGCAGTCCTGTGATGGAAAGAACCTGGAAGAATCTCATGATCATAGCTGTGCTCATCAATTAGGATACCGATTGCAAGTCTGCATTGCAATGCTACCGACTCCCAGGGAGCGGTTTAGAAGGCTCATGGATAAACTTAGGGCGCTGAGGAGAAACAGTTGTGCACCGGCTCACCGTAATGATCTCGGACGATACGGCCGTTCACTATGACAACCGCTGGAGGCGCTGAGGCATTCGCGTGGTGATGCCTGCGGCGCGATCTATTGACACGAAAGATGAGACCTACTCGTTCAGGATCTCCAGCAACGCACACTGGACGGTCACCGTGATGCCGCTTCCTTAAATGCCTCATCTTTTCTGAAGGACAACCTCAATATGAAATCGGCAAAGACGGCTGGTGCTAGTGGTATCGGAAGTACGTGCTGGAGGATATCTTCCTCGCAGTATTAGAGGCGAGGTGCCAGGGATGCCAAGAAAGGCTTGTGGGTCGATCCCTCTCCTGTGCCTCCGTGGGAGTGGAGGAAGGGGGCAAAACCGTGCCCTAGGAAGAACGGAGGTCACTAGGCTTTCGTGAACCTTTGGACGCTCTTGTCCTTGAGAGTCGAGCTCCTCACCGACTGGCGAGCTGCAACATTCCGTATAGCATTCCGAATATAGCGACTAACACGTACACTTCGATGAAGGACATCATGATGGGTTCACCCCCTTCTTTCATTTAGCTGCGCTTCTTGTACACCTCCAAGATGAAACCTCTATGATGAAATCGTGAAGAGTTCTTCATAAATGTGTGTCCCACTCCTAATTCGAACCACCGAGTGTAGAAGGGATCACGTCGGCATGCGGCCTTCTAGAGCATTGTGTTGTCGGACAATGGTTGGTCGACGGGGATTCCTTTTTCGAGGGGTTCCTTTTTGACGAACTGTTGTTTTGGGAAGGCCGGCCGGGGCCGGGTCTGGTGGGGTGAGGCTATTTGGGTCCGCGATCATGTGACTCATGTCATGCGACCGGACGGAGCGGCCATCTGCGATTCTCCTGAACGCTCATCCCAATAGCCTCCTTGACCTTCGCTCAAGCCGTTACTGCCCTCACTGATACACCATCCAATACGAACGCACCCCGTCTCGCTCAGCCAGCATCCGGCAGTGCACCTCGGTATGGCAGGGACGCTCGCGTGAACCCTGGGCGGTCACATCGTTACCGCGGGTAGAATCCACGACGTATTCCTTCCGTGACGAGGAACAACCAATAAGCGACAGGATCAGCCACAGCAAAGCACCGAGCGCGAGAGCACCTTTGTACCCGATGTGAAGCCCATGACCCTCTTGGAGTTGTATGAACATCGTCGTCTCCTTCCAGTGCGGGTGAATGAGAACAGGGTGTCGACCGATGAACCAGTGCGATAAAGCTCCATCCTGCCCTAACCTACACGAGACCCAATCCCGCATCTGTAGGGGCTCAGGCCCCCCTTCTGGTGAATGATGTGAGTCGTCACCTACCAGCGATCCTTCCCAATGGATGGGCCTTTGACCACTGCTGAGCCGCCTCCAGTGAGCGCCTCAGACGACTTCTTCCTTGGTGGATGTATAGTTTGCATTGCTGCTCATCGAGGTTTCCTTGTGCGGCGAGTTCCCTTTTGGCACAAGTGCGTTTTGAGAAAGCCCCGGGGTCTCGATCTGAAGGAGACCGCTGGGGAGGAAATCCTATGCGCTAGAGGACTCAAAGGCCACCTCCCAGCTGCCAAACATGCTGGGGGGCTTCCAACAGGTATTATTAGGGTGTTACAGTTCGCGCCAAAGTCAGGAGATGGACCGACGAGGAGAGACAAAGAGAAACAAATGGTGATCGATAGTCCTGAAGCAGTGGATGGAGGAATCGTCACTACCATCAAGACGTTTCGCGATTCCCCCATATAGTCCAGGCTTCGGCACCAAACTGCTTCCTTGTAACTCAGGGCTTTTCAGCGTCGCCATTTCTAACATCTGCCGACTCTCTGCTTTACAGTCTGTTCAGACTGGAGCCTCCAGTCGCTACTGTGTCTCAGGAAAGCAGAAAATATGAAGAACATACGCGAGAATTCACGAATCGCGCTTCCGTAATGAGACAATCCTCCGCTGCTTTGGTGAAACTCTCCGCTCTACTCTATAAACGGTTTCGCCGGGTTTCGCTGGCGCTCTACAGAAGAAACGTTCCGCCTTCAATTCTCAATGTCGTCCTGTATCCGACGTATCTTTTTCAGTTTGTGGCAGCGCATCACAGGCTCCCGAGAAGACCGTCCCGGTTGTTCAATGATTTCCTCTTTTAAGTGAGGTCGGGGTCTGAGTTTCCGTGGGAATACGCAAGCGGGTGAGTCGGTGGCCTCGGCCCTGCACGATGTGGTCTCAGAGGCTCGCGCGACAACGATGTCTGATATGTACCGTGATGTTGCTCGATAACAATGAGCCGCGTGGTGCTCCGCTGTGCAAATGGTGGAAATGTAGGCAATGATTGTAGTGTAACCAAGCGTAGGGCATTCTAAGTCCCCTGGCCCTTACGATGCTGAAAGGCAGGTACGCGATGAGGTTGTTGGCGCTCGTAGGTGTGTTGATCTTGACCAGTGCGTCCGTCGTGGCTGCAGCGGACTCGGTACGTAGTGATTCGAAGAAGACGATACCCTCGATGCCCTTGTCCGGGGAGGAGCCATACGAGGCGCTGAAGCGTGGAGATTTCAGGCTCGCGGCGGGACTCTTTTACCCCTTGGCGGAGAAGGGGGATGCACGGGCGCAGTACAATCTGGGACTACTCTATGCCAGCGGCCTGGGGGTGAGGCACGACTACCAGGCGGCGCTGAAATGGCATCGCCTGGCAGCGGGCCAGGGCCACGCCGGGGCACAAAACGAACTCGCCCAGATGTATGTCAAGGGACAGGGCGTCCAACCGGATCAGGTTCGGGCGTATGTCTGGTACAGTGTGGCGGCAGAATCGTTGGGTGGCGGGTCGAAGCATGAAATCGTGAAGGACAGGGACCGCATAGCATCACGTATGACCCCCGATCAGATCCAGAAAGCAGAAGACCTGGCCAAGCAGTGCCTGGAGTCAAAGTTCAAGAAGTGCGGCGAAAAGTAGAGCTCGCACCAGAATCTGAGGTCGTGCTTCCCTAACCCTACCTAACTCCGCCAACCCGTAACAACCACATACGATCCCTGAGTCAGCTTCCCAGCCTTGCATTGATCCGGGAAATGCGTAGAATCTGGCCCCACGATCCATTGAGGTGGCCGAAAGGCCTCGGCTTCGTGTTACGAGACCATGAACAATATCCTGATTTCTTATCGACGTGAGGATAGTGCCGATGTAACTGGTCGGATCTATGACCGGCTCATCCAGGTGTTTCGCGACAGGCGGTCTTTCGGGATGTCGATTCAATTCCTTTGGGTATCGACTTTCGGGCCTATCTGGATGAACAGGTAGCCAAGTGCGATGTGTTCCTCGCAGTGATCGGACGAGACTGGATGAAGTCCAAAAGTCAGCAAGGGCAAGTCCAGACTCGAAGACCCTGGTGATTTCGTGCGGATTGAAATCGAGTCGGCGCTGAAACGTCGCATTCCGGTGATTCCGCTACTCGTCCAAGGCGCAAAGATCCCGGAGGCAGAGCGTCTTCCCGCGAGCATTCAAGACTTGTCGTATCGGAATGGCATTGTCGTGCGCCCTGATCCTGATTTTCACAAAGACATGGATCGGTTGATTGCGCACCTGAAGCAGCCTGTTCAAGGACTCAGCGAGCCTCAGACAACACTGGATTCTCAATCTCGACCTGTATCGAAGGAAGGAAGTCAGGTCATCGCGACCGCACCAGCGGACATGGTGAAGGTCCCCAAAGGACCGTTCCTGTATGGCGATGAAAAAACTCGTGAGACGATCGACCACGACAATTGGATCGACCGGTATCCAGTGACCAACGAGAAGTATCGAGCGTTCATCCAAGCAGGTGGCTACGAGAAGCAGCAGTACTGGTCATCTGAAGGATGGAAGTGGAAAACCAAGAATAACAACATCACAAGCCCCGAATATTGGAATGACGAGGAATGGAACAAGCCCGATTATCCCGTGGTGGGTGTGAGCTACTATGAGGCGGAAGCCTATGCCACATGGGCCGGCAAGCGGCTCCCAACAGAACAGGAGTGGGAAAAGGCTGCACGAGGTGAGGATGGACGTGCGTATCCCTGGGGAAACGAATTTGACAAGGAGAAATGCAATAGCGAGGAAACAGGCCTAGGACACGCGACGCCGGTCAGACCCAGTATCCCAACGGGGTCAGCCCCTATGGCTGTTACGATATGGCGGGAAATGTCTGGGAATGGTGTCAAGTTGGTATGACGAAAGACCAGGGCGAGCGCGTGGTCCGCGGCGGTTCCTGGTTCAACGGACCGGTGGTCTCCTGCGTGCTTCGCACCGGTTCAGGTACCTTGCCGGCGGCCGGGGCGACTCCTCGGCTTCCGCCTTGCCCAGGACATTCCCTAACCCTGTGCCCTTTGCTCTTTTACCCTTTACCTCCGATCAAAGTTCTCCTCGTCCTCCCCCTTGCCTCCTTAACTCCCGGAGGTTCAGACTAGAAGTCATTCAAAAGCCTATGACCGTGCTTCGACGGGCTCAGCACGAACGGATAGTGAGATCGTTTCAGTGGCCTATTGGTTCGCCCTGAGCCCTTCGATCAACTCAGGACAGGCTGGCCGAAGGGTGAACGGAGGATTGTGAAATGACTTCAAGGGCCAACGGGTGTCTCATGAAGGTCCGACTCGGCAAGAAATCGATGGAGCGGCTGATGTTGTCGGTGTCGTCATCGCGCTTCTGTCGGGCGTGCAGGTGATCCAGCTCCCGCGCGGATGATACAGCCCTGGAACGCCCAGGATTCTCGCTTATGACCCGCGACGGCTCCGGCGATGCCGGTCTGTATACCTCGGTCGCCATCGGGGCCGATGGTCTAGGCCTCATCAGTTACTATGACGCGACCAACCGGGATCTGAAAGTGGCACACTGCTCGAACCAGATGTGCACCTCCGCGACGATCAGCTCTTTGGACCGCACTGGCGACATCGGCCAGTACACCTCTATCGCACTTGGGAGCGACGATCGAGGCCTCATGAGTTACTACGATGCGACAAACGGAGATCTGAAAGTCGCCCACTGCATTGATATCGCCTGTACTTCGGCCACGCTCAAGACGCTCGACCACGTTGGGGAACGTCGGTCAGTACAGTTCCTTGACCATCGGCATCGACAAGCTTCCCCTCATCACCTACTACGATGTCACGAACGGCGATCTAAAGATTGCGCACTGCACTGATGTGGCCTGTGAGGCCGCGACGATTACCGTCCTCACGTTTCTGCAGGCAGAAGGAAACGTCGGCCAATACACCTCGGTCACCATTGCCGGAGGACAGGGTCTCATCAGCTATTACGACGCGACCGATCACTACCTGAAATCGGCCCTCTGTCCCGATTTGCCCTGTACCGAACCTACCCTCACAACGACTCCCGATAAAACCGGCGATGTAGGCCAATATAGCTCGGTGACGATCGGGACGGATAGTCGCCCCCTCATCAGCTATTACGATGCCACGAACGGCGATCTCAAAGTCATCCACTGCGAGGAGGTCGTGTGCGTCTCCCCGACGCGCACCGTTCTTGAGAGCGAAGGCAATGTCGGCCAGTACACGTCCATTGTGATCGGAGCCGATGGCCTGGGCCTCATCAGCTACTACGACGTGACGAACGGGGATCTGAAGGTCGCCCACTGTGCCGATGTCGCCTGTACCTCTGCAACCCTCGCCACGCCGGACCGTACCGGCAACGTCGGCTCATACACGTCCGTTGCCATCGGGACAGATGGTCTGCCCCTCATCAGCTATTACGACGTTACCAATGGGGATCTGAAGGTGGCTCATTGTGACGACGTAGGCTGCACCGGAGCGACCGTTACTCCGCTGGACGGGGCGTCTCTTAACGTCGGCTCGTCATCCTCGATGGTGCTGGGAGCCGACGGCAAAGCATTGATCAGCTATTACGATGCGACGAACGGCGACCTGAAGGTAGTTCACTGCGCGGATCTCGCCTGTGCCTCTGCCACGCTGACGACCGTTCAGAGCCAGGGCAATGTTGGTCAATACAGTTCCGTGACCATCGGCGCAGATGGGCTTGCCCTCATCAGTTACTATGACGCAACGAATGGGGATCTGCGAGTCGCGCACTGTGCTGACGTCGCTTGCACCAGCGCGACGGCCTTTACGGTAGACCAGGCGGGTCAGGTCGGTCAGTTTACGTCGATGACGATCGGGACGGATGGGCGAGGTTTCATCAGCTATTACGATGCCACGAACGGCGATCTCAAAGCGGCGCAGTGCGACGATGTCGTTTGTAACTCGGCCACGATTACCACCTTGGTCAGCAAGGGCAACGTTGGACAGTTCACGTCGATCGCGATCGGCGCTGACGGCCTCGGCCTTATCAGTTACTATGATGCCACCAACCAGCATCTCAAGGTTGCCCATTGCGACGACGTTGCCTGTGGTTCTACGACAGAAAGCACGTTGGATAGTGGGGGTAATGTCGGCCAGTATAGTTCTGTGGCGATCGGGTCCGACGGGCTTGCGCTGATCAGTTACTACGATGCCACAAATGGCGATCTAAAAGTGGCTCACTGCATCGATCTTACGTGCAGCTCTGCCAGGGTGAGTACTCTTCACAGCAAGGACAACGTCGGCCAATTCACTTCGATTACAATTGGTCCTGACGGGCGAGGATTGATCAGCTACTACGATGCAACCAATGGGGACCTACGAGTTGCCCACTGCGCCGATGCTGATTGTGAAACGGCGACCCATGCTGCCGTTCAAAGCCAGGACGATGTCGGTCAGTTCACGACGATTACGATAGGCACGGACGGCCGCGGCCTGATCAGCTATTACGATGTGACGAACAGGGACTTGAAAGTGGCGCACTGCTCCAACAGCTTCTGCGTTCCCTATATCCGTCGTTGAACCGATCTCTTCCAATATCACTCGGCCTCTGCCTGATGGCTCCTATCTACGACGAGTAAAGATTTCTGATCTCTACCAAAGTGTTTTCGATTTCCTGGGGTGAGTTCAGGAGGCTCGGCGCGAGTCGGGCATACTGCGTCGCGTACGGTGTCACGCTGCCGACGATGCCGCGCTGACGGAGTTTTTCCACGACGGCGCGAGGCGCCATACCCGCCACCTCAAAACAAACAATCCCAGCCGAAAGATCCTGTGATACCGGTGTGTGCAAGGTCACGTGCGGCATAGCCGCCAAGCCTTGCTTCAGCTGCTGATTCAGTTCATAGATGCGTTGTGTCACTTTAGCTTTCCCAATGGACTGATGGAGCGTGAAGGCTTCATCCAGCGCCCAACGATGTTCGAACGAGTGGAACCCGCCGGGTGTCATATAGATGGATTGCGGAAGACTGTGCGGTGATCCATTCTTCAGCCAAATCTCAAAAGCTTGGGAATTGAAGGTTGGGATAATTGCCTGGGTGATAGGCCAGGCCTGCGGGTGGCCCCAGACGAGACCGGTTCCACGCGGGCCGAACATCCATTTATGAGTCCCCGCGATCAGAAAATCGCAGCCGAGTTCGCTGAGGCGGAAGTCTTCGACCCCCAACGCGTGAACTCCATCCACACAGAAAATGACTCGATCTTGCTCGTCCCTCGACCGATTGATGGTCTGGATCGCTTGGGCCATTTCCTGGATTGGTAGTTTGACCCCGGTGCTGGAATGGACCCAGGTAACGGCCACGATGCGAGTGGTGGGCGAAATGCCTTTGCGCAGGGAATCGATGATCTCGTCGCGGGAGATGGTCTTGAGTGCACGATAAAGGGGAATCTGACGAATCTTGACTCCTGTTCGTTCGGCACGAAGGCGAAGAGAGGTTTCCGTTGAATAATGGTCGTGGATCGTCGTCAAAATTTGCTGTCCACTTCGGAGCTGTAAGCCACCGTAGAGGAGACCTAACCCCATCGTCGTGCTGTCGGTCAATGCGATGTCGATAGGTTCCACACCCAGATAATCGGCTGCCGCTTGGAGGACCTTTGCCTCTTGTTTCTCTTCGTGCTCATACCAATAGCCGATGGGATCGGCATCGAGGCCGGCGCGATGCCGCTCGATCGCTTCGCGCACCGTGGTGGGATGGGATGCGAGGAAAAATGCGGCGAGATGGATGAGCTGAGGAGAGAGAGGAAACTGCGCTCGCAGATCATCCCAGTTTGTGAAGGAGGTGCTCTGCGGAGACGGTGGATCGGCCGACGCGCGAGAGCAGGCACCGGTCAAAAGCGCTGCGCTCAAGGCCAATCCCGTACGCACAAGGAAACCGCGACGTCCAATATCATTCATACGAACCTCCTGGTCAGAGCTGACAGCGTTACTCTACTGCTTGTCCAGAAAGGCAGGCAAGGACGTGACGCGGGAGAACAGCGATAAAGGTGACGATTCTGTTAGGACTGATAGGTTTCCATCGGTGGACAACTACAGACGAGATGACGATCGCCGTAGGCTTCGTCGATGCGGCTCACGCTCGGCCAGAATTTGCTGTTCTTCAACCAGAGGAGCGGGAAACGCCGCCTGTTCGCGGCTATAGGGACGACTCCACTCCGTCGCCGTCACGATCGCGGCAGTATGAGGGGCATTCTTCAGCAGATTGTTCGTCCGTGGCTGACGCCCGTCGACGATCTCCTGAATCTCGGCGCGGATCAGGATGAGTGCTTCGCAGAGCCGATCGAGTTCGCTCTTGGCTTCACTTTCGGTCGGTTCGACCATGAGCGTTCCTGCCACCGGGAACGAAACGGTCGGCGCATGGAAGCCGTAGTCCATCAAGCGCTTGGCGACATCCATCGCCTCGACACCGGCGCTTTCTTTGAATTCGCGCAGATCCAGGATGAACTCATGAGCCACCAGTCCGGAATCTCCCCGGTACAGAATGGAGTAGTGCTTTTCCAAACGCTTCGCCATGTAGTTGGCATTGAGAATGGCCACCTGTGTAGCCTTGGTCAATCCGTCACGCCCCATCAAGGCAATGTACACCCAGGAAATCGGAAGGATGCTCGGGCTGCCATACGGGGCCGCCGAGACGGGACCGATGGCTTGAGGCCCACCAAGCTTGATCACGGGATGCCCCGGAAGAAACGGCACGAGATGGCGTGCCACCCCGATCGGTCCTACGCCAGGCCCTCCACCTCCATGGGGAATACAAAACGTCTTATGGAGGTTGAGATGGCACACATCCGCCCCGATGTCGCCCAGACGGCAGAGGCCCACCATGGCATTCATGTTGGCCCCGTCGATATAGACCTGTCCGCCATGGGTATGAACGATCTGACAAATGCGCCGCACGCTTGCCTCAAACACCCCATGGGTTGACGGATACGTGAGCATCAGGGCCGACAATCGGTCTCGATAGTGAGCGGCCTTGGACTCCAAGTCGTCGACATCCACGTTTCCATTCAGATCGCACGCGACGACGACCACCGTCATGCCGACCATGGCGGCGCTGGCGGGGTTCGTGCCGTGGGCCGAAACGGGGATCAAGCAGACGTCGCGGTGTGTTTCCCCTTTCGACCGATGATAGGCTCGAATCACCATCAAGCCCGAATATTCGCCCTGGGATCCCGCGTTCGGTTGAAGTGAGAAGGCCGCAAATCCGGCAATCTCGGCCAGCCACGATTCGAGCTGTCCGAACAAGGTCCGATAGCCAAGCGTTTGCTCAGCCGGCGCGAAGGGATGCAGACGAGCGAACTCCGGCCACGTCACCGGCAGCATTTCGGCAGTGGCATTCAGCTTCATGGTGCAGGAGCCCAATGGAATCATTGAGTGGACGAGGGACAGGTCTTTGGACTGTAGCCTGTGGAGATAGCGGAGCATCTCATGCTCGGAACGATAGCGATGGAAGACTTCATGCGTCAGATATTTACTCGTCCTGGCCAAGGGAGACGAGTAGGTGAGATCGATGGCGGCAGCGAGATCGGAGAGACGGAACGGCAATTGATCATGCCCGACGAAGATTTCCAGAAGGCGGCGTACTTCCTCCTCGGAGCTGACTTCATCGAGTGAAATTCCGATGGAGCCGTCTTCATAGTGCCGAAAATTGATTCCTTGTTCATTCGTCCTGATCGCAATCTGATCCGCTTGAGTCTTGGACAGCGGTATCCGAACCGTATCGAAGAAGACTTTCGGCACTACTTCAAATCCAAGCCGACGCAGTCCTTCAGCCAACAGCAACGTCAGGCCGTGGACACGCTCGGCGATCCGACGCAGCCCGTCCGGCCCGTGGTACACCGCATACATGGCGGCCATGACGGCCAACAAGACTTGAGCGGTACAGATGTTACTGGTGGCCTTCTCACGTCGAATGTGTTGCTCCCGAGTCTGAAGCGAAAGCCTGACGGCCGGTTTGCCGGTCACATCTTTTGAGAGACCGACAAGCCGACCCGGCACCTGCCGTTTATACTCCTCTCTGGTGGCGAGAAACGCGGCATGAGGGCCACCGAAGCCGATCGGGACACCGAACCGTTGTGTCGACCCGACGGCAATATCGGCGCCGAATTCTCCGGGCGAGCGGAGCAAGGTCAGGGCGAGAAGATCGGTCGCAACCGCCACTCGAACACCGGCCTCGTGAGCCTGCGTGACCAATGTGCTGAAATCGCTCACATAGCCGTCCGTAGCCGGGTACTGCAACAGAATGCCGCACAGCTGAGGACGGGAACAATCGACGGACGAGGCGACACCGGTCTTGATGACGATACCCAGAGGCTCGGCTCTGGTCTGCAACACCGCCAAGGTCTGTGGATGGCAGTCGCGCGAAACAAAAAATTCCTTTCGTTCCTCGCCTGCATGGCGAGCGATCGTGTAACACATCGCCATCGCTTCGGCTGCCGCGGTCGCTTCATCCAACAGCGAGGCATTCGCCAGCGGCAGACCAGTCAAGTCTGCCACCATGGTCTGGAAATTCACGAGCGCCTCTAAGCGGCCTTGTGAGATCTCGGCTTGGTATGGGGTGTATTGCGTATACCATGCCGGATTTTCTAGAATGTTTCGCTGGATCACGCCCGGGGTGACGCAATCGTAGTACCCCATGCCGATCAGCGACCGATAGACCTTATTGTGGGATGCGATGCCTTTCAGGCGGGCCAGGACGGCCTGCTCGCCGTCGCCGGGCGGAACGTCTAGAGCTCGACGAAAACGAAGGTCGGGGGGAATGGCCGTATCGGCCAACGTATCAAGCGAGAGTAGACCCAATGTGGCCAGCATCTCCTGAATATCGGCCCTTGTGGGTCCCAGGTGCCGGTGAAGAAAGTCGTCAGTCGGTTGGAGCCAATTCTGAGTGGTCATGGGTTCGGCTACCCTCTATTAGTTCGGGAGGATGGGTTGGGACCTCTCCGTCAACTAGGCAGCGTACCACGCTGCCAGCTTCTTTTCCAACGTGATTTCGTGGCCACAATCGCAATATCGCTAAGAAAGCCGTGCCCGAACCAGCCGTCGGGCTCGAGCAAGTACTCAGCGGACGAATTGTCTTGCAGAGCCACCGGCTTTGATTGCTTTTCAAATAATTCACGCTATTGTTAACCCATACCCTCCAGTCGAGAGAACCGACCTATGATCGCCACGAAGCGGGGCCCCGATGAAAGGACAGAGAAGGGATCGCCGCAGCGCTTCTCGATGGTCAAGGCTCTCGTCATAGCGCTTGTTCTCGGTAGCACGGTGGGCATCGGATACGCGATTTTCAAGAACCAGAATCTGGTAACCGAGTTTCTGGCTCCTCATTTACCGACAAGTCAGCCCAGCGTGGTTCTCACAGAGTCTCAGTCGAAGCCAGTTCCTTCCGATGTCCGTCTGACTCGTGAAGGGATCGACCTTCTTCTCGACGCGCTCGACGAGGCTGTTCGACGAAAGCATGTCGACGGCGTCCTACGCCACATTACTCACGACGCGACCATCACCATTCATATGAAACAAGGCCCGCAACAACAGATGGCCATGCTGACGCGGGAAGACTACCGGAAGACCTTAGCCATGACTTTCGCCTTTCCCAGCGCCAATGACTTCACTCGTACGAATACATCCGTCTCGTTGGCCTCGGACGAGCGAAGCGCGAAAGTGTCCTTCAAATCGACCGAGACGCTTCGGCAAGCCAATCGGGAATTCAAGACAGAAGGCGAAGAAACGCTGGTCTTCCATATCCGCGACGGCAAGCCCATGATTACTTCTCTGGAACAGACCTTCCCCGGCGACTCGACCTAGCACTTCGCGAACGATCGAGAGTATCTGGACGCTGCAAGATTCGCATCGATCGGTCTGGTATAATCACGCCGCTGATCAACGGTTGTCGGAGTATGTATGCGCGTTCTTGTCATAGAAGATGAAACCAAAGTCGGCTGTTTCATTAAGCGGGCGCTTGAAGAAGAGAGCTATGCCGTCGACCTCTGTGAAGACGGAGCCAAAGGGTTGGATATGGCCCTGGCGACCAACTACGATCTCCTGGTCGTCGACGTGATGTTGCCGTCGATGTCCGGTCTGGATGTGCTGAAGAATATCCGTCGCGAACGGATCCACACACCGGTGCTGATCCTCTCGGCGCAATCACAGATCGACCAGCGGGTCAAAGGACTGGATGCCGGCGCCGACGATTACCTGACCAAACCGTTCGCGATCGATGAACTCTTGGCGCGTGTTCGAGCCTTGTTGCGCCGGGGAGCGTCCGAAAGCCCAGGAATCCTTCAAGTGGACGACTTGATTCTCAACCCGGCGACCCGAGACGTGACCCGAGGGGGGCAACGCATCGATTTAACGCTGAAAGAGTACGCCTTGCTCGAATATCTGATGCGTCATACCGGCCGCGTCCTCACCCGGCCCATGATCTCCGAACATGTGTGGAATCAAGATTTTGATACTTTTACGAACGTCATCGATGTCTATGTGAATTATCTCCGGAACAAAATCGATCGAGGCCGAACCAAGAAATTGATCCATACCATTCGCGGTAGCGGGTATATGCTGAAGGCCGACTAGCACGATGCCGACGCGACGATCGCTCTCGTGCATAGGCTTCAGGCGCGCCAAGCCGACAAGCTGGTTGTGCTACGGTACCATTTTCTCATCAGCGACCAGGACTGATCTATGCCGCTACGTGTTCGGCTGACCCTCTGGTACGGGACCGCTCTCGCCCTGGTCTTGATGATCTTCTCCGTGGTTTTGTATGCCATGACAGCGAGAAATCTCCGCGATACGGTCGATGAATCTTTGGAAGAAACGGCGACGACGGCTGTGCGGTCGCTCGAAGAGCGCGGGTTTCTTCCTTTGCTCAATGAAGAGGAACTGCTCTCCCAATTTCCCGAGTTGACGCGAATCGATAAGTTCTTCCAGATCTTCAGCCCCTCCGGCACGATTACGATCCGTTCTCCGAACATCAAGCAACACGAAGTTCCGCTCAGTCGGACAGCCCTCGATACCGCGTTCGCCGGACAGAGCATTTTCGAGTCGGCCAAATACCCCAATGAACCTCCGTTGCGGCTGATCTCCATGCCGATCATGTATCGGGGCAATCTTTTGTATATCGTGCAGGTGGGCACGTCCATGGAGTCGGTGGGAGAGACCCTCCATCGATTCTTGATCCTCCTCCTGGTGGCAATTCCGATCGCTCTGGCCGTCTCTCTCGCGGGGGGATGGTTCTTGGCAGGACGAGCGTTACGGCCTGTCGATAAGATTACCCTTGCCGCGCAGCGCATTGCCGCGGGAGATCTCAGCCAACGGCTCAGCATGCCGGCGGCGCACGACGAAATCGGCCGCCTGGCCGCCACCTTCAACAATATGATCGGCCGGCTGGATACCTCCTTCCGCCAAATCCGTCAATTCACCAGCGACGCGTCGCATGAGTTGCGGACGCCCCTGACAGTAATGAAAGGCGAAACGGACCTGGTTCTGCGGCGGCCTCGTCCGCTTGAAGATTATCAGTCGGTGCTTGAGAGCAATCTGGAAGAGATCGATCGAATGACCCGCATCGTCGATGAACTGTTGTTCCTCTCCCGCGCCGACATGGGCGAAGTCAAAGTGGAGTCGTTGCCGGTGGCGATGGAGTCGTTGGTGGAAGATATTCATCGTCAAGCCACGGTGCTGGGACAGGACCGAAATGTGGAGGTCGTGTTGGGAACGGTCATGCCGGTGGTCGTTCAGGGCGACGACTTGCGGCTTCGCGAACTGCTGCTCAACCTCGTCGAAAATGCCATGAAGTATTCGCATCCGGGAGGAAAGGTCGAAATCTCCTTGTTGAATGACGGCAGAGAGGCTCGATTGTCGGTGACGGACCATGGGATCGGCATCGACTCGGACGATCACAAACGGATTTTCCAACGGTTTTTCCGCACCGATGTAGCCCGAGCCCACACCAAGAAGGGGACGGGTCTCGGCCTCGCCATTTGCGCCTGGATCGCGGATTTGCACAAGGGCCGGGTAGAAGTTAAAAGCGATCTCGGCCAGGGATCAACCTTCACCGTTGTGCTACCCCGCGCTCATCCCGCTGCTTAGCGAAGTTTAATCCCCGACTAATCTCCCTCTCATTACCGGTTGTTAGCTTCCCTCCTGTGGGGTGAAAAGAGAATTCTCCGTGCGCACGAATTAGGGATTTCCAACCAATCGACCGTGTAGGAGGAAGATATGCCATCACATTTCAATCGTGCGATCGGTTCCATGATCGGAATCGGTCTTATGAGCGGCGCCCTGATTTGGGGCGGCAACTCATTCACCTCATCTCAGGCATTCGACGGACCCTCTGCCGCTGCCGTGCCCGTGGTTGCCACAGCCCCGACGAACGGCTTTACGGATGTTGCCAAGCAGGTCACTCCGGCGGTCGTCAACATCACGACAGTCATGACGGAGAAGGTTTCGGACGGACCCTCTGTGCCTGACGAACTACGAGACCGAATGGAGGAATTTTTCGGAAAACCTTTTGGGCCTCGTGGGCGGGACCATCCAACCCTTTTGAACATCGAGGGCCTCGGAGAGGACAAGGGTCGGGCGTCATCATTTCTTCGGATGGATATATCTTGACCAACAATCACGTGATTGCCAAGGCGCGTGAGGTCAACGTCACGCTTCCGGACAAGCGCGAATTTGTAGGCAAGATTATCGGCACGGACCCGAAGTCCGATCTCGCGGTCGTCAAGATCAACGCGACCGGCCTTCCAGCGGTGTCGTGGGGCGATGCGTCACGGTTGCAAGTCGGTGAGTATGTGCTGGCCGTCGGCAATCCGTTCGGCTTGAACTCCACAGTGACCCTCGGGATCGTCAGCGCCGTCGGCCGCGGCCATATGGGAATCACGCAGTACGAAGATTTTATTCAGACGGATGCCGCTATTAACCCCGGCAACTCCGGCGGGGCGCTGGTGAACACCAAAGGCGAGCTTGTCGGTATCAACACCGCAATCTTTTCACAGACCGGTGGGTACCAAGGCGTCGGTTTTGCGGTATCTGCGACAATGGCCAAACCGATTTATGAGGGCCTTGTGAAGACGGGTAAGGTTGTCCGAGGCTATCTGGGGATCGGCCTTCAGGACTTGACCCAGGACCTGGCCAAGTCGTTCGGCATCAAGGATTCCAAAGGAGCCTTGATCAGCGACGTGAAGGAGGGCAGCCCGGCTGAGCAGGCAGGACTCAGGCAGGGTGACGTGATTATCGAGTATCACGGCACTCCCGTCGAGGATGGCGTGGCTCTGCAGCGGCTGGTGACCAGGACCTCAGTCAGTACCAAAGTGCCGTTGAAAGTGATTCGTGATGGACGTGAACATGAGATGACGGTCAGAATCGGGGATCAGCCGGACGAAACGAAAATCGCCAAGGTGGAACAAGCCGAAACTGACTACGCCTTGGCCGGTGTGTCGGTCGAGGATTTGGATCAGACCACCGCGCGAGAGTTGGGCCTCAACGGTAAGCCTCAAGGAGTGGTCGTGACGAAGGTTGAGCCGGACAGTGGAGCTGAGAAGGCCGGTTTACTGCCGGGTGATGTCATCCGTGAGATCAACCGACAGCCGGTTAAGTCCATGAAGGATTTCGAGAAAGTGTCCTCCGAGATGAAGAAGGGAGACAATATCTTGATTCTCATCAATCGACGTGGAAATTCTCTGTTCTTATCCGCTAAGGTCTAACGTCGCAGCAAAGAAAACGGGAGCGGGTCGGATGACTCGCTCCCTTTTTTGTCCCAGCCGGCTGTTCACAACACACGTTAATCGAACACCACCGTCTTTTTCCCGTACACTAAAACCCGCCGTTCGATATGTCGCCGCACGGCGCGCGCCAGCACGATTTCCTCCAGATCTCGTCCCTTGCGCACGAGATCCTCCACCGTATCCCGGTGTCCCACGCGAATGACGTCTTGCTCGATGATCGGCCCCTCGTCTAGATCTTTGGTGGCGTAGTGCGCCGTCGCTCCGATGATTTTCACGCCGCGGTCGTAGGCCTGCCGGTAGGGATTGGCTCCGATAAAGGCCGGAAGAAAGGAATGATGAATGTTGATGACCGGGCAGCCGACCTGAGCCAAAAAATCCGCGGTGAGGATCTGCATGTAGCGAGCCATAACCGCGAGCTCCACCCGGTGCTCTTTTAAGGCGGTCAAAACTTGCTGTTCCTGTTGCGGCTTGGTCTCCTTCGTCACGGGATACACGGCAAAGGGAATTTTGAAGAGATCGGCCCAGCTCGCGCAGGTGTCGTGATTCGAGATGATGACGGGAATATCGATGTGCAATTCGTCTCGGCGGTGCCGCTGCAGGAGGTCGGCCAGACAGTGATCTTGCTTCGAGACCAGCAAGCCGACACGGGTTCGTCGGCTGGACGGATACACTTCGTAGTGCATCTCGTACACTTTCGCGATCGGAGCAAAGGCGGCCGGAATCTCGTCCGAGGGGATCTGGAATCCCTCCGTGGCAAATTCCATCCGCATGAGAAAATCGTTCGTGTCCTCGTCAGTGTGATGGTCGGAATCGAGGATATTGCCGCCGAAATCGTGAATGAACCCGGACACTCGCGCAACGATGCCTCGCTGGTCTTTGCAATGGATCAGCAGAATGATCGAATCTTTTTTCTGTGCCGCATCGGTCTTCACTCCCATGAAATGATCGCTATGAATGTAGCAGGAGCGGGAATCTACACTCAAGAGGCCGGATTCGTGACCATGCGTCCAACCAGGTCGAAGGCCGCGGCATCGGTAATCTCGACCTTGCAGAAATCACCAACTGCGGGAGAGGAGACTGTTTGACGCGCTGGGTGCTGTGCGTGATGTCAGACGTGCCTTCGTCGATGTAGACGACCCCGTCGATTTCAGGGGCGAGCCCTTCGTGGCGCCCTTCCAGAGCGTGCTCCGTTTCCTCGGATCGCCCATCGATGAGCACGTCGAGGATAGAGCCGACTTTGGCCCTCCCTTGAGCGGCCATAATCGATTCCTGAACTGAGAGGATGGCATTGCGTCGTTCATCCATGATTTCCCGCTCGACTTTTTCGTCTAGGCCAACCGCCCCGGTACCTTCTTCATCAGAATAGAGAAAGACTGCGACTCGGTCGAACTCAGCCTGTGTCACGTACTCATGCAGTTCGGTGAAGGCGGCATCGGATTCACCCGGAAACCCGACGATAAACGCGGTCCGGAAGGTCACCGCGGGAATGCGGGTCCGGATACGATCGACAAGGGCTTCGATGGCAGCGCGATCGCCAAGCCGATGCATGCGTTTGAGCATCCGATCATTGATGTGCTGCAGGGGCATGTCGATATACTTCGTGATCTTTTCTTCCCCGGCGTAGAGGTCGAGCAGGTCATCCGTGACTTGTTGTGGGTAGAGGTAAAACGGACGGATCCATCGGAGTTTCTCGACCTTCACCAACTCACGAAGCAGCTGGACGAGGCCTTGGCGAAGACCGAGATCGACACCGTAGTTGATCGTGTCTTGCGAGATCAGGTTGATCTCTTTGACCCCTTCAGCGGCCAGCTGCCGCGCCTCAGCAACAATGGATTCCACCGGCCTGCTGCGCTGCTTCCCGCGCATCAGCGGAATCGCGCAAAACGTACAGTTGCGGTTGCATCCTTCGGCGATTTTCACATAGGCGCTATGCTGCTTGCCGAGTCTCAGGCGAGGCGCGAGTTCATCGTAGAGATAGGGAGGTTGACTGATCCAGAGATGTCGATGCCGTTTTTTAGGAGCCAACAAGTCTCGGCAAATCTCCGCGATCTTGCCGAACTCCCCGGTGCCGACCACGGCATCCAACTCCGGCAACTCTTTCAGCAAGTCTCCTTGATACCGCTGGGCCAAACAACCGGCTGCAATCAAGACACGGCAGGTTCCTGTTTTCTTCAGATGCCCATGTTCGAGGATGGTGTTGATCGATTCCTCTTTGGCCTCTTCGATGAAGCCGCAGGTATTGACGATGACCACTTCGGCTTGTTTCGGGTCACTGGTCAGTTGAAACCCCTCGGTCACGAGACTCCCGAGCATGATTTCCGAGTCGACCTGATTCTTGGAACAGCCGAGGTTCACAAACCCGATCGTAGTTTTTTGGGGACTGGCTCCCCGTTCTTAGATCAGATTCGGCGTGCCCAGTCGAGCCTTGGCTGTCGCTTTCGGCTATCCTCGTGGAATGATCAGTGGCTGAGACATGGAGGCAGTCTACGGGAGGGTTGAAAAGACTGTCAATCGCCGACCCCTACAGACTCTTCTAGACCCTTGCGGGAGACCGCGCACTTCCCCTAGAGTGCGTCATCATGATTCGTACCTTTCAGGGAATCAAGCCGACTATTCCGAAGTCATGCTTTGTCGAAGCGACGGCTGCCGTGATCGGCGATGTCGTCATGGGTGAGGACTGCAGTGTCTGGTTCAACGCCGTGATCCGAGGCGATGTGCACTACATCCGAATCGGGGATCGGACCAATGTGCAGGATCTCTGCATGCTCCATGTGACTCATGATACCCATCCGTTGATCATCGGCAATGAGGTCACGATCGGCCATCACGTGGTGCTGCACGGATGCGCGATCCATGATCGCGTTCTTGTGGGCATGGGTGCGATCATCATGGATGGGGCTGTGATTGGGGAAGATTCAGTCGTGGGGGCCGGGGCCCTGGTTGTCGAGGGCACGATCGTGCCGCCGAAGAGTTTGATCCTCGGATCGCCGGCCAAGGTCAAACGACCAGTCACGGACAAAGAGTTGGCCTGGATTAAGGAATCGGCCGAAAATTATGTGAAGTACGCCAGGCCAGTATATGACCGACTCAGGGAAGAATGCGGGTTTCAAAGTGTGAAAGTTGGCAAGTTGGAAAGTTGTGAGTCGTCTTACTTTCAAACTTTCGAACTTTTGAACTTTCGCACTCCTATCCGAACAAAACAAAGCGGATCCCCAACAAGCGCCGTCGGATACTGTTTGTGTTCCACGCGATACGGAATCTTGTGGCGGTGGCACCAGTCTGCGATCCAAATCACCTCCTCGGTCGACGTCGTGACCAGACCTGGCAGCCAAGTTTGGGCATGCAGCGATTCACGATGGATTGGACGACCCGTCGTTCTTTTTGAAATCGCTCAGGATCAAATGTCACGGGATCAGCCCGCCCGTACGACAACGGCGCCAGATGGGGAAACCGTTCCGGATCGTTCAATACACTGACGATCCAGAGATGATCGAAGAGGCCGGCTGCTGAAGCGGCGTCCTGAGCGTTAAACCTCACGGGCAGGGAACGGCAGGCGCGATTGAGGACTGCCACCTCAGACCGCCGGAGATTATAGGGCGCAACCTGGCGCTGAAGCTCAAGCACTTCCACTAATAAGGGCGGCAGCTCCGTCACACCGGCTCCGACATACAGACTTCGCCCGCCAGCCGA
>CAVQFZ010000002.1:0-13656 GCA_963711905.1 uncultured Nitrospiraceae bacterium | reverse complement strand
ACCAGATCGCCGAGCGCTGCAAAATTTGTCGCGCTTCTGCTGATAGTCTCGAGCCAGGCCTTCATAAAAATCGTCGGGCAACTCTCTAATACCGCGAGCCACGCCCATTTGAAGCGGGGCCGGAGCGCAGACGTAGAGGAGATCGTTCATCGCGCCGATGGCTCTTGTCCACTGCTGAGCAGCCACACTGTAGCCGATACGCCAACCTGTCACACTGAATGTCTTGGAGTACCCGCCGATGGTCACCGTCCGTTCAGCCATATTCGGCAAGGAGGCCATGCTTACATGCTGCCGCCCGTCATAGAGAAAGTATTCGTAGATTTCATCCGTCATGACGAACAGATCGTGTCGGCACGCAAAATCTGCCAGCGCCTCAAGTTCCGTTCGACTGAATACCTTGCCCGATGGGTTGCCGGGCGAATTGACGATGATGGCCTTCGTGTTCGAGGTCACGACCTGCTCAAGTTGGGTCAGAGAATACGTCCAGGCCGGCGGCTGCATCGGTACAGCGACAGGAACAGCCTCGACAGCCGCAAGCGCACTGATATGGTATTGGTAATACGGCTCAAAGAGAATGACTTCGTCGCCGGGATTGAGTAGCGCTGCGCAGGCACAATGAAAGGCGCCGGTCGCCCCGGCGCTGACGGTTACTTCCGTTTCAGGATCGGCGCAAATGCCGTTATAGTGGGCCAGCTTGTCGGCTATTGCCTGACGTAATTCAGGTATCCATCGAAGCGGGTGTAGACATTGTGCCCATCCCTGATGGCCTTCTCTGCCCCTTCGAGAACGATCGGCGGCACCGGCGTATCACAGACACCTTGCGCCATATTGAGGCCCTTCACGCTCGCGCAAGCCTGTGTCATCGCCCGGATTTCCGATTGGGCGAGATCCACCATCCGTCGACTGACCGTTCGCATCGCCATACTCCTTCTTACCTCATCCCGGATCGGTGTCCTTTGTGGCAGAGGATTATGCCAGTGTCAAGATGGGGTCAGAATTTGGGCGCGTACGATGACCCCTCTGGATGGATCAGGCCATTGCGCACTGGATCGATGGTCGGCAATTTGGTCTGGAGTTCACCAGCATTCGCTTCGTCCAGCGGGAATGACTGAGAAACCTCATCATGAAGGTCAAATCTCGCTGTAGTCCCATTCCATCATCTCATATGGCTGAGCCTTAGAGTATTGTGCCCATTTTTCTGCATGGGTTGAGCTTATGTAGACAAATTTGTGGTGATGCCGTCGTTGATTGTTTTGCCGGTTTTTCTACCAAAACTATCGTACGTAAAGCTGGCGAGGAGGCTAGCGCCACTGATGCTCGTGAGTCACGGTCGAGAGTTCCGACGCCACGTTATGGATATATTCGATCTTGTTTGTCCGGCGAAAGCCGTGGCCATTAGCTGAAGGGCGCCCATTCTTCTACAGTAAGGGACCTCTTTTCATTGTGCTTGTTAATGATAAACCCATCGGCGAGCATGTGTCCGATACCCAACACCCCTGGTTTATAGGCTTGGACAACAATCCGATGATCTTGTGATGTAAGTACGTCATGCCATACCGACAAAGTAAGTTTGGTTCCTTGCAGAACAATTTCTTCACTGCTTTGGCTTGGACGTTCACTGAGCTCAGCGAACGTCTTGGACAACAGGACATTGAGTCGTTCACGAACGATCTCACTTGTCGCAGTATTTAAGTCGGAAGTATCGTAATCCACAGTGTTTCTTCAATCGATACCAGGCACGTCTGGGTTACAGAACTCACGATATCGTGTACATGTTCTTCATTTCCACTCTGCTCTACGACTTTCCCCACAAGCGCTTCCAACCGCTGGGCTCGGCCGCAGCTGAACTTGTAATACTTATACCGGAGCGGGTTCTTCTTGTAGTAGTCCTGATGATAGTCCTCGGCGGAATAGAAGATCGACGCTTGGACCAGCTGCGTCACGATTGGGGCAGGAAGCCGCTTGGACTGTTCGATCTTGCTTTTCGATTCCTCCGAGAGCCGTTTTTCTTCATCGGTGGAATAGAAGACCACCGCGCGGTACTGAGTGCCATGGTCGCAGAATTGCGCGTTCGGCGTGACGGGATCGACATTGCGCCAAAAGGCATCTAACAATTTCTGATACGTGACCTTGGTTGGATCATACGTCACCTCGATGGACTCCGCGTGGCCCGTGCGTCCATCTGAGACCTGTTCATAGGTGGGATTGGCGACCGTGCCTCCCATGTAACCAGATACCACCGCGATAACGCCGTCAACTTTTTCAAACGCCTCTTCCATGCACCAGAAGCAGCCACCCGCAAAGTAGGCCTTGGCCGTGGTCGGTGCGCTCTGAACTCCGCTTGATGGCCAGGTCGCTAGGATTATGCAGGTCACGAGACCGGCTGCCATGAGGATCTGCCGTCGAAGAGTCGCCATTTTTGTAACCTCCTTACCCATAGTCATCGTAGTGACTCAATTCTTACATCTTACTACGATGCTCGTTGAGAGGTGGATGTGGGTACAACTGTCTCAGCCTCAGACCGGAAGGTATCCGTCTAGATCGTGTTCTGCACGGCGCGATCGTCGTTGGCGCCCGTCCATGAGTTTCATGATCAGCTCGATGGCCTCTTCCGGTGATGCGGCGGCATTGACCAATCGCTTGTCCAGTTTTTGAAAGAAGGCCACGTCGGCAGGAGAGGCTGCGACCAGAATGACCGGTTTCCCCGCCTTCACGGCCAGGGCGACTTCCGACACCGTACCCGATCCGCTCAATCCACAGACCACCACGACATGGCTGGTCAGGACATTGATGTTGTTTCGGCCACTGCCCATTTCCGTGATGATCGGCACGTCTACATGGCGGGACACCTTGTCCTTGGCCGTCGGCAAGACCCCGATGGTCAAGCTTCCGCCCACCCGCTTGGCCCCTTCGCACGCCGCGTCCATGACACCCACGTCACGACCGCCGGTCAACACGACCCAACCACGCCGCGCAATGAATTCTCCGAGGATCCGGGCATTGTCCAGGTGCCTCTTCGCGGCTTTGGCCGGCCCCATCACTCCAACCACAAATCGCATCACTCCCTCCTACAGTTCGCTTCCTTTCCCTCAAAACCGAGAAGCCGTGAGAGTCACATCCGCATGCTCCCATGCCTGTTTCCATTGCTCTTCCACGGCGTCCGCTTCACGGCCTTTCCGCTGAGCACGGAGGCTCTGCATGAGTCCAAACTGGGCCCAGCCGTTCCTCGGATTCTTCGCCAGATCCGCTCGGTAGACTGCTTCCGCCTTGCCGGGCTGACCGGCCTTCAGCAAGGCGGCACCGAGATAGTGGCGAATCGGAATCGGCCAGAACGGAGGTTCGGTGTACGGCAGCTCCTCCTCCAGCTTGACGGCATCAGTGAACGATTTGATCGCCTCGTCGTACTGATGGCGGTACATCGCGATCTCGCCGGCCAGCAGTCGTTCCGCGATCTTGAGTAGGGTCCGCGCAGTTTTCTCTTCTTGCGTCCGATCGCGCCCGAAGCGTTTTGCCACGCCGGCCAGCACCACGTGCTCCGCCTCGGCGCCCGGCAAGCGGCCTGACACCGCGAGCGCCAGTCCCCTTCCCAGTCGCCAGATCCCCTGTTGCAGATGCAGCGGCTTTGGAGGAGGTGACGCGCGCAGCAGGTCGTCCCATTGTCCAAACCTGATCATCGACCACAAGGGGGTAGGAAGGTACAATTCCTTCCATTTATCCTTCCGCGCTTCGTCTTCTGTGATCGTTCCAGCCAGTTGACGCGCCACCTTCAAGGCCTCAGTTCCTCGTCCCTCCATCGCTAAGGAAGCCCAGAGAAAATGCAGGTTATGGGTGTAGTAGCCGTCGGCATAGTCGCCGCTTAATTTTCGCCCAGCCAGATAGTTGCGATCGACATCCGCGGCATGCGCATTCCGTTCTGCCGCCTCATGGTATCGACCGAGTCTTATGTAGATGTGGGCCGGCATGTGGACCAGGTGACCGGCGCCCGGCATCAGCCCGGGCAATCGTTCCGCGCAGGCCACGGCTCGCTCCGGGGTCGGGGAAGCTTCCACGCTATGGATGTAGTAATGGCACGCTCCCGGGTGATCCGGGAACCGTGCCAGAATCGATTCCAGCGTGGACACGATTTCTTCGGTGCCTGGTTTGGGCCGCCCATCTCCTGTCCATAAGTCCCACGGCCGCAGATCCATCAACGCTTCGGCGAACAACACGCCGGCGTCCGGATCGTTCGGAAGTTGCCGCCAGACTGAACGCATAGCGTCTGCATACGCCTTATCGAGGGCTTTTCGTGCATGCCCGTTGGGATCGTATCGCTTGCTGATCGCGTCGATATAGGCCTGTTCGGCTGCGCTCGCGCGGGCACGATGCGAGCGAGCCTTTTGCACGGCATCCCATGCCCGTCGTTCGGCTGTCTTCTTCATCGCGGCGTTGATGTTCGGACCCGATGCGAGCGCCAGACCCCAATAGGCCATGGCCGCAGAGGGATCAAGACGCGCGGCTTCTTCGAAGGCCAGGATAGCCTCTTCATGGTTGAAGGCGTACACCAAGCGCAAGCCTTGATCAAAGTATTGTTGAGCCTCGCTGGAGGTCGTCGTAATGGGGTGATGAAGCGTCCCGAGATTGTTGAAGAAGGGTACCCGGGCGGTATGGCGTTCAGCGGCTGCGCCCAGATCATTCGCCAACAGACCTAGCCACAGCGCACTCCACCACAGGACGCGAAAGATACTCATAGATGGCTTTTTAGCAGACGTGACCAGCACCTGGCTAGCAGGATGCGGAAAACAACCTGCGAGTGAAGCTGGTGGCGAGCATGACGCGATGACTGTCTTGGGTCAGTAAGACTTCGTCGTTTTGTACTCGTGAAGCGCTCAAGAAGAGTTCTGAGACAACGGGCAAGACTGAGACCAGACCCGGCCCAGCTTACAGATTGAGCGAGGGGCCTTCCCTTTCCTGAGAAGGAAACGGGCGCTTATCGTCCTGAGGAGGATTCGGTGTCTCGTTGAGAATCGGTTTCTTCCGACCAATGCGGCTTCGCTTGACGGAAGCGGACGCCGTGCCGGTCGACATCGTCGAGAATGTGCCGGCTTCCAGCTCTTTTCCAAGATGAACGAGGACCTGTTGCTGAGAGGTGACCAAAGAGGTGAGCTCTTGAATGTGTGAAGTCAGCCGGGCAATCTCATCCTGCTGCCCGATCAGGCAGGCGCGGAGTTCGGCCACTTCTTCCGACTGAACAAGAGTCGGTACCGAGGCCGTCTGTTGTAAGATTGTGACCTTCGCAGCCGGCGGGCTCTCTGGTTCCTGGACTCGTTCTCCCCCCACGTTCGGCCGGACGTCATCTTGATGCGTCGTGGCGCGCTCCATCGTTCGATCGGGTAGCGCCAGCGGTTTACGGACCCGCGAAGGAGTCTCGTCTTCATACCGCGTCACGTACGCAAAGAGATCAACGATCTTGCGCCAGCAGACGGCTCCGGCATCGAGCAGGAGCTGACCATAGGGTGCGGGCACCGGACGAGCTTCATCGATCTGCTTCTGCGACGGAATGCGATGAATAAGGTTGATCGGTTCTTTGTTGAATCGCGGGGCCATCCGGCAGATCCCCTTCATTTGGACCTATTTGCAACAGTAATAATGTACCTACTCCCTCGGGAGTAGAAGAGTCAACCCTTTTATTCTCCAGGCGCTGAAAGATGTTTGGAGTCCTTATGATGAGTCTAGAACCGTGTCACGCTCGAGAAATGAAACTGCGGCAGGGCCATGGCCGGCGCCAGCATCTTCCCGGTTTCCGAGTTCACCGCCTCCATCGGCGTGGTCCACGCGGTGATGTGTCGAAAGGCCTGGAGCGGGCTGTCATGAAACCGGAAGTTTTTTATGGCTGAGACGATCTCCCCCTTCTCGACTAGAAACGTTCCATCTCGCGTCATCCCGGTCAGCATGAGATCACGAGGGTTCACGGGGCGGATGTACCAAAAATTCGTCACCAGAATCGCGCGTTCCGTGTTCTTGATGAGATCCTGAATCGAATGTGCGGGGAGACTCTCAACCGACAAGGCCGGAGCTTCCAGCGTGGGAATGGTTTTCACTCCATCGGCCTTCGCCGTAAATCGGTCGTACGCCAGTTGTTTGAGGATGCCATGGTCGATCCACACTGAAGGCGTACTGGGCAGACCGTCATGGGTAAATCCCTCTCCAAGCAGGTCGGCATGATCCGGATGATTCCGGAGCGTCAACCGTTCATCCACGATCCCCTGTCCCAACTTCCCGGCGAACGGGCTCGTCCCCTTGGCATACGATTTTGCATCCAGGGACCAGATCAGCCACGCCCAGAGTCCGGCCACGGCTGCCGGCTCAAGGATCACGGGATACCGTCCCGCGGGAAGCTCGCACGCATCCCGGCCTCGCTTGGCCTTGGCAATGGCCGCCAATGTCCGCTCTTGAACCTTCAAGTGGTCGATTGATCGATGGGAAGCCGCGCTCCAACCGGTCGCATCACCGGCTTGGACCGTCAGGCTGAACCTCGCATCTGCTCGACATTCGTAGCCGAACAGTCCGTTGCCGGTGGCAATCCCCACTGCCGTCGCCGACGACGAGACGATGCCGGCCGCCATAAAGTTCTCCATCCGGCAGTGCCCGATCGCTTCATTGGCATACTCCAGACGTTTGACCGGCCCTGCCGCCGTGGTCTCCGGTTTCGCCGTCTCTCGAACAGGGAACGGGCACGGATCTGGAGGTGGAAGGTATTCGGGATCAACCGGTGAGAGCCGAGCAATCCGTTCGGCGCGCGCCAAGGTGTCCTGAATCGCGCCGGCGGTAAAATCAGTCGTGCCGGCGGTCCCATGTTGCCCCCCGAAGGCGACTGTCACCGTCAACGTCCCGCGTCGTGAATCGACATTCTGCGTGATCTGATTGTTGGCAAATCTGGCAGTTCCGGTGTGACGATCGCAAAGATTGACGATCGTATGGTCAGCGGACGAGCGGGTCAGGACCAGATCGCTCAGAAAGCGAAACTCATCGCTAGCGGTCATCTTCGGCCAGGCGCCGCTCAGTACGGTCATGAGCTTCCTTCTCCTCGGATCACCTGGACCCGGCGAAATCTCGCAGGAGCGGCGGCATGGGTCATCCAGCCGGACTGGCCCGGCTGCCCTTTTCCACAGGTAATGAATCCATACCGTTGTCGAAAGGATCGGTCAGCCACCCCGTCGCAGCTGTTCCAAAACTCCGGCGTGATCCCGTGGTAAATCACGTCCCGCAGCATATGGGTTCGCCTGCCGTTTTCAATCAGCCAGAACGCGTCACCGCCGAACTGGAAATTGTAGCGGCGTTGATCAATGCTGTAGGACCCATGGCCTTCGATATAGATGCCGCGTTTCACGTCGGCCATGAGCTGATCACGCGTCGCCTCGCCGGGCTCAAGTCCGATATTGGCGATGCGCACGATTGGAACGTTCCCCCAACCATCAGCCCGATTGGAGCCACGTGAACGAGATTCACCGATCTTCGAGGCGACTTCACGGTTCGTGCAGTAGCCCATGAAGGTCCCGTTACGAATAATGTCCCATTTCTGACACTGAACCCCGTCGTCATCGAAACCGGTCGCAGCGAGCGTGTCCGGTTCGGTGTTATCGGCGACTAGATTCACATACCGCGAGCCATAGCGAAAGGTGCCCCGCTTGTCCGGCGTCAGGAAGCTGGTCCCGGCATAATTCGCTTCGTACCCCAGCGCACGGTCCAGTTCGCTCGGATGACCACAGGACTCATGGATCGTCAAGGATAAATGCTCAGGATCGAGCACCAAATCATACTGCCCTGCCTCGACCGCCGGAGATTTGACCTTTTCGATCGCCTGGTCGGCCACACGTGGAGCCTCCCGCAAAAAATCTGCTTCTTCGATCAATTCATAGCCTTTCCTGAGATGTGGCGCAGTGAAGCTGCGGGACGAAAATCGGCCTTCATGCAAGGCAATCGCCGAGCACTCGCCCTGCCCTGCGAGAAGATCGAACTCCAAGTGAGATCCTTCCGACGACACAAACAACTTTCTGTCCCGGCGCGCCCAAAGACTTGCGCTGCTCCTCGCGATACCGGAGTGCCGTTGCAACACTTCCATGGTGTTGAGCAACAAGTCGGTTTGTTTCTCCAACGGCACGCTGAAGGGATCGATGCGATACGGCGTGACGACGCGCTCACGATGGACCGGCTCCGGCGCCAATCGCACCTTCTCGAGCGCCACCGAGGCAGATCCTTTGGCGATCTCAATGGCCAGATCAGCCACCTGCGGGACTTCTTCAAGTGAGAGAATCGAGCTCGCGGCAAAACCCCACGCGCCGTGGTAGAGCACACGCACGCCGAAGCCTCTATCCGTGACATCTCGAATTGAGGCGATTCGGCGATCTTCGCCTTCGATGTGTTGCGTGCTGCTGTCCTGAATACGGATGTCGCCGTACTCAGCGCCGGATGTCGCAATACGCTTCAGCGCAAGCTCGGCGAATTCGTCCCAGGTCGGAGAACTCATGGCGATCACTCTCGAATTGAATGAAGGGATGGGTCAGTATAACAGGTGATGGGTAAAACGGTGAGAGTATGGGGAGCGAACGAACGAGACTAGCATGACTGCCGATAGGCCGTGGCGAGAAGGTTAATCGCGATGTGCCTCGCGAGCGTCGTCTTTCCAGATGCGAGTTTGCCACAGAGAACATGCAATGTCGGATTACGGTTCATGAATGGGATATGTGCCATTTCATCTCTGACTTGTTTTTCTGCTTATGCGAGCCACGCTGGCGAACTTCTTGGAACCCTAGTCGCGCTAGCATGGCGACAACTTCACGAGGCTTGAGGACACGTGGTTTGCCCATCCGCTACTGGAGTTGCACGGTTTGAATGCCGACGAATTCTGTCAGCAGGCTTGGTTCACCATCCTCGAGCAGCATGCCAATAACCTCGCGAAGGTTACGGTTCAATTCATCCAGGGTCTCGCCTTGACTGTGCGCTCCTGGAAAGCCAGGAACATACCCCACATACAGCCCTGTCTCAGAATCACGCTCAACAACGGCGGTGTAATGCTTCACGGGAAGCGCCTCCACAATGGAGTGACGATAGCAGAAAAAGCTCCTTTTGCTCCAGCGCCAATGGCCGGCGCCGCACGCATGCACCCCGGTTGCGCAGCAGCCGACTCCAACGCCATGTTCGGCGAGGGCACACCTCAGGACGGCACGCCTGAATGGTTAGACCACACTCAGAACCCTACACAGCTTTCGATGATCTCGCCTGAAGTGCCGTCAGCCGAATGGCGGAAAAGCGTACCCGAAGCCGCGACGTTTCACCGCGTCTGCTCGAAGCGCCTGTTAGGCCGCTGTGAGCCGGACTTTTCCGACCTTGCCGAGCTTCACATGCTGCTTGGCTTGCCAGAGGTCGTGGTTGTACTGCATGGCAAGCCAACTCTCCGGCGAACGGCCAAGCGCCTTGGAAAGGCGTAGCGCCATTTCAGGGCTGATACGGCTCGTACCCGTAAGAATGCGATTCAGCGTTGAAGCAGCCACACCGAGCTTCCCAGCCAGTTCACGGCCGCTCAGATTGTTGGGCTCCAGATAGACCTGGATAATGAACTCGCCGGGATGGGGAGGATTGTGCATAGCCATTTTAGTGGTAGTCCTCATAATCCAAGACGTAGGCGTGTCCGTCTTTGAACGTGAACGTTAAGCGCCAGTTTCCATTTACCCACACAGACCATCGACCGCGCTCCGATCCCTTCAAGGGATGTAGTCGGAATCCTGGAACGTTCATGTCCTCAATGGACAGCGCCGTGTCCAAGGCTGCTAACAGCATGCGCAGGCGCTTGGAGTGGTGCGGTTGGATACCCGCCGCGCTCCCCGACTCAAAGAACTTCCTTAGCCCCTTGTGTCGGAATGATTGGATCACAGCCAGATATAGCATGTTGCGCATACTCGAACGCGTCATCGGCTCTTTTGCATCTGCCATGGGTTTTGCTCCTTTTTTGGTGCTGGTCACACCGCAACGGTTACACCGTTGCGCTTGAGCACCTCAAGGAGTTTTGGAATATCCGGCGGTCCAGGAGGAATCTCCTTGTCGATCGCCGTGAACATCTGAGCCGCCAACGCGCCGGCCCCCGTAATCTCGAGCATCTGACCACCGCCACTTCCGTAGCTAAAAGCCATGCACAGTTCCTCGGGGAACGTGCACGAGAGTCCCAGCCGTGCAGGCGTAGACTTTCCCGTCGCATAGGAAGTGAATCTCGCCTTTCAGGACGTAGAACGCTTCGTCCCAATCGTGGCTATGCGGTGGAGGGCCTGTTCCTTCCGCTCCCTGCTGCAAGGCGATCCCATAGCTTTGCGTCGCCGCGTTCGACGCCAACACCGTCACCTGTGTTCCGATCACATTCAATGCGGGCTCATGCTGATCCGGTCTCAAGACAAAGGGTTGAACGCTCATGATCTCGCTGCCTCCATAAGGATGGGAATTACCTGCGTTGTCACCTAACAGCCACACACACTGGCGGCGGAGCTGTTCGGGGATGCTAAACGTCGTCCGAACGCAGAGCTAACCTGCGAGCTGCTGGGCGCGAAGCGCCGACGCAGCGAGTCAGATTGAGCGAGGTGTTAGCCTGCTTGGCGAATCCAGTCACGTATGTTCATTCCTATGCGTTCTACATCTTCTTTAGCAAGTGAGCCGCCATGCATAACGATATTTCGAGATTTCTCTAACGTATTAAGCGTTGCCTTTGCCCACTCCATGTTTCCGAGAAGATCTTCAAAGACTTCCCAGCTTGTGACGATGATCGAAGATAAGTCACCGAAATCACAGTAATTAATTTCACTTGCACCACGAGCGCCGTGCCAGCGAAATTTTGAATCCTCATCCATTCGTGTTTTTGAAGTTTTTCGTATACGTTCGGGCACCTTTTCCCACCAGCTTTCCCCGTACTTCTCCGCCATAGCTTTTGTAACCATCCCTCTTACAGCATTCTCAAAAGCATGGACTGCCGCATATACAAAAGACATTCGTTGCGATTCATTTAGTAAATCAGGATCAAGGAAATCGAACGAGAGAGACTTCTGAATTGCACGCGCTTCTTCTGCGCCAAAATGATTACGTCGTCTCCGACCAACGCGATCTAGCGCTTCTTCGGTTAGAACACCCCGATAGACAAATGAGTAAAGATCAAATTCTTTCATCCGAGGTGCTCACGTAGGCTTTTAAATATTGCGTCGTACACAGCTTGGTCTCGGGTATCAGGCAGCACAATGTTAATGTGGTACTGAAGCCCGGAGACAGAAATTGTTCCTAAAGGAGAGCCGTGAATTTCCGCTTTAGTCACCTCTGATTTAACTGGTGCTCCATTTTCGGTTGACGCAGCTTCGTTGTTATCAGGTAAATCGCTTTGCCGGGAAGCCAGAGGAGTCGAAAAATCAGCGTAGTCACAGAGTGCGCGAAAGGTCTTGGCGATATTGCCAATTACCAAGTCGGTTTTTTTCCCAGCATATAAAGTACGTAACTTATTTTTTGCGTCGTCTACCGAGAAGTCATTGGCTTTCGTATTAATAGAAAATAAATCGGAGAACGCTTCCCTAATTCCTTCAGCCAATACTTGTTTCGAGCGCGATTGATCTAGGAAATCGAAATATCGAGATTGAGGGGCACCGTCTCGATTTAGAAATCCCAAGTCTTTGAGAATTCAGATAAAAAGTCTGTCGTTAGTTGAGGTAAACCCAAGGTTCTCAAGGAACTTGAGCGAAAATCTTTCCGGGGGCTGTGCGTCAAGCATCGCATCAAAATAGGCCGGAATCGCATTCGGTTTTAAGGTGTAACTATCTGGTAAGGCCATTTTTTATCCTTTGAAGATTATGTGAGCAAGCTAACCATGTTTAGGCCGATCCGCATAAGCGCGGGATCAGCTAATTTCTGCCTGAACTAGAACAGCCCAGCGATCCCGGTAGAAATTTTCTCTTGGACGATCGGGGTGGCTTCGGGAATGTCTAAACTTTTTTGCCGCACGTGGCCGACCATTCTCATCTTCTGTACTTTCTGCCCGGCTGCCGTTTGGCTTCCCGTCGGCTGACCCAATGTCTTGCCCATCTTGCGATCGGTGATCTGCATGTCGGTGACGCACAGAATAGGTTATGCCATCCTCCTTGGGCGTCTCCTGCATGCCGGAGAACCCGGACATACCGCCGAATCCTGCTCGTCCGCCGCTCATGGCCATGGCCTGCCTCATCATGGCGCTCATGTCCGGCATGCCGGCCATTCCCATGGCAGATCCGTCATTCATGGAGCCCGCCGAGACCATCGCGGTGCCTCCGCTGCTGATACCCGCGCCAGCGCCGGATTTGGCCACGCTTTCCGGCGTCACACCATCGGCCGTCTTATGGCAGTAGATCACCTTGGCCTGTATCCAGTAGTTCGCCTGTTCCGGCTCCTGAACCAGTTGATATCCCTTTGCCGTGAGCTTCGTGTTCACCTCGCTCAACGTCACCTGTTGGTTCTCCGAGACATTCCTGAGTTGGGTATAGATGCTTCGATTGGTGTTGGGATCCAGGAAGATGGTGTTGCTGTTCATGAGGCCGGATCGGATCACGTTTGAACAGCCGGTGGACAGTGCGAGGACGAGACAACAAAAATGTGATGAGTGATGAGCGTGAAGCGATGCGAGAACCGCGTCGAACAGATAGGAAGTGCCCATCTAAAAATTTCCGGCCACGGCGGCGCTCAGTTTTTGTTGGAGCAACGGCGTCGCTTCGGCTTCATCCAATTTCTTTTGGTGCACATCGGCAGCCAGCCTGGTCTGGTACACGCCGGGCTCCTCCCCTGTTCCGGTTTTCATCCGCCGGGGAGCGGCGCGGCGCCTTGGTCCGTGATCTGAACATCGGCGACGCAGGCATAGTTCACGTCGTCCGGCATTTTGGGCGCTGAATGCGAAGAACTGAACAGATCGCCGATGCCTTGAATCGCGCTCAACCCCATGGAGGCCGCCGCGCCGCCCATCGCGCCATAGGGGCCCGCCATGCTCGCCATGCTGGTAAGGCCTTGCATGGCGCCCATCGCCGTGTTGAACGCGGATCCATAGCCGCTCGCCACCATTGACTCGACCGGCATCTCAGGCTTCGTGATGTTGCAGTAGACGATGTTCGCCAACACAATGTAGTGTGCGGCGCCGGGATCGTCGAGGACGTGGTAGCCCTTCGCAGTCAAGCGCGCTCCGAGATCGTGAAATGACACGCCTTGGTTGTCGGATGAATTACGAGCTTGGATAAAAACGGTTTTCTCGGTCGAGGGCGTGAGAAAGAACGTGTTGCTGGTGATGAGATCCGTGTCTTTGATGTTGCCGGCGTGGGAATTGAGGGGGAGCGCGATGAGCAGAACGAAAAGTGCCTGGTATCGCATTGACGCCTCAGAATGAAGCCGAGCGGATTCTACGCAAGAGCCAGTCAGAATAGCAACGGACAAATGAAGCGGAAATGGAAGGTTTTCGCGAGGGATAGGCTTGATGAATCACACCACGTGGGCCGTCTATCCAGCCGACTCACTATGAGGCGTCGTTCATCTGTGTAGCGGTCAGACCACCGTGCCCATGCGAGACTCATCAACGAACGTCTCGGTCGCATCGTCGATCGCCCGGCCCTGGCGGCCTTTCGGGGGCAGGATGAACAGTTG
>CAVQFZ010000001.1:0-481406 GCA_963711905.1 uncultured Nitrospiraceae bacterium | reverse complement strand
GTTTTGTTATGTACACCTTCGGGGCACGAATTTATATTGCTATGAGGGTATGGAAAAACAGATCGGCCACTTCGTACACGATTTCCTCTTTCTTGCCACCCTTGGACGCCAACAGGACTTCTCCGGCCTCCTCCGCCACCTTTTTCAGAATCTTGTCATGCCCCCCTTCGAACAGCTTCGAAGTATAGGAGCCGGTCTGGGGGCTGGAGCGGCGCTCCAGAATCGTCCGCAGGACGCTTTCAAGAATTCCACCCTGCGCATCTTGCGCATTCCGATCAACGACGTCGCCTTGTTCGTCCATTCTAGAAAAAAAGCAGGCTCGTTCGCCCGTATGACAGGTCGGTCCGGCTGGTTGGGCCTTCACCAGAATTGTGTCACGGTCGCAGTCGACAAAGAGTTCCTTGACGTGAAGTCTATGACCGGAGGTTTCGCCTTTTTCCCAGAGTTTGCTTCGAGACCGACTCCAAAAGTGCACCCGCTTGGTCGCGACCGTCTTCGCGAGGGCCTCTTGGTTCATGTATCCAAGCATCAGCACCGTCCCGTCGAGCCAATCCTGAATGACGGCCGGGAGAAGGCCCTCGCCATCGAACTTCAACTGATCTGCCGATCCCTGGCTCATCGTGTCATGCGACTCGAGGAAGACTATCCGATCGGACGGGGACACCACGTTCCTGTAGATACGCTTTCGCTTGAGAGATCGTATAGGTCCGAAAATGAAAAATCGAAGCGGCCAAGACCGCGTCTGCTTTCCCCTGCACAAAGCCCTGGTAAAGATGCTCAAGAGTGCCGACTCCGCCCGAGGCGATCACGGGAATCGACACAGCGCTTGACACGGCGGCCGTCAGACCCAAGTCATACCCGGTTTGCCGGCCATCCTGATCCATGCTGGTCAACAAGATTTCACCGGCACCGTATTCTTCCATCCGTGTTGCCCACTCAACCACATCAAGTCCCGTCGCTTGGCGACCGCCGTGCGTGAAGACCTCCCATCGATCACTCATGGCGCGCTTGGCATCGATGGCCACGACGATGCATTGCGTCCCAAAACGCCGAGCGGCCTCTTTCACGAACTCGGGTCGTCGGACTGCGGCGGTATTGATGCTCACCTTGTCTGCCCCGGCATTCAACAAGGCCCGAATGTCGTCGAGCGTCCCCACCCCCCCACCGACCGTCACCGGCATAAATACCCGAGCAGCCGTTCGCTCGACGACGTCGATGATCGTCTTCCGGTTTTCATGCGAGGCCGTAATATCGAGAAAACAGAGTTCGTCAGCTCCTTCGTGATCATACCCCACCGCTGCCTCGACCGGATCACCGGCATCGCGGAGATTCACGAAGCTGACGCCCTTGACCACGCGGCCCTCTTTGACGTCCAGACAGGGAATGATGCGCTTGGTCAACATTTCAACCAGCCACCTCACCTTTCACCCCTTACTCCTTACCCAAGGTTGCGAGAGCGGCCCGCAAATCCAGCTTGCCATCGTACAGGGCTTTACCCACAATCGCGCCTTCGATCTTTGGACCAAGTGATCGGACAGCTCGCAGGTCCTCCAGAGACGTGATCCCCCCCGAGGCGATCACCGGAAACGAAGAGCATTCGACGATTTCTTTCAACGCGAGCAGATTCGGTCCATTCAGCATGCCATCGCGAGCGATGTCCGTATACACCACGGCGGCAATCGCGTACCCTGAAAGCTCCTTCAACAAATCGATCGCTTTTACATCGGATACCGCTGTCCATCCTTTGACAGCTATTCGGCCATCACGTGCGTCGAGCCCCAGCACAATCCGTCGCGGGAACTCGTGACAGGCCCGCTCAAGAAACACTCGATCCGTGATCGCGGACGTGCCGAGCACAACACGTGACACACCGGCATTGAGATACCGACGAACCGTGTCAATGGTCCTGATGCCGCCGCCGACCTGAACTGTCACGCGAACCTCTTTCAGGACGGACTCGATGTGGGGCAGATTCCTGGGCTCGCCGTCGACCGCTCCGTTCAAATCAACCACATGGATCAGACCGGCTCCACTCCTTTGCCATTGATGGGCAACTTCGACGACGTCACTCGAATAGACTGTCTCCGCGGCCATGTCGCCTTGGCGCAACCGAACGCAGCGCCCATCTTTCACATCGATTGCCGGAATGACGATCATGGGTCTGCAATTCCAGTGGCGCGCTGACTTACCGGCTCGTTCCGAACGGCATCTCTTTGATGAGTTCTTCGGCGCCAAACTGAGCCAACTCATCGGCCGTGACGTAGAGTCCGTACCGCCGTAGTGAGTCAATGAGATCCTCATTCATCGGCCTCTGTCGCTCGTAATAATTACCTTCCCAAAGAACATGCCCATCGGCAGAGACGACTTTTACTTCAAATCCAACCGCGGCAGCAGGACTGGCGCCGAAACGACCTCCGACTCGTTCTTGATACACCAGAACCCTGCCGATCAGCGCGGCATCGGCGGACAGCCTTTTCGCCGTGTGCGCCGCAGCCGTTTCCACCGTCATTGTTTCACTTTCACCTGTCTTGACTTCGGCGGTTTTCATCGCTTCGCGAGGACCGATGACCTTGATGCCTGCTTTGTTGCGCAGATTATTCCAGACCAATTCACTGACCCGACCCGGGACGTGAGGGGGAATATCGGAGGTCGTTCGCAGCAAACGCCCCGGCGGTGGTGGTGGATCGCCCATAGGAGAGATGTCCGACGCCGTGACGCCTGCCGGCACTCTGAACATCGGATAGGCCGGCTCGATGACCTGTGAGGACTCGAGTGCAGTAAAAGGTAGCACCACAAGCGAGGTGACCGTGTATCGATCGAGCTGGGCCGATTGCTTCGTCGTGACCTTGGCTCCGCTGCACCCCTGAAAAATGACAAGCGCGATGATACAGGCAAGCGAAGGAACACGCGCACAAGGTAGTTTTGGGATCCAGATCATTTCCATGCACAGAAATTCTTTATAAATCGTAGCCCAAGGCTCTGGCTTTTTTCCGGATGAAACTGGCAGGCCACCACATTGTCCTTCCAGATACTGGACGTGAAGGGAATCCCATAGCTCGTCGTCGTCGCAGTAATCTGTTGGTCGGTTGGGTCCACGAAAAAGGAATGCACAAAATACCAATTGGAGCCGTCGGCTATACCCTCGAAAACCGGACAAGGTCTTTGAATCGTGACCTGATTCCACCCCATGTGCGGAACCTTCAACGCCTGATTCCTTGAAAAGGATCTGACTTTCCCTGGAAGAATATCAAGCCCCTCATGCCTACCGAACTCTTCGCTTTCCGTAAACAGCAGTTGGAACCCAAGGCAAATCCCTAAAAATGGTTTCCCCGATTGAACCGCCGTCTTGATAGGCTCGATCAATCCATACTGCTTCAAATTCGCCATGCAATCCCCGAACGCGCCGACGCCCGGCAACACCACATGACTGGCATTATGAATCGTCGCTGTGTCGCGCGTGACCATCGCCTGATGTCCCACCGTCTCGAAGGCTTTCGAGACACTGCGCAAGTTCCCCATTCCGTAATCAATAACAGCAATCATGTCAGCCACCCTTAGGAAGTTGTAACAATACCGCAAACTGGGAGCTTCCTGCCACTGGCAAACTACGTCGCCGAATTCGACCGACAATGGCCACCTTTCTGTGCGTTTGATTGGCAGGACGAAATCGAACCAGTAGCCTGAGCCGGTAGAAACAGGGTGTGCGATATGAACGACAACGCTCTACTAATAGAGTTGGTCAAACAAGCGATACCCGATCTCATTGCTCTATATCGGTTCGGCTCGCAAGCGAAAGGAAGCGCACGTCCGGAGAGCGACGTGGATCTCGCCGTGCTCGCGCGTCATCCTATTCCCGCCTTACGCCGTTTTGAACTCGCCCAAGAGCTGGCCGCGCAACTGCATCGCGATGTGGACCTCGTGGATCTTCGCAGCGCGTCCACCGTGATGCGCATGCAGGTCATCTCGACCGGAGAATGCCTGGATGCGCCAAACGAATCAGCCCGACGAGAATTCGAAATGTATGTGTATTCAGACTATGCCAGGCTCAACGAGGAACGGCGCGAGATTCTAAAAAGGGTTAGTGCGAGCGGGTTCATCTATGGCTGACAACGTCATCCTCAACAAAGCCGCAAGCATCGAGCGATGCCTTCATCGCACCGAAGAGGAATATGCAGGCAATGAACAGAACCTCGTTGGGAATCAAACAAAGCAAGACGCGATCATCCTCAACCTTCAGCGTGCCTGTGAAACGGCTATCGATCTGGCCATGTATGTAGTGAGTCAACGGAAGCTTGGTGTGCCTCAGGACAGCCGGGATGCCTTTTCACTGTTACAAACCGCCGAAATTCTTCCATCTGAACTCGCGCAGCGCATGCAACGAATGGTCGGCTTCCGCAATGTGGCCATGCACGAAGACACCCCCCTCAACCTCGAAGTCGTCCAATCCATCATCGCCAAACAATTGGACGACTTCCGTGCATTCTCGTCAGCGATCGTAAAGGCGTGCGTCTAGCCTGTTCTGGTACCGAACTAAAAGACTGAGAGGTGAGTTACACACACAAGAAGGTCTTAATTCGGTTCGTTGTCTCAAGAGAATAACTCCCGACTAATAAGCTCGCCGAAGTTTCAATTTTCCTGACTCTTCCCCTACCAGCCTTCTCCTTGCCTCGTCCAACACGGTCGTGACATCGATAAAACTGATCCGCCAGGGTTGACCGTCGGGGCGCGGATAAAACTCCACTTCCAAAGTTTCCTGTTCTTGATTCAACCCTGCCCACTATATGTCGCCAAAAAATATCTCATCCACGAGTCTCTTTCACGATCTGGTGGACTCGACACGCATATACGATATGAGATCGCAATAATGATGACTCCTCAAGAAGAATGATCGAACGTCGCGCGACATTTTTATCGCTAAATTCCGGGAACCCACTGGGGTGTAGGCAGAGCAGGCCCGTCGTGACCGCTCCTCACGATGAGAAGCAGGACGCTACAGCATCCCCTTCGTCGAGAGGACTTTCCCCGCTAGCCGTCCTTCCAGTATCGTCGCTTGATCGAGCGCCTTAGCGAGCGCCTTGAAGATGGCTTCCATGATGTGGTGGGGATTACGGCCATAGAGCAGATTTACATGCAGGTTGAGGCCTCCGTGGGTCACAAAGGCCTGGAAGAAATCCTCGAACAGGCCGAGATCAAACGATTTGATCTTCCGATCCGGCAAATTCACGTTGTACACGAGAAACGGCCGACCGCTGAGATCCACGGTGACCTGGGCCAACGTTTCATCGAGCGGCGCCGAGGCAAATCCAAATCGTTTGATGCCGGCCTTTTCGCCCAAGGCTTGATGCAGCGCCTTGCCCATCACGATGCCGACATCTTCCACCGTATGATGCTCGTCGATATCGAGATCCCCTTTGGCCTGCACCGTCAGGTCGAAAAACCCATGTTTGGCGAGCAACTCCAACATATGGTCGAAGAAGCGGATGCCGGTGTCGATCTTTCCCTGCCCGCTGCCGTCCAACGTCCACTCGACACGGATGTCGGTCTCTTTGGTGGTTCGTTGGACATGTGCCTGTCGTGGAGCAGATCCGTTCTTCTTCATGAAAACCTGATCTGCGCCGACTTGGCATGCGCATCGAACCCTTCGATCTGCGCGAGTCGAATCAACGGATCTTTCACTTTGGCCAATTCTTGTTTCGTGTAGTGTACGATGTTGCTGACCTTGAGATAATCATTGACGGATAGCGGTGAGAAGAACCGCGCGGTTCCTCCGGTCGGCAGGACGTGATTGGGCCCCGCGACATAATCGGCGACCGACGGTGGCGTATACCGCCCCAAGAACAGCGCTCCTGCATGGCGGATCTTCTCCAAATAGTCGAAGGGGTTATCCACGGAGAGTGTCAGATGTTCGGCCGCGATTTCGTTGGCCACCGCAATGGCCTCGTCCATGGTGGAAACCACAAAGGCGACTGCATGACGGGCCATCGACTTCGACGCGATCTTTTCACGCTTGAGCCCTTTAAGCTGATCCTCGATCAGTTTCGACACATCCTTGGCGAGCCGTTCCGATGTCGTCACAAGGAACACCTGCGCATCCTCGTCATGCTCCGCTTCGCAGAGCAAGTCTGCCGCGACATGAGCCGGTTTCGCGTCGTCGTCAGCTACCACCAAGAGCTCGCTCGGTCCTGCGATCATATCGATTCCGACCGTGCCGTACAGCAATCGCTTGGCTGTGGCCACATAAATGTTCCCCGGCCCAACAATCTTATCGACTCTCTGGATGGTTTTCGTGCCGTAAGCCAATGCCGCGACGGCCTGCACGCCACCGACTCGATAAATCTCTGTCACCCCGGCAATGTCGGCTGCAACCAGCAAATAGGGATTAATCCTATCCTTCTGAGGCGGGGTGACCATCACGATGCGAGAAACACCGGCCACTGTGGCTGGAATCGCGCACATCAGCACAGATGACGGATAGACGGCCTTGCCCCCCGGCACGTACACACCCACTGCGTCGACTGGACCAATGAGCTGCCCCAAGGTGGCATCCCCGTCCTGGTACATCCAGGTCTTGATCCGTTGCCGCTCGTGAAACGACGTAATCCGTTGAGCGGCCAACCGAAGCGCATCTCCCTCATCCTTTCGAATATGGAAATAGGCATTCTTGATCTCTTCAGGGGTCACGCGCAGGGCTTCCGATTTCAACGCGACCTTATCGAACTGCTTGGTGTAGCGGAGGATCGCCTGATCTCCTCCTCGCTCAACCCCCTGCAGGATGGTCTGTACGGTTTTTTCAACCGCTGCGCCCGTCGTCCGCCCCCGAAGCGCGGCTTTTTTCAAGGATGGAAGAAAGCTGCGATCTGCCTGTGTGACAATCTTCATGAGCGAGCCATCTTTTTCTTACGCGCGCCTATAGCCGACGGACGACCGTTGCTGGATAGAGCGGGCTGGTTCTTCACCGCCGCCCGGAGTTTACGAATCAACGTCATCAACGGTTCCTGCTTGAGTCGAAGGCTTGCCCGATTGACGATGAAACGAGCCGTCGATTGGGCAATGACTTCGACTTCGACCAGATCATGCGCTTTGAGCGTGCCGCCGGTCTCAACCAAATCTACGATCCGATCCGCCAATCCCACGACCGGAGCCAACTCAATAGAGCCGTATAACTTGATGATCTCGACCGGAATCCCGCGCTGATTGAAATAGCGCTCGCTGATCCGAGGATATTTCGTCGCGATGCGAATCTTGGACGACAGCCGATCATTCGCTCCCTCCCCCCGGAGCGAGGCGACGGAGATTCTACACGCTCCGAAGCCCAAATCCAATGGTTCGTACACGTCACTTTCCTGCTCCATCAGGACGTCTTTTCCGACAATTCCGGCATCCGCCCCCCCATACTCCACATAGGTCGGCACATCGCTGGGGCGAACGATGAGGAAGGTCATCTCATTCTCGGGACTGACAAATATCAGGCGGCGACTATCCACCGATAATCCGGCAATCTCGTAGCCGGCTTGTCGAAAGAGATCTAGGGTGGGCTCGATGAGTTTTCCTTTTGACAGCGCGATCGTCAACATGGAGTGCTCTTACTGAGTAGTGGTCGTAGCTCGTCGGCGCCGAACGTCGGCCCCTAAGGCTCCTAATTTCTCTTCGATCCGCTCATATCCCCGATCAAGATGATAGACGCGTTGAACCTGGGTCATGCCTTCTGCAGCCAAACCGGCGACTATCAGGCCGGCACTCGCACGAAGGTCGGAGGCCATGACCGGAGCTCCGGTGAGCTTCTTGCGTCCGGTCACCACCAATCGATTACCTTCCACGCGGATATCGGCTCCCATCCGTCGTAATTCTTCGACATGCATAAACCGGCTCTCAAACACGGTTTCGGTGATGACACTCGTGCCTTCGGCTTGGCTCATCAATGCAACCATCTGCGCCTGCATATCGGTGGGAAAGCCTGGGAAAGGCAAGGTTCTCACGTCAGTTCCTCTTAGTTGGTCAGGCATGGTCAGACGCACCGTGTCTTTTTCCTCGTGCACATCGGCCCCCGCTTCACGCAACTTCATCAGAACGGCCTCAAGGTGGCTTGGACGACAGTGTGTCGCAGTCACATCGCCGTAAGTTATGGCCCCTGCCGCCAAATACGTACCCGCCTCAATACGATCTGGGATCACTTCGTGGTCTCCACCATGCAGTTCGCGCACTCCCTCAATCGTGATCACGTCGGTTCCGGCCCCATGAACTCGCGCGCCACGCTTGACGAGAAAGTCGGCCAGGTCCACGATCTCCGGCTCTCTGGCCGCATTTTCCAATATGGTCACCCCCTCGGCAAGCGACGCCGCCATCATGAGGTTTTCCGTACCGGTCACCGTCGGTGCATCACAGTAAATGCGCGCCCCTCTCAGCCGTTTCGCTTTTGCCGTGATATAGCCGTGTTCGATGGAAATGTCAGCCCCTAATTTGGCCAATCCCGCTAAATGAAGATTCACCGGCCTGGAGCCGATCGCACAGCCTCCGGGGAGAGAAACTTTGGCCTCCCCCCAGCGGGCAACCAGCGGACCAAGGACCAAAATAGACGCTCGCATGGTCTTGACGAGATCGTAGGGAGCTTCTGTTGATTCAATCACATCGACCTGGATGACCGCCCGATTGCCCTCATGGGATACCTTGGCCCCGAGAATCCCCAAGAGCTTTCCCATGGTTAGGACATCAACGACCCTCGGAACATTGGTGATGATACATTCCCCGCCGCCCAGAATGGTTGAGGCCAAAATCGGAAGTGCGGAATTTTTCGCGCCGCTAATGCGAACTTCCCCAACGAGTCTATTGCCGCCGTTGATGAGAATTTCATCCATGCCGTGGTCCTAACCTGCCCGCCGCGCGATCATCACCCGTTCAATGCCGGCTTCATCTTTGACGGTGTGAAGCCCTGCATAGCCTCCTGCTTGTTCTGCCGCCTGTCGCACAAGTGGAGCTTGGCCCTGACCAAGTTCCATGACGAGCAATCCATCAGGCACAAGGAATTCTCGCGCATCGCGGAGCAATCGTTCATGGAACTCCGTTCCCCTCTGCCCAGCCACCAATGCCGGCCGCGGCTCAAAATCCCGGACCTCCGGCTGCAAACCGGCCCAGACCTCTTCAGTGATGTACGGAGGGTTGGAGACGATCGCATCCACAGCCTCTCCCAAATGACATTCGCGCAAGGGAGACAACAGATCCCCTTCCTTCCAAGTAATGTTGTCGCTGACTCCGTGTCTCTCCGCATTGACCTTTGCGACAGTCAACGCATCCCTGGAGCAGTCCAGGGCAAAAATTCGCATGCCGCGCAGGATAGTCGCCAAGGTCACCGCCACACAACCGGAACCTGTTCCCACATCGACGAGCACCGCGCCTTCCGTAAACCCGCCCTCTCTGAGAGTCTCTTGGACCAGGAGTTCGGTCTCAGGCCGAGGAATCAGCACGGCCGAATTCACATGAAAATCGAGACCACAAAATTCCTGTGTCCCCAGGATGTACTGTAGCGGTTCGCGAGTCATCCGTCTCGATACGACTGATTCAGCGCGAGCGAGGCCCTCGCCTGATACCGCTTGGTCTCTCCGGCTCGCCAACTCGTGATGTTTCATCCCAAACGCGTAGGCCAATAACCAGAGCGCTTCTTGAGACGCATTCGTCGATCCAGATGTATCCAACGCGCGGTGGGCCCACGTGATCAGTGCGCCAATCGTCTTCGGATCTGCAGTAATGGGGGCGGGCATCGTTACACTTTGGCGGTTTCGGCCTGTTGTTGCGCCTTCAGCGCTTGAACGATCTCGTCAAGATCGCCTTCCATCACCAATTCCAGCTTGTGAAGCGTCATGCCGACTCGGTGATCCGTGACCCGATTCTGTGGAAAATTGTAGGTTCGAATTTTCTCGCTTCGTTCTCCGGTCCCCACCTGAGACTTTCTGTTCTGAGCGATCTCCGCTTCTTGTTTTTCCCGTTCAGCCTCGACAATCCTGGCGCGCAAAGTCCGCATGGCTTTGGCCCGATTTTTCAACTGAGACCGCTCATCCTGGCACGTCACAACCACGCCCGTCGGCAGATGCGTAATACGAACCGCCGAATAAGTGGTGTTCACGCTCTGTCCACCGGCCCCCGACGAGCAAAACGTGTCGATCCGCAAATCCTTCGGATCAATCCGCACATCCACTTCGTCCACTTCCGGCATGACCGCCGCAGTCACGGTGGACGTGTGAACCCGACCACTCGCTTCGGTGACCGGGACTCGCTGCACACGGTGAACGCCGGCTTCATACTTAAAATGGCTGTAGGCTCCCTTGCCTTCGATTAATGCGACAATATTCTTATAGCCCCCAATACCGGTTTCCGACGCTTCGACCGTATCGACCTTAAATCCTTTCTTCTCTGCATACTTGACGTACAAGCGAAATAGCTCTCCGGCAAACAAGCCCGCTTCGTCCCCACCGGTCCCGGCTCGAATTTCCAGCACCAGACTCTTCTCGTCCCGTGGGTCCCGTGGAATCAAGAATTCCCTGACTTGCTCCTCAATTTCTGCCTGCTGTCGCTCCAACTCGACTTTTTCATCCGCCGCGAGCTTGTGCAACTCACTGCCGGCCGACGGGTCGGCGAGAATCCCCATCGCATCTTCCAGCTGCTGCGCGTATTCATGGTAGGCTCCGAAGTGCCTGGCTGCCGGTTCCAGGTCGGTCCGTTCCTTACTCAGTTTGCGCAACAAGCTTGGTTGTGTTGCAACGGACGGATCCATGAGCTGATCGTTCAACTCCTGAAACCGTGATGCAAGACTCTCCCATTTTTTGAGTAACGCCGCTTCCATCGTCTCCTACCTCAACCTTCGCAGTCACACCACAACGACAAAAAAAGAGACCCTGCTTCAAACACGAAGCAGGGTCTCTTTTTCTACCCAGGTGGTTCGCTACTTACCCTTCTTCGCGTACTTCTTTTTGAACCGCTCAACACGTCCTTCAGTATCGACGATCTTTTGTGTGCCGGTGAAAAACGGATGGCAATTGGAGCAGATATCGACGCTGATATCGCCGATGGTGGTGCGTGTCTTAAACGAATTTCCGCAGGCGCAGTGAACCGTCGCCTCGCGGTAGACCGGATGAATACCCTTCTGCATGACCTACGACTCCTTACCCAAGGATTGTAAATGCGCTGGGTCCCTTCCTGAGGGGCAATACTTTATCTGAAGGAAGACCAAGAAACAAGCACACATTATCGATTCATCGATTGGAGGAACTCCTGATTGGTTTTGGTCCCGCCGATCTTATCCATGAGGAATTCCATGGCTTCCATCGTCCCCAAGGGGCTGAGCACCTTCCGGAGGATCCACATCTTGTTAAGACGATCCTTATCCACCAGCAGTTCTTCCTTCCTCGTACCGGACTGGCTGATATCGATCGCCGGAAACAAGCGCTTGTCTGCCAAGCGGCGATCCAGATGAACCTCCATGTTACCGGTCCCTTTGAACTCTTCAAAGATGACGTCGTCCATGCGACTCCCGGTATCGACAAGCGCCGTCGCCATAATGGTGAGGCTTCCGCCGTTCTCGATATTGCGAGCCGCTCCAAAGAAGCGTTTCGGCCGCTGAAGCGCGTTGGAATCCAGGCCGCCGGAGAGCACCTTGCCGCTGGGCGGCGCAATGGTGTTATAAGCTCGTGCGAGGCGGGTGATACTGTCCAACAGGATGACGACGTCTTTCTTGTGTTCGACAAGCCGCTTCGCTTTCTCCAGCACCATTTCAGCCACTTGAGCATGTCGCTGCGCCGGTTCATCAAACGTGGAACTGATGACCTCCGCCTTCACCTGTCGCTGCCAGTCGGTAACTTCTTCCGGTCGTTCATCAATCAATAGGACGATAAGAGTCACTTCTGTATGATTCTTGATGATCGCACGGGCGATCGCCTGCAGCAGCATCGTCTTGCCGGTACGCGGAGCAGCCACGATCAACCCACGCTGGCCCTTGCCGATCGGTGTCGTCAGATCCATGACCCTCGTACAGTATTCTTCTCGGTCGAATTCCAATTGGAGCCGTTCTTCCGGGTAGAGAGGAGTGAGATTATCGAAAAGAATCTTGTCGCGAGCGACCTCCGGATCCTCGTAGTTGACCTTCTCGACTTTGAGGAGAGCAAAATACCGTTCGCTCTCTTTCGGAGGACGGATCTGCCCCGACACGATGTCGCCCGTGCGAAGGTTGAACCGGCGAATCTGCGAGGGTGAAATGTAAATGTCGTCGGGACCCGGCAGGTAATTGGAATCCGGCGCCCGCAAGAAGCCGAATCCGTCTGGAAGGGTTTCCAGAACACCCTCTCCAAAGACCACGCCGTTTTTTTCAGTCTGGGCTTGGAGGATCGCAAAGATCAACTCCTGCTTCCTCAAATTGGCAGCCCCTTCGATTTTCAGCTCCCGAGCCACATCGTTGAGGTCCGCAATCGACTTCTGTTTCAATTCTGCAAGATGCATCACTTCCCCCCTAGCTACTGACATACGACTCCTCTCGAGCCTTGGGTTTATTACTCTCCAGAATACACTCGAACTGATTGATCATGCGAAAGCGTGCTTTTACCTTGGCGATGAGCTTTAGGTCTTGGTCTGTTGGGTTGGAATAGCTTGTAGAAGTTCGCTGTCTGCTACTTTTATTGTAGGGGAAATAGTCGTCTCGACATTCTCCGAGGTCGACAGCCCAAGCAAAATCTTTGGTCGGCTCACTTACAGTTACTTCACTCTCACTGCTACTAGATTTGATTCGAGACAGGTTCCGGAGTTGAATTCTTCGATGGAGAGAATCAGCCCAGCCCTAGATGATGGGCTGATGATACCCAGGCACTGACCGGTTGTCAACTAGCATCTAGAATTTGTTTCCTCTGCTCATGTGAACAATTTACCCCGCGCACGGGTTGTTCCCCGAATTTAAAGTGTGCTACACAGGTAAGACCGACTGTAACAGCGAGTACGACATGGCACGTGACGAAAACGAAACCAGCCCAGGCCGCGTGTTTTCACTTCTCGAAGCTAATCAGCTTATCCCTCAGCTCCAGTTGCATCTGTCAACCGTCCAGGAAGGTAAAACCGTCCTTATGCGAACCCGTGAGGAGGCACGCAAAGCCTCGGCCAATGCATGTTTCGGAGGCGGGACACCAGCGGGCGCATCCTACGTAAAAAGCCTCCAGGACATCAGCGCTAACCTCCATGCCATCCATGAGTTGGGAGTCGTTGTAAAGGACATCGATCTTGGGCTATGTGACTTCCCCCATATCCGTAATGGACGAGTCGTCTACTTGTGCTGGAAAGTTGGCGAGAAGGAAATCCGCTGGTGGCACGAAGTCACCTCCGGATATAATGATCGTTGTTCCCTCGAAGAAGATCCCGCCTAGCCCCATATTGTTTTGTTCTTCAACTCATGGACCAGAAAAAAAGCGTACGTCATGAAGTTCGTCATCATCGGCTATGATAGCCCGCAAGGGGAGGCCAAACGGAAAATCCATCGAGCTGCCCACTTAGCCAACCTCGAACCGTTGGATAGGCAAGGGCGAGTCGTTCTCGCAGGCCCTCTTACGGATAAAGCTGGAAGCCTACTGGTGCTAGAATTTGAGACGCGGGAGGAAGCTGAAGACTTCGCCCGCCATGACCCCTATGCGATTCACGGTGTCTTTGAACGAGTCGAAATTCACCCATTTCTGCAGGTTTTCCCCAAATCGCCCTAAATAAGCTCTGCTCACTCATTCCTCAGATTTGACCTCTTTTGGGAAGCATTGTCCGATGCTGAACCAAGCGGTATAGTTCCCTTATGAATTTTCGACGTGTACTAAGGATTGTTTTCGTCGTCGCTTCCTTCTTTATCATGTATCAGCCTGCATGGGCTTCGGAAACCATGGTAGTGACCGAGGGACGTTATGTGATGGGAGATAGCGACACTCTCGCAAGCGCTGAGGAACGAGTCCTCCGGCTGGCTCAGCGCAGAGCGGTTGAAGAGGCGGGACTGTATATCGAGTCCACATTTCAAGACATAGAAAAAGCCTCCCCCGGAAAGAGCTTCCAGTCCAGTTCATTGGAGATTCGTACTATTGCCGTCGCCATCACAAAAACCGAAATCCTGGAATCACGGCGTTCCTTTGAAAATGATCGACCGAGCTTCTATCTCCGCATCCGCGCAGTCGTCGACCTCGACAATCTTCAAGCAGCAGTTCGACGGTGGCAATCCGAGGAGCGATTTGCTGAACATTTCCGTCGGCTTCAGGGCGAGAATGCAGAACTCAAGGCTCAGCTCCATGAGCTAAGAACCGCTCCTACGGGCGTGCACACGCTCACCATTGCGCCGCCCGATCATACGAAAGGTCGTGAGCAGGCTCGGATCTTGGTCGAGAAAGCGATTCTCTCTCAGCACCTTGCCCAGAAACTCAGTTTAATCTCACATGCAGCTGCCTTAGACCCTCAGTCTGTGGAACCGTTGATCGTGCGTGGACAAACCTATTTGCGGCTCGCATCCGCCGCCTACTCCAACAAGTCCAGGCCGAATGAATATTCCGAATATATCGACAATGCCCGAATGGATTTCGATCGAGCCCTTCTCATTGATCCAAAGAATACCTGGGCACTTCTTGGCCAAGGAGACGTCAGTACGTGGCTGCATCGGCCCGTCGAGGCAGCTCACGCATTCGAACAAGTACTTGAATTGGATCCTTTTTTTGATTTAGCACGTTATCGCCTCATCAATCTGCATACCGCCGAGGCTCGCAAATTGGTTTCCCTGAAGCAGTGGTCATCTGCCCTTGCAGTCCTACAAAAGTGCTTGCCCACGAAAACTCCTGACAGCTGGATTCCATATCAGAAAGAGGCCTATTTGCTCAGGAGCGATATCTACAGAAAGTTGAACCGGCCGACCCAAGCAATCAATGACCTTAGTGCGATCCTGCGAGCCGATCCCACTGATCGGCGGGCCTTGCTCACGAGAGCCGCACTCTACCGGAAAGAGCTGCAAGGGCATTCTGCAAAAGATGACCTCGAACGTGCGTGCATGCTCGGGTCAACAGCTGCCTGCAAACAGCTTCCGTAGTAGCATTTCTCACAGCGCTCGCCTATTGACTCCGGTTGACTCCGGCCGAATTCCTCGCGCGTCATGCTGTAGACTGCCCCGGTCTCGCATATTCATGACCCCGTACGCTCATTTGACAATCCAAAAGATCGACACCTATAATGCGGTGGGTTCCATCAGTTGACGTGTGACCAGCTTCCGTCGACATGCAGGATGGGGGCAAAGGGCCTAATTATCTGCCCCAATAGTAACCCGAAAGCTCCTTAGCGTTGGGTCTTCTGTGATCTTGAACCAGAGTAAGGAAACAGCTTAGAGTGTCTCAGAGAATCAAGTACGTGCAAAAGCGCTGTTCTTTCATCAACCAAAATTTCCCCGGAGTGTAGGTTGTGATGAGTGACTATCGTGTGCTTCCAGGTCCAGAACACTTTCTTCCACCGGCTGCCGCAAGCATGGGAATCCGCTTGCCGAATCCAGGAGAAGCCCATATCAATGGCGTGATCGCTCCAGAAGAAAAGGCTTACGAAGAAGCCGCACGTCAATTCTTAATGGCGACAGTACCGACAATTTTTCCAGGCCCCCTCGTGTTGTGGGCATGGAACGAAAAGGCCGCTAAGAAAGCCGTGGCGATCCGGCATCTTTTTAACACTCTGAAAGAGTGCGTTCAGCCCGGTCAAAAACCGATGCTGATTCCCATGCCTGACTACCGACCTAAATATCCGAAAATCAATCCTGAGGTTGAGATCAACCCAAATCATCCGAATTTGACGATCTGGCACAACAGAATCGACTGCTGCATATTTGTCGGCGTACATTGTCATCAAGCCAATCTGTCGCTGAAGATCATTCGCGGAGGAACGTCCTGCTATACCATCGCCATGTGCGCGCAGGCCGGCCACGAAGACGCGATGCTCTCGTTCCGTGATGCGTCTGTTGAGAAGATCATGAAATTAGCCGATACTATAAAGCGACTGAAAGGGACCGTCCAACCACGGCTGGCGTCAGCCAAGAACGGGGTTTCAAATTAACCATAATTGAAACCCCATGCGCATGTGAAAGGAGACCGACTCCATGGCGGATACACACTCAATCATCGGCACCAAAAATAAAAAAGGTCAGACCTATACGGATACCTGGAAAATGCTGAATGAGGCTCCGCGTACGCCTTCATTCTACACCGGCAGCGAAGTCATCAAGGAAGCTCTCCGTCGGGCAAGCTGCGATGTCATGATTGCGTATCCGATCACCCCACAGAGTGAAGCCGCCGCATTGATCGGCGAATTATTTGCTGAAGGCTATATCGGAGACTATTTCCGCGGCGAGAGCGAATTTGCCGTCATGTCGCAGTGCGCCGGTTCCGCGTTTGGCGGAGCGCGTGTCTTCACGACAACAGCAGGGCCAGGCACTATGCGGGCCATGGAGAACTTCCCGATGTGGGCCGGCGCAAGATTGCCGATCCAGATGATCGTAACCTGCCGTGGCATTAATTCACCCCTCTCGATCCAACCGGACACCCTTGAGATTGCCTACTTGCTCAATACCGGCATGCTGGTGTGGCACGCAGAGACTGCTCAAGACTTCTTCGATTGGATCCTGATGGGGTATATGGTCTCTGAAGAGCCGGATGTGCACCTCCCGCTCGCACTGTGCTGCGATGGATTCTTTGTGACGCACACAAAAGATGTCGTGAATCTGACGCCAGCTGATATGTGCCTGCCACCCTACGATCCCTACCGGTCTCCCGTGCCGTGTATGGATATGGAATGCCCACCCGTTCGGATGATGCGCGATCCGTTTGTCATGAAGAGCAACTACATCAGCTATGCAACCCATGCCAGTTGGCAACAGGAGATCTGGGCCGCAATCGAACGTTCCCGCAAACATTCAATCCACTGGCTTAACGGCCTGATTGACACGGAGAATACTGATGCAGACATCATGATCGTAGCGTCAGGCACTGCCGTTTCCCAAGGCCGTGAAGCGATCCGGCTATTGGAGGATGAAGGCGTTCGTTGTGGGCTCGTGAAAGTGAAGACCCTCCGTCCCTGGCCGGAAGAAGAAATTCGTGAAGCCACCAAGAACGCGAAGCACATCTTTGTGCCGGAGTTCAACGTGACCGGCTGGCTAGCCAAGGAAATCAAGGCTACGATCCCAAACCACCATCGTGTTCACGCCGGTCCGCATGTCTGTGGGGGTATGACGATGCCACCGGAGATCATCGTATCCGAAATTAAGACGGCCCTTGGGATGAAGACTTTCTCCCTGGCAGGTCGTGGAAGCTGAGCTGCACTGACTTCAAACTTGTATCGCTTACGGGCGGTACTGAGGAGGCGATATGAGCAAAGAACGTATACAAATCTCCGAAGCCCTGTACGACATCATGCCGTCGGATTATCAAGACCTTGTGAAAAGTGCTACCTATGGCAAGGAAGATCGGGGTTGGAAAGATATCGGGACATCGAAAGAACTGATTGAGCAGCACTCACTCTGCGCAGGTTGCCCTGAGTCGATGGCCTTCCGATACATACTGGCCTCTCTCCCGAATCCGGAAGACACAGTCATGGTCGGATCAACCGGTTGTACCAGCTTGGTATTCCCGATGGTTGCCGTTCATAATATTCACTCGTTGTTCGGGAACCAGAACGCGATCGCATCAGGTCTCAAGCGGGCCCTGAGCGTCCGATTCCCGGGTCGCGTAAAGGATGTCGTCGTCCTCGCCGGTGACGGCGCGACCGTCGACATCGGTTTGGATATGACGCTCCAAGCCTGGTTCCGGCAAGAGAAATTCACGACCATTTGCTTCGACAATGAGCTCTATGCCAACACCGGCGGGCAGGAAAGCGGGCTCATGCAGAAAGGCTTTGTCGCCAAGATGGCACCGGTCGGGAAGTTGTTCGACAAGGTACGGTTGCCTGAAATCGCCCGAGAATCAGGCTGTCATTACGTGGTGAACTGCACGGTCAGTAAACCGTCGCTAGTGGAAAAAGTCATCCGCAACGCGGTGCATATCGCGCGTGAAATCGGCCCGACCTATCTTCAGCTCTACACGCCGTGCATTCTCGAAATCGGCAAGAACAGCATGGAAGGGTTACAAGAAATGCGTGACTCTGAAAAGCCGACCGAGCGGTTCGCGTACAAGGAATACGTCAGCGAACCCGCGAAGCAACTCTTGGCTGAACTGGCCGCCAAGGACAAAGAGCGGAAAGCAGCCGCCAAGCAACTGGCAGCGCAGGCACAAGCGAATTAGACCGGAGGCCACCCATGATAAAGAAACGACTCAATATCCGGATGTCAGGTCTCGGTGGGCAGGGTGCCGTCACCGCTGCCCACGTCATGGCCATGGCTGCCAATCGAGATGGGAAATTCTCCATTTCGAACCCCTTCTTTGGCGCCGAAAAGCGCATGGCTCCGGCAGAGAGCTATTGCCGCATCGGCATCGAACGGATCTACGATCGTGGCGAGCTGGTGTTCCCGGATGTGATCCAAGTATTTCATCCTCAGGTCATCACGATGGGGAAGAGCTATACGATGCCGTTCTACTCTGGGATTAAGGAAGGTGGCGTGGTCATCATCAACTCCGGTCAACCCCTGTTGTCGGAAGAAGACGTCCAGCGCCTCAAAGACTTGAACGTGGCCACCTTCTATATTGCTGGGACAGAGCTGGCGATTGAGGTTGCAGGTACGGAATTGTCGACCAATATGACTATGATCGGTTCGGTTGCCGGTATTACCAAATGTGTGTCGATGGAAGCGTTGGACGGCGCGTTGCAAGAGCGCTTTGGAAAGAAATTCGTCGCCTCGGGTGGTACCGCTTCGCTGGACGAAGCGATCAAGAAGAAGTTCGCCAAGAAAGAAATGCTCCTGGCGAAAAATCTAGCGGCCGTGAAGGCGGCGTATGATATCGCCAGCGAATGGGCCGAGAAGAATAAGATCGAGCTGCGCGTCGGAAATCCGGCCGTCGCTGTCTAGGAGAAGGAACCAGCCGAATGTATAACGTAGCGCAGGTCATCGACGAAAAATGCACGGCGAAGAAAGGCTGCCGGCTGTGCATCATGTACTGTCCGGAGGCTAACTGCCTAGACTTGAACTCTTCCAAGATGGTAGCCGAGGTTATTATCGATCGTTGCAAAGGCTGTGAACTATGCGTAGTTGTCTGTAATGCCGCCAAGCACGAAGCGATCACGATGCAGGCTGTCAGCGCCACCGGCCAGCTGATGTCGAAAAAGGGTGAATCAGCCGCGCTTGGGCAAGCATACCAAGGTTAGCCTGGAAGGCTAAGAAGGCAAAAAGCCCCATAGCGCGGACGCTATGGGGCTTTTTCTATGGGCCTTTTAATCTGAGTGGTGGAAAACACGATGGAAACTGAAGACAACGTCTTGAATGAGCTCTTGGGAGAGATTACCGGCTTGATCAACAAGTATCCCAAAGCAATCGAGCACCGAGCGGTAGAGATCCAATTGACCGGAAAAGACCCGGAGCTTGTGGAAAAACTTGTCAAGGCAGCCGACACCATGCGCGATAGTGGAAACCTGTATCTCACCTGGGCAAGACATTATGCTGCTCTGGCAGCAGGCAACACCGACGCCTCATCCGACGAGGATGAAACCGAGGATTTCGACGTCTAAAAAATCTCCCTATTCCTCGAAGAGTTTTGCTAGAATACGCCCCTCTTTTACTGACATCTCTGTTCCCCGGTAGCTCAGTTGGTAGAGCAGCCGGCTGTTAACCGGCTGGTCGCAGGTTCGAGTCCTGCCCGGGGAGCCACCGCCTTTACCTATCCAGATCTCCCTTACTTTTCTAATCTGGATACGTCAAAATTTCTTCTGCGTTGGTGACTTACCATGGCACCAACGCCCTTAATGTTATCTGCGCATGTACCATACCCGATATTATGACCGATCCCGCAATGATTGATATCGCCTCGTCATTTCAGCCTCCGGTCTTCCTCCGGAATGCTCATCTCATGACCCTCGTCCCTCGCTACGTGCCACGGGACACATCGTTGACAGGATTGCCTCAGGAATCGCGCCTCTTTACCGTTGAGCCGCAGGCGCAGCTTCAGGGATTTTGTCATTGGCAAAACGATCGCAAGGCCTCGCCCACAGCGATATTGGTTCACGGTCTTGAAGGCTGTAGTGAATCGCGATACATGCGCGGTATTGCGGCAAAGGCTTATCGGGCAGGCTTCAACGTCATTCGCATGAATCAGCGTACATGCGGCAGGACCGAACATCTCTCCCCGACCCTGTATAACAGCGGCTTGAGCGGAGACTACCGCGCGATCCTCATGGAGCTTGCTCACCGGGACGGGCTCGACCGCATATGGATGGTCGGGTATTCCATGGGCGGGAATCTCGTTCTGAAAGCGGGCGGCGAGCTGAGCCGGACCGAGCCCGCCCTAGCCGGAGTCGCAGCAGTATGTCCGAACATCAACCCGACCGTGTGTGCCCGCGCATTGGAGGAGCCTCGAAATTTCATCTATCATCGCCATTTTCTGACGCGGTTGAAATCGAGGTTGCGGAGAAAGGCGGCCCTGTTGCCTGGGAAATGGGATCTTTCTCAACTCGATCGGATCGCCACGATCAGTGAATTTGATGATCGCTACACCGCTCACGACGGAGGCTATCGAGACGGCGCCGATTACTACGACCGGGCGGGCGCGCGCCATGTGCTCGATGCCGTCACGGTCCCTGGGCTCATCATTACAGCGCAAGATGACCCGTTTATTCCCTACTCGATGTTCACCGTACCGACAATTCAGCGGCACCCTCACATTCGTGTGGTCGCGCCTCGCTACGGTGGCCATTGCGGGTTTTTTCACCGGGGCTGGAATGGAGAAGACCCGTACTGGGCAGAGAACCGAATCGTGGACTTTTTGCTGGCGCGGCTATGACGGACGCTGATTCAAGCCTGTCCCTCGCATGACAAATTGAGTGACTAGACGATCACGCTTTCGAGGTGTGTCCGTATATCTTCCAGATAGGTCTTAAACGGATCCGGCATGGGAAACGGGGCACGACCACGCACTTGGAAGATCGACCAATTGATGACATAGAGAGGGAACAATCCATCAGGGGCCGGCAGCTGATCCGTCGCAGAGGCGGGCCGCCCATTCAGAAGATATCTGACCAATTCACTGCGACCGTAGGCACGCGTATTTTTCGGCGCCGTTTCCATCGCGAGATGAATGAGGCTGTCCGTCGTCACACGAGGGGCGCGCCCCTCTTCCAATAGTCCATGATACAGCCCCTTCGCCTGATTCAGATCGTGGTACTCCAGGTCCAAACTCTTCAGCACGGGATCGGTCCAGTCGACATGTTCCGCTTCTCGAAAGCATTCCAGCAACCACAGCTTGGACGCCCAGTCGACACGCCCAACGAGCTTCTGATAATCACCGCGCAGATCATGGAGCACCGATGCCCATTGGGCAAGGACCCAATCGGTTTCTTCATCCTGCCCCTTGCAATGCTGGACGGCACAGTCAAGAAACCGTTCTTGAATATCGACAGCCGACATCGTCTTGTGAGACTGCAACTGAACCATCCACCGCCGTTCCTGATCATGGGAAATCTCTTGGAGCGCTTCCACCGGTTCGTCGATCTCCAATTCTTGAGGCGCATGCCCCTCTTCGATCAGCTGCAGCACCAGCCCCGTCGTTCCGAGCTTCAATGCGGTCGCATATTCGGCCATGTTGGAATCGCCCAGCAGCAGATGAATCCGTCGGTATTGATTGGGATCGGCCAACGGCTCATCCCTCGTGTTCACGATCGCCCGATTGTGCTGCACCCATTCGAAGAAATCGTTCACGATATAGTCGGCACGTTGGGAGAGTTGAAAGGGCGGCTGCGATACATCATGCGCGCCGAAAGCCGAACGTGGAACGATTAACCGATCCGTCTGAATCCAAGAATCTTGGGGTGCGGCTGAACCGACACGCCCAGAGCCGGTAAAAATCTGCCTGGTCACAAGAAACGTCACGAGCGGAGCCAACCCATGTCTCGAAAAAGGGAACCGCCGAGAAACCAGGTAATTCTCATGCGAGCCGAAGGTCGCATCCGTCTCATGGTCGATGTTGTTCTTGATCAAGGACACTTGCTCACAGAAGCCGAGAGCTTCGATCGCTTGCTGCAGCAAGCGATCCCCTGCACGGTCCGAGGCCACCACATCCGTGAGGGAATGGCATTCCGGCGAGGCATACTCTAGATGCCCCATATCCAGATAGATTCGTCCAGCGTTGGTGAGAAATCCCCCATTGCCGGGAGGCTCATCATGGCCACGATGGTGCACGTCCAACACACCTCGCCGTTGGACATGGAACAGATGGTCACGAATCTTATGCGCAAACCACGTCGGGGAATGGTCCGGTCTGTCCTCGTGGATCAACAGTCCGTATTCAGTCTCTAAACCAAAGATACGATTTAACATGAGATTACGAGCGCGATGAGCTCAGATCCGATGGGAGCACTGTTTCCAACTCATCGGCCCCGAGTGTTCGATACTTGGATGGTCCTTGCGCGTGGCGATCAAGCAGAGCACATTCGATCGTCTTTTCGGAAATGCACCGACGCAGATGTGCATAGAGCGTCTCAGGGTCCGTCTCCTGTTGATCGGGACCGGTCTTCGCTTCGTCATAGCCTTCCGCACCCTCCAGGGCTTGTCGTTGCGCTCGGTCACCGACCGCCCAGGTACGAATCGCCGCATCCACAGCATCCTTCAGAGACGCAATGGACTGTTGTCGGAGATACTCAGTCATTTTCTGCTCGACCGCCGACGTCGCTGCAAGCACCGCGTGCCGGCTCTTTTCCTCAAACGTCCCGTCGTAGTTGACCGTTAAGAAACCGTCTTTCCCAGCTTTCTGACCTATCTCTGCCAGCAAGAGTTTCACGATGAAGGGGGCCTTGAACACCTCTTCGAACGCCTGCTTGATGACCGGGGCGATGCCGTACTTTACCAGGCGGCTCCCGGTCACATCGGAGGCGGAGCGATTGAATCCTTCAACGTGAGCCATCTCCAACAGATTGAAGCGCAGCTTCTCAAGATCAGCCGGGTGGCCCACCCCCCCCAGGGCTAAGCGATCGTAAATCTCATATAACTTGGGAGTGCCTTTGCTCATCGTCATGAGCAGAATGCCGTGCTCGTACGCGACCCCGACGACAGGGGTCCCTTCTTTAAGTTGATCGTCAAGATATTGCCGGCGATTTCCGACTGCTTCCACCCACCGATATGGCTCTTCATACATAGCTCATGACCCTTACGCGCTTCGAGACACTCGTGATTCAAACAGCGACCGGAGCTGAGGATCCAGCATCATCCTAACACCATCGGCCGTGATGAATTTAATGACCGGATAGAGACCGGCCTCGCGGTTGACTCCACCGGTTGCGCTGTCGAATTCCGCAGCACTCGTCAACAGTCGCAACGCCTGAACGGTTGCCTGCTCCTCCGGCATCGAACTCAGCGGCTGTTCGCCCCATGTATTCAAGTAATGAAGAATCCCACGGATAGTCGATGAGCCGGACCCGGATACCGCATACTCTACTCCCTCGAACTCCGCGCCGAGAATATCGTAAAAGTAGATTTTCGCCGCTTCTTGCCTGACATCGTAACCGGCGAAGATCGGCGCTACAGCTCCCGTCCCCGCCAAGGCCGCCGGGACATTGTCCTTCAGTAATTTGGACAGCGCTCGGAGCTTTCCCTCAAAGCTCAGTTCCTGAAGCTGTGTCCGCCGATAATACTTGAATGAATGTTCAAGGATGCGCGCCATCTCATAGGCGGTCGCCGGGACTCCGGCGATCGCCATGACACTATACCGATCGATCTCCAATACTTTGTCAGTCCGGTCGTACATCACCATATTTCCGGCTGTCGCGCGCCGATCCCCGGCGACCAGAATGCCTTCGCGATACTTAAAGGCAAGGATGGTTGTGGCGGTGGTCAGTTCCTGCCCTGCTCCAGCCTGCCCCGACACTCCGAACACGTATCCATCTTCTTTCAAAAGCTGATAGAAATCGCCCTGCATGCCCATCTGTCGCTCCGCTCCTTACCCCTCACCAATCATTCCCCCGTCCTCTGCCGATACCGCTCTGCCTGTTTGGGATCGACCTTGCGCATTCGCTTCATCAGGCTGTCCTTGTCCGGCGACCCCGTCTCCGGACGGCGCGGCCCACCGCCTTCTTCAAGCGGACTTGGAGACTTCGGCATGGGATCAACTGGCCCTTCTCGTCGTTCCGGCATCATGCTGTGTTTCATGTCTCCGTATCCTTTCTGTGGCTCCACGCTGCCAGCGCATCAGCCGGTGAATGGGCACATTGGAAGACCTCCATGCATCGTCGGACTTCCTGCGGATTAAAAAGGTCTCCCATATCAAGACTGTGGGTTCGAAGCCCGCCTGTGAACTGAATCCGCTCCCATTGCATCGATTGAATCTGATCAGAAAACCGCTGTACGCAGAGCCCGCGCAGCCCGCCACGGGTATCGCTTGGGCCGTTCCGAATCGCTGCGTCGATTGCCTCGTCGGTCGTCATCCGCCACACTTTCCCCTCTGCTTCCAATCCCAGGTACAGCCCTTGTTCGGGATTGACATTGTGATACTCCAAATCCAAGCTGGCCAACCAGGGATCATCCCAGCCGATCCGTTCTTCTCGCATGAATGTCTCCAGTAGCCACTGTTTCGTGACCCAATCCAGCTTGCCGACCAATTGGAAACGGTCTTGCGCCAACAGATGTACGGTCTCACCCCATTCCTTCAACAGCCAATCCGACTCCTCGTCGGATCCTGCTAACTCGCGACGGGCCGCCTCACAGTACTGCGCTTGAAGATCCAAAGCAGAAAGCCTCCGTCCGTTTTTGAGACGAACCACTGCTTTCAGGTCCGGATCGCGCGACAGCTGTTTGACCGCAGTCACCGGCTGATCCAGCTCGATGGTAGGCGTAGCCCCTCGCTCGATGAGATCAAGCACGAGCCGCGTCGTTCCGACCTTGAGCGCGGTTGCATACTCGCACATGTTGGCATCGCCGATGATGAGATGGAGCCGGCGATACTTCTGGCGATCCGCATGGGGCTCATCCCTCGTGTTGAGAATCGGCCGGTTGTGCATCGTATCGACGCCCAGCTCCGCTTCCATGAAGTCTGCGCGTTGCGAAAGCTGATACGCCCCCGGAACATGCCCGGACTCCTGCGCTTCAGTCCCGACCTTCCCGGCACCGGCTATCACCTGTCGGCTCACCAAGAACGGCACCAAGCCGGCAACGAGAGCCGGAAAGGGAACGGCCCGCGAGACGAGATAGTTGTCGTGACATCCGTAACTGTGGCCGTGAAAATCCGTGTTGTTCTTGTACAGCCGCACATGAGCTCCACCGAGAGCGTGATTGCGTCGCTGGGCGGCACGGAACACGAGGCGTTCTCCCGCGCGATCCTGTGCGACGACATCTTTAAGAGTCCGACATTCAGGTGTGGCATACTCCGGATGCGTATGATCGTTGTAGAATCGCGCGCCGTTCGGCAGCACCAGATCGCTCTTCATTTCATGGAATGAAAAGGGACGATGGGCATCGCGCTTTGCGAACTCATCTTCCTCTCGATCCTGCTGTAACCCGGAGACACGAAAGCCTCGGGCATCTTCGTGTGGATCCTCAGCGCCATAGTCCCAACGCCGCTCGAAGGAAGCGGCGAGATGTGCCCGCACCAGTTCCATCGATTCCACGACCGGATCCATCTCCGGTACGTCATCCCTCGTAATCCCGTACTCAGTTTCGATACCAAAAAGACGCATAATCGGTTAAGCGTGAACCGTGAGGAGTATGGTCAAAGGCAAGTCATGATTATTTAAACGCCTCACACCTTACCCCTGACACCTTACAGGACTAAATGATTTGATTCACAGGGCGCTCTTCGGTCTGACGCCCCCGCCGGAACGACGAAATCCCAACAACCTGTTCAGGGTGATGATCCAGCAACTTCAGCCATTCTTCTGCCGCATCGTCCGGCGGCAACATTTCACCCTCTCGAAATTCCTCTGAGACGGAATCCAGTAGGTCTTTGGCCTGCATTCCCGACTGCTGTCCCGACTGAACCGTACGATCGATCGCCTTTTCCTTGGCACGTTGCACGATCGACGCCAAGATGGCTCCGCTCACCAGATCGCCGCGATACAGCACCTTGTTCTGACCGTTCCTGAGTCTGATCGACAGAAGACGGTTGTCCTCCGTGCGACGAAAAATCGACTCAATGATGTCTTGAACGAGCGAGGCCAACGCCTGAATCTGTTCGCCACCTCGATCTTTCACCAGCGCTGGATCGAGCGGCAGATCCGCGTTCATATACACCTTCAGAATTTCAGCGGCAGCGTCCTTGTTCGGCCGACCGACTTTGATCTTCCGATCGATGCGGCCTGGGCGCAGCACCGCCGGATCGATCAAGTCAGGGCGGTTCGAAGCCAGTATGATGACCACGTCGCGCAGCGACTCGATCCCATCCATTTCGCTGCAAAACATCGGCACGAGCGTATTCGAGATATTGAAGGAGCGCATGGCACGTCGCGTCCCCAAAATCGACTCCGCCTCGTCGATGAAGATAAACGGCAAGGCGCCGTCCTGGCGTCTCGCCCGGGCCTGGTCGAAGAGATCACGAACCATCCGCTCGGATTCCCCGAGCCACATGTTGAGGATTTCAGGCCCTTTCACATGGAGGAATGCTCCGCTTGTCACCGGCGGACGCTTGTCCTGATCGGGCTGGTGCTCTTGCTTAGATTCGCCGACCAGCTTGGCCAAGCTACCGGCTGCCGCTTGCCCGATGAGCGTCTTCCCGCATCCGGGCGGCCCGTAGAGGAGAAAACCCTTGGGTTGGGAAAACTTGAACCGTTCGAATGTCTCCGCATGCAACAATGGATACTCGATCGCCTTTCGGATGCCGGCGATCGCCTCGTGCTGTCCGCCGATCTGCTCCCACGTGATCTTGGGTGGGCTATCGAGGACATGACGGTGTGTCTTGCGATCGGTCAGCTTCTCAATCGCCACGCGATGGCTGGGATCGATACGAATTTCATCGCCCGCTTTGAGCTCCACACCGACGAGATCGGTCGACCGCTGCAAGATCAATGATTGCCGGCCCATCTCCTGTTCAAACCGCAGTCGTCCGTCGGACATCGCCTCGACCAGTTTCAAGATGGGGCCATTGCGATCGTACCCGAGCGTTTTGATCACCGCGTAGGCTTCGTTGACCAGAATCTGTGTGCCGACCTTAAGATCCGTATCGGAGACGCGGGGGTCCACGTTGGCATAATATTCGGCCCCACCGACGAGGATGCGGGCGAGTCCCTCACCGGGGATATCAAGAAGGGTACCGATTCGATTAGCCGGCGCCGTCAGTTTGGCGACCACCTCGCCGACTTTCTTGAATTCCAGTTCACGTTGTTGCTGGGCGGCTTGAGACTGCGTCACCACATGGCGCAGCTTATACAGCAGCTTCTGTCGGGCATCCCCCTCGGGAAATGAGGCGAGACATTGCTCGATCAATTCGAGCGGATCGGTTCCCGTCTTCAGCGACGGCTCATCGCGCCGATCTTTGTGTGTATCTTGTTCAGGAACTCTGCGATCACTCATGGGAAGTCCTCCACGAGACGGTACCGCATGATCCTACCATACGTGTGCCTTGAATTACCGTCGCGCTAATTGACGGCTTGCAGGATCACTGAAACCTTTTCACGCCGATTTCCGCGCAGAATCTCCACGCTCACCTGGTCACCGACTTTGTGCGCTTCCATCACATCCATCAGGTCATCGATGGTGGCCACCGGATTTCCGGTGACCGAAACAATGACGTCGCCGAGCTGGATCTGCCCCATCATGGTTTGACGCGCCCCCTTAAGGCCGGCGCGATCGGCGGCGCCGCCGCGCGTCACCTTGCCGATGATGACCCCCTTGATCCCCCATCGCTTCGCCATCGCATCCGGCACGAGAGAGACGCCCAATCCCGGACGGATGAGCTTGCCGTGCTTGATGAGCTCCGGAACGATCCGGTTCACCATATCGACGGGAACGGCGAACCCAATTCCGGCATAGGCCCCGCTTGGACTCACGATTTGCGTGTTGACGCCGATCAATCGCCCAGCCCCATCAAGAAGCGGGCCACCCGAGTTACCTGGATTGATCGCCGCATCGGTCTGGATGACACCTTCAATCGTCCGATTCGACATGGATTTGATGGTTCGTCCCAACGCACTCACGACCCCGGTCGTCAGGGTATGATCGAGCCCGAATGGATTCCCGATCGCCAACACCTTTTGCCCCACGCGCAAATCATGCGAGGCACCGATCGCCAACGGCTCCACATGACCATCCGGCACATGAATTTGCAACACCGCCAAATCGTGATCGGGATCGGCGCCGACCAACTTCGCCTGGTGCTCGCTCCGATCGGCCAACGTGACCTTGATCGCATGGGCACCGTAGATGACATGAAAGTTGGTGACGATGTGGCCTTGTTTGCTCCACACAAAACCGGACCCTGACCCTTGGGGCACTTCCATGACGTTGAGCGACCAGACATCTTGTTGGATCGCGGTGTTGGCGATGAACACGACGGACTTCGTCGCACGTTCAAACACTGCGATCGTCGATCGTTCATCGGCGCTCAGTTCAACCCGAGAAGGCGTCACCGGGCGTGGCTTCCCTTCAGGGCCATCATAGACCGCGCCCAGCGGCTTGCCCCACTCGGCAGCGTAGATCGGTGAGCACAGCATTGCCGTCACCAGGAGCAGTGTCAGGAACCTGACACGGCTATTCACCCAGAACCTGCACGACGAGTTCACGCGTTCTGGCACGGGTATCGAAATCCACTACAACGATTTGTTGCCAGGTGCCGAGCAAAAGCGTACCGGTCGCAAACGGAATGGTGACGGACGGCCCTTGGAGTTGCCCTCGAAGATGGCTGTGGCCGTTGTCCTCGCCGGGATTCACCGTGTTGTGCTGCCAACGGGGATCAGGCGGAATGAGGCGATCCCAAAACGTTTTCGTGTCGGCGCGAATTCCCGGTTCATCCTCAATAATCATGACGGAGGCGGTGGTATGTTTGACGAATACCGTCACGATTCCGGTTTTGAGATGGGAACCAGCCAAGGCATCGGCAACGGATTTCGTGATGTTGTCGACGTGCGTGCCGCCTGCCATGCGGATCGTCAGCGAAACAGTGTGGACTCCCATCAGATTCTCCGGCCCGTGAGATTACGAAGATAGCGGCGGTCGCTCCCGGTCAGCGGCTCGCCTCGCGCTTCTTCCAAAATTTGATCGAACGCGCCTTCGGCTGTCAGCGACCGTACGGCGCTCAAGACCTGACTGCTCAGAATGCCTTCTTGCTCAAGCCTGTCGAGATAGGCAAAGGCCTCCGGCAGGCTCTCTTTGTTCCGAGCATAATAATCGCGTCCTCGGCGCTGATTGCTGTAGGCCTCAAACTGCTCACAAGCGACCAAGATTTCTGCCAACTGTCTCACCCATGCCTTCGCCTTAGCCAGCCGTTCCGGGTAATAGTAATACAGCATCACCTGCTGCATCCAAGGATTCCACTCGACGCCAAGCGTCTTCAACGTCGGCTTCACCGTGCGCAATCGTCCGGCAAGCCGCCGAGCATAGCCCAGCCGCATTTCGATCTGTTCGACGGCCCATGTGTCCATGGCCACGCCGGAGGCGATAAGATCCTGGCGGTACAAAGACACAAAGGCTTCCGTTTCGCGGCCATAAGTGGTCTCTGGGTGAAGGGCGCGCCATTCACGAGGCCTCGTCGGAATGCCCCGTTGCTTGGCCCAAGACCAAATGGTTCCAAAGAGTTGCCGATCGAGGCCGGCGCGGCCCAGGTCGTGCAAAAGGCAGGCAACATGATAGCGTCGTACCCGATCGCGGGGATGTCCTAAGCGATCGGCGACAGCCACACACATCTTCGCCGTCCGCACGGCATGTGGCCGATCATAGCCGCGGATTGTTCGTCCCGGTCGGCGGGGGTGTGGATAATCGTAGAGTTTCATGAGGGCCTTTGCGAGAGGACGAGAGACTTCCACGGGTTTCAGTCGGCGGGAATCAGATAGAGCCATAGTTCATCGCAAGAGCTGAACGACCGAGCAGGCCGGGGCGAGAATATCGTCGGCCGAATCGGTGTGTCAAGGCGACTCATCGTGAATCGGCTCGCCTGATCCCGCTGAGTTTGCTATGCTCTTTGGACGGAACGCGCGTGGGGAAGTCGTCACGATGATTTGGCTACGGATCTGGTGTCTAGCAGCTGCTTCGATTCTCGCCACAGGACCAGGAACCATTCTTGCCGCATCTCTCGACCAGTTAACAGATCTGACCGGACGCCTGCAGGCGATTGTGACATTGAAAGGTCGCGACAACTTCACGAGCGAATATCGCTACGACGTGAGCGTCAGGAACCTCTCACCGGACGCCATCATTGGCGACTCACTGGTCATCGTGCTGGACAAGATTACCAACTTGGCCGGAGACGACCGCGAGGGGCTCACGGGAGAATCCTTTCTGAAGCGGTTCGACGTGCTCGATCAAGATGGCCAGACCGACGAGGGGAAACCATACTTCCGCATTCCGGCCGGCGCTTCCCCGGACCTCATATCGCAAACCGATAGTCTTCCTGCCGTGGTCCGAATCAGGAATCGGGATTATGTGGCGGTCTTCACTCCCTCCTTCAAAGTTCTGGGACAGAAGCGCCCCCTCCAGAGGCGAAGCGTGCGGAGTCCCCGATATCTTCCACACCTCCGGCTCCTGGACCGTCGACCGCCGCCAATCGCAATGCGATCGATAAGCTGATTCAGCTGTTGATCAAGAAAGGCGTCTTGACTGAAGAAGAGTGGCGCAAGGCAAATCAGCCGTGACGAACGCACCATGCTTGGCGTGCCAAGGAACCTGGCCGAGACAGGACCATTTCATCGCAGACCTCGGATTGTCGAAAATCTATCTCCACGATGACCAATTCTTCCCCGGCTGGACCGTCGTGGTCTTCCAGCGCCATGCCACTGAGTTATTCCAACTTGCCCCCACCGAACGTTTCCAGCTGATCGAAGAAGTCAGTCGGGTTGCCAAAACCTTAGCCGAAGTCTACCGAGCGAAGAAGATCAACTATGCACTCCTCGGCAATCAACTCCCTCATATTCATTGGCATGTCATTCCTCGTCTCGCGGACGATCCGGCCCCACTGGAACCAGTATGGCTGGTGCCGCACAGTCCCCTTCTTTTAACGGGAGCAGCACTTCATGAAGCCATCAACCGCCTAGCACACCCCCTTCGCACGGCCGGATAGACTTGTTCGTTCCGTATCCTCCGCAGATGGTATAATTTGTGGCTATCGTGACTCTGTCGAGGCGTGAAAGCTTTCCAATGCGTCCTGAATTGATAGTGCTTCCCCTCACCGTCTGTGTGCTGGTGTTCTCTTCGTGTCCTGCCCGCTCTCATTCACCGGGAGAGCACAATCCATCAGTCGACGATGACTCCTCCATAGCCTCGGGGGCGAGTCCGGGACTTGGGTTCAACGAGCGCGCCGATGCGGTAACAATGCTCGGAGAGTTGCGTCGGGCGGTCCGTCTCTTACCGGACGACCCAGATTACCGGTTGAAATTAGCCGAGGCGCTTCTTCGCGTCGGCGATGTGGACGCCGCCATTGAGGAATGTCGGGCGGCCGTCACACTACAACCGGATGATGGGAACGCTCATCTCCAACTTGGTCTCATGCTCATGGCGAAACAAGAATGGCGGGCCGCCGCTTCCGCTCTCAAAGAAGCCATCCGGCTGGAACCGGATCGACCCCAGGCCCACTACAACTTAGGGAGCGTTCACTATTCACTCGGCGATGTAAAGGCCGCCATCCAGTCCTATCGCAAGGCAATCGGGTTGCAACCATACTTTCCAGATGCCCGCTATCGCCTGGCGTTGCTGCTGAAAGTCATCGGTCAGGAACGGGAAGCCATGCAGCGCATGGAGGAAGCGGCGATGGCCGGCGTACCGCAGGCCCGGTTATTCCTCGGCAATGCCTACAAGACCGGGCAGGGGGTCGAGAAAAACCTCGGGTCGGCGATTTTCTGGTGGATGCAAGCCGCTGAGCTCGGCCAGCAAACTGCTCTCGATTCATTGTCAAAATTGAAGCGTCAGACGCTTGCCTCGAGATCAACCACACAGCGTCGAGCGGAGCTGCTCCAGGGCTTCCAGGCCTATCGTAACGCGCTGTGGAACGACTTTCCCGCCATCAGTCGCCCAACTGAACAGCAGTCGTTGGGCAAGATCCTTGTGGAGCAAAACCGGGGAGACGACGCGGTTTCGGTACTCTTGAAGGAATGTTCGGCGTTGAGCGAAGAGGCCCACGCTGAACTGGCCATGCTCTATGAAACAGGATGGGACCAATACCTGAAGCCGTTCGACAAAAAGATTCTGAGTTGTTTTGAATCGACCTCAGCTGACGGCTTCGTCTCCGCGAAGAAAATCCTGGCTCGTATTTATGCCAAGGGACTCGGTCTCGATGCCGATATTCCGAAAGCGAAAGCTCTCCTCAAAGGTCTCCCGAAGCAAGAAACACAATCCTTACTCGACGAGCTAGAACTCCACTAGTCCTATGCTGGACCTGCAGAAATTCCTGGCGCCTGTTTATCGCGTCGCTTCCTCTGCAAGCGTTGGGAATCGGCTCGCTGGCCGCGCTCCTATCGGCAATGCTGTGGTCCGTTGCCCCTGCTACCTTTACGGCGCTGGATTACACGGTGTACGACACCTGGATTCGCCACCGCACGACCGCCCCGGTGAGCCCCTCGTTGACCATCGTGGCTCGCGACGCGGCCAGTGAGGAGCGATTCGGGAGGGGTCCTTGGGACCGCGCCGTCCTCGCTCAGTTGATTGTGACGATCCATGAGGCCGGGGCCGTGGTAATCGGTGTCGATCATCGACTGGATTATGCGAGTCCTGCTCAGCTTGGTGGAGTCGCGAGCGATGCGCTCTTCCTTGAAGCGCTTCGTACGGCATCTCCCGTTGTCCTGATTCACGATCCTGATTCACTCTTGCAGTCCGACGCCTCGATCTATGGTCATCTCACGGTCACGAGTGATCTCGATCACGTCTCCCGTCGCATTCCGTCGTCTACCAAGATCGGAACCCAAACCGTTCCAGCGTTTGGTTCGATCCTGTCCGACGTCTTTCACCGACAAACCGCCACGCCCACACCGTTTCTTTCGAACAACTCCGATGCCGACGTTCTGATCAACATGGTCGGCGACGGATCGCTGACTGCCCTTCAGCCGATCCCCTTGTCATCGGTTTGGAACGCAGTCGAACGTCACAACGAGCCACTGTTGGCCTCCTGGTTCAAGGACAAAGCCGTGGTGATCCGATCAAGTCCTGGAGGCTCGGAGACATGGCTCTTACCCTCCAACTCCACGGTCGACGGCATGACCGCCCACCTCCATGTCCTGAATGCCTTACTCAACCATGAACGGATCGACTCACTCAGCTGGGTAGGCCGATTCACCGTCACCATCGTGCCGGCCTCGCTGGCTGCCTGGAGCCTCTTGCAGTTTCGTGGACTGATAGGCCTCTTGCTTGCCGGTGGCATCGTTGTGTTGTATGGGGCACTGGCTATCGCGATGTTGAGCGTGGCATCTCTCGTGATGCCGATCGCCACCCCTCTCGCAGCCTCATTGTCCGTCTTCATCGGCACCGCTGTGTGGGTGAATCTGACGGCAAGCCAACGTCTGATCCTGCTTGAACGCGACATGATCCGCATCCGGCAAGAGTCTGCTGCCGTGAGAGAAACACTGGTTCGGCATGAGGATCGAGCGGAAGCCCTTCAAGAAGATTTAGAAACCGCTAATGCGGCCATTGCCTTTTCGGCCGGCCGACAGAAAGAGTTGACCAGAACGACACACTTACTGCGGCTCCAAATCGCTGAAGCTCAGAATCAGGAACAGGATGCTCGTCGACACTTACAGGAACTGGAACGACAGCTCGGCGATCTTCGGGCAGCAAGCACCGTCTCCAGCGCTATCGGGGATGCGGAACTTAACCGCCTTCAAACTGAATCCCGCCAATTCGGCATCATCACCCAAGATCGTTCCCTGCTTCGGTTGTTTCACGACTTAAAAAAGAGCGCAAAGTCTCCGTTGACCGTCCTCCTTCTCGGAGAACCAGGCACAGGTAAAGAACTCTTCGCCCATGCCATCCATCGGCTCAGCCCACGGTCGGGAAAGACCTTCATCGCCGTGAACATGGCAGCCATTTCTCCGGAGCTGTTTGAAAGTGAGCTTTTCGGTCATACGAAGGGCAGCTTCACCGGTGCGACAGGTGACCGTCGCGGCTATTTCGGTCTCGCCGACCACGGCACGATCTTTCTCGATGAGATTGGCGACCTTCGAATGGATCATCAGAGCAAGTTGCTACGGGTGCTTCAGGACAAATCATTCTATCGAGTGGGCGCCACCACCTTGGCGACAGTAGACGTTCGGATCGTAGCCGCGACTAATCGCGACCTGCAGAAAGGTGTGTCGGAGGGATGGTTTCGCGAGGACTTGTACTTCCGGCTGAACGGGATGGTCTTCCACCTCCCGCCGCTGCGTGAACACACCGGAGACATTCCGCTGCTCGCCGACATCTTCCTGAACCAGGTTGCTGAGCAACTAGGGAAGCCGGTCCCGCGGCTGACGACTGAAGCGCTTCGTGCATTGACCGACCATGACTGGAAAGGAAATGTGCGGGAGCTCCGCCACTGTTTGGAACAGGCCGTCACGCTGAACGATGGAGCCCTGTTAACCAGAGACTCCCTCAGACTTGGTGAAGAGCGTGAGCAATCAAGGGGACGTACCGGACAAACGGTTCCTGACCTAGCAGGTGATGCGGCAGTCCTGAACTGTCTGCGACGACATGGCTTCGACATGCAGTCCACGGCCAAAACGCTGGCATGGGATCGCAGCACGGTGACGCAGCGTTTGAAGGGACTTTGCTTCCAGGCGCTGGTAGAAGCCAAAGGCGATCTGGCCAAGGCTGCGCTGGACATCGCCGGAGATCCAACCCATCTACGAACCGCTGAATTGAAGCTCCGTGACTATTATGACCACCTACAATCCGTGATCGAGCCCTTCGAGACTGCCGAGGAAGCGCTTGCCGATTGCAGACGCCGTTTCAAGAACCTTCCGGAACGGCATTTTGCTGCCGTCGAAACACTGGTGCGACGACACTTCCAACAGGATCGACCAGTTCCCTTGAGGTCGCTCCCTACCGCTTCGCATTGATGCGGAACTGGCACAATCCACCGACCAGCGCTGCGTTCGCACTGAGCGATCGTGATATCGACCGACTACAGAGATGTGCATGCGGAGGACTTGACGCGGAGCACCGCTTCTTGCTGGAAGCGCGTTTTGTAGGACGCGATAATTTCCTGAACGGCCTTGTTCGACATGGCATCATCCGGATGAACAAGGCTCAGGACATACGAGGGTTCGCGGATCACGTGCCCAGAAGCCGACCGCCACTGACCGGAGGCCTGCCAGGCTGAGAGTCCCTCTGGGAAACGAGGAGTCACTGTTTCGCTGAGGAATTGCGCCCACGCTTCGGTCGTGACATGACCCGGACGGCGTCTCTGCTCCGAAGTACGCCATTTCCTGTACCGCGAGCCGCTCGCTTCCCCCACAGGACATACGTTCATCGTCCCGCAGCTCTGGAAAGAGACGAGAAGCAACAGCGCGTTCAGCGAGCCTCTAAGCAGACTGGGGCAGGCCACCTTGTTCTGTGCACTGATCCAAATAAGTGGCTGATCTTTCTTCAACGTGAAACGACTCGCGCTCGTTCCGCCAATGCCGCCGTCAACATAGCCTCGTCAACGGACGATTCGGACTCTCGGCGCGTTCGGTCATCGGCGAAGAGCTTTCGTAGCGCCTCCCGATGACGTTGCCAATGGTCCTGTGCCGCCGACTCCATTCGTTCATCAACTCGCTTGGACCATCCCCACACCAACAAACCGACACAGGCATAGATGCCGCCGATGACCAGGTTGGGATACGGACACCATTGTGCGATCGCGTCCGCAACCTGCGGGAACGGCGGCAAAGCATACCACCAGCCGACGGCGGGAATCGAGGCCGCGACAAAGATGTAATAAGACATTTTCCCGCTTCTGACGTCCCTCCGCATGCCGTCGAGCAAGGATTCGTGTGTTCCAGGATCATCGCTCATCCCTTCATGGCGTTCCACCAGCCGCTCGATCGCCCACAGCGTCTGATCCGACGGCCATGACCGGTCGTCATTCGTGCGAACCACTTCACAATGATGGGGCAGGTTGATAGGGGCATAACACCCGGTGCCGTTCGCAATACGCTCCAGGACACTGATGTGAATCTTGGAAGACTTCATATGATGAGCGCGACAGAGCTTGACGAGGTCGCGCGGCTCCCAGCGATAGTACACCCCTAATCCAGCGCGGGCGTCGTAGAGCTCGTCGTGAACATCTTGGTGTGTGCGCACGTAATCACGATCCGCCGTGATAAAGCGCAACCCGCACCGCTCCGCCTCCGCCATCATCCAATCCAGCGCCACCAAGGACATGCCGTGCTTCACATAGCCGCCGCCCACGTTGGAATGCACGCCGGCGAACCATACCTGATCCACTTGATTCGCGGAAATCCCTTCCTCATTCCACAGTTCCGGGTAAAAGGTCCGACGGTCGTCGTCGATCGAGAGGGCGTGGCAGGCCCGTGTGATTCGGCTACTGGGTGTTAATTCTGAAAACCGCATGGGGTAGATCCAGTTGAACAGGTCGCGCAGTTCCTCGAACGGCATTCCGACCGCTCCCACCGTATCCCACACTCCGACAAAATCTATGGTCACCGCTCCATCCGGGACGTGTTCATCGTGGATGATGGCCCCGCACCTCTCACGCCTCGTTCTGTCCTGTTTGACCATATCAGACGACGGCTGGTTGTTGCGCCGCTCGTCCTTGGTAACCGGCTTGAACGCCTCTCGGCGAAACGCAGTCCAGCATTCGTTCACGCGCTGCTTGAGGACTTCGTGGCTGACCTTCTTGATGTCTACAATACCGCAGTACTGGATGAGACCCGAGAGGGCGCGAACTGTATACGCCCCGCGGCTGAACCCGAAGAGGAAGAGGTGGTCGCCCGGCTCATAGACGTGGATCAACTCGGTGTAGAGTTCCTTGACGTTCTTGCCGAAGCCGAAGCCGAACGCCCCACCGATCACTTTCAGCGGCGCCAAACTGGAAGTACCTACTCCATCGTCATAGAATGCGACTTGCGGCGTTAACGTCTGGTCATACTTATGATCTTGAATGTCGACGGCCTCATACAGTTTAAAGACGTTGGTCCCTCGCGCTTTAATCGCGGTATTGCCTGTTCCATCCGAACACAAGACGATGTTTTTCCCTGACATACGACACCCCCCATCTGTCGTTGCGGATTCGCCTTTTTTGTAGTCACGGTCATTAACGGAAGCGCTGGTATTACTTGCAGTCACAGCAAACCCCATACCCGGTAGAAGAGTCAAAGGATTTCCTTGCCGTACAGAGGCTTATGAAGCGTACGCGAAGAAGAGAAAGAGCGAGTCGGCAGGTCTGTATCATTATGGATAACGAACTGTATCCAAATCGGACGATTGACTGGAGGGCCACCTGTGCCCCTGACTCACGAATGATGATCATGGATATAGGTTTGGTTGTGGTCTGGTCTACACCTCGACAGGTGCATTGATGGGCGATGACGCCCATGGTCGGAGCATGCGCTGAGCTTATGCCAGCAGCCCAGTCACAGGATCCGCGGTCTGCCTATAGAGTGAGCGCCACTCTCTTGCACCCTACTTACCCATTCCCGGCTCGACTTGGCGCGGACTTGGCGCGCGCAAGGACCGCAGGCCCGCAGCGATGGCATCGAGTTCAGAATGCGTGCCGATCGTACCCATTGCCTTATCGAGCATCGGGCGCAATTCGACCCGCACGTCGCGCAGGCGTGTGATGCGATAGGTAAAGCTGTAGTCCGGCCCATAGGTCACGTCGCACGTACTCCCACCGGAACACTGCTCCAATACGACGGTTTCGATATATTCGTCGCCGACGCTGGGCAGGGCTGCGTCAAGATCCTGTATCGACAGATCGATATGCGCGCGACCGATGAAATCATCACCGGCATTGTCGTTCGCGCAATGCGGCCCGGCATGCATGCCCGGCCCTGGCGAGCCCGGACTGCAAAAATCACGGCCAAATCCGCCGAACCAATCCTTCTCCCAGAACTCGACCCCGAAACTCAGCGGTGCGGCGTCACCGACATCGTCACAGACCGATGTCTTGCCAAGCACGGCGATGCCGGGGCGTACCGGCACGATGCAGCTCTTGGCCGGATCGAACTGGTGAGTATCGCCCGAGTCGATGCCGCCGATCTGGCCGGAGACAGTCCAACCTTTGGCGTTGTCGGTGCGGATCATCACTTCATCGCTGCCCAACCAGCTGGTGCCGGTTTCGTCCCGTGCCTTGAAACCCAGCGCCTCGATCTTATAGCGCCGCTCAGTCCATTCGATCGCGTCCCAGGCGATATCGGTCTGGTGCTGTACCCCGGTCGGCTGGCCTGGACCGCCGGGTTGAGCCGTGGCCGATGACTCATGCGCGGATGTACCGCCGACGGTGCCCCAACACCATACCAGCACACCTAAGCCATACATCATGAAACGCTTATACGAAGTCATCATTGCGCTCCTCCTGCTTGAAGCCGTTTCCAATCAGGCTGCAATTCAGCGGATACAAAGGCCACAGTCATCAGCCTCCCAAAGAACGAAGCCGGAGGGCTTGTTCAACATCCTGCCTCAGTAGCCTTCGGCGGCGAGCACCCGCTCGGCTTGTGCGATCGCATCCCGCAATGCCATCAGGCCTTTCTCTATTTTCCTCGCTTTAGGCAGACTATCCATAAAACAGGAAGCCGCCGTCGTCAACGCCTGCAACGTCTCTTTCACATCGTCCACTTCAGCGGGTTTCCCCGATGAGGCCGCCCGAGCCATCGCCAGCCGTCTGCGCGGGCCGATATACGGTTCGGGGGCGATCGGATTATCTTTTTCGAGCTCCGGCCGTCTGAATATCATTGTATTTCCTCCATGGAAGTAGGCAACGTACCATAGCCCGCGGGTGGTTTATAGAGCATCCGCGTGTCATTCCCCCGCATGAGCCCTATCCATATACTCGGCTTCGCTACCTTCAAATTTCCGGTTTTCGTCCTCGCTTTCTCCATGATGGGAAAAAGGCCGGCGTCACCGCTGCATACTGATCATAGGCCTCGCCGAACTGCATACGGGCCTCTGCCTCCTCGGTGTGGGCAAGATGGACGTACAGCGCCACGAGCACAGGAAACATGAACAATGTCGGAAGGGTCGGCCATTGGAGCAGGAAGCCCAGCATGATCGCGATGAAGGCGGTGTACTGTGGATGTCTCATCCAGGCATAAGGTCCGGTCGTGGCCAGGGTCGTGCTCCCGTTGCGCCCAATACAAGACGCGCCAGGAGACCGCCAGCAAAATCAATCCCGCGAAGACCAACACCTCACTGAAAATATGCAGAGGGTCAGAGTGCGCAGGGCCTTGCCTATCCAGCAGAGTGTGCCAAAAATGGCCGGTATCGTGAGCAAACGGGTCGATCTCAGGGTAATGGCTCGCCAGCCATCCGGAGAGCAGATAGATGCTCAACGGGAATCCGTACATCTCCGCAAATAGGGCCACGATAAACGCTGAAAAGGCTCCAAGCGATCGCCAATCGCGCCCCGTCCGAGGACGCGTGAAGCTGAGCGCGAAGACAATGAAGAACACAGAATTCACGAGAACAAGCCACCACACCCCATAGTCTGATCCTGCTTCCATAGGCGTGCCTCCGCACTCACATGAGTTCAGTGGAACCGATATCGAGCCCCATCACCAATGATCTTGCCAAGAGACAGGTTGGTGCGCAAGGAATTTAGTGGGAACCCAATACCTACGTAACAACGGGGTCTGACCTCTACATCTGCTCCTTCCATGCTGTCATAGTTTCCCCGCTCGTTCTGATGTTGAGTCAACTTATTAACCTCTCCACTTTGCTCACAACTCTCTCGTACCTGCAATACGCGACTCCACTTTTCTTCCCTGGGAGTTCTCCTTTCAAACCGCCGCATTGACAGGAGCGCTTACGATGGTGCAGCATGTGTATCCTGTTGATCTATTGAACACGCGCATCACACAGTTTGACTGTCTTATTGCGCCTAGGGTGATGTAGTCACGAGCACCCTTCCACGATGAGAGCCTTTGCAGACTCAGTGGAAAGAGGACGTGCGGCGCCGTGTTAAATCTTAGACTATAAAGGAGGCCAGAATCATGGCATTGCTGATTACCGAGGAATGTATCAACTGTGGCGCCTGCCTGCCGGAATGTCCGAACGAGGCCATCTTCGAAACTCGCGGCGACGCGGAGGCGAAGGGAAATCATGTGGGCGACGGCCAGGGAGTGGGGGACAGTATTTACGTGATTACTCATGATCGGTGTACCGAGTGTGTCGGCCATTTTGACGAACCTCAATGTGCGGCAGTCTGTCCGGTCGATAATTGTTGTATTTCTGATCCGGCTTATCCGGAGGGGACCGATGTCCTGCTGGAAAAGGCAAAGACCCTCAATCCTGACAAGCCTATCGATCCGGCAAAAGTTTGGAGCGGCGTGCGGAACTGATCGTTTCCACTTCGAGGTTCCGTGCCACTCTTAGGATGCTGAGAAGGCCGCCGGTACAGTCATGTGCGCCTTGGCTTAATCAAAACTATTAGTCATGGCTGATAAAGTTCCAAGATTTATGACCAATGCCACGGTCATCAAGGTTTTATCTAAAGTATTTGCTTTCCAAGCCATCGAGATCAACCTCTTGCGTTCCCATGCTGGAATATCCGATGCGAATTGGAAAACCCTAAAGCGGGACGCGTTTAAGAAAACCTACGCGAAGCAACGGGCTTTTTATGAAGATCGCTTGACGGGCGCGTTCGCGCTGGAGCACATTTCCCAGTCTGAACGCGAGACAAGACTGCTTGAACTCTGGCTCAAACAGAGCGAGGAGTCCCCCAAAGACGAACCATAAGCCAAACGTCTGGTTTCATACGTCGCAGAAAAGGTATCCGACCCTTTACCTCATCTATTCATAATGTAGCCCAAAGCCGTTCGTCTGGACGAAATCCGCCCAGGACATCCTGGCTAAAGTTCACCGGGCCAGAGTCGCCTTGGATAAGACAAGAACAGCATGAAACATTACTCTAGTCTGGCATGGTGGACAGGCCTCACCAGGAGAACAGCCATGAGCACAAATCGCTTTCTACGGGTGCAGGCCGGGCGGGTGCTTCTTGTTGGGGCTACCTTCTGCACACTACTGGTCGGGACAGGGGAATCTGTACTAGCCCATGGTGAAGACATATCCGAGACGAGTCTATCGCAATCGAGCGCGTCCAGCCGATCGAATCTAGCCAGCCCCGAGGCAGCCGGACTCCAAGCAGCCTGCTGGGCTCTCACCATTCCCTATGGTGCCGCGAAAATGGTCTATGCGATCGGCGGAGGAATTGTGGGCGGCCTCGCTTGGGCGATCACCGGGGGGAACATGGAGGTGGCAAAGTCCATCTGGATTCCCTCGATGACAGGCGAGTACATCGTCCAGCCGCAGCATCTCACCGGAGAGAAGCACCTCTACTTCGTGGGCGTGTCGTCAGAGGCCCCCCTGTCATAACACCTTCTCTCAGGTCTCGTACCCTCTGCATCGTCCTGCAAACTCGCGGCGGAGACAAGGACCTGGACACGCGTGGGTCGAGGGGTTCAACATCCTGTCGAATTGGGGTCAGAGTGCAATTTCTGAACGCCAGCGCGGTAGCGCGGTAAATTCACCCACGTACCACACCTTTCTGACCGTCCTGAAAAAAGGCCCTGAGGGGGGTAACGATCTCAAAAGAGATGGCCTGCCCTTGATCTATACTGCCTACGTGGAAGGAGCGCTTCCCTAAATCTGAAAATGATGATGAACTCTGGTGTGTGGATTCCGCGAGAGCAGGGAACCAACCAGGCTGCCCCTCTTCTCTTTGCGGGGCCATCCCCGCATCGCGTGATGGACTCGTCTTCCCCGCATCCTTCTTCGATTTAGCCCAACTACCGAACCCCTCAACTTTCCTCATAACTTTCCCACTTTCACACTTCTGGTTAACCGGCACTTCGGTTGCTCAAGCACTCCTCCATCGACGCGCCGAATGATCGGCGAGAAAGGGAGGATGGTTCAAAGGTCGCACGGTGCTTGATCTCGTTTCACGTTTCACCTTTCACGAATAAAGGAGGATTGCCATCATGCAACAAGGTTCATCACAGGTTTCGTCAGGAAACATCGCCCCTACTATGGGGCCGCAGAGAGACACGAAAGAGGTCATCGTCCTGGCCGGTGTCGTCCTCTTCCTCGGAGGATTGCTTGCCGCAGCTTGGCTCTACAGTCAGTCCGGCGACCAGGGGAAAGCCCCGGCCTCCACGGCGAAGATGGAGAATGTTCAGGTATCAGATCTACTCAAACAGGCTACGGTGGTGAACCAAGCCGAGGCTTCGGCCATGTATACGAGCCGGGTCGCAACTCCCGTCCTCTCGATTCCAGAGATTGTCCTCCTCACAACTTTCTCAACTTTCCTGCTGTTCTCCATCGGCATTCCAGTTGCTCAAGCACTTCTATGAGGCGCATGGAACCAACGGTTGAAAGGGGGTGAGGTGGGAGCTAAGGTCCGCTTGGTATGTGTCAGCTTGTCAGACTTAGACGTTCACACTTTTATCTTTAGGAGGATTTCATCATGCAACAGGGTTCAGCACAGGTTTCGTCAGGAAACATCGCCCCTACCGTGGGGCCGCAGAGAGACACGAAAGAGGTCATCGTCCTGGCCGGTGTCGTCCTCTTTCTCGGAGGATTGCTTGCCGCAGCCTGGCTCTACAGTCAGTCCCGCTACCAGGGGAATGGTACTCCTGTCATGGAGAGAATCGATCATGCCAACGTCCCCGATTCGTTCAAGATGACGACGGTCATGAATCACGCGGAGGCTTCAGCCACCCACCCGACCCAGATAACGACTCCTGTCGCCTTAATACCGGACATCATCCATGCCGATATCTACTTTGAGGTTGGCCGGAAGGGATCGACCGACGAAGGGAAGGCTCAGATATCCGCCCAGGCCGCCATGCTCAAGCAGCATGAGGACTACGGCGTACTGATCCAGGGCTATACCGACCAGCAGGGTTCGGTGAGCTATAACAAGCAGCTCGGCCTGAAGCGGGCGGAAACGGTCAAAGCTGAACTAGTCCGCGCCGGAATCGCCGAACAGCGGATCAAAACGGTGAGCTTGGGCGAAGAAGGTGTGTTCTGTGTCGACAACAGCGACATCTGCCGCCACATGAACCGCCGGGTGCATCTTGAAATCCGCAAGATCGGCCAGGAACACATGGTGCTTCTTCCTGTCCCGACCACAACCTCCGAGACCTCAGACTCATCCATCGATTCCCTATCGACCATGGGAGATAACGGCTCAACAACCGAGAGTATTCCTCCCTCTCCGTCTGTTCCGACATCCACGTTGGAACCAGCCGGCGGGAGTTGAGGCTACCATTCGGATCCTCGGATGGGAATATTCCCATCCGAGGCCTCACCTGTATGCGTATCCGACGCAAAAACATTCGGCCGGCGATTGAGATGATTGGTGATTGCTGTTTTCTCTTTACGTATACGATTGTGCCTGAACCTGCCATTTGGCTCTGGCCTTTCAAAAATTGGTCCCTGGATCTTTTTCACCATTTGATGGACCGTCTTTCTTCCGCTAAGCCCTTGACAGATACGAATCCTCGCTCCTACTGCTGAGAGCAACCATCCCCAGAAATCTGTTGAACCTGTGGATAGTGATTTGAATGGTGGCAAGGACAAGGGGCATCGGGCGGAGCGCTTGGATCGTGTCAAGCAATCTTCCTAGGAATATGCAAAAAAGCAATGAACTTATACGGGAACCACTATTACTTGTGGCTCTGTCGTGATGAGGCGGATGCCTAAAAAATAGGCGGTTCGATGAATACACACTCCATTCGCGCCATCTTTTCTAGAATGAAGACGCTTATTCACAAGGTTACCCACAGAAGATGGGGAATGAGAATTGACGTTTTGCGATGATCTGATTCTGTATGCCAGCGTCATAAAAAACCTGCTTTATTTCAATATCATTGTTCTCTATTAGATGCTTTTGGCATGGTATGAATGCTCTTGGAGCTGGCCCTTCACGAATATGTTGATACTCTGCTCCAGTAATTGAGCGTCTAAGTTTGCGATGCGCGGTAAAATCAGAATAATATAATAGTTTGTTTAGCTTAACTGCACCAAAACGAGAGGTCAGTCCTTACTTTTCTCGGCAATGTACAAAATAAGCTCGCACAGTTTAGACGGCACTGATTCATATTTTGGCATTGAGTCCTCCCCGTAGCGTGAGCTACGACTCAATTGTACAGCATCGAAATGACCTACACATTATATTGCATACTATTATACCTTTTCCATCCTTTTATAAAATCTCTGAAGCCATTGTTTCTTATAGACGAATGCGTCAGATGCGACGTACCCTCTTCCCGCGTCTTTGTCTGGCATAGCCCAGATCATCATTGCCACGTCGTTTGACCGATCAGAGCCTTGTACTCAACCCGCTTGCCCGCTGATCTGCGAGAGCGCCAGCATAAACCGGCCCTGATCGTTGTCCTTTCGAGTATTGAAGCGGAAGGATTGTTCATCCAAGTACCGGAACAGGTGAAACGGTTCCGACGCTCACATAAGTTCCCTTGATTCCCCGCTTGAGCAGGCTCCAATAGTTTTCAATGCAGTTGGTGTGCACGTTCCCTTGCACGTAGGTTTCAGCGTGATTAATGACCTGATGGGCGTATTCTTTCCCGACTTTGGTATAGGCGCCTGCCTGGTCGCTGTAGAGACTGCTACCAGGCACCACGTTCTCTTTGACGGCCTTCTCAATCAATCGAGTCGAGGCGCGATTCAAGACAGCGGTTCGGACTTCGCCTTTCCGCTCTAACATGCCGATCACCACAGCTTTTCTGAAGAAGCCCTCACTCTTTTTCATCTTCATCTGCTTGTCATGGTGCATATTGCGAGCTTGGCCCCCGATGTAAGTCTCATCGACTTCCACATCCCCCATGAGCTTCCGATCGATCGAACCATTCTGTAGACGCAAGCCGTAGGCGATGCAGCATGAACCACGCAGTCTTTTGAGTGACCTTCAAGGCCCGATGGACTTCATACGAGGAGATCCCATTCTTCGCGTTAGTCAACATCCATAAGGCACAGAACCATTTATCTAACGGCAAGGCGCTATCCTCAAAGATCGTCCCAAGCTTGGCGGTGTACTGCTTGCGGCAATCCTTGCATTGGTACACATTGCCGAGACTTCAGAAAGCCCTGTCTCAGGAATTGCACTTTGGGCAGGCTGGGCCTTGAGGCCAGCGCATAGACGAGAGTAAGTCCTGACAACGCTGAGGATCAGCGAAGAATCGAATCGCTTCTTGAAGAGTGGTCGGTAGCTTCTGGCTCATGGCGTCCTCCGTAATGGATGACCCATAATGGCATATCGGCTAATGATGTGTCAAGTATATTAATGCCAGAATTTTCATGCCAATCTTCGCCTTAAAGGAATGGTTTCGCCCAGCCCTCTGGAGAGGGGCAGGAGTGATACAGGGTTGAGATAGAATGCTAGTTGTGACGAGCAGGCTTCGTGGATTTCCACTTCCAAGGCGGGATGGGATTCGGTTCTGACCACAAGCCTTTACCGGCGGCTCTGGCCAGTTCTTCCATATCTTTTATGCCCTGATCGCCGGATCTTCCCGGCTGCACCCACGCAAGCCCTTCTTTGACCAGTTCATGGGCAATCTGTCGTCCATTCGGCAGTAAGATGTCGGCAGTCATCTGACCCTGCCGGTCTCGTTTGAGATCACGGACGATCACGTCCCGGTTGGCGATGTAGGCTGCTGTCGCATGCTTCGCCTGTTTCCCATAAGGCTGCTTCAGCTCGGGGCAATCCACATTGCGAATATAAACCATGTCCTTTCGGCCTTGATGGTGGATAGTCAGACGATCCCCTTCATGAACTGCAATGACTCGTGCGACGAACTCGGCCTGAGCGAGCGCGGGAGAGACTACGACCAAGGCAAGTGCCAGGCAGGTTGCGATGCGACGCTTCATCATGACTTCGTATGCTACCGTCAGCAGATCATTCCGCCAATCATTTCTAAGTTTTGATACAGGAATGCCTTCTGCCCGGAGTGCCGATGCACGATGGCTTGTGGGAATGCGCCAACGCCTAATGACCCTCATGACGGGCAGATGCTCTGACATATCAGAGCGATCGGGTAGCTATTCCCACACATACCTGTTAGGATACGGGGAGTTTCACTGCGGAGGGCCTCGCATGAAACGAGAATTCCAACGGCCTGTCACCGATGTTGTTCCTACCGAGAATCTGATCGGAAGCCTGACCTGAGCCGTCCACCAACTACGTCTTCGGCCCTCTCCTTCCTCTCTGAAGTTCTTCTCGTGTCTCGGACAATGTCATTTTAGAAGGAGGAACCCCCATGGGTTCAAAACTGTATGTCGGCGGGTTGCCTTACTCGGCAACCGAATCTCAACTCACCACCCTTTTTGCCGAGCATGGCACGGTCGAATCGGCCCGCGTCATTGCGGACAAGTTCACCGGTCAATCTCGCGGGTTCGGCTTTGTCGAAATGTCGACCGCTGAGGAAGCCAAGGCCGCCATCACGGCCTTGAACGGGTCACAAATGGATGGACGGTCGTTGACCGTGAATGAGGCCAAGCCGATGGAGCCGCGTTCTGGCGGAGGGGGCGGCGGCTCACGATTCGGTGGTGGTGGAGGCAACCGCAGCCGCTACTAGATGAGCACAGTGCGCCGGGCGTTTCATACGAAGCGCCCGGCGCACTGACATCTTCAACCGACGCTGTCTTTACGACGTGGCTTCACAGGAAGCATCGCCACCGCGCTGGCCCCATGTGCGGTGGACTTCGCTCACACACTCGCCACCCTCCGTCTTAGAAATAACCCATTTCACGTCGTCAGGGATGGAGACGATTTCGAGCTTGGCCGCATGCCCATCGGCTGCGTCCCGAAGTTCTTCCACCACACGGACCAGTTTCTCATCATCCCGCGGAATGAGCTTCCCATACTGATTCAGGCTCGGTTCCCGTGGTCCCGCTGCCTGAGGCCAATAGGCCCCGCGATCCGTCTCCGCAAGCGCCTGTGGTTGGCCTAATTCACGCAGCCGAATCAGTGCTTTGTAGCTGAGGCAGAATTCGTCATAACTCCTGTTAATCACTATTCGCTTCATGTTTGCTCCCTCGGTTGATGCGTCCGTTATCTGGCCTGCACATGACGGCTCGCCTATACCGCCGGTGCTTCTTCCTTATATCCAAGATAGTTCCCCGACCAATGGGAGTAGCGGCGGTTGGCCCACAGCTCGACCTCGTCTTTCTGGAGTTCCCCATACCGCTGCTGGAGAACTGTCCCGAACTTGTTCAGATCTCCCTTAATCTCAACGAGGTCTTCCTCCGTGATTCTCACCCATTTTGCCTTGAGCGGCGTTTTGAGTTGTTCCCAGAATTGACCAAATTGCTCCTTATTCATATGAACTCCTTAGTGAGAAGGTGAAGTCTCCATCCCTTCGAGAATGAAAGGCCTCTAGCGCTCTCTGCAGAGAGCGCTACTTTGGAGACTCAGGCGTAGAAGCGGCGAAGACCGGGAAATCAGACGCGCAGAACAGCAAGAGAAGGGAACGCGCGAGCGATGGGGATAGTCAGCGTGGCTCGATACGTCGTTGTACTAGACTACAAGCCGGACTCAGGCTCTGTCAACGGAGACAAAGACGGGAGGCACATACCCTTGACCGCGCTATCGTCAGGACGTAGGGTGAGTAGAGTACTCCCAACCGCCTTCGTGCCGGAGGTGGTCGCCATGGTCTTCCATCGACGTGAGATCCAAACTGAACGAAGACGGCAAGCGCGGTCTCTTTTTCCAGTTCGTCCTTCACCGATCATCTCGCGAAATTCCTTTCACGTGCTGTCATCAAGCGTATGAGCCGGATTTTAGATGACTCAATACGCGCATTCGCTATTATAGTTCTCGACATGATATCCTTAAGTGTCATGCATCCCATCCTTCGCGCCTCGCTTCTCAGTCTGCATTCGCGCGAACGATACCCCGGTTAGAAGTACAGTACCCTGTCCGCTAGCTGGTTGGTGGCGACGGTTCAGGTCGTATGCGTCCGACGGCCATGCTGCTCTACAAGTCCAAACCAGCAGAGGGCTATACTCCTGTATCCCCGTACGCTCTGTTCCTACTTATGAAATTGAAGGAGTTCCGATGAGCCGTCTGAATCTACAACCGTTGATGACATTTTCTGATGGATCATATCTAGCGATCAGCACGGAATGTTCAAAAGAAGGTCACTTCTCCTGCTCGGTCTATAATGTTCTGGAGGAAGGGGATCAGACAGCCTTCCGCAACATTGCAAGCCACTTCCTCTCAGCACCTACCTGCTTGACGGCCCAAGAACAGGCCTATAGTTACGCCCTACGGCTCTACCCTAGCGCAGCCGAGTTTATGAAGAAACCGCCGTATTTGATCTGGCATGGGCCGCAATCGTCACAGCACTCGTAACCTATTGTCTTATGACGATGAGAGAACGCTCACGCGAGACACCTGTTAGTCGCCCGAGTCAGGTACGCCGACAAAAGCGCGTCACCCCGGCCAGAGCCTCGTCGGCGATCTTGGTCCAGACAAACGGCTTGAGTGCTCACCCGTCGCGGCGATCTAGCCTTGATGGTACTCCGATGACGCCCGCGTCGCAGTTGTTTCTCGGTCAGCACGGCGACCCAGCGTTCGACAAGGTTCAGCACGAGGCACTAGTCGGAGTGCAGTATTCGCAATCTGAATCGTCATATGGTAGACTATGCTGGTACGAATTCTGATCCTCGCGCTATTCCCTCCTGCGCTGTTCCTGCGCGATTGTTTTGGTCAGTCTGCGGTGAGTTGGTCGGACACGGTCTTTGTGTTACAGCCATCAGTGTACACAACGGAGGCCCCGACATCGAGGTAGTAGTCCAGGCCCTCGATCGTTACTTCAGCACTGGAGGCTGGTGCAGACTGCACATGTTCCATATCGAGCCCTGTGTCCTCGAATCAAAGGAGAACAAAAAGATGACCGCCACCATTCGGAGTGAATGTCCATGAGTACCGCCAAAACGAATCGACCAACACCCGTTGAGCGCTGGGTTCGTATCCCAAACGGCACGAAGGTGCGTCATCGTTCGGAGGCCTATGAAGGTGTCATAGACGGCTTGACAGAGATCGTATCCGGCTCAGAGCGTAATCCGGACGGGAGGACGCAGTATCGTGTGAATGTGGGCGACAGTACGCGGTTGCTCGTCTCGGAGGATCATCTCAATATTCTGCTCGACAACAACAATTTGGTTCTGCTTGCTCGCGAACCGGAATTGTATCGTCGGTCCGTCACCGACCGGCTCCGAGCCGTCTTTTCGGAAGATCGGTTTGTGACTGCTGCGGACAAAGTGCCTGCGTCCCTCAACAAGTCGCGGTGATTGAAAGGTGGACATCTGCCGCCATTTCGTGAATTTCAACCTTTGAAGATGGAGAAGCGATGAATACATCATGGGGGACCAAAGCCCCACACCGACGAAAGCGGGCCATCCTTCGAACCAAGGTCCGTTGGGAGATGCTGGGACTCCAAGATCCGGCGCAGTTGTCATCGGCGCCGTCGATCGAGGACATTCGCCGCCAGATCACCTCCGCAGCAAGTCAGGGGTTGAGCGCCGACACAGTCTCCCGCTCTCGCCAGAAAGACGGGCGCCCCAAACCGGGATCTAAGGCGTCGGTGGCTACCCGCAAGCGTGGTGCCGCTTCGCAGTAGGCCTTACATAGACACATCGCACCCGAAAGGAGGGCATCATCGCAGGAACAGGCAAAACTACACCCGCTAAGCGGGACCGTGAGAAAGCGCGTCGGCAGAAACAACGTGACAAAGAAGAGCGCCGTGAACAGCGAAAGACCGCCAAGCTCAACCGGCCGACGCAAGAAGGCGAAGACCCTGATCTCGCCGGCTTGCATTGGGGGCCGCAAGCTCCGCTCTATTGACTGACCACAATGCACAACACATCAAGGGCTCATCAGCGCGCCAGACGGGAGAAGCCATGGACATCAACACCCTCACTTTCGCATTCGTGATAATAGCTCTCGGAATCGGTGGTGTGATCGTATACCTAAAAGGTAAGTAACATCATCGGTCTCCCATCTGCTCGTCTGTGATCGGGCCCCTCGATCCCGTCTGTCAGGCCGGCGATCCCGCAGCTTTGATTGACCGCGCGCCATCCAAATGATGCGCGTGCCTCTCCCGCAATCTACTCTCACTGGAAATTGAAATTACTGGAGGTCTCTATCCGCGCGTTATCGCGTTCGATAAAACGATACTACACACGCGGTACGCACGAAGTGCGGTGTGGAGCCGGCGACTCGGATTGAACGGAGCAACCTGTCATCGGTTCGGCTCTGAGGCTTGCCTCACCGATTCCTACGAAGGGGGCCAACCCCCTTGTATCATCCCCACGAAGGGGACATATCCCCTTCGAAATCCCCGCAGGTCGCTGGTTCAATTTTCTTTTTTGGAGCCGGCGACTGGAATCGAACCAGCGACCTGCGGTTTACGAAACCGCTGCTCTACCAACTGAGCTACGCCGGCACCTGGGTGAGACAGAATGGAGGACTGGCTATCGTCCGGCATGATAACGGCCACCGAGGAGCCTGTCAACGAAGCAGACCGGGCAAGCACAGGTAAAACATGGCAGACGGTTTCCCGAAAAAAATCGAACGACGCATTGCAGAACACCAATGATCGAATAGGATGATACCCTCCTCAGCTGGTGGCCATGTGCTTCGTCGTCTTGCTCTGTGCCTGTGTTCTGGCGCAGAGTATTCGGCGCACCGTGAGTCGCATCTTTCCATGGTCACAAGACAATTTTATTTTATCGTCTTGTGACCATGAGCTTGAAAGAATTGCAAGGGCAGGAGCTTGATTAGCCCTTGTAACCCGCATTCATCATCGCAAAGATAATAATTGCGAGAACGAAAGCGCCTAGTATGAAGTACAGAACGATATCTGCTTTGCCAGGCATGTTGACCTCCTTTACATACATTCAATACCCCCCGTACGGTCTGCACCACTCCCTTCTTGGCAAGAGGCCGACGCACTTATTCCGTACGAAGCTAGCGCGTTAAGGAAAGTGGAGGATGGAAGACCGAGGTAATAAAAATCGGACGATGAACAATAGGAGACAACTCGATGTAGAACAGAGGCCGGCTTTCAGTTCCTGGACCAGGCACCCTGGGTGGCAGCGAAAAATCTTCTGACGTCGGTTCGACGAGCATATCGGAAGCATTGAGCAGACTGAACAGGGTGGTCGGCATCCCAAGCATCTGCACGAGGACGCACACGCAGAGGAAGAGCATTATACAGACCACAAACGTGCATGACCCATTGAACTTGGTACTGCTATTCGATTGATGCAGATGCATAAGATACGTTAGTCTCCGCTTGTCCAAAGATGCAATGGGCGGTTCCACCTTGGCGTGTGGCTCATTAGCGGGCGTGGAAGCACTGCTCTGCTCGCGGGCTGTCTTTGCATCGCATGCCGAGCAGTTCTTAGAGAACTGACCGCCTCACAGTCGATGGCACGCGCAGGACACTCACGGCGAACTATCGGCAGTGCAAACCAGCAGGTCCGGCGCTATGGCCCCATCTGCATCGGATTGGGGGCCGGTCCTGATGAGTCGGCGGGAAGGTGTGGTTGTTTCGGCATAGGAACCGGCTTCGGGTTATTGCCTCTCGCCAGCGGATGTATTCGCACCATGCCTTCCCGTCCGATTCCTGGAACACAGAGCGCATCTTGCTTGTTACCGAATTGTTCACGCGCCACCAGCGCCGTCTGTCCCCGAGCATAGTTACAGAGTTCGCCGGCGATGACGGTCCCATCGCGATCCACATCGGCGACACCTTGCAAGCCTCTCAGAAGATGGTACGTGAACAACCCGTGTTTGCCTTCGTCATAGGCATGAGCTTCTTGCAGGTTTCGATTGCCCACCATCCACATCTCCACATCTTTTCTTGCCTCGCTGACAGAGGATTCCCAGGCAGGCGAAGGGATGTCGGCAAGACCGGCGCCCGGCGACGGGTCCATCGAGACGTCGAACATCAGAATAGCCCGTCGGATCGGAAGTCGGAAGAGCACTTCCTGCAGTCGGACGAGGGAATAAAGCTGCTTTCCCTCAGATGGCGTCCCATCATACGGCACGAGCGAGATCGCACCCGTCCCGCCCTCTACCAATGCTCGTCCGGCAAAAAACACATAGACAACGGTTTCGCGGTCCACCTTCTTTCGAAGCCATCGCTCAAATGTGTCCTCCAAATCCCGTACGAGAGCCTGTCGGTCGAGCAAGATCCGTATGCGCTCGCCCGGGACCCTGCTGATGATACGCAAATATTCGGCCATCACTTCCGCATCATGGCGGGCATACTTGACCCCCGGCACCTCTCCGTCGCGAAACGTCCCCACGCCGATCGAAATAATGACGGCTTTCGGCTGGCTAAACGCCGCCAGAGAATTCGGCATGTTGTCGACATCCGGAACCAATGCGGAGTAGATGGCCCTTGGCTTTATTCCAAAACTAAATACCTTGGGCGGAGGAACGGACGCCACCGAACTGGTCGTGCGCAAGTTCAGGGTCAATTCTCCCTGAAGGTTGTCCTGGGATGCCGTCACCCGCTGCGTGATCGAGGTGTGTTTGATCTCTCCCGGTTGAAGGTTGCCGATTTGGATTTCCGAGGGGAACAAAGCGGCCAATGCGGCTTTCCCTTCAGCCGTGACCGTCACCTCTTTTGCTTCTCCCGTTCCCTCGTTCTTCACTTCGATTTCGATCGTGACGGATTCGTCCGGCTGAAGGAATTGGTCCCGATTTTCATCTCGGATGATGGCACGGAAACTCAGCTGCGCAGGTTCAGCCGGCGCGGTCGAAGCGACCGACAGTTGCTGCGCCGCCGTCTCCGCCACTGGAGGAAGCGACGTGACGGCTTCCGTTGTGGGCGCCGCCACGGAGGAGTGTGGACGTGCCGCCATAGGAACCGCAGCTTCTCTTTGAGCGGCGTATTCTCGGATCTGCGCCGATTGCGCGATCTGTTGAGCCAACCCGTTGGTCGCCGAGTCGATGGCGTCTTGAACAATCGTCTCCAGGCCCTCTACCTGACAGGACTGTTCCCCGACCGCCACCGTACCACGCCCGGTACCTTCGAGTTTCTTACTGAAGAGTACCGTTCCGTCGCGCGCCAAGAACGCCGTCTCAATTCCCACCGTCGCCGTCGCCGGATAGGTTCCGGGCGCGTGCTTTGGAACGGCAAGCTCGATCCGCCTCAGTCCTACCCCCACCTCAATTACGCCGTCGGACGCGACGGCATCATCAGTCCGGCTCTGAGCCGTGACACCCGTAAAGACCCCCATCAACTTCTTAGGGACTGCGGCGACAAGCGTGTCAGCCAGAGCGAATGATCTCGTCTCGCCACAAGCATCGAGGTATGGCGCCTCAGCAGTGGTCACGGTGGGTGAGAACCAGATGACCGGCGTCAATGGAATCGGTTGGGAATTGACCGGCTCCTTCTCCCGCTTGAGCAAGGAACAGCCGACACCTGACAGGGCAAGTGCCAGCACCAGACAGCAACAGATGAAGCGGCGGCATGGCGGGAACCGGGCGATCGGCATGAGTTGCAGCTTGTTCACCTTGTGGTTATACCGAATTCTCACCGGCGTCACAACCGAGGAAGAGGCATTGACTGCCTGTTTTCTCTGGGCTAAGGTCGCGTCATGTCCAGTCCGGCAGCGTCGTCTTCGGCTTCCTCTGGGATTTCTTGGCCTGCGCTTGGCCGATTGATCCGGCTGCCGAATCAGACCGGTACCTATCTCTTACTCCTGCCCACGATGTGGGGGCTGGTGCTGGCCGCCCAGGGGATTCCCCCACCTCATCTCATAGTCATTTTCATCGGCGGATCGTTTTTAATGCGGAGCGCGGGAGTGATCATGAACGATTTGGCGGATCAATCGTTCGACCGGCAGGTCGCCCGCACCAAAACTCGCCCGCTGGCATCGGGCGAATTGTCTCGACGCCATGCGTATGTGTTGCTCAGCCTGCTGTTATTCACAGCGGGCGGTCTCCTGTTCTTCCTTCGGCCGATCGTGACCTGGCTCGCCCCGGTGGCGGTCTTTCTCGCAGCCCTCTACCCATACTCCAAACGATGGATCCATATCCCACAAGCCATGCTTGGCATCGCGTTTGGCTGGGGAACGGTCATGGCTTGGGCCGCAGTGCGAGGGCAATTGGAGGCGCCGGTGTGGTGTCTCTTTGGAGCAACCGCCGCCTGGGCCGTGGCCTATGATACGATCTACGCGATTCAGGACCAGGAGGATGATCGACGCATCGGGGTCAAGTCAGCTGCCCTGTACTTCGGGTCTTCCGTTCACCAAGGAGTGGGCTTGGCGTTCGGTATCATGCTGGCTTTTTTGACCGCAGCAGGGTGGTTCGCCCAGCTGAGATGGCCATATTACGCGGCGCTCTTGGGCGTGGCGGTATTTTTTCTACTCCAGATTGTGCAGCTGCGTAGGCCGATGACACCGACTCACGCATTTGACATGTTCCGGAAGCACGTATGGGTCGGTCTTGCGATACTCGCCGGACTCCTCGCAGGAGTGCTGGTCTAACAACCTGCTGAAAAACTCGATTGATGCTGACAAGACAGCTGGAATTGTCCGTGCGGTGCGAACGCCAGAATAACTTCAGGATGCTCAAAAAGGCTGCTGATCTCACCCGCCCAACCCCGGCGCGCCAAGACGCGCTTCTCCACGGGCAAGGCCGCAGCGAGCGAAGCGGCGAGGAGGTACATACCAAGCTTCGCTTGACCCGCTCGCCTCGATCACATGCGAGCGGATAAGTACCTTGCCTTCGGCTTGCATACCATGAGCCTCTGAGCGACGGGAGAACGCCGCTGGCGGACTTTTTCAGCATCCTAAGGCTTTTCGGTCGGCTTCTCGGCAACAGGCTCTGCTTTGGGAGCGCGTAGCGTGGACACATACGTGGTTACGGCCTTTGCGTCCGTATCACTCAGGCCCAATGCCGGCATGCGAGTTGCTGAATCCATGGCTTGCGGATTCTTCAGCCAGCGATAGATCCAGGTTGCGTTCAACCGAAATCCCGCTCGATCCAAGGCCGGACCGATCTTGCCGCCCTCACCGTCTAGATTGTGGCACCCGTTGCAGCCATACTTATTTTCGTAGAGTCGTTTCCCGCGATCGACCAATTTTGAAGTTTCCGCGGGCTTGACCGTCAGATCAGGCCTTGGAATGCTGACTCCCTTGCCCGGTCTGGTGGAGAAGTTGTTCAGCGCAACCTGTGCCGCATCCGTCTCTTTCTTGGCTTGCACCATCGCTGCTTGTTCGTCCGCATAAGCGGATTCATCCACGTCCACATCTTTCTTCAACTGCTCACTCTTCCGCTCCGCTTCGTCGCTGGCTTTCTTCTCGGCCGCTTCATAGGCCTGCTTGGCCTGTTCAAACTTGGCCTGGGTGCCCTTTAGTCCTTCTTCGAGCGAGGTCTTGCGTGCCGCGACATTAAACTCCATCTTCATCCCATGCAACGTGCGCACGTACCCGACGATCGCCCAAATTTCATCTTCAGACAGCGTATATTTGAACGTCGGCATCGTGGGAACCGCAAAGTCGTCGTCTCCGATCGGATCGCCGCCTTCTTCGCTGGTGTCCAACATGTCACGTGAGATCGTAGTGAAGAGTTCCTCGTCCTTGAACGTGCCCATTTCTGATTTGTTGGATAAATCCTTCGGTTTCGGATCCGGCATAGCCGACCAATTGAACCCCTCGTTTTGCTTGCCGCTTTTACCGTGACAGTCACTGCAATAGTGCGTATAGAGCTCGTGCCCCCGCTTTTCTTGCTCGTTCGCGCACCCTCCTGCGATCAAGGCAGCGCCCCCCACTACCCCAACCACCAATCCAATGACACCCAGCCGTGCCGCCTTCATGCTCACTGCCCTTTCTTGAGTTTTCTGATCAGGACAAACTGAAACCCCAAGGCCATTGCAACGGCGATTGCCGCATACAGATAGCCGGAATAGTCCGGCGGGGCATCGGCTCGGAAATACCACCAGGACGAGACGGCTTTTTGAGACCCCTTTTCGACCAACTCGCCCACAGCATCTTTTCTGCCGTCCCATACTGCAAACGCGATGCTGATAAATTGCCCCGGTGTAATTTGAACATCTTCATCGGGATGATCGGTCGAGAGAGTGCGGGAAAAGACGACTTTCCAGGTTCCGTTCGAGTAGACACCCTTCGCGTTCACATCCTGATGCTCTTGCGGCTTCAAGGTGCCGAAGCCTTTTGCGCTCATGTCAACGGCCTTGTTCGTCTTATTCTTCCAAAACCAAATATTGACCGGCCCGCCTTCCACCTGCAACATCGGCTGCCCATGGGCAAAGTGCGCCTTTTTGTCGCTTACCATGAACTCGAACGCCGCGGCATCGTCCGGATCCTGGCTGGGGTCGCTATACTCAAGAAGGAACGTCACTTGTTTGCCATCATGCAACGCGCGCACGGCCACATCCTTGACGGTGACTTCCTGGATGCGGTTCGGCCAATGCACTTGCGGCGACATCGGAAATGTCGCAGGCACCGCGCTGCTCCAGGCTGCAGCGTTCGGATCGTCAAGGGGTAGGCCACCGGTCGCAAGTGTCGCCCGAACCGCCACACTTTCCTGCGCGAAACTGAACGGCGCTCCCCCAATGACCATGGCCGCAATCACAGCCGCCCCACCCCGCAGAACCTGCTTCATCATTTGATTCGCCGGTTTCATGCTGGCCTCGCGCTCCCTACATAACTGGATTCGTCCACGCTATGCCCCTCTCTTACTCCCATGTTCGTGGGGACTGATGGGCTCCGTCGTATTCGCCCATGATGATCTTCCAAATCCATTCATCCGGCAGTTCAACTTCCCAACGGGGCATGGCGGACTTCCACGGCGCGCCTTCGATCGGAAGGCCGACGCCGCCCTTCTTGATACGCCAAAACAGGTAACTCTCTTGTAACATCGCGATCGTCGTCGGATCGGCAAAATTGGCGGGCGGCGGATTGTACCCACGCGCGGCCGGCCCCTTGCCATCAAAGTTCCCGCCATGGCAGGGTGAACAAAAGGCCGCATAAAACCCCTTCCCCTGCATAATATTCTCCGGAGTCTTGGGGACAGGATTGGACAGCCCCGTGTACTCCCCGGGCGGCGCAGGATGAATCGTTCTGCTCTCCGCCGGTGGAGCATCGCTTGATGCGGTGCTGCCATACGTTTGCCACCCCACCAGCAAAGGGAACAGAACTAGGACTCCATAGCGAAACCCCTGCAAGCCTCCGATATTCTCTCCGGTCAGAAACCTCTGGATCGGTCCCCAAAAAGCATCTTTTGATTCTCCGCTCAATGTTTCGAAGATCACGATGCCGGATGCCGTCAGAAGGAGATAGAGGAAGATCAGGCTGGAGGGAAGGGGCGCCGAGCCGGGGATATTCGGCAGCACAAACTTTAGGAAGAGGTACATGGCTACCATGAGTATGATCGGCTTCCCTAACGCGCCCATATCGTTCCTCCCTAGTGCGCTTGTGCAATCGCTAATGGAGCAGATTCAGCCGCTTTTACTGGGGCTGGTTGTGCCCGGCCCGGCATGTCGAGCTCCGATGTGCTGACAGAGATCGGTTCACCGCTCATCTGTTGTAGAAACGCAATGATGGCCAAAATTTCATTCTTCGAGAGTCCGATCGGATCCTTGTTGATAGCGGGCATCGTGGCCGGATACTCCTTCGGCACACCACCATGACGGTAATCCTGATACACGAAGGCCTGAGGATCCGTCAGACTTTCGTAGAGGAAATCCTTGCTCAGTTTTGCTCCGATTCCTTTTAAATCTGGACAACGGGCAGATTCGCTTGGGCCAATGGAATGGCATAGTGCGCATTGACCTTTACTGAAAAACACTGTCTGTCCGATTGCGGCGATGTCCGTCGGAGTCTTGATGGTCGCGAGATCGATCTTTTCCTCCGCCGGAGGCAGGGACGCCAACTGTGGCACAGCGAGTGACATGAGCGAAAACAGTCCGAGCACGATGGCGACGAATCCCGTCACCCGGACAAATGTAGCCTTGATGAACAAAAGGATCAGAATTCCGACCCCGACGATCGACAGGGCAATCAATTGTAGTTGTGCGACTTCACTCATAGACCCTCAAAGTCTAATGTTGAGTTTTTAATGCTTAATTTTGAATTTCCAACTCAACATTCATCATTCAAAACTCAAAATTATTTTTTGTCTTGCTGCTCGTGATGCGGAGCCCCTCCAGCCATTGCCGGGATACCATGTGGGAGCTCTCCCTTCCCTGATGCTGGAGTCGCTTTGTACTTATCGCCCATGGTGGCGACCCAGAAGATAAACGCCACGAGGATGCAGAAGGAAAACGTACAGAAGGCCATGATCAGTGATGCGCTGCCGAGGGCCGGCGAATAGGCATAGGGCGACGTATCCCGCATCACCCCGTACACATGCCAATGCACGCGGGAGGAAGACCGCGCGTACCCCATCAATGTCATGAGGAGGATAACCATCACGGCATTGAGGACTAGGGCGTACCCGGCGCGCGGAGGCATGCTGCCCCAGATCATTTCCGTCGTCGTCCTGGCGCTTTTGAGCAACAGCGCCGTCAAGGGCGTGATGGTCAGAATGACGAAAATGACGATCAGTACCTGCGACGTGGAGAAATAATTGATACGGACGATGGCGGGCACGAAGTACCCCCAGACGCCGAGCACGATCACGGCGAGACTGGCCAGCACCAACACCGCGCCCATGACCGCTTTCCCCAGCTTCGCCCACCCGGCTGTATCTTGTTTCCCTGCCCGCCAATACATGACGAAGCTCATGAAGGTAATGAGAATCATGAGGTTCGACACCGTCATTTTGGCCGACATGACACCCAGGACGCCTAGCAATGGGTGATGAGCCCCTCCCATTTTCTGGGCCTCTTCGATGCTGGCCACGAGCGAGTGCGGCGTCATCCACACCGCGAGACAGAACAGCAGACTAATCAGCATCCACAGCATTGGTCGCCGATATTTTGCCATTGATCCAGGAATGCGATAGGTAATCCCCAGCCAGAAGTAATAGTTCGAACCCATGAACAGGACCCCGATCAGCATGGCCTGGATGATGAAGAGCCAGGACAGGAATCCTCCCATCAGCGTAATGCCCATCTGCTGGTTGTACTGGTAGATTTCCCGCATGAGCCAGTAGCCGGCAAACGGCAAGGCCAACAAGCCGAACACGCCGATGAAATTGCCGACATAGCCCATCCAATCGTAATGTTCCCGATCCTCGGTACTCTTGACCGACAAGTACCGGACTCCGGCGTAAGCTCCGCAAATGTATCCGCCGAGCACGACATTGGCGATGAACCGATGGATGTTGATCGGCCACCAGGTTGGATTCCAGGTCGCGGCCCAGGCTCGCTCGATGGCACTTCCTTCTGAGATGACGACCGGGCTTGATTGGAACGTGGCCCAGGCATTGGGCACAATCATGATGAACACGGCGAAGAAGTTCAGCAGGAACCCCAGAAATATATGCAACGTTTTCTTATTGCCATACTGCATCGCGTCCCACCCATACCAATACAGATAGAGCGTGGCGGTTTCGAGCAGGAACAGAAGGCAGTAGAGCAAAAAGGACGGGAAGAAAACATCCGTCAGATAATTCATCAGCTTGGGGTAGAACGCCACCAACAGAAACAGGAGAATGCCGCCGAACAGGGCGGTGGTTGCATAGGCCGAGGTCAGGAGTTTGGTAAACTCCTTCGCGAGCTTGTCATAGCGCTGTTCGCCTCCCCTCCAAGCGATGACTTCGCACAGCCACGCGAAGATCGGCACGCCAAGGACGAACCCCGCGAGTAGGAGATGCAGCTGCGCAACGACCCAGATGAGGTTCCGACTGCCGATATAGGGAATATCGCGATACTCAGTTGGGCCGGCGGCGGCTCCTTCCGCTGCGAAACCGATCGAAGGGAGCGCAAGCCAACCCGCCGTCAACAAGAGACCTACGAGCCATCCGCCGTGACCTCCGACGGCCCGAAGAGCCCGTTGAATCGTTCCGACCCCTTGTTGTATGGCGCTCACCTCATCACCTCGCAAATTACGGTTTCGTCTTGGCAGAGGAGTCAGTGGCTAGTCCGCCTCCGGCCTTCCCCTTGCTCTTTTCTTTCTGACCTTTTGTGCCTGCCTTTTGCTGTTCCATCGCCTCAACTTGCGCCGCAAGTGACGCGATCCGTTGCGCATTCTTGGTCAATGATTCGACCGGTTTGAATGCCGGTTCGGCCTGCGCCTCAGGCTTCTTGCAGCACTCATGCGGATGCGGAGTCGTCACCGGAAGAATGACCCAAAACATCAGCGACAGGACCACACCCACTCCCGCCAATGACGCCAACAACAACCCTTGGTCGGTCGGCACACGCATCAAATCCCAGCGGGTCACGATTCCTTGATAATTTTCAGACGCCGGGCGGGAGTTTTCCGCCATGCGTCGAATGATTTGCCCAAGTATGGAAACCCCGATCACCGCCAAGACGATCAGGACTGCCGACGAGACGGATCCCCAGAGGGTGAGCTCGAGACCGATTCGTTCCGCGATAGGAAGACCGGTGTCGAAGAGATGTCTCATGCTGTCCATTTCAGCCATGGAATGCGATGCGGTGATGGCGATCTCCGTGACACGGCTGACGATCCACCAGAGGAGCGGAAGAAAGAAGGTCCCGATGAGCGCCGCTCTCCACCAGATCGCAAACCCAAGCCCATCGAGGGGGGGCTCTTTCCGAAGCCGTTCCAGAAAGAATGTTCGACCAACCAGTCCCAGCGCCCAGATGTCGACGGGGATGGACATCCCAAACATGAGCGGCAGACCGATGCCCTCGCCGAAGTGCGTCTCAAATACCGTCATAATGATGGGAGCGGCAAAAACTGTGACGGGACTCGCAAACAGCATTACAAAGGCAAGACCGAACCGTCCTTCGAAATGCACCAATCCCATCGTCATGGCCAGAACCGCAAACACCGCTTTAATGGGAATACCGGTCCAGCAGGCCGACCAGAGGATACTGAACCCGATCTTCGTTGGAGACATTGATTCGCGTTCTTCAGCCATAACCAACGTGTGCCAGGATTAGTCCAGGAATTCTCGGTTGATCACCGATGCCACCGTGAACAAGACGATCACCACCATGATCGCAATCCAGATGATGAGGGCGATCGGCCGCTTGAAAATATTCCGTTCGGGATCTTTATCGATGAACGGGAGCGCGACGAGTAATGCCATGAAGGCGACCGGCAACGCCACCGCACCCATAAATTGACCGAACTCACCGGCGAACAGTTTCAACCTGAGCAGCTGAAAGTAGAACAGAAAATACCATTCCGGTTCGGGATGGTAGTCCCCCGGATCCGGCGCCGCTTCATCCAATAAGACGACCGGCTCCCAGAGGGCCAATGCGCAGATACTCACGAAGACGAACGCCATCCCGACCATGTCTTTCCAAATTTGACGGGGAAAGAAATAATCGGTCTTCGCTTTGATCTCCTCCACCGTACCGGTGAAGGGGCCTGCGGGAGCGGCCACGCGAAACAGGAACAGATGCAATCCGGCCAGGGCCATGAGTGCGGCCGGGAGAATCATCACATGGAGGACAAAGAATCGACTCAAGGTCATCTGCCCGGGAGTCGGCCCACCTTTCAGAAATCGGGCGATAAAATCACCGACAATGGGGGTCTTATCCAAGATTTCGACACCAACTGTCGTTGCCCAGAAAGCCCGTTGGTCCCAAGGCAAGAGGTAACCGGTAAAACCAAAAGTAATTACAATACCGAACAGGGCCAGACCGACGATCCAGAGTAACTCTCGCGGCTTTTTATAGGCGCCCCAGAGAAACACCTGCGACATGTGCGCGATGACACAGACGACCATGGCGCTGGATCCCCAGAAATGGTAGCCCAGAAGGAACCACCCATAATCGACCTCGTGAATAATATATTGCGTACTGGCGTACGCATGGTCGGCTGTCGGCACGTAATAGAACATGAGCAAGATGCCGGTCAGCGCCTGCATGGCGAAGATGAACAACAAGATGGAGCCGAACACGTAGGCCCAGCGAGAGCCGCCTGGGATCGGCTCGTTGAGCATCTTGGCCTGCATTTCCTTGAGGCCGACACGTTCGTCAAGGAAGGCGACGAGCTTTTCGATCGTACTGGGCTGATGATCAGGAATCGTTGCAGGGGATGAATGTTTACTATCCATGTCGCCGGCTTTCAAATGATTCGGATTTGCGACTTCGTACCCGCCTTGAACTCCATGTCGATGATCTCAACCTCTCCCCCCGCCGACACCTTCACGGGTAGTGCGTCAAGGGCGCGCGGGGCGGGACCGTCGAGTACTTTCCCAGCTGCATCGTAAATGCTCAAATGGCATGGGCAGAGAAACACTTGTCCCAGCGTCTTGTGCTGTCGCCACTTGAATGCGCAGCCTAAATGGGGGCACTTGCCGGAGTACGCCACGTAGGGAACATCCTTCTTGTTGGTCCAGATTACCTTTCCTTTGGCATCGCGAAATTCTACGTCCTTGTCTTGGTAGACTCTCTCAAGCAGCTCCGGAGTGGCCCGTAGAACCCAGACGTTTTTATCCACTTCGGACTCCGGCATATAGGCTTCTTTGACCTTTTTCTGGTACTTAAACTGCACGCCGACGTCGTCTTGCTTGATCTTGCTCACATTGCCCACCTTCATCCATTCGTTGTCGAACTCCGCATACATCGGCTTCATCAGAAAGCGGAGAATGGGATAGGCGATGGGGAGCCCGATCAAAAACCCGATGACATGCGTAAAATTCATGAAAAACGCGCGGCGCTTGACGCTCTTTTCCAGATCGGGCACCGGCACCAACACCTCGCCCGGCGTCACATGGATGTGGTCTTCGAGATGCGAGATCTCCACTTCATGCGTCGTGACATAGTCGTCTCGCTTGAAAGGAGGCAATGCGAGGATATCCGTTGACGCCGCGCGCAACTGCACGAGGTCGTCCATCACAGCCTGAACATGGCCCATGGCGACTTGTCGCTCGCCGCTCCCATTCATGGACACCACGATGTGGCTGATCTCGTGGGAAAGCGGATCGAGCACGACCTTCGTGACTTCACCGATGTCGAGGTCGGTACACCGGACCTTGGATTTGAGCTTCGGTTGCAGCATTACTTCTTCTTGATCGGCTTGGGGGTATTCACTGCGGTGTTCTTGAATGTGCCAAGCCAGGTGGCGAGCGCCAGCATTTCCTTGGGGTCCATGAGATCTTTAAACTTGTTGGGCATGATGCCCTTCGTCCATTCCTTCTCATATCCCTCGGCCATGAAACTCTTGGGGTCCACGATTTTCTCTTGAATCTCATCGACTGTTAACAACGTGCCGATATTATCCAATTCAGGGCCTCGTTTCTTTCCACCCTCACCCCGAAGCTTGTGACAGTTGTAACATTCCTGCAGTTGCCACTGTTCCTCGCCCACCTTCATGAAATCGCCCGATCCCGCACCGGCTGCGGCAGGAGGCTTCTCCCCAGCGGGAGGAGACTGCGTCGCGGTTGACGCTTGCCCTCCGCCCAACCCCTTGAGCCGCGCTTCGAGGGCTTTCACCTGTTCATCGAGGGCCTTGGCTCGAGCGATCAGCTCTTCTGCTTTGCCCTGCGCCGACTGCTTTCGCTCCTTATCCAAAAGCTTGCCGATCTTTGCCTTCTCATCTTCAGGGTCAAACTGAGGCAAGAGCGACGGCCCAGCGACAGAAACTGTCAGCATGAAGATCCAGAAGGCGATCACGGCAAAGAAAGACTTCCCACCGCTCATCGCACTAAGCGGCCGAGCGTCAAGCAGTATGAAGACCATCGCCCCGATCAACGAGATAATGAAGAACAGCAATTGGAAGGAGAACGGCAGCTCCTGCGACCGCGCGATGGCGACAAGCACACCACCGACCACTACACCTATTCCTAGCTTACTGAATATATTCCCCATGCGAATTCCCATTGCCTCGGTAGGCGGCCCAACCTGTGATTACTTAGCCACGATCGGGACAGGGCTCACCTCAGGCTCTCGTCCCCTTGCCACGGAAGGCCGAAGAGCCACCAGCGCAGCCACGCTGACGATGGCGATAAAGACCACCGTAATTGCCGTAATCCATCCCGCAGAATACGAGAGCGTCGGAGTATACGACTCGACACTGAGATCCGACACCAAACTATACGTATGGAAATATTTTTTGAGCAACGACCGTACCGCTCCCATCAGCCCCATGATCCACGTGGACGTGAAGGCCAGAAAAATCAACACGAATTGCGACGCGAAATCGATTTTCCCCCAGAGAATCGTGCCTTGCTTGATGGTCCGGTTATACAGCACGAAGTTGACGACCGTGACAAATACCAACGTCATAATTGCGGACAGTTTTGCCGGCATCGATGCCAGATAGTCCCACCCTTCCGGCAGTTTCAGCTCATCGGGCATATCGGTGCCGGTGGCCACGAATCCAGCGGGAGTGAGCCAGACGGCATCGCTGATGAGCATGACGATAAAGCCGATTTTGATGACGGTCCGCGCGGAGACGGTTTTGGGCACGAACCGACCCAATACGAATGGTGCCGACGTCAAGGGCAGGAGGAACGCCAAGGACATCGGATCGGGAATCCAATATTTATCCATCACCCACATCGTGACGGGAAGCAACACCACCAAGACAATGGGAGCCAGAATGGTGATCCGAACGTTTTCCGCGCCTTCAATCCGTTTGACGCTGAGCCAACTGTAATAGTTGATCCCCAAAAACAAGAGCCCGATCATGATTCCCTGCGTTTCAAAAAACATGGAGAGTTGATCGGCCATCATATAGGGACAGAATGAAAAGTCGTAATCGCACATTTCGTACGCCAACAAGAGTCCCGTGAACGGCTGCAAGAGCGACCCACCCACCGCGATCCAGATGGCGGCGAACCCCATCCAATCGTAGTAGGCTCTCTCCTCCTGCGTCTTCGACCCCATGTACATATAGGCGGCGATCAGGCCGGCAATGAATCCCCCGAACGCCACATTCCCATCGATCCGGTGAAGACTCAGGGGAAACCAACTTTGGTTCGCGATCTTATCCCACAAGGTGGCTGTCGCGATGAAATCTTGAGGCGAAATCCCCTCGGCCTTCGGCGGTGTGTTCATGAACGACGTGGGGCCGTTGATCACGAACAAGATGAGCAAACACACGAGATTCAAGAGCACACCCAGGGCGATATGACGCCCTTTCTTCTCACCCTTCCACACATCCCACGTATAGAGGTAGGCATACATGAGGATGGTCTCAGCGATAAACAGCGCCGGATACAAGACTGCGAACACCATATAAAACTGATTGATGAAGGAGGTCGTGAACTGTGGGTAGGCGGCAAGCAGGACAAAAATAAACAAGCCGCCCGTCACAGCCGTCATACTGAAGAGAATGACCGTGACCTTGGTGATCTCTTTCGCCAGGCGATCATACCGTGGGTCCTGCTTACGGTAACCCAACCATTCTGAAATCACGACGAAGATCGGCGCGCCGAGGATAAACGCGGCAAACAAGATATGGAGCTGAGCAACGATCCATACCGCCGTCCGATTGCCGGGATACGGAAACTCCACCGAAGCCGCCCCACTCTCCTGGGCATAGACACTGGCGGCAGTGGCCACACACAGCGAGAACAACACAACGAGAGCCAGGAGACCGCTCGACAGTTTTTTCACGATGCCTCGACGCCCCCTACTTTAAACCCTAGCCAAGAATCTCGCTTTCACCTTTTACCACACGCGCCCAATACAATGTCGTCCACAACCAAGACCCCGGTCAGACCCTACGGTCATTTCATGCCCGCATCAACCCACTGCTTCTTCTCTTCATTCCACGTCTTCCCAGCCAGTCCAAAATTCCGCTCATAGAGCACCAGCTTCCATCGATCCTCATCTGAGAGCTTGCTCTTCCAGCCCTTCATTTTGGTGTTGGGCACACCCTCGGAGATGCGCCAGAACCACACGGAATCGGAATAGAGCTTCATGCGCTCAGGGTTTCTGAAATCCGTGGCGCCCGCCTTGACCGGCTTCCCGTCTTTCCCATGGCAGCCTGCACAGTTCACATCGGGATTTGTTTCACCCACGTACAACTTGCGTCCCTCTTCCAGCTTCTGGGTATCTCCCCACCAATCTATCGGCATATGCTTGTCGACATATTCCGATGGAGCCGGCGGTGGTGGCACAATCAGCCCCTCTCCACCCTGCTCTCCGCAACCTGCCAGTAATCCGATGCTCACGGCCAATGCCATTCGACCCAAACCCAGCTTCATTCTCATGACAATCATTTACTCTTTGGAGTGATACGCAAGCGCCTATCTCAAAATATACGGGAAGCAGGTCTATAAAATACAAAAACGCTTCTGCCGAGGCGCCTACACCCCTAGCAAAAGCGTTCCGGATAAACCTTCTCGACAGCTCTGCACAACGGCACTCGACCCACCCATCGACCGATTCGGCGAGGCGCCCCACAGCCCTCAAAGCCCGTCATCGGCGATTATGTTTTTCTCGGTTTTTGCGATTTCCCCTTGCCCCGCTCGCGCTTTTGCTGAGATCGGACAAGCTTCATCCCAATTATCGTACCAGCCGCGGCAACCATCGCTCCGCCTCCCCACCATAACCAGACGGGAGGACCGCCCACATCGCAACCGGCTCCAAAGTTAACCTTGATTTTTCGTTCACTCTCAAGATCTTTTGGATCGAATTCGATCTTGAGGTTTTGCTGCTCCCCCTTCGCCTCTACCAGAAGGGGATCGCCAAGATTGTCGTTGTGCAGATGAAACGTCGCTTTGTAGTAGCCGGCTCCATCCGTCCGTACGACCTGACCGTATGAAATTTTGGTGTCCTTGACGAGAACGTCTGTATTCGAAAGCCCCTTCCCGTCCTGCCCGCACACATACCCCTCCACCATGAAACGATGGTCCGCTTCATGTGTGGCCGGAGCCACGGAAGGGAACGTCATTACGAGACAGCAAGCTAGGAGAAACAGTCCTGCTGGACTTCGGCTGCCAAGCTTCGAACTGGATCGCTGACTCGTCGCTCGCTCCTTCAAGGAAATGCACGCCGCAGTATAACGAGCGCGCTACATTCGGGCAGGCGTTTCTAGCACAGCACTATGTCTTTGTCAACGAAACGGCAGGCCTGGATAGTGGCTTTTTTGACCGGCAATACCGGGGCTTTGCCGATGGTGGTGCACTGCTTTCTTATCACGGAGCCGAATGAGCGGCGGTCCCCTGTTTGCGCGAGATGGCCTCATCGATAGCCTGACACAGGGCGTCGGCTGCGCTCTCTTTCGTCAGGTACGCAGCCGCGCCCGCCGCTTTCATTTGCTCCGCCGTATTGACCGATTGATTCACCGACAGGCCGATGACGACGATGGATGGCCGGTGCGCTTTGATCCGCCTCGTGGCTTCGATGCCGTCCATCTTCGGCATATTGATGTCCATCACCACCACGTCGGGTTCGAGCTGTTGAGCAAGGGCCACGGCTTCCGCACCATCGCCCGCTTCACCGACCATCTCCAAATGATGATAGCCCGTCACGATGCTCCGCAAACCTTCCCGCATTAGGGGGTGATCGTCCACGAGGAGTACGCGAATCGGCGCGCGCTGCGAGACTGGCGAGAGGGGCGAGACTGGCATCGATATGGCGTGCTGCTCGTCGCGCATGTCGTGCGTTTCCCGCTCGTCACGCGGCTGCATCGGCAGCGTGAGCGTCGCTGTAGTGCCTTTGCTCAGGGTCGACTCGATCTGGAACGACCCCCCCAGCGCCCGCATGCGCTCCCGGATACTGAAGAGTCCGAATTTAGAAGAGATGCCTCCACTAGGTGTCCCAGCAGCGGCGGCGGCGGCAGCAGCAGCAAGATCGAAGCCTGCGCCCTCATCGCGCACATCGATTCTCAGCAGGCCATCGCGCTGTTCCATCTGGACGGTGGCTTCACCGGTTCCCGCATGTTTGGAGGAATTGATGAGGAGTTCCCGCACTGATTGGAACAATAAGATCACTTGGCCTTCCGGCAATTTCAGGTCCTCGTCGTCCGGCACGATCACAGTGACAGTCTGATTGTGTTTCTGCATGTAGGTGCCGAGCCATTGGAGCGCCGCCGGCAGACCGTGATCCCGTAGAACGGTGGGGCTCAAGTCGGAAACGAGGGTACGGGTGTAGGTCAGCGCATCCGAGAAGATGTCATCCACTTTCTTGAGCACCGCTTCATACGCCGGCACGCCGGCCGCTACGCGCTTGCCCTGCCCGATTGTGATCTTCCCCAGTACGAGCATCTGCTGCAAATGGTCGTGCAGCTCGGTCGCCAGGCGCTTGCGTTCCCGCTGCTCGGAGAGGTTCAGCTCCGTGGCCAACGTGCGGAGGCGATCTTCCGACTGCGCGAGTTCATAGGTGCGCTCAGAGACGCGCTGCTCCAATTGACCGGCAAACTCGCGAAGTCGTTCTTCACTCGCACGTAGCGCTTCCTCCCCTTGCTTGCGCTCGGTGATGTCATTAAAGAGAACGGCGACTTTTCTTTCCGCCGGTTCGCCGACGCGAAAAGCATAGACATCGTAAACACGATGAAGCTGTTCAGCGCGGTGTTGAAAGCGCTTCGCTTCGCCCGTCAGAGCGATGTGTCCGTACATTTCGAACCAATATTCTTCGTGCCGAGGGACGATTTCTCGCATCCGCCCGCCTGCCGCGTTTTCGATTCCCGTCTGACGCGCAAACGACGGATTGACTTGGAGAAACCGGTAATCAACAGGCTTCTCGCGTGCGTCGAACAACAGTTCGATAATGCAAAAGCCTTCGTCTATCGAATCGAACAGCGTGCGATAGCGCTCCTCGCTCGCGAGCAATTCTCCGTTGAGCCGTTCTACCGCCTTGCGGGACCGGACGGCATCTTCCATTAAGTTCAGGGCGGCGCGGCACGAATCCTGAGCCTCCGAGTTCATCTTGTCGAGGTCGGTCACGCGCTGGGCAAGTTCAGTGTTGACGTTGAGAAGTTTCTCCTGGTTTTTGCGCGAGGCTTCCTCGCTTAGAGCGTCGCGCGGATAACCCTCGTCGCCCTCTCGGGCGAGGCGTGGCTTTTGTCGGCGCGTGCCATCGGGTATCTTAGCGGTCTTACTCATCGTCCGTCCTTGTCCTCTCGCTCAAATTCGCTCTCGCCGTTGTCGTTCTCGATGCCTGGCGCGTTGTGTGCGGCAGGAGAGGAACCCTGCCTTGAATTTTCAGCCCTGTTGCCCTACAGTGGCGCCCGTTCGGAGGATTCTCGTATGGACCAAGAATCGCTCGCTCAGATCACACAGATCATCACTCACGCGACGGAAGCTGCCGAGACCCGCCTCCGAGAGGAAATCCAGGACGTCAACGACATACCGAGACCCGGCTTCGAGAGGAAACCCAGGTCTCAAAGGACATGTCGAGACCCGGCTCCGAGAAGAAATCCAGGATGTCAAACGACATGCCGGTATTTTGATCGAACAAGTTGAGCATAAAATTGACCTCTTGTCCGAAGGCCATCAGTCGCTTCATCAACAAATCGAAGATACCCGATCGGAGATCCGTCAAGAATCGCAAGAGACCCGCGTTCTCCTTCGCGCCTCGTACCAAGAGCTTCGCCAACGGGTGGAGCCGACTGCCTCATAGTTCGTCCTTGTCCTCTCGCTCGAACTCGAGCGGGTAGCGGGCTGATTCGCCCTGTCGCCCACAGAGTTCATTGATTTCCTTCTTCAATTCAATCATCTGCAACTCGCGCCCAACTGCGGCGCTATTGAAACGAGCCAACTCCTCCGCGTGCGATTGAAGTTCCGCGTGGCTCTGCGCCAGCGCGTCCTGGACACGTTTGCGCTCGGTAATGTCGCGCGCGATTTTCGATGCGCCGATGACTCGGCCTGCCGCATCCTTGATGGGTGAGATGGTCAGCGAGATGTCCACCGGCGAACGATCTTTCCGGACGCGGACGGTGTCGAAATGGACGATCCGCTCACCCCGTTTGATCCGCGCTAAAATGTCGGCTTCTTCGTGCAGCCGGTCGGGCGGCATGAGCATCGTTATAGACTGGCCGACGGCTTCCTGCGCCTGGTAGCCGAAGAGACCCTCCGCGCCCTGGTTTCAACTGGTGATGACGCCGTTGACGTCTTTGCCGATGATGGCGTCGTCCGAAGAATTGACGATCGCCGCCAGCGACGAGGTGGCCTGCTCGGTGCGTTTCAGATCCGTGATATCCACCAACACCAGCACGGCGCCGTCCACTCTCTTGTCGTCGGTCAGGTAGGGGTGCACGCGCAGGGTATACCAGCGGTCTTCTTTATCGAGCACCTCCCGTTCCTGCGCCCGCACGTTGTCGATCACCTCCCGAACCAGATCTTCGATACGGTAGGGGGTGGTTGGACGGCGTTCTGACTCCGGCGCGACCAGATTGTGTCTGATTCCACTCAAGGGCCGCCCCACATCGACGGCCAAGAGGTTAAAGAGTTTTTCGGCCATCGAGCTGAAGCGTCGGATCGTGAGATCGCGCCCGATCACCAGCAGCGGAAGTTTGGTCGAGGCTTGAAGATTGCTGAGATCGGCATTGAGGCGGTTCAATTCCTGGTTTCGATTGGCCATCTCCTCGTTGACGGTCGTCAACTCTTCATTGGCCGATTCCAACTCTTCCTTGGAGGTTTCCAATTCTTCATTGATGCTTTGGAGTTCCTCGTTGGCGGACTGGACTTCCTCGTTGGAGGCCTGGAGCTCCTCGTTGGCCGCTTCGTGCTGTTCCTGGATGGATTGGAGATAGTCGCGCGTCTCGGCCAGTTCGCTTTCGATCGCATGGACGCGTCTGGATTCCTGCTTGCGGCTCACGGAGGAGTCTTCGGCCCTTGGGGCGTGACGCGCTTCGGGCGAGAGCCCGCCCTTGTCCGCATCTTCAAATAGGATCAAGAAGCAGCGCTCCCGCAGATTCTTCAACGGAATGACTTCCACATTGACCACGCGGGCCGTGCCGTTCTGTTGCACCCGGACCTGCTCCCTGCGCGCCGGGACATTGTCCTTCTTCGCCTTGTTGATGGCCGCGCGCAAAGGCAGCATCAAGCCTTCGCGCGCCATCTTCAGCACGTCGAAGCTCGCCTTGCCCGTGGGCGGGGGCTGAAGATAGGAACCGGTCGGCCCGCGGAATTGCAGAATCTGCATCTCGACATTGATCAAGACGCCGGGAGGCGCGAATTGATTCACAGTGACACGGTCGGCCTCGCGCTGCGCGTTGAGTTCGCGGCTCAACCCTTCGTGCATCCCCTGCGGTGTCCCTATCGGCAGAGGCGCGGTCGACGCGCGGAGCGGGGCGGCCTCGCGTTCCTTGTTCATCGGGAGATGAAACGCCGGCGTGGACGCTGCCTTTTTGACGTAGAGTTTGTGTTTTTTATCGACCGCCTCGAACAATTCCGTGAAGCTGCCGATGGACTCCGACCCTCCCAAAAATAAAAAGCCTTCCGGCTTCAGCGCGTGATGGAAGGTCGGGATGGCCTTCCGTTGCACACTCGGCTCCAGATAAATCAAAAGATTTCGGCAACTGACGAGATCCATCCGCGAGAAGGGCGGGTCGCTGATCAAGTTCTGCCGCGCGAACACGACCATCTCACGGAGCGGCTTGGTCACGCGGTAGCCGCCTTCTTCCTCGACAAAAAATCGCCGCAAGCGCTCCGGCGAGACATCCTGCGAAAGACTTTTGGCGTACAGACCATGGCGGGCTTTATCCAAGAGCGCTTCGTTCAAGTCGGTGGCAAACACTTGGAGCTTCCGCATGCGGGACGCCTGTTCCGACGATTCCATGAACGTCATGGCAATGGAGTAGGCTTCCTGACCGGTCGAGCAGCCGAGTACCCAGACACGGACCGGATTGTCGCTGCGTTGCTGAAGGAGCTTGGGAAAGACTTTCTTCTTCAGAAGTTCGAACGCGTCCAGATTGCGGAAAAAACTCGTGACGCTGATCAGCACATCGGAGTACAAGGCGTCGAGTTCCTTGGTGTTTCCCCGGAGGAAATCGGCGTACGGCTCCAAGGGGTGTGTTTGCTCAACACCATGCGTCGGACGATGCGCCGCTGGATGGTGGTGGACTTGTAGAGCGAGAAGTCCACGCCGGAATGGTTACGCAGGAGCAGGAGAATCTTTTTGAACCTGCTCGCTCCCGCTCCGGCAGGCGCATCTTCAGCGACGGCGCCTTTGCCCTTGACGCCCGCGGTCGGCGCGCCTCGCCCGCCGGACGGCAGCGGGGTGGCGTCGTCCTCGTGCGCCGTCGCGGAGGCCCGGTCGGCTTCCGGAGCCAGGACTTCAGGGAATTGACCCGCGAGGTAGGGATGCTTCGCGATGCGGACCAGTTCTTTGGCAATGGCATCCGGAGCGAGGATGAAATCGATGCAGCCGGCGGCGATCGCGCTGCGCGGCATGGAATCGTATTTGGCCGAGTCATCTTGCGCGAACGTGATTCCGCCCTCGGCTTTGATGGCCTCCAACCCCGCTGTGCCGTCGGTCGCGGTGCCGGACAGGATCACACCGATCGCTCGCTCGCGCTGGTCCTGCGCCAGCGATTCAAAAAAGGCATCAATGGAATGCTGGGGGGTCCGATCTTTTCGGCGGGGGCGAAGATTCAACCGGCCCTGCGCGATGAAAAGATTCCTGTTACGGGGAATGACATAGACGTGATTGGGCTCCACCCGTTGATTATTCGTGACCTCATGCACCGGCATGGAGGTGGCTCGCGCCAGCAGTTGTGTCAGCGCGCTTTCGTGCTGTGGGTCCAGATGCTGCACGAGCACGAAGCCCAAACCCGTGTCCAGCGGGAGAGCCTTGAGCAATTGCGTGAAGGCCTCCAACCCTCCGGCTGACGCGCCGATGCCGACGATGGGAAACGCTGGGCGCGGTGTGCTCCTCTCGCGCTTTTTATGCCTGCGGTGTCGTGGGAGCTGCTTTTTCATGGCAGGCTTCGTTCCTGCGGGAAGCTACCCACAACCAAGACTCGAGCGGGTGAGAAAGCCGGGAGCTGGGGGAGAACCTTGCTCATTCCACATCCTTCACGTTTTCAGGTGGAAAACTTAGAGGGAGGGGAGTATACGGCTGTAAGTATCTTAAGGTAAAGCTAGGGGAACCCCTTGCTAGAGGTGTCCGCGCGTGCGAGCGTCTGCTTCCACCTCCACCGCTTCGGCCCGGCGATCCGAGTCTTTCTTCGAGACCCAAGCCTCCCAGGACTTGCCGTTCGCGGTATCTTCGCCGGTAAACGCGATGCTCTCGATGGACTGGTAGGCAATGCGCTGAGGACTCGGCTGATCGACGGGAAAGAGTTCGAGATAAGAGTCGTCGCCGCTTACTTGACGATTGAAGAGATATCCGGCGACGGATTCGCCGGACCGTAGCGACAGGGTCACGTCACCGCGATAGTCGAATGCGAGATCGACGGCCTCGGCTGTTTCGGCTAGAGAGGCCGGCTTGAACACTCGACCCTCGAGAGAGCCGGGAGTACTCAGCGTGTGGTTTTTGGTGTCAGTCATGGCTGAGGCCGTTAACCGTGAATCGTTATTTCGTTAAACGAAAAAGATTGTGCGAACTGCGATTAACACGGTTAACGATTAACGAGAAGTAGGCATCAGCGTCAATTTAGCTGTCCGAGCAAATCCGGAGGCCGTACTAAACGTATCTTCCACCGCCGAGGCCTCATAGCCGCAATGAACCATGCAATCGGCGCATTTTTCATTTCGACCAGTCCCGTAGTTTTCCCACTCGGTCAACTCCATCAGCTCCCGGAAAGTTGTCGTATATCCCTCTTGAAGCAGATAGCAGGGCTTCTGCCATCCAAACACGTTATAGGTCGGATTGCCCCAGGGGGTGCATTGATACTCGCGCCGTCCCATCAAGAAATCCAAAAACAGCGGGGATTGATTGAACTGCCAACCCGGCTTGGGGCGAGCAAGGATCTTGGAGAAGAGTTCCTGAGTTCGCGTCCGCTTCAAGAAATGTTGCTGATCGGGAGCCTTTTGATAACTATACCCCGGAGAGATGGTCATACCTTCGACGCCCAGCGCCATCATTTCATCGAAAAACCTCCTGATCCGCTCGGGATTGGCATCGTCGAACAAGGTGGTATTCGTCGTCACCCGATGGCCACGCTTGAGTGCCGCTTTGATGGCCTTGACTGCCACCTCATAGACCCCATCGCGACAAACAGCCAAATCGTGTTCATCCTTAAGTCCATCCATATGGACGCTGAAGGTCAGGTACTTCGAGGGCTGATACTCATCCAGCTTCCGCTCCAAGAGGATGGCATTTGTGCAGAGATAAATATACTTCTTCCGATCCACCAGCCCCTGCACGATCTTCGCAATTTCAGGATGAATGAGCGGTTCTCCGCCGGGAATGCTCACCATGGGCGCTCCGCATTCCTCGGCCGCCGCCCAACACTGCTCGGGCGTCAACCGCTTGTCGAGGATGTGATCGGGATACTGAATCTTCCCGCAGCCGGCGCAAGCCAGGTTGCAACGAAAGAGAGGCTCCAGCATCAGCACTAAGGGATATCGCTTCACTCCCTTCAGCTTCTGCGAGAGTACATACGTCGCGACGGTATACATCTGAGAAATCGGAACAGCCATTCCGTTCTCCTTCCTACTGCGCTGTGCTGTTGATTAGTCAGTATTCAGAATCAGTATAATGAGCGCAGCCACTAAGTAACCATACTTGTGACTTCCGAATCGAGGGATTCTAACATCCTGCTCGGACCTCGTCAATTTCGAAAGAGTAAGTAAGTCAAGAGTGGCGTGCATCTACTTGTCCCGACATCAGGATTCTGCTACCGTCAGACCGACCTACGCCAGGCCAATCCAATCGTCTCTAGTGAGGTAGGGCCATCATTCAATCAATCAATGCGATCAAACATAATTCCATATGAATCGAGCCATTCATCATTTCACGGAAGGAGACCGTATTATGGTTAAGAAAGGCCTGGTGTTGGGAATTGCATCACTGCTTCTTCTCGCGTCAGTCTATTTGGGAATATCGTCCGGCGCCAAGGATGCCGGTGGCATTCCAGCTGAGAAAGTGGCGGATATGTTACATTCCGTCATCGAGTCAAACCGCACATTTTACACGCAGCATGTTGTAGAACGGATGCAAGCGAAAGGCGCCGTCGTCGCATCAGAGAATTGGCGCTCCGAAAAGACCTTGCCGCTGCCGGCCCAATTCTTACAGGAAAGCGCTCGTCTGTCGGTCAATTCCAAAGCGAAGGTCGGCTATAAGCTCATCAGTCTCTGGCCCATCAACAAGCAGAACGGGGCAAAATCCGATGCCGAGAATAGGGGCCTGATGGCAACCCAACAAAACCCGGACCGCCCGTACACTGAAGTGGTCATGAACGGAGGCGACTCCTATCTCATGGCCATCTATGCCGACAGAGCTGTTTCGCAAGCTTGCATCGGCTGTCACAACGCGCATCAGGACAGTCCGAGAAACGACTTCAAGCAGAACGAAGTCATGGGCGCCATTATGATCATGGTCCCGATGAACATGTAGTGTAGAGCGACTAATGCTTCTTGACAGTTCCCCTGCCCTGAGCCCTTCGATTGGCCCGTCCTGAGCCAGTCGAAGGGGGTTCGGCCTCAACGCGGGTAAAGCCCTTTCCGACGCACTAATAAACTGCCAGCTGGCCGGCGCAGGCGTGTGCGCCTTTCGGAAAGCGATACGCGTGCCGCCCCCGCACAGCCTTGTCCCAATCATACCGTTCATACCGTTCCAGCGCGTCTTCAGACGGAATCGCCCTACGATGCGTCGAGTCTTTCTTTATATTTTCCTCTGAGTCGGCGAAACCCACACGAAGCGCGGCATTAGAAAGAGGACACTGGCGGTGATTATCCCGCGGCGTCAATAGAAGAGAGGCTTCGCCTGAAGAGTCGCGGGTACGCACGAAGTGCGGTTTGGAGGCGCCGAGCGGGTTCGAACCGCTGCATCGCAGTTTTGCAGACTGCTCCCTTACCACTTGGGTACGGCGCCTCTGAGAGGCGGCATTATAGTCGCTTGGTTTACCGGAACTCAACACAAGACCGGCTTAACAACCAATCGAACTGAAATTTTATCGAGTGTTGCAAATGGCGTTGTGGCAGTTGGCGTCAGGCAAAATAACCAAGCCGACCGGCAACAATGCACTATGTCTCGCTGGCTATTGGGGAAGAGCCGGAACGAATTTTCTCTGAATACCGGCCTGAATAGCTCCAACCGCCCCTACTGCTGAGAAGTAATCCGTACAAGATCAGCATGGCGATGCCGAGATGATGATAACTCTTCAGCGCTTCCCACCTCGCTGACCCCACGACTTCGTAGTTCAGCACCATCGTGAGCACGATATACACTCCCAGCATGGCGTATCCGGCACTGCTCAACCCGCCGCTCAATCTCGCTGCGGCGGCGACGACGACAAACGCAGCCGGGATCATCCAGACCAGATGTTGATCCCATGTGATGGGAGAGAACAACAAGGCCAAGATAAAGGTTCCGGCACAATCTCGCGCCCACGTAGGATCCCCTGGCCCTTGAAACGCCTGCCGGCTTGACCACGCAAACAAACCAAGCAGGCTGATCGCGGCCACCCCGACGATTGCGTTTGCAACCGGTGACGACAGATCCAGCACCGGCTGATATCCGTGGTCCACTTGCCGTAGGCGATGGTCCGGTGGGTACGTGACCAGATACCGAAGCATGGTATGCCGGAGCGAGAGGTTGGCCTTCTGAAGCTCATTTTCTTGGCGGCCCTCCGCCTGCCGGTCAAGCACGGATAACACCGCGTTCCTCGTCCATTCCGTGTGATGATCCCACCAACTCGTGGGGCCCATGTAGAGGATGGGCAGTGCGATCCAAAAGACGGTTGCGAGCACGGTGTATGACGCCAATCGCCACTGCCGCTTCCACAGAAACAGCAACACAAAGATCTCGGGAGTGATCTTGAGTACGATGCCAAGCCCAATCAACGCCGCGCCCAGCCGTTCTCTCCCAACCCATATCGCGTAAATCCCACCGGTTAGAATCCCCAATAGCATGAGGTGCGGCCCACCGTCGTCGAGATCATTCAAGATAAATTGCAGTGTCAGCGCCCCCGCCCCCACGCCGATCAAAAGCCGGCTCCACACGTTCGAGTTTGATGTGCCGCACAGCATGCGGTGGAACATCACGATGGTGATGACTAAGCATCCGACAGCGACGGCATACCGCAGGGCCAAACTCGAGTTTCTCTCCAGGACAAGCAAGGGAGCGAAATAGATGCCGGTGGTCGGCAAATACATGTAGCAATAGTCGTTGGCATAGAGATATTCCCCGGAGAGGAAGCGCCGGCCGATCTCACGATGGATATCGATGTCACGGAAGTGAAATGACCGACCAAAAGAAATGATGTATCCGTGCACCACCGCCGCCATTACAAGGCCGGCCTTCACCAGCCTCGCAAAGAGAGCGGATCTGACGAATTCGGTGATCCAGTGAATAATCGCCTTTGATTCCATCGTTCAGGGGCACTGATACATGACCCGCAAGAGGTACGTCAATCGTTTCTTCGGTGAGATGGGCGTGCAGCTTCCGTGGAAGCCGCGGGAGAGTCGTTGCCGCTGTCGGCAATGCGCCTACCGGTGAGGCAAGACCGGGATTTCTCTGCCGAGCGTCGAGGAGTGATCCGACTGGGGTTCCAGCGATTCCCACTCGTTTGAAGGGGGGGATGCAATTGCTTCGCCGTTGTGTTCCGCTTCTTTTTCCTTGGCCAGCAGTTCCACTTCCTGAATCAGCGTGTCCATCAATTCTTCCATGGGAACTTTGCGAACGAGCTTGCCTTGCTTGAACAAAATGCCTTTGCCCTCGCCGCCGGCAATCCCGATATCGGCCTCTTTCCCCTCTCCGATGCCGTTGACGACACAACCCAGCACCGACACATTCAACGGAGTCTTGATGTGGCCGAGTTTCTTTTCCAGCTCGTTCGCCATCCGGACCACGTCGATCTCGACGCGCCCACACGTCGGACAGGCGATGACATTGATGCCTCGATGACGTAATTCGAGTGACTTGAGGATTTCAAACCCGACTTTGACTTCCTCGACCGGGTCAGCAGCCAGCGATACACGCAACGTGTCCCCGATCCCCTGCGAAAGCAAGTACCCAAGGCCGATGGAAGACTTCACCGCCCCGGTCATGGCCGTCCCTGCTTCTGTAATCCCAATGTGCAGCGGATAATCCGACTGATGCGCGAAGAGCCAATAGGCATCGATGGCGTGATGCACGTCCGAGGCTTTGAGCGATACCTTCATATTAGTGAAACCCACGTCCTCCAACGCATGCACGGCATTGAGCGCTGACTCAGCCAGCGCCTCGGGAGAAGGCCATCCGTACTTCTCCAACAGCGGACGTTCGAGCGATCCTCCATTGACGCCGACCCGAAGAGGAATCCCTCGCTCATTCACGGCCTTAATGACTTCTTCCACCTTCCACCAGGCGCCGATATTGCCGGGATTGATTCGGACACAGTCGACGATGTGTGCAGCCTTCAAGGCAAGCCGATGATCGAAGTGAATGTCGGCGATCAGCGGTACCGTCATCGCCGCTTTGATGTGCGGAAGGGCCTGGACGGCTTCGTCGTCCGGAACGGCCACGCGGATGATTTCGCAGCCGGCGGCTTCAAGCTGCTGAATCTGTGCGATCGTCGCGGCCACATCCCGCGTGTCCGTCGAACACATGGATTGCACGGACACCGGAGCATCGCCCCCAACCTTCACCTTGCCGACCGAAATCTGTCGAGTTTTTCGCCTTGAAATATGCATCCGGCTCGCCTTACCCCTTTACCCTTCACCCCTCACGTCTTCGATCAGCTCCCCTGTTCGTCTCCATGAGGATGGCCGACCAGCGCCGAACCCGTAAGTGACGATTTCACCGCGGACGCTTTTCCGATGAGTTCCTTCACGCTTTGATAGATCCCTTCAGCCGTCAAGCCATACCGTTCCCGCAACAAATCTTGTGGCCCCTGTTCGATGTACCAATCAGGCAAACCCAGAACCTTCGTTTTCACATCCGTGACACCGGCCTCCGAGAGAGTTTCCAAAACCGCCGAACCGAAGCCACCGATCTTACAGCCTTCTTCCACCGTCACCACATAGCGCACCCGCTTCGCTACATCGACAATCAGTTCATGATCGAGTGGCTTGACGAATCGTCCGTTCACGACCGCCGTGGAGATCCCTTCCTTACCGAGCCGTTCGGCTGCTTCGACGGCCTGCCATACCGAGACACCGATCGCAATGATGGCCACATCCGTCCCGGCTTTGAGAAGCTCGCCTTTCCCAACGGGCAAGGCTTGCGGAACCGGGTCCATCTTCACGCCGAGACTCACCCCACGCGGATATCGCACGGAAATCGGTCCGTTGAATTCCACGCAGGTTTTCACCATGTGCTGCAGTTCATTTTCGTCTTTAGGAGCCATGACGACCATGTTGGGAACGTGCCTCAAATAGGCATAGTCGAAGGCCCCATGATGCGTCGTTCCGTCCTCCGCGACGAGCCCTCCTCGATCGATGCAGAAGGCCACCGGAAGATTCTGGGTGGCGACATCATGCACGATTTGATCATAGGCGCGCTGGAGGAAGGTCGCGTACATCGCCACGACCGGTTTCATACCCTGCGCAGCGAGTCCTGCCGCAAACGTCACCGCATGCTGCTCGGCGATGCCGACGTCGTAAAGACGATCCGGAAATTCTTTTTCAAATGCGGTCAGCCCCGTGCCTTCGCACATTGCAGCCGTGATGGCCACGACACGCTTGTCCTCCCGAGCCAATTTGACGAGCGCGTCCATCGCGATCGCCGTGTAGGACGGGCGCGCGGCTTTCTTGGCGGGTGCGCCGGTCGACCGAACGAACGGAGGGCAGGCATGGAACCATACCGGATTCTTCATGGCCGGCTCGTACCCGAGCCCCTTCTTCGTGATGATATGCAGCAGGACCGGCCCCTTCATCTTGAGCACATTCTCAATGGTCGGCAGAAGGTGCTCGAAATTGTGCCCGTCGATCGGGCCACTGTATTGAAATCCAAGTTCTTCAAAGAGCAATCCAGGAAGAATCACGCCTTTGGCAAGCTCTTCGGCTCGGCGAGCGAGCTTTTGCATGTCGGAGCCGATGTGAGGAATCTTCCCCAACAGTTGACCGGTCTCTTCGCGCATTTTCCCGTAGAACTCACCCGTAATGGTTCGACTCAGATAGGCGGAAATAGCCCCGACGTTTTTCGAGATCGACATTTGGTTGTCGTTCAAAATCACGAGGAAGTCTTTTCCGAGTCCCCCGGCATGATGCAGTCCTTCCAGCGTCATCCCCGCCGTCATGGCGCCGTCACCGACGACACAGACGACCTTATGCTTTTGCTTCAATTGATCTCTGGCTTCGACCATGCCGAAGGCGGCCGACACACCGGTCCCCGCATGGCCGGCGTTGAAGGTATCGTACTCGCTCTCTTCCCGTTTACAGAATCCGCTCAATCCGCCGTACTGTCGAAGCGTGTGGAACTGCTCACGTCGACCAGTGAGGAGTTTGTGCGTGTAGGACTGATTGCTGGTGTCCCAGACGATTTTGTCGGTCGGTGTATCCAGCAGATATTGCAAGGCGACGGTGAGCTCAACGACGCCTAAATTCGAGGCCAGGTGTCCGCCCACATTGGAGACCGCTCCGATAATCTGTTCACGAATCTCACGACACAATACTGGAAACTTGTCGGGAGACAACCGCTTCAGTTCGGCAGGACTATGGATTCTCTTGAGTATGGACATAGATGGTCTCCTTCTTCGTCTTCTGTCAGCGACGTGGCCATACACCGAGACACCTACTAACCGCCACGCTTGCGTCTCTCGGAATTGTGTGGAGTCTCACACACGAACCCTATGATGTCAAGAGGTTATGATAGATACCATGTCCTTTTCCACATCGACATTCGTTGCATAAAGAGTCTAGCTGTTCCGTCGACAAGCGCACCTAGTAGTTCGGCTAGTAAGGAAAATCGAGTCCGGCAAAAATGGCTCCCCCTTCTTTACTGTATCCGTAGTCGATCCGTCCCACCACGTTGGGGCGGATGATTCCCCGAAAGCCGATGCCCGGCGTAATCCGATAGTCTTTGAAGCTGACACTCTTGTATGAGTTGAACACCTGTCCGGTATCGATGAACGGAGCGATCTCAAAATCAGCCATGACTCCAGCAAGACGCGTTCGCAAGACATGAATTCGTTCCTCAACACTGAACGAGATCAACTGCTTATCGATGTACCGATCGACACCAAAACCGCGCAAATTATTCTGTCCGCCCAATGAGCTCTGCTCATAAAACGGAACGTCCGAGCCGAGCGTGGCTTGCAGATCGCCGCGAATCACCAAAATTGCCCGCTTGGATTCACTCGCGAACATCTTTTTGACCTCGAGACCATACCTGGAATACAAGGGATCTGCGCCTTTATGGAAATTGTAATTGAGTTCGGCATACGCCGTGATCGCCATGCCATCTGTCGGAGTCACCAAGTTATTCCGCGTGTCGTAATGAAAACTGATCCGCTGGCCCAGAATCGTCGCTCCTCCCACACCCGGGGCCTCGGGAAAAACATCGCCTGTAAAGGCAAGTTCCGTGGCACCCTGTTGGATCGATTGCATGTGCCGCAATCGCTGACTGACCGCAATTTGCGTGACCTCATTCGCATAGACACCGAACTTCCAGTTCAATCTCGTCTCAGAGGCGGTGTAGTTGGTCTCCTGACCCTCAACAGTGGTCGGACCAAGCCCGAAAAAACGCACAGTGGCATTCTTGAAATGCATGGCACTGAACCCAATGCTATATCGCCCATTACTGAAACCCGGATCGACATAGCTCAACAGAAACTTCCGCTCGATTCGTTCTGTCCAGGACGCGATGCCTCGGAGTTCCTTTCCACCCGGTTCATAACGGAACAGATTGAGGGTTCCACGAGTGCCCACAATCGAATTGTAGACCACCATCGGCGCGACCAAATACTTGAGATCCCCGTCCGGCGCCGTGAAGAGAGCCGGCACGATCAGCCCGACATCACTGCCGTCGTTTTTGCTGGTGCTGACGGCGGGGATAGGAAATAATTTCACTTCCGCCTGAGCCCGGTCTGGGAGCACAGGACAGAGAGCCACGAAAAGCACGAGGAGAATGCCGACGGCATAACGACGCACAAACGTCTTCATGTTCCCGTGGAGAGTGTTTATGTTACGGAGCCGGAGCCCTGAGCTGAACGGATTTCTTGCGGAGCTGATCGACGAGATCCGAATAGGAAGAGGCGCGAAGAATCTTCGTAAATTGTCCGCGATAGTTATTCACCAAACTGACCCCGTCCACGACCACGTCATAGACCCGCCAATCATCGGTCTTATTGATTAAGCGATAGTCGAGCGGGATCTCGGTCTTTCCTGAAAGCACTTTGGTCCGGACTTCCGCGTACTCTTTCTCCGTTCGTTCATGTAAATACTGCACGCCTTCGCCGGAATACGTTTCGATCTTATCGGCATACGAATTGGTCAACAACGTCCGAAACAGATCGACAAATTCCTGCTTCTGCTGATCGGACAAGGTATTCCACGGCGCCCCAAGCGCCCGCCGTGACATTTCCGTATAATCGAATCGAGCCCCGACCACTTTCTCGAGCAGGAGTCGTCGCTCATCGGCCTTCTGCGGTTGTTTTAATTCCTTTTCTCGTATGATACGGAGAATTTCGTCGATGGTTGTTTTCATGGAGTCAGTCGGGGCACCCGCGTACCCCGGAACCACCGTCAGCCCAATAGTGATCACCGCCAAAAGGATCATGATTCTCCAGCGGAAAGACGCCGGCTTGCCCCAACGATTCCTGATCACCATCATCACGCGATCTCCCTCTACTGATTATCCCAATCCTCACCTGCCGGCCCGGCGAGACTGAGTTAATTGACCTTCCCATGAACATACTGACTCACCAACTCTTCCAGGTCGAGGCCTGATTCCGTATCACGAATGGCTTCGCCAGGTTTCAGAGGGTCTCCACCTCCACCCGGTGAGAGCGCAAGGTATTTTTCTCCGATGATCCCTCTGGTCTTGATCGAGGCGATGGTATCGGAATAAAGCTTGGTCCCATTATTGACGGCCAGCCTCACCATCGCCCGATCCTCTTTCAAGTTGATCGTTTTGACCCGGCCCACCTCGACGCCGGCAATTTCCACCGTAGCGCCCGACTTCAACCCCGAGGCCGAGTTGAACAGGGCGTCGACTTCGTAGAGATCTCCACCGATGATTTCCAACTTGCCGAGTTTGATCGAGAGATAACCTAAACAGACGATGCCGACCAGCACAAACGCACCGACGATCAGTTCCAGCTTGCTCTTGTCCATCATGGCGCTCCTCTAACAGGCTGTTGAAAAAGTCCGCCTGTGTGCTCTTGTGTCTTGTGAATGGTCTGAGACTTCAGCATCCTGCTAGTCTGCGGAGACCGCCATGGCGGGCGGCACGGTCCCACCGACCGTGATGAATTCTCGGATTTCAGGATCGGTCGTCCGCTGGAATTCAGCCGGCTCCGCCATCGCCGCGATCTTCCCTTGTTTCAACATGGCAACGTAATCCGAGATTCCAAAGATTTCAGGAATCTGATGGCTCACCATCACGGCGGTAAATCCAAACTTCCGTTGCATGCCCGTAATGAGATCATGAATGGACTTCGCCATGAGCGGATCGAGGCCCGTCGTCGGCTCATCGAAGAGGATAATCTCCGGCTGCATCACCAACGCGCGCGCCAAACCGGCGCGCTTACGCATGCCGCCGCTCAGTTCAGCGGGGAACTTGTGTCCCACTCCCGCCAGGCCCACCTGTTCCAACTTTTCGTCGACGCGGCGGGTCACATCGATTCCTTTTATCCGAAGTTTTTCACGGAGAGGAAAGGCGACATTTTCAAAGACCGTCAGTGAATCGAACAGCGCCGCCCCCTGAAACAGCATCGCAAACCGCTTCCGAACCTCGTTGAGCGCATGTCCACGGAGCCGTGAAATCTCCACACCGTCGACCCACACTTGCCCGGAATCAGGTTGGAAGAGCCCGATCATATGCTTCAGCAGCACGCTCTTGCCTTCACCGCTTCGACCGATGATCGTCGTGAGCTTTCCTTTGGGGATGATGAGATCAATGCCACGCAAGACCGGCTGACCTCCCAATGTCTTCGTCACGCCCACAAGCTTCAGCATGATTACATCAACAATGATGTCAGAAAATAGTCCCAGATGAGAATCAAGACCGATGACAGCACGACCGCCTCTGTCGTGGCGGTGCCGAGCCCTTCCGCGCTCATCTTGGTGAAAAAGCCTTTATAGCAACAGACCCAGCTCACAATCAGACCAAAACTAATAGATTTGAGAATGCCGCCATAGACGTCTTTCCACTCGACCGCGGCTTCGATGGAATTCCAGTACGAACCGGCATTGACGCCGAGCAGGTTCACTCCGACAAGGTGACCACCGTAGATTCCCACCACGTCGAAGATTGCAACCAGCAGAGGCACACCGATCAAACCGGCAACCAGTTTCGGAGTAATCAGGTATTGGAGTGGATTGATGGCCATCGTGTCGAGCGCATCGATCTGTTCCGTGATCCGCATGATGCCGATCTCCGCGGTCATGGCTGAACCAGCCCGAGCTGTGACCATGAGCGCAGCCAAGACCGGCCCCAGCTCGCGAATCATGCTGATCGCTACAGCGGAACCTAACAGCCCTTCAGACCCAAACTTTCGTAACGTATGGTAGCCTTGAAGCGCCAAGACCATTCCGGTGAACGCCGCCGTCAGCACGATGACAAACGTCGACTTGTAACCGATGAAGTGGAGTTGCTTGACGATTTGCATGCCCCGCAACGGTGGACGCGCCAACCAGGCAAAGGACGCCACCATGAAGATCAGCATCCGGCCCATTTCGGCCACGTACGTGAGGACCCACCGGCCGATCAGTTCAAGTAGCGTCATGATGATGTCGGTGAGATTTCTTGTCCGCCCGTTCGGTCGCCATCGCTTCCGCATAGCTCCTGAAAAAGGCCGTCAAGGTCTCTCCTGCGACCAGACTCTGTCGACGAAGCCGGCCAAGGCCCAAGAGGCTTGACGGATCGGCCAAGACGGTGCCGATACCTTTGAGCCACCCAGTGGGCCTGAGAAACAAGTTGAAGTCAAGAGGAAGATCTTCGTCCAGAAGATCGGAGACTGTTCGAATGATCATGAAGGGGACTTGAGCCCGTTGGGCTTCAACGGCCAGGGCTGAACTTTCCATATCGAGGCCGATCGCGTGCGTGTTTTGCGCAAATTGTTCTTTTTCCGAAGCCCTGCCGATGATCCGGTTGGTCGAAACAAAACGTCCGATGCGCTCCGGTGGCGCCAAGGGATCGACAAACGACAACATGAAATCCCGCTCCTCGCCCGGCACATCGATCGCCTGTGATGACTCTTCACCACGCGCTCCTCTCTGCACGACGTCGCGGCCTACCAGAAGCGCTCCGATACTCGTCGCGACAAGCGCACAGGCAAATCCCGTCGAGATCATCAAGCAGAAGGATCGACCGTCGAGCAATTGAGCGGCGCTTCGTCCTGCTTTCTCCAGACCAACGCCGGTTTGAGCCAGCCAATATTCTCTGTGACCCATGGTGTGCACGGAAACAGAGAGGCCACCGATCCGACGTTCAACACCCGGAGGAAATGCCGACCGGACCGCCCCCATTTCCCATGGAGTGGCTGCAAAGATCGCAATTTTCTTAAGAGGCACAGTGCCTGATGAGAGCGGGGAAAGAGAACCGGCGGGAGTCAACGTTCAGACCGGTACGAGTCAGTTCCTTGAATGTGATGACGGAGTTCGTCGGCCCGCATCTTCCCACGGGAACGGAGATTGCGGTACATCGCCAGAGCCCACAACGGGAAGTACTGACAATACCAATGATACCGAAGATAAAACACACGCGGAAACCCTGTGCCGGTATGGGCAATTTCTTCCCATGATCCGTCCTTCGTCTGCCGACGAAGAAGAAATTGCACTCCACGCGCAACACTGAAGGAATCGATCGCGCCGGCCGACATCAGGGCCATCAACGCCCAGGCGGTTTGCGAAGGCGTACTGTCCCCTTTACCGTGATGTTCTAAATCATCTCGATAGGAGAGACAGGACTCACCCCACCCGCCGTCAGGATTCTGTTTCGATTCCAGCCATGCGATCGCCCGGCGAATCGAAGGCGTCGAGAGGTCTTCACCGATGGCCCGAAGCCCGGCCAGCACCGACCAGGTCCCGTAGATGTAATTGACGCCCCAGCGTCCGTACCAACTGCCGTCTTCCTCCTGCTCTTTCTTCAGAAAAGCCAAGGCCGGTCCAGCGGCCGGATGGGTCTTGTCGTATCCCAATGCGCCAAGCATCTCCAGACATCGTCCCGCCAGATCGGAGGTACTGGGGTCTAAGAGGGCTTTATGATCGGCAAAGGGAATATAGTTAAAGACGACTCGATTGTTGTCTTTATCGTAGGCGCCCCAGCCGCCGTCCGATCCCTGCATCGCCAAGACCCATCGCATCCCGCGACGAATGGACTCGTTCAGCTCGCCCTCCTGAGCCTGGATCTTCAATTTGGAGAGCGCCATGATGACCACGGCTGAATCGTCAACATCCGGATACAGTTCATTCTCAAACTGAAAATACCATCCGCCCGGTTCCGCGTTCGGCGACGAGACAATCCAGTCACCCACTGTTTTCGCTTGCCGAGACATGAGGTACCGGCCTGCTTTTTGGAGCGCGGGATGATCCTGCGGCACACCCGCTTCGATCAGGGCATTGGTAAGCAAGGCGGTATCCCAAATAGGGGAAAAACAGGGCTGGAGATGAAGCGTGGAGGCCGGCTCCCTGTCCATCATCACTGAATCGTAGACTTCCAACTCCTCGATCTCGCGAAGTGCCTTGACGACCAGGGGGTCATCGGCGCCGTACCCCAAGCATTTGAGCGCCATGATGGAGTTGGCCATCGCCGGATAGATCGCACCGAGTCCACCGGACCCTTTGAGATGATCCACCATCCAGCAGGCTGCTTTATGCAGCGCCTTTTCTCGCAACACCCGCATGGGCATCCGGTCATACAGTTTCAACATCGCATCCAGTGCCACGAAGAAGTTATGCGGGGTGAACCACGCCTGATCCTTATTGAATGGAGGGTATTTCCAATGGCGGACCTCCGCGCGCGGGATCGGGTACAACTCGTCGATGCCTTGTTCGCGTGAAATCCTGCAGACCGGCCGGTGCGCGAAGACGATGAGCAGGGGAATGAGCACGGTCCGGGACCAATACGAGATCGCATAGATACTGAAGTAGAACTTTTTCGGCAGCAGCATGATCTCGACGGGCATGTGCGGAACGCCTTCCCAATCATACTGATCGAACAAGGCCAGCGTAATTTTCGTAAACACGTTGGCCTGCAGGACACCGCCCATCGCCAGAATCCGTTCTTTGGCCCGCACCATAAACGGTTCGTCCGCCGACACGCCGCTTATTTTGAGCGCAAAATATGCCTTGACCGATGCGCTGATTTCCGCCGCGCCACCGTAATAGATCGGCCATCCGCCGTCGGGTAGTTGCGTCGCTTGGAGGTATCGGACAGCCTTCGCCTCCCGATCAGGATCGACACGGTCGAGGAATCGACGCAGCATCAAGTATTCGGCTGTCAGAGTAGTGTCTGCTTCCAGCTCGGCAACCCAGTACCCTTCAGCATGTTGACGGCTGAAGAACCAGGATTGACTCCGCCTGATCGCGTCATCCACTGCATCGGGTTGACTGACGGCGTGGCCGATGGGCCGGCGAGCAGCGGAGGAATCCAATGAAGGCAGGACCACCGGTTTGTCGGAAACCAATCGGAGCGAGGTAACAGGGGTAAACTCCGTCGCCGGGTCGAATCGACCCTGAACAGACGAGAGCAGGCCGTCAGAGAGACGATTGAATATCGCCTTGATGATGTTCATGAATGATTAGGACTCAAAACTATCGACTGCGGCAGGTGAAAGACCGACATCTATGAGTAGGTCTCCCTTATCATCATAATAGGCTCTTGAAAAACGTACACGAACCTCCACGTATATAACAGACGCCTAAAACCGAGTCAAGCAAGGGAGCTGAGAAGTGCCTGATGTACATATAGTTTTTAGCGGGTGTAGGCAATCGAGGACATCTCCTCCAGTGCATCTGGAACTGACTGCCAAGGCATTACCTCCTCTCATCGATCACGTTTCGTAGACAGACTCAAGTCGCCGTAACCGTAGGTGGATTGATCGGCAGCGATTATTGTCAGACTAAGCTCTGTTGAATTTTATGAGATTGATGGCAGAAGGCAAGCAAAGGCTGTGTGGCGGAGAAGCACTTACGTTTAATTCAACTTTGCACGGTCCCTTCAGCGCAGACATGCAAACTGGAGGACAACATGGGTTGTGGACGGGAAAGGGATTGGACAAAACGGGGAACGGTTTATCGCGTCAAGAGAACAACGAGAGCGATGAAGCTCCACAACGTGACCGACAGGCGCAGGCCATTGACAATACCTCTGGCAGGTCCCAACGGGTCATGGTCCAGCTCCTCCTGCCGCTCGTCTCGCGCCACCCGCAACCGCCCCTCCTCGGCTTTACTGATAGGCATGAGCAGCGCTTCCAAGGTCACTTGGGCAAGGGTGCGATTAACGACCGATTGCGGATGTGATTGTCTATCAGGGATTTGCGAAAGCGCCATGATCGCTCCTCCTCGATGATGGATATGAAGCGGTCTTCACACTCCTGCTAGAGCAATAACAATACCGTGGGTCATTCGCTTCTCATAGCAAAACTACCTTTCTAAACCGCATGCTTACGGTTATCACGCAAATCGAGCGTTCCACTCAACGCATTGATGAATATTGCTTCCTTTCTCAGGAACATTCACACCCCAGTGAGTGAAGAGCAGCCTGCTCCTCTGCGCAACAGTTCTTTCCCAACCGCTGGATCATTTTTCGCCATGAGCTCGGACCATTTTTGCACAGAGATGGATGGAACGGCCTACGCGAATGGCACCGCGGAGGCCAAAAAGACTATTTCGGTAATCGAAAGCTTAGTTCGTCAAACCCGTTCCGAAACGAGTCTAAATCAGAACGGTAGAAAAGGGCGTGGGAACTCCCCATCATTACGTCACTCAAGAGCGTGTAACGCTTGCTAAAAATCGCCGAAGCCTGGACTCAGGATCTTAGCAGTCGATTCATCATCGAATTTTGAGGGCGGCTACTCCTAGACCGGCTGCAGATCGCCGAGCCTGACGGATACGAGCTTTGACACCCCCGGCTCTTCCATCGTGACGCCGAAGAGAGAATCGGCGATGCTCATCGTTCGCTTATTGTGCGTGATGACGAGGAACTGCGCGTTCTGCGCCAGCTCCTTCAAGACTCCTGTGAACCGGCCGATGTTTTCCTCATCCAATGGGGCGTCGATTTCGTCCAACAGACAGAACGGCGTCGGCCTGATCAAAAAACTCGCAAACAACAGCGCCATTGCCGTGAGCGTCTTTTCTCCGCCCGACAGCATGGTGATGCTCTTCAGCCGTTTGCCGGGCGGTTGGGCGACAATTTCAATGCCCGGTTCTTGACTGCCGACCGGTTCGCCGTTTTCCGGAGGCGGTTCATCGATCAACTGCAGCTCCGCCCGTCCGCCGGGGAAGAATTGGCCGAACACCTCGGTGAACTTCTGGTGCAATTCCTCATACGTGGCCGCAAACATTTCCTTGGTCGTCCGGTGAATCCGTTGGATAATTTCCTTGAGCGAAGCGATCGAGTTCGACAGATCCTGCTCCTGCGCAGACAAGAATGTGTGGCGCTCCTCCAGCTCTTGATGTTCGCTGATCGCGGCTAAGTTGATCGGCCCCATCCGATCCAACCGGTCACGGAGCTTCTGTAACTGCGCCTTCAGCTCAGTATCGGATTGGTGAGCGGTCTCCGGTGTGGCGGCGGCGTCACCCTCGCTCATCGGTTCGCTGGACTTCGCAAGATCATCGACCAGCGTGAGAGGATCGAGCTGATAGGTCCCCGACAACGTTCCTTCGACAGTCCCCAATTGCGTGCGAATTTCCGCTCGGTGAACCTCCGCCGTCATCCGAGCATCCCGAATGACTGAAATTCCCCGTCGCAACTCCTCCAGACCTGATTCAAGCGTGTAGCTCACCGCCATCTGTTGCGCCTGTCGCTCTTGAGCGGCGACCAATTCTCCCTTCACTCGCCCCGCGGTTATGCCAAGCTCTTGGCAGAGGGCCTCCTGACGGGCCTGTTCTGTCTGGCTCTGCTCAATGAGCCCCTTCAGACTGTTCAGGTGCTCGCCCAATGCGCGATGCCGACCTTCCGTCTCCAGAATCTGCTGTGTCACCCGAGCCCGATTCAGTCGCTCATGTTCCCGTTTGGCTCGCAACCCTTCCGCGATCAGCTTTGCTTCCGTCACACGTTCCTGGTGCGTTCTCATATTCTCATCGAGCAGCCCCAGTCGCTCGCGCACCCTTCCCAACATCGTTTCCTGTCCGTTCTTCTCAGCAAACCACTGACTCAATTGAGCCTGAATCGAGTGCGACTCTTGTTCCAACCGCTGACCTTCGCTGATACCTTCCTGAATTTCCGTCTCCATCCCGGTGAGTCGATGATCAAGATCGTTCAGCACGTGCTGAAGTTTTTCTTCATCCTTGCGCAGCGACAGATTCTGCATTTCGGCATCTCGAAGCGCATCTCCGAGTCGGCGATCCCGCTGGGTAAGCAACTGAATCTGGGCATACACCATGTCTCGCTGTTGCTTGCTCTGATCGAGCTCCGTCACAAGCGAGTGGCGTTTGGCTTCTAGATCGATCACCTCTCGTCGGCGTTCGAGCAAACCCGGCGTACCTTGAACTTGACCACCCGTCACGATGCCGGATGCATCCACCACTTCACCGTCCAGGGTCACTAGAATCGGACCGTTCGGAGCACTCCACGCATGTTCCTCCCACAACTGCATCGCCTGGTCCAATGATCGAACCATGACGACGCGATCGAACAGCGAATCGCGAGCCGCCGTTCGGGCGGCGTCGGTTTGGACCAGATCCACAGCAAGCCCGAGGACGCCTGGCTGCGTTGCGATCGACGTCCACCAGTCGTGATCCCGTCCGCCGCCCCATCGTGGGCACTGTGGAATAAAACTACCTCGCCCCAGCGCCTCCTCTTGGAGAAAACGGATCAACCGCCGCCCGACTGACGGCTCATCCACAAACCATCCTCGAACGCGCTCTCCCAACACCGCCTCAACCGCCCGTTCCATCCCTGATGGGATGACCAGCCATTCGGCCACCGCATCCCGCACTCCGTCACACGACTTCAAGGCGGGGCCTTGCTGAGTCCCCTGCCGACCGTAGCCCATCTCCTCACGCACCACACTCTGCAGCGCCTCAAGGCGCGAATCCACTCCGGCCAGCTCTTCCGATCGTCGCAAGATCATCTGATCCAACGACTGGAGGACGCCCGCAGCTTGAGCGGCCTCCTCCTGCGCGGTCCGTTGTTCCGTCCGTAGTTGCGAGACAAGGCGATCTGTTTCTCCATATTCCTTGCGCAAGACCTCGTGGCGTTCGATCGCTGATTCACGTTGCCTCCGCAATTCGTCTCGCTCCGACGACAAGCGAGTTCCACGGCCCGCGAGATCTTCCATTCGTTTCACCAATTGCGAGACGCCTTGTTCAGTATTCGCGACAAGAACGGTCAGTTGCAGTACATCTTGGCGCCCTCGCTCCTCCTCCGCGACGGCCGCAGCCCGTTGGTAGAGCAAGCGCGTCATCTCCTCATCGAGTTCCCCGAGGGTCCGCTCCCGAATCGTTATCTCTTCTTCAACCGACGTCAATGACGACTCGATCGCCTGGAGCGCGGCGGCCAGATTCTCCTGTGATCGGACCAGCTCTTCCAGCTCAGCCGATTCCTGTACCTGTTGTTGGCTGAATAACAGCCCTCGGTTTCGTTCGACCTCCGCCGCCGTCAACGCGTGGGCCTGCTGCTGTTCGACACCCGACAGTTCCTCTCGAATCTTCCCAATGGAGTCGGCGGTCGCGATCGCATCGAGGCGCGCCTGTTCGAGTTCCGTCGTGAGCCGAGCCTGTTCGGCCGTCTTCTCGGATTCTTGTTGGTCCAGGTTCAGGACCTCGGTCTCCGCCTCCTGCAACGCCAGTCGCAAGACTCTGAATTCCCTGGTCAACAAGGTCACTTCAATTCCGCGCGCCTCACCCTGCAACGTCTGAAAGGTGCGCGCCTGGCGAGCTTGACGTTCCAACGAATTGAGCTGCTTCTTGACCTCTGCCACGATGTCTCGCACACGCAAGAGATTCTGCTGCGTCGATTCCAACTTCCGTAGCGCCTCGGCCTTTTGTTTCTTATAGCGAACGATGCCCGCGGTCTCCTCGATGAGCTCGCGTCGGTCTTGCGGAGAGGCATTCAAAATCTGATCGATCTGACCCTGGGCGATGACGGTGTGCCCTTTGCTCCCCGCCCGCGTGTCGAGCAACACACTACGAATATCTTTTAATCGGCACTGAATCTTATTGATGAGATACTCGCTCTCGCCGTTGCGGTACAACCGGCGGGTAATCATCATCTCTTGCGCCTCAGTCAGCTCGTTCGGAAGTCCCGAGCTCCCATCCAGCTTCATCATCGCCGGATCAAGCCCCTCAATCACCAACGACACCTCCGCCATCCCCAAAGGCTTTCGGAGTTCAGTGCCGTTAAAAATGACGTCTTCCATCTTTTCGCTTCTGAGCGTCTTGGTGCTTTGCTCGCCTAACACCCATAAGATGGCGTCGACGACATTGCTCTTTCCGCTCCCGTTCGGCCCCACGATCGCGGTAACCCCCTCGGGAAATTTAATCTTGGCTTCTGCGAACGACTTGAAACCCAACATGTTCAACGATTTCAAATGCATCAGCTCACCTTCGTTAGACGCACATCATGCGCGTGCTTGGGCAACACAAGTTTCCGGCCCTTGTACCACAAGGGTTCTGAGAAATCAAAAACAAAACACATTGCATAGTGGATGAATTGATTTGGCCCTACAATATATAGGGCCAATTGGGGATATGTGAGGTTGGCATCTCCGGCTACCCGGCGAGGCCGGCTACCGGCTTCTTCGAGGATTCTATCTGGACGAGTTCCTTCGGCAGGAGGAATTCAACGTCTTCCTCGATCACCGTAAGTTCTTCAACGTCAGACGGCTCCGAGGCTCTCAGGAACGCCACCACTTCCGTGACCAGGATTTCTGGAGCAGAAGCACCGGCGGCAATCCCGACTGCCTTGGCCCCTTGCATCCATGCAGGATCGATGTCGGCGGCTGAATCGATGAGATACGACGGGATCCCACACTGCTCTCCCAGTTCGCGTAGACGATTGGAATTGGAGCTGTTCGGCGACCCGATGACCAGAATGACATCCACCAAGCGAGACAATTCTTTAACGGCATTCTGCCGGTTTTGCGTTGCGTAACAGATATCTTCCTGATGTGGCCCCTTGATGTTCGGAAACCGCTGATGCAGCGCGCCGACGATGTCCCGACATTCATCCACGCTCAACGTCGTCTGCGTGACATAGGATAGGTTGACGGTGTTCTCCACTCTCAGCTCTTCGACATCTTTGACCGAGGACACTAAGTGAAACTTGTCGGGAATCTGGCCCAACGTCCCGATCACTTCCGGGTGACCGGCGTGACCGATGAGGATCAGATCGTATCCCTGTGTATAATCGCGGTTCACTTCGTTATGGACTTTGATCACCAGCGGGCAGGTCGCGTCGATCACATGGAGACGACGCTGATTCGCCTCCTCCCAGACCGACTTCGCCACGCCATGTGCGCTGAAGATCACGACCGACCCTTCCGGGACTTCGTTCAACTCTTCCACAAAGACCGCGCCCTTTTGCCGGAGCGAATTCACGACATGGCGGCTATGGACGATCTCGTGACGAACATAAATCGGAGCGCCGTACTTCCTGAGCGACAAATCCACGATATCGATCGCCCGATCGACACCGGCGCAAAATCCACGAGGATTGGCAAGGTAGATTTTCATGGTGGTCGTAGCTCCTTCGGCCAGCTCTACAAAGTCGTGCTGTCAGTGAAGATTCACGATACGTTAGATTACCGGGCGGCGTCAACCGAATTGCTTACACCGCCCCGCCGGACGCCTTGCTCCCATATTGGGATCATGCTAGAGTATCCGCGTGCGCATCATTGCCAAGCGGACTCTTCGTGATTTCTGGAAACGGCAACCTCAAGCGAAGGGTCCTTTGAAAGCCTGGCATCAAGAAGTCGCGCGAGCCGATTGGGCTTCGCCGTCGGCAGTAAAACTCCACTTCAGGAGCGCCAGCGTGTTGCAGGGCAACAGAGTGGTCTTCAATATCGCGGGCAACCACTATCGTATCGTGGCCAAGATGAATTACCCTTATCGAATCGTTTACATACGCTTTGTGGGGACGCATAAAGAATATGATTCCGTCGATGTCACAATAATATGACGGTTCGGAGGAAATATGACGATTACGCCGATCAGATCAAAGCGAGACTATGAACGAGCGCTGAGCCGTATCGAAGAACTGATGGATGCCAAGCCAAGGACCAAAGCGGGCGATGAATTGGACGTGCTTACGACGCTCGTCGAAGCCTATGAAGCCAAGCACTACGCCGTTTTCCCGCCAGACCCCATCGAGGCCATCAAATTCAGAATGGACCAACTCGACATGACTCGCAAAGATCTGGAAGCAATGCTCGGTGGACGCGGGAGGGTGTCTGAAATCTTGACGAGAAAACGTGGCCTTTCGTTAGAAATGATCCGCCGACTGCACAGAAAACTTCGCATACCACTAGAGAGTCTCATCGGCGCCGCTGCGTAAACCTGCTTCCGCCCTGCCATCATCGCTTCAGGGTTCTCAGACCAATACGTTGCTTAGTCCAACGCTCGTCGGTTTCACTCATGTGTGATCCCATTCCACTTCGGATTCGACGAATACTTCCGCGCCGGTTCTTCTCCGCTTGCCATTTACAACGTGGATCATTAAGATCGTCCACTCCATTGCATCCACCTACTGGAGATGCATGCCACGGTTGCTCTACCACACATCGGTAGGATGGCGGCTATCAGGAGCAGCCTGTGTCGTCTTCATAAGTCTCGCCGCATGCGGACCCACAACGCCCGACAACAACGCCGTCCATGGAGCTGGAACATCAGCGACTCACGCACTATCGACCGCACAAGCTGCGGGGCATAGGGAAACCGACCGCGAGACCAAGCACGGCGTTGCCGTGGAAAACCAGGCCGCCGCAAATTCAATTGGGCAGTCCGATAAACAGGACGGCCGTAACCGCGAAGTTCCCAGCGTGTCTGAACTAGTTCTAAAAGATCTCGATTCGCAAGATTCCAGCACCAGATTACGAGCCCTGGACCATTGGACAACCAAGGGCACGACGGCCTCCCTCGACCCGGTCTTCGAAGCGATGGAGGATAAAGACGAGGCGGTCCGAGCCAGGGCCACCGCGCTCGTCGAACAGCTATGCTCACCGAGCAGATCAGGACAAGGAGAAAGACTAAGCGAGCACAAGAAGCTGTGCGTCAATTCGTCAATCGATCACTAGGGATGCCATGATGAACATTGTTCCTGGATTACCCCTCGCGCAGGGCTGCTGTTGGGCGTGGGACAACTCGCCTTTGCAGCCAATGCGACCTTTACCGTCAACGATACGCCGGGCTATTGGTTCGATACGGGCGCCGACATCACCGAGACCGGCAGCCGCTCGCTGGCAATCATCAACCCGGGCGATAAGGTTTTCTTCAAGCAAACGCAGGGTGGGCCGCGGACGTGGAGAGCCGCCACACCATCACCAGCTTGATCTGGCCCTAGAATGCGCCGGAATTCGCTCCCGGACGAGGAGTTATCGACCAGGAGGCGGCCAATACCGCTAATCACGAAGTGACCCTCACGGAGCCAGGCTTATATGTCTTTGTCTGCAAGCTACACCCCTACATGCTCGGCGGGGTCATTGTGGACAATCCCGGTACGCCTGGGCTCGATCTTGGTGCAAAAATTACGCTCTTGGGAACGAGTCTGGGTAAAGTCACCTTCCCAACCGCGTCGGATCTTGGTCTTCGTCTCTTGCGCGCCTTCTTTGTCGTCACGAGCCCCTCCAATTGGAAGGACTATACGAAGGCCGGCACCATCTACCAGCCGAAGTATCCTTCCGTGGACGTTAACGTCGGTTCTGCAGTCGTCAATCTGAAAGATGCGATCCTCGGGCAAAACTACGATGGCAAGCCGATCGAAAAGCAGGTGAAGCCTCACAAGAAGGGCATCGGGGAAGTCTGGATCGATACGGCCTATGAGCTGACGCAAGGAAAAGCGGAGTGGTTCCCAGGTACGATGACACTCGTGTCGGCCACCAGTTGGGACGTCAAGCGCAAGATCGCGCTGCCCGAGCAGAACATGAACAACGGCCACAACATGTGGGCGAGCCATAACCAGAAGCAGATTTACCAGACTGAATGGCCCGGGAAGAATCTCTATGTGCTGAATCCTCATCATGGGAAGTTCCTTCAGCAACTTGATCTGACGGAAACTGTAACGATCCCGCTCATGTCATGACGCGGGTGGACAACCAGGATGTCCATGTGACGTGCAATGGCGAGGATGCCGTGGCGGAGTATGACCGCCTCCCGTCCGGCTTGTTGGCTTTCAAGAGATTCATCCAGATGTCTAAAGATGGTCTAAAACAAACCCAACCCCACGCTCATTGGATGGGGTTTGATGGGCACTCGATGGCGACCCCCAATTCCAATACGAACGACTCGACCCTGTTCGATTTCACGGAAAACAAGATTCTCGATCAACAAGCGACAGGAGCGTTGCCCATTGCGGCCGGCATGATGCTGGATTCGAACAAGTACTATGTGTCGAATGACTTGGGACACACCATTTCGGTCATGTGCGGCCATCGCGGCAAGGGTTGTGAGCCGGGGAAAAAAATCAAAGACATCGAACTGTTGCTGGGTAGTTACGATGTGATGACCGGCCCGACGGGGGCACCGATCGGTGCCCTGCCCATCCGAAACGCCGGTGAGCCCGGACGGCAAGTTCTTTCATTACCGCGGAACACCCTCACCGGCACGATCACCATCATCGATACCAAGACCGACATGTTGGTGAAAAGCCTCGCCTGCGATCCAGGCTGTCACGGAGTGAACTTCGCGCGCCAAGAAAGGCGGCGGGTACTACGCCTATGTCACCAGCAAGTTCGCCAATCGGCTGATCGTGTTGGACTACGATCCCAATAAAGACGGCAACGTGGATGACGCGGTGATCGTCGGCTCGGTGGTATTGGCGGATGACCACGTTTGCCAGGACGATACGATCATCGGGAACAATGGCCAGGGTGGCCAGGGCGTGCTGCCGATTCCCAACGTCTATAACGGCTGGGTCCAAGAACTTCCCATGGCCTATAAGGCCCAACTGACGAAAGCGCAGCGGAATCCGATCGGCAAGAAAGGTCGTCACTCTCACGGCGATGATGACGATCATGATCGTGGGCATGGTGATGATCGATAGGAGTCGCATTCAAAGATAGCTTCATTGGCGCTTAATGGTTGAAGAGAGCTTCTGAATTCGATCCGATTCAGTGAATCGGATCGAATTCAGCATATTTATTTACCGCAATCTCACCGAACGGCTAGGCGCACTCTTGGAGAAACGAGGCCAGGTCGGTGAAGCGGCGCAGAAGTATCTCCAGGCTCTTGAAGTGGAGCCGGTGGCTGAAGTGATGTGCCGGCGCGTGATGATGACCCATGTGCGGTTAGGGCGTCGATCCGAGGCCATCGGTGTGTATCAGCGATTCAGCCAGGCATTACAAACTAAACTCGGAGTTCCTCCATCTCCAGAAACCGTCTCCATCTACCACAACATCACAAAAAATTATGGTACATCGCTCATCGAGCTCGTGTAAACGCTGAGATCTCTCGAAAATACTCCGCTGCACACCAATATCCTCTCCTTGAAACCTACCTCACCGTAACCAATCATTCAATCTGGAAAAGGAACTGTGCACTAACCAGGCACGATGATGAAGCGGCCAAGCTTGGCTGGACGATAGACTGCGAAACCCCGGCGATCGAGTGTAAATACCCGTCGAATTCTCTCCCATTCTCCCACCGCGACCAATGCGGCATCGGCGAGATCCATCGGAAGATCGCGGTATTTCTTCATCAGCTCTCTCATTCTCGATAGATCCTGCGCTTCAAGAGCTGCCAGCTCAACGACGCCTCGCTCCACCATCTCCCACAAGGCATCTTGCGCTTTCCAGGAGAAACTCAACAAATACATTGCTTCGGTCAATGCGGGCCACACGGTACGCAGTGGCTCGGTGAGCGACTGCAATACCGCGACGCAGCGGCCATGATGCGCATCATCTTTATGAATGAGGGCGATGAGCGGCCAGGTATCCACCTGCATCATCGTCAGGGTTTCCCGCGTCGACCAGCCAGCAAGCGGCGAAACTTTTCTCCCGTCATCGTAGAGAGATCGGCAGGTCCTCCGCTCACACTGCCGATGAGGTCCCGCACTTTCTCATAGGGATGTTCGGTCGCTTCTTGGACGCGAACCTCTTTGGCAAGTACTCCAATCGCATCTCGAATGATCTCGGATTTCGTCTCACCCCGCTTACGAGCCAACCGAAGCAGTAACCGTTCTGTCTTCACGTCCACCCGCACCGTCAACGGCATCTTAATGTCCCTCCTATGTTCTTGCGTGACGCTATTTAACTACACGTTCTCCGCCCGCACAACAATCACTCATACTTACATCGAATCCTCGAGGTACGCTTGGGATATTTGCTCGCTGATAGTGAAGTCCGGCATAACTATTTACTTCGCCCCATAGTCGCTTGAGTCACTTCACCACCACTCCGGACATTTTTAATGATCAGGATCACCATACCTGATCCTTCATTCTCTAGAAATTGACAAGCGCGCCAAGGCCCCTATACTGTCAATTTTCACCCGTTGCACTTGGACCTTGAAACCGCCCATCAATATCACGTGTGTGTGAGGGAAACGGTGCCTGAAACGGTTCTCTCATTGACGTGTTTCATTCAGATAAACGTCATGCGCTGGGCAAATGTCGCTGATCCGCTTGAATCGATGATCGACGTTTGTGGATGTGATGGTGGAGCCCTGACCAGATGGAAATCCACGGGCCAGGTCCTTGCCGCTAGACCCCCTGCTTCCCCTTGCCTCTCGCAACCACGGCGATCACCTGAAAAAGCTTCTCGACTCGGGCCTTGTATTGATTCATGAATTGAGCCGTCCACATCTTGTTGTACTCGATTGCCGCACTCTTTTTCATTCCCGCATCTTTTTCACCAACTGGGGAGCAATAGTGCGCAATGAGGCGGTCAAGTTCGTCTTCACCAAAACTCCTCGCATACGCCTGCTTTAAATGGTCATGGAGGGACTCCACCTGCCCGATCGATTTTCTGATGTCCTTCAAGAATGCGTCAATAAGCCGTTCGATTTCCTTCTTTTTTTCACCGGCCACATCGGAGTAGGCGCTTCCTATGGACTTTCTTATTTGTTGCTCGTACTCGCCGATATATTTCTGAGTGAGAGAGTCATATTCGGACTCTAGTTCTGAGACTCTGATTAGGGTAAGCAGTTTCTCAACCTTGATGGCCTTTGAATTCTCAACCGTGGCCGCTTCCACAGCAGCCACTCCAAAAACCAGCATCACGCAGCAACACCAACCTCGTAGAGCAGCAAGGGCAATTCTTGTATGATGCATCCCCTCCAAGCCGTGCATAGTTCTCACCTCTTGCAATCGAGTCTACATCGTAGGGACCGATCGTCAAGGAATATAGGATCTTCTATCGTCAGACTTTGCTCTACCAGACAACGCTACACCTTTCCTAGCCGAACCGGTCCATGGGTTTGGCGGGCTTGCCGGAGTTCGTTGACATGCTTCCGCAAGGCCGGACCAAAAGACGATCGATCCACTTCTCGCTTAAAACCCTCACTCTTACGTTCGACCTGATCGATCGCCTCGGTCAGTTGTCCGACTAAGCGCCGGCCGGAACCGGTGAGCCACCCGAGATGGTGATCGGCATAGTGCAGGTCTTGTAGCGAGTAGCGGACGGACTCGACTTCTTCCAAACAACGAAAGCGCGATCGCCGCAAGTCGTCTTTCGTCAGTCCCGCCTTCTTCCAACTTTCAGCCCCACCTCGGCCTGACGCCAAAGACGCGAGCCGCTCAAACAAGAGCGCTCCCATGGTAAACGTGAAGGTCGCGTGAAGAATGCCGCGCAACGGCCGGAGGCTCCGCCGCCACGGTGAGTAGAAGATCTGCTGGTTATGGTCCCCCTGATACATGACATATTTACGTAATAAGAGATTCAAGTGGTGATGACTGTTTTCATGGATCAGGTCGTCAATCAGATCGAGATTGCCACGATCGAAACAGTTGATGAATGACAGTCCCGGTCGATGCCGGTAGCTGAAGCTGACCACACCCTTCGCCTGCAGCGGGACAATACGAGAGGTTAAGAGTGCCAGCACCTCATGGCCTTCAGGCCAAGCGAGCTGGATAGTCTCCCAGGCGAGGGCGATACGCTCGACCTGTCGCTGTACCGTGGGTTTCACTGTTTTCGGCCGGCGATCCTTCCCATAGACAAGGGTCGGGCCGACGGTGACGGGATCGTTGCCGCTATAGGTTGCGACGATTGGCGGATGGTAAGCCCACTGTGGTTGGCCCGCTCCTCCCCAACCCGACCAGATTAGTGAAACGCTCTTGCCGATCTTCACCGTGATGCCGGTCGGCTCCACTCGAAATACCGCGCGCCCTGAGGCGTGAGGCAACGCCCGTCGAACATCGTTCGGTGCCTGGCACCAGGCTCCGGTGATATCAACCGCGATCGTTCCCGCGATTTCACTGCGCTCACAATTGTCAGTCAGAGTTCCAGGTACATCCCAGTGCCCGTTCTTACACTGACGACTCCACTTAACCACCAATGCCGGATCAAACCAGAGAGACTCCTGGGTCAATTCCTGCGCCAATCGTCGACATAGTGCGAACAACCGCTTCTCTAATCCGCTTGCTTGAGGTTGGCCCGTCGGAAAGAGATCATCCAGGTAGCCATGTTCAAAAAACTTCTCCTGACACTCCTCCAACAATTGTTCTGCAAACTCAGGCCGATTCTGTTCGCTCTTGAGCTGCCGGAGCACATCCAAGAGATATACGAGATCGTTCAGCGTTTCGATCCATCCGACCACTTTCCAGTTGGAATAGGCCTCTGGCTTGAGGTTTGAGTGAAGGCTGTCAAAGAAGCCCGTCGGGATCCCCAATTCTCGGGCCAGATCAGCATGGTCGGCATGCACTTCTCGGCACAGGTCGACAAACAGCCGCCGCATCGAGAGACGAAACTCATCTTGTAAGTGCTTAAGCCGCCGCAAATCGAGAAGGAGCATGGCTGGACTACGCGAGAGATCCCGGGAGGACTCTAGCGCAGCGGGAGAGCGTAGGCAAGCGAGAAGCACTCTTGCGGGTTTTTGCGGCAGATCGTACAGTGCGGGCGGAAGAACGGCGCGAATCTATGTGAGCACAGGTTGACCCTACGGACCGACAGCGTGATTGCCTCATTATGTTAGCCGCATGTTGACTGCGTCGGAGGTGACAGACGTACTTACGGAGATTTTCCCTCTCCTGCGCGGCGGTTGGATTCAGAAGATTCAGCAGCCCACGGACCGGACCTTGGTGCTGGATGTGCGCGTGCCGGGACAGACACATCGGCTGCTGATCTCCTGCCGGCCGGACTCCGCTCGTTTGCACGTCACCACACACTCACCGGCCAATCCTCCAACACCTCCACCGTTCTGCCAATTTCTCAGAGCCCATTTCCAGGGAGCGCGAATCGACGATATTCGTCAGATTGGGAAAGACCGTATCGTGGAATTGCAAATCACCGGGAGGGAAGGAGTGCACACAATCGTGTGCGAATTGATCGGCAACAAGGCAAACATTCTGGTTCTCGATGCCGAACGCCGAGTGTTGAGAGATCTCACACGTCAATTCCGCCTCGCAGGACAGGCATATGCCTCACCCTCTCAACGCAACACCGATCGCGAAACAGCTCCCAGCCGTTTCGCAGATAAAGTCGGAGACATGTTCCCTGTTTCAGAGGCGATCGATGCGCATTACCGTCAACAGGAGGCCACACACACCATCGACCGGATAAAAGAAGAACGTCTGCGCGTCCTCAAGAAAACGCTCAAAAAAGAGCAGCGATTAATTGTCGCCTGGGGACACGACCTCTCAAGAGTCACTGCCTATCGAGACTATGCCCGGTATGGAGAATTGCTCAAGGCCAACCTCAGTGCGATCGAGAAGGGACGCGATCACATTGAGATGACGGATTATTTCGATGACAGGCTTCCCACCATCACGATTCCGCTCGACCCGATGAAATCAGCCCAGGGCAATATGGACGACTACTTTCGAAAGCATCGCAAATATCTTGCCGCTGGACGTGAACTCAAGCCGCGTATCGAGCGAGCCGAGCGCGGCATAGAGCAGTTGCGCCAGGAGCTCGAGCAAATTGAGCAAGGAACCTGGCTTCCACCTGCCGTACCTTCTGCCCATCCGAACGCAGCCAGAAGTAAGAGTGCCGCCACTACAGACAAACGTCAAGGGCCGTTCCGCCGTTTCACCTCGACGGATGGACTGCCGATCTTCGTCGGACGCAATGCCCGAGAAAATGATGAGCTGACGTTCGGCCTCGCCAAGAGCGATGATCTCTGGCTGCATGCCCGTGGGACGCCAGGGTCTCACGTCGTCGTGAGATTGGGCAAAGGAACCGATCCACCGCTTGAAACCCTCCGCGACGCTGCAACCCTCGCGTTGCTCTATAGTGATCTCAAGAAAAGCGGCAAAGGCGATGTGATCTATACGCGGCGCAAATGGGTCAAGAAGGCGAAGGGGCAGGCGCCGGGAGCGGTTGTCGTGACCCAGGACAAATCACTGCGCGTCAGTCTGGATAAGAACCGCCTTGACGCGCTTAAAAGTCGAACGAGTTAGGCAAGCGTCTCACCAAACCGTCTTTCCAAGTTTCGGGACACCTGCCGAAATGGAAGTTTTCCTCGCCCTGGGAAATATTCAGCACTATGATGGGGCAGGAGGACCCACGCATGGAGGGGCAGCGGGATGGTCGATCATCGGAGGTTTCGCCCACCATCTTAGTCGTCGACGACGAGTTAGCGATCGTCAAACTATGCCAAGCCTTCCTACAAGAAACAGGGTTTACTGTGCTTGGGGCCGAAGGGAGTTCAGAAGCCCTGAAGATCTGCACACAGTACGAAGGATCAATCGATCTACTGGTCACTGATCTTGTTTTACCTCCGCCCGGTTTTCAGCTTGCCTCTTGTTCCAATCAATTTCCGCACGTCAACGGTCATGAACTGGCAGTTCGCGCAACCATGATCCGGAGCGGTCTTCGCATCATCCTGATGTCGGGGAATCCAGATAAGGAACTTGCCGGCCACGGGATCAAGCGGGGAACACTCCCGTTCTTGGCAAAGCCGTTCGAGCGTGAACGCCTGATCGCCCTCGTGCACAACGTCCTCGCACAGCCGGCGCCGACCCTTGCGGTAGAAACGCGAGCCCGCGCCGCCAACGATACCGAGTGGTTCGGGTGAGCCCGGTGCGACAGGCTACTTCACCTCAACCTTAACCTGATACGCTGTTACACATGCTCCGTCATGAACCATCCGGCGATCGATAACCGCCGATGTTGGCCGGCTGTGGGGTCCACGCGACAGACCCGGTGGAATCGTGGGACGGTAAACATGACAAGCGATCCGGGTCGAGGTTCGATCCAGTGTGTGGGCATAAGATTCAGCTGCCTTCCGGTACGATCCGCTCGTCGCTCATAGATAATCAATTCCCCACCCCAATCGGGCTGCCATTCGTCATGGAAATAGGTGACGACAGCGATCCGGCGCTGCAACGCTCGACGGCCCTCTACGAGACGACCCTGATCCGTGTCGTCATGAGTCAGGAGACAGTCGCCGGCGGAATACGAATAGTAATTGAATCCCACATGACGCCCGATGATATTCGGGAAAGACTCGATATGGTCTCGAATGCAGGGGAGCTGGAGCCGAGACAGAAATCGCTGACCCTCCTCCGGGCCGATTTCAGCTTTTGCCCAATTGCCGGAATTCGGAAAGTCTTCCCGAACATTCGGCAGATCGGACAGGCTTTTCCAGGACGCCCGGTTCATCTTGTCCCGAAAGAACCCTCGCTCGTCCTGCGACCAAAAGTTCTCCAAAACCAACACCGGACTTCTCTGAAAAGTGAAGGAGGATAACTCAGCCGGTCCTATTGTCGATTGCGCAACGTTCATTTCTTCTCGCGGTCTTTATGGTGAGTCGCACCGGGTCATCGACTTCAGTCTATTATCCACTGATTCCATTGACAAAAAAAGAAGGGGTTGTCACTTTCTGTGACAACCCCTTCTTTCTACACACTCAGCTATCAATTACCAGCGATCGCGCTTTCCACCGCCTCCGCTCCGACCGCCACCGCCTCCACCGAATCCGCCACGCCCGCCGCCACCGCCCCCGGTGCGCGGTTCTTGCGGACGCGCTTCGTTGACTGTCAAAGTCCGGCCACCCATCTCCGCTCCATTGAGGGCCGTGATGGCTGCTTGCGCCTCAGGATCCGACGACATTTCCACAAAGCCGAATCCACGGGATTGGCCGGTGAACTTATCCGTAATAATTCGCGCTGAGGCGACCGCGCCATGGGCCGCGAATAAATCACTCAACTGCTGCTCGGTCGCCGAATAAGGCAACCCACCGACATAAATCTTCGAACCCATCGGGGTTCCTCCTTTAAAATAATGACATTGTCTTGAACACGAGGAACGAGGAAGGAGCGGGCCGAAGACGCGATCGAGGCAGCGACTTAGGTCTGACTTCCGACAAAATTCCCGGACAAGGCAACATCGACATTGTGGGTCTCCTCTGATAGACACTCGCTGTTGCCGAGACCCAGGGCGACACGAGACTTCGCTACCCTAGCACAGCATCCTTTGGATTACAACTTCACTCCCCGACTCGAACCAGAAGCCCTTGGTCTTTACAATAGGCAACCGTCCGATAGAACCAGGCGATGGCGCCGACAAGCAATACCCCATTCAGGCAAACCGCCCAGGCAAGGTTCGCAACGGGTGATGCGCCTGTACCCAAGACAGCCCGCATGCCCTCAAAGATATGTGCCGCTGGATTCGCCATCGCAATCATCTGAAGCCACGTGGGTAACACCTCCATCGGATAAAAGACACACGAAATCGGCTGAAACAGAAACACCATGCTCCAGGCGAGTACTTCGGCCTCTTGTCCAAACCTCATGATGAGCGAGGTTGTAAACACGCCGATAATCCAGCCGGTAATGACCAAATTGAGCACAAACGGCATGAGCCATATCCCGACGATCAGAATGTTATACGAATAAAAAAGGATGGCGCAGCCCGCCATGACTATCGAGACGATCGTCACCTTCATCACGCTCATGGCCATCGTGGCGGCCAGAAACTCGCTTGGTTTCAGCGGGCTGGCGAACAGATTCATCAAGTTGCGCGCCCAGAGCTCTTCGAGAAAGGAAATCGTGACCCCCTGCTGCGATCGGAACAGCATGTCCCATAGGATCAACGCGCCCAAGAAAAAGGTGACGAATCCCGGGACCTGGCTTTGGTATCGAGCGAGATAGAGCGTGATGAACCCCCAGATCACGAGATCCAGGAAAGGCCAGTAAAAGATTTCCATTATCCGGGGCAAACTGCGTCGGTAGAGGTACAAATGTCTGACGATCAATGCCGTGATGCGGTGTAATTTCATCGGCACGTCTTATGATCATGTCCATCGTGACAGCCGCCGCATCCCTGATGCATACCGAGAAGGTCCTCCATGAGGTGACGAACCCCAGCGGTCAGGTGCGTGCCTGCCCGTTGTCCGTCGGGCATTCGCCGTAACCAAAGGCCCGCTAGGACCGTCGGCATCCCCATGAGTCCCACGACGAACGCAGCCGTCATACGTTCAAGGTGTCCCATCCAGCACACAAGAGCGATCGCCAAGGCAAGCGGCACCAGTCCTCCCAGCAAACTCATGAGGACGATACGCCGGTTGCACGTACGTCGGCTCAGACCGACCAGGCTGATCGACAACCAAAAAAGGCCCCAGGCCGCGCTGAGCGCAAGCCCTCCCGTAAGAAATCCGGCGAAACTATCGATCAATACATCCGTCACGATGGTGTCTGCCCTGGCTCCCGCGCAAACTTCAAGAAGACCTCCTCCAGATCCGCCTTCCCAAATCGGTCGATAATTTCCTGCGCCGTTCCCTCTGTCACGATACGTCCGCGCTGAAGAAAAATGATACGATCCGACATTTCTTCCATTTCGCGCATGTTATGTGACGTGTAGAGGATGCTCAGGCCGGATGATCGCCGCTCTTCCTTCAGCAACGATCTGATCTTGTAGGCAATATCGGGGTCCAGGCTCGCCGTCGGTTCATCCAGAAAGAGGATGCGCGGTTCGGTCAGAAACGCTTTCGCCAAGGTGAGTCTCGTCATCTGACCCGACGACAGCTTGCGGGTAACCTTGCTCCGGAACTCCTCCATCTCCAGTTTTTTGACGATGTCGTTGATGCGCCGAGCCATATCCGAAATCCCGTAGAGACGCGCCACGACCCATAAATTTTCTTCTACCGTGAGCGCCTGGGGCATGGAGATGTAGGTGGACGAGAAGTTGACCTGCTGCAGAATCTCCTCACGATGGGTCGAGAGATCCAGGCCGAACATGTGGATGGAGCCAGCCGTGGGAGTCACGAGTCCCAAGAGCATCTGAATGGTAGTGGTCTTCCCGGCTCCGTTCGGCCCCAAGAGTCCCAGGATTTCTCCCGGCCTGATCTCGAAGGACACCCCATTGACCGCCGTAAAGTCGCCGAACCGCTTGGTCAGATTCGACGCTTTCAGAACTGGAGTAGACATCACGTTGACGGATTCGGTGGATTAGTTGAATAGCAAGGCGCCGCTGATCTTCTCTGGAATATGGCAGGTCTCGCATTTGCGTTCCAACATTTTCCCGCCATGCTGTGTCTTCCCATCATGGCAACGAAAACAGTCGTTGAGGGCCCTCGCGCGGAGGTAGGAGCCTTCCGGATGAGTCGGATACCAAGGCTGACTGTCGGCCGAGACATGTCCGCGCGGAATGACAATAGGATAGCCCTTGATGGGTTCATCATGCACGACGCCGGAATGGCACGTCGTACAGCCTTCATCCTGTCCACGAGCTTTGAACACCTCCATGTGTCGGCCATGGCTCATGATCAGCCCCACCTCTTTCACCGGCGATGGAAGATCGCGCGGCGCCGTTTCAGACACACGCAGGATATGACGATGGCAACTGAGGCAGACTTCGGAATCCACTTTTGCCTTGAGATCGTGCGCATCGGTCGGCGTTCCGAAGACGTAGATCGCCGCATCTTTGACTCCTGCCCAGACCTTGTCGGATAACCAGCCTTGAACGCCGGGCCTCACGTGACACGCAACACAGGTGACGTCCTTATGGGAAGACTTGGCCCAGCTCTCATACGCAGGGGCGATCGTGTGGCATTCTGCGCAGAACGTCGGGCGATCTGTAAACGGTATCGCCGTTCCAACCAGAGCCATGGCTCCGATCACGAGGGTCAGCAACAGCGTGGCCTTAGGCTTCCAGCTCATACTGCCGGCGTCAAGCCCACATTATTCATGACGATTCGTCGCGAAACTGCCAAGACGCCAGGCGAGACGGGCGCGTGGAGCCCCGAGGGGCCGAGCCGTACTTGAAACAGTACGTCGAGGTCGTGAGGGGCGAGCCCGCCCGCCGGCCGCGCGAAGCTCGCGGCCAGGCTGGTCGCAGCGGCGTATCGGCGGTTGCAGTAGAAGCGTTCATGAATAATGTGGGCTACGGGGGAAATGCTCGATCAGGAGGGCAGCGACCCCGGCCACATCGTCCAGGTGGAACACAGGCACGGGAAGATCGATCGGCTTGTCGGAGACCACTGCCAGGAGGCCGTCGGAAGAGTAAGCAATTTCACCGAGCTGATCACGAACGATGATGATCTTCGGGTACCCTTCGCTTTTCCACCCTTCGGCGATGATGAGGTCGTAGGACGCATCCAAAAAACGATCGCGCACTTCCTCCACCTTCAGCTGTTCGGAGACATCGGCAAACAAGGCGAGGCTCCCCTTCGACACGACGACGACGCTGCTTGCACCGGCGCGCTTATGGCGCCAACTATCCTTCCCTTCCGTATCGAGATCAAACCCGTGGCCGGCATGTTTGACCGTCGCCACACGGTACCCGGCTTTTACCAACTCGGGGATGATACGTTCAATCAAGGTCGTTTTACCGCTGTTCGACCGACCGATAAAAGAAACAATTGGAATGGACATGTGTGACCGTTATGTGCGTTGATCTAGCAACAGGAGAGGCGGTGTGTGCCGGAATGCCCATGTTCGGTATGAGCAGGCCATGCCTCACCGCTCAATAGCTGAACCACCACCTCGTCACCGGGATTGAGCCGCTCAACTTCAACCGGCACATCGATGAGACAATTCGCCTTGACCATGGACGTGAGAATTCCGGAGCCTTGGTCTCCGGTCGTTCGGACCTTGAACACGCCCTCTTCCCTCGTGAGAATGCCGCGCAGAAAATGCCGCCGATCGCCCCGCTTGGAAAATCGTTCCTGGAATAAGGCCTGAACTACCGGACGTCCGTAGGTCCGACACCCACTCATTTTCAGCAACGCAGGTCGCACCAACTGCTCGAAGGTCACCATCGACGAGACCGGATTGCCTGGGAGACCGAATGCGAGCTTGCCTTGGATCTTCCCGAAGGCCAGCGGCTGACCTGGTCGGATGGCGAGTTTCCAAAAGTTCATGTCGGCGCCGAGTTCACGGAACACGGCTTTGGTGAAATCATAGTCACCCATCGATACCCCACCGGACAAGACCAACATGTCGGCATTCAACCCCTGCGAGATCTTCTCTTTGAGCGCCGTCGGCGTATCGCGCGCAATGCCGAGTAAGAACGGAATGCCCCCGGCTTCCTGCACAGCCGCGGCGATTCCATAGCTGTTAGAGTTGATGATCTTCTCCTCGGTGAACCGCTCGTCCAAGTCAGCCAACTCATCCCCGGTCGAAAGGATCGCCACCCGCGGACGCTGGTAGACAAACACGAACGGCTTGGCCAGGATGGCCAGCATCCCCGCTTCACTTGGGCGGATCCGAGTACCTTTGGCAATAATGCAATCACCCTTCTTGACGTCTTCACCTTGTGATCTGATATTGGCGCCCTTCGGTTCAGCCTTGAAGACCCGAACGGAATCAGATGTATGCTCCGTATCTTCAACTTTCAGAACGGTATCCGCCCCTCGGGGGATCGGAGCCCCGGTCATAATCCGGATCGCCTGACCGGAACTAACCGATTTTGACGGCATGACACCGGCGGGAACGTCCTCAATGACCGAGAGTGTCACCGGTTTCTGAACGGCGTGCTCCTGCTTGATATCCTCCCATCTCACGGCAAACCCATCCATGGCTGAGTTATCCCAGGGCGGATTATCGCGCTCGGCGACGATGTCTTCACCCAGCACACGGCCCAAGACGTCCAGAATCGAGATTTTTTCAAGACCCAACACCGGCGCGGCATCGAGTACGACCTTTTGCGCGTCGTAGAGTTGGGTCAATCCGGTCATGGCATCGGCGGATTTCACTGACTGACTCCCTTCAGCGGTACTGCGGTAGTCCGCCCAATTTTCTGCAACGATGCGCCTTTTTTGCAGAAGGCTTCAACCTGATTGGCGATATGATGGTACGCTTCCGCCGTCGGGGTGTCGGAGTTGAACAGGGCAAACGGTTCGCCGGCATCCGACTGTATGACGACGTCTGGATCGAGCGGGATACGGCCAAGAAACGGGACTCCCATGTCGAGCGCGGACGCTTCGCCGCCGCCCTTCCGGAAGACATCAATGTGAGTATGACAATGCGGGCATTCGAGCCCGCTCATATTTTCCACGATCCCGACGATCGGCACCTCGCTATCCTTGCAAAACGTGACCGATTTTCGGGAATCAAGGAGCGCCACTTCTTGTGGCGTCGTCACAATCACGGCGCCGCTCACCGTGCCGAGCAGATCGATCGTCGTGACCGACTCATTCCCGGTTCCCGGCGGGAGATCAATCAGGAGAAAATTCAAATCCTGCCAATCGACACCCCCGAGCAGCTGATTGATGAATTCGTATTTGTAGGCATCGCGCCAGATAATAGGGTCATCCGAATTCTGTAGCAGAAACGACATCGACGCAATCTTCAAGTTGTAGGCTTGGAAGGGAATAATCCCGCCGGAGGTGCTGACCTTGAGCTTCTGACCTTCCGCGCCGACCATTTTCGGAATGTTGGGGCCGTGAATGTCCATGTCACAGATACCGACGTGCCATCCTTTGAGCGCAAGGCTCACCGCGATGTTGGTCGTGCACGTGCTTTTTCCCACGCCGCCCTTGTTGCTCATGATGAGGACTTTGTGCTCGATGCGCGCCATCCGCTTGGCGACCAGCCATCGGCTATGTCCTTCCTTATCCTTTTGACACCGCTCGTTTTCATCGCAGATGGCGCATGCCCACATATAGGTGCAGGCATCTCCATCTCCGCTTCCGTTATTGATGACGTTGAGTTCACGCGCCATGGGATTTCTTTTCTGCGACCATTGTTGTGGATCGCCCTTGCCGTTAGTGGTGTCGTCCTCCGGGAACGCCGACATAGTCATCGTCCGATGATTTCGGCATCGACATACCCGAAGCAGTCCCCCCGGCCCCCGCCCCAGCCAGGGCGACCGTTGGAACACCTGTGTGCTGAGTCTCAGTAGGTATTTTTTTACCGAAAACCTTCGCGCCGAAAATGCCGACCCAGTAGAGAAGAAACATGGGGCCGGCCATAAGAGCCTGATTAAACGGGTCAGGCGTGGGCGTCAGAATCGCGGCGATGACAAACGATCCCAACAACGCCCACTTCCAATACTGAATCAGGAAGGGCGCATCGACCCAGCCCAACTTTGCCATGAGTGTGATGGCCAACGGCACTTCAAAGATCAGCCCAAAGACCATCAAGAACCACAAGGCAAACCCGACATACTGGGCGATCGAGATCTGCGGCACAAATCCGGCGTTCACTCCGTACGAAATCAAAAAATTCAAGGCGAACGGAAGCACGAAGAAAAATGAGAATCCGGCCCCGGCATAGAACGCCAACGCGCTCACACCGACGAACGGCCCGACAAACCGTCGCTCCTGAACGTGAAGTCCCGGAACGACGAACCTCCAGATCTCAAACAACAGATAGGGCATGGCGAGCACGATGGCGGACAGCCCCGCCACCTTCACGTTCTGCCAAAGTGCCTCCGCCGGCGCAAGGAAGACAAACGGCACCGTCGGCAAATCGGTGGGCTCCCAGGTCAATTGGCTCGGCACGAACATATTCTGGAGCGGAACCCGCAGCCATTTGACCAGCGCGTCGGCATAAAAAAACGTCCCCATGAACACGACCGCCAGAATGATCACCGCGCGGGTGAGCCGGACCTGGAACTCCACGAGGTGCTCCATGACCGGCATCTTCTTGTCTTCCAACGGCTTGAAGACCGAATCTTGCAGCCATCGGTTCAGCTTGTTCAGCACACAGCCTCGTACGTTTCGGAATCTGTCGATCCGATGATCTGACGATCGGGCTTCCGGCAATCAACAGATCGACAGATCAACCAACTCGTTCCTGTTCCTACTTCGGATTAATCGCCACAAACAGGCTGTTTCCTTGCCGATTGACCAACAGCACGGCAAGTTCGTCTTTCTTGATTTTCTCCGCAGCCTTTTGATAATCGCCGAGTGTCTTGGTCGGCTCGTGATTGACTTCTTGGATCACATCACCGCGCTGGAGTCCGGCTGCCTCCGCCGGTCCACCCGGCTCCACCGACGTGATGACCACTCCGGCCGTCTTCGCGGAAATATTCAACTGGCTCATCAACGCATTATCCAGCGTTTGGACACGCAACGACGCGAGCACATTGTCCGGAAGCTTCATCGTTTCTCCCGCGTCCTTCGGCGGCGCCGGTTCTTTCTTGGCCAACATTTCATCCGATGGACGTTCGGCCACCTTCACGGCGATCGACTGCTCCTTGCCTTCGCGCAAGACCTTGATCTGCGCATCTTTTCCTACCATCGTTCTTGCGACGAGATTGCGCAGCTGACTGACGCTCTGCACCTCCTTGCCGTTGAAGGCCACGACGACATCGCCTCGCTTCACGCCGGCGGCATGGGAAGGGCCGTTTTCATTGACATCGCTGATCAACACACCCTTCCGCTGCTCCGGGAGTTTGAAGGATTTCGCCAAAGCCGGCGTAATTTCCTGGATCGCGACGCCCATCCATCCGCGTACGACCTTGCCCGTTTTCTGCAGACTGTCCACGATATCGAGGGCGATGCTGCTGGGAATCGCAAACCCGATCCCTTCCGATCCGCCTGTTCTCGAGAAGATCGCGGTGTTGATACCGATCAGATCTCCATTCATGTTGACGAGCGCTCCGCCCGAATTTCCGGGATTGATCGCCGCATCGGTCTGAATGAAATCTTCATAGTCCGCTATTCCGACATTCCCGCGCCCAAGAGCGCTGATGATGCCGAGCGTGACGGTCGAACTCAGGCCGAACGGGCTTCCAACCGCCAGCACAAGATCGCCCACCAGTAACTTGTCGTACTCAGCCCACCTGAGCGACGGCAGATCCTTGGCCTCAATCTTGATCACCGCCAAATCAGTTTTCGGATCGGTGCCGATCACCTTCGCGGAAAACTCGCGTCGATCGCTGAGGGTCACAGTAATCTGAGTGGCTCCTTCAACGACGTGATTATTGGTCACGATGAACCCATTGGAATCCAAGATGACTCCGGAGCCCGCACTCTGATCCGGACGTCCATGCGGCATGGGCGGACCATGCGGAATGGGCGGCGGGGTCGGCAGTTCTCCTCCTCCCGGCTCATCTCCAGGGGGAGGGGTCCCGAATGGACTAGGAGGAACCCCTCCTCGCCTCCGACTCCCTTCTCCTCCACCGGTCACGGCGATGTTCACAACGGCTGGAGTGGTTTTTTGCACGATATCCGAAAAGCCTTGAGCCCATGCCGGAGGGACCCCTGCGGCTGATGCGGCTGACATGCAACCACTGCCGACTAGAGCCCACACTATCAGTCCGCTGCCGATAAACATCTTGGTCGCTTGCTGACTCCAATTTGACATAACTGAATTCCTCCAGAATGTGACTCTCATCGAGAGTGCTAATGGGAACGAGCATCTCCACAGCTCGAACACTTCATATTACACCTTACACCACTCTTTCAACAGGCTTCAAAGAGGAAAGTCCTCTTCCATCGAGGTCTCGAAGCGTGGAGGTCATAGGCCGAATCCACGTTACCCGCGGGATGTTCAAAAAGCCTTCCAGCAAGGCCGCAGCGAGTGAAGAGGCGAAGCGTACTCTTTCCCGTACGTTGAGGCCTCTGAGCGACGCGAGAACGAAGCTGGAGGACTTTTCAACATCCCGCTAGACTCCGCCCCTTGCTTTACCTCTGCCAGAGCGGTTGCTTTCACCTAATGTTTCCAGTACGGTGGCCGACGGTCCGCGCGAGATTGTCACCATAGGCCAGGCAGCATTGATCCCAGGAAAACGGCTCAATCGTAGTGGGCATGCGGCGGGGGCATGGACAGGAGCATGGATCGGGTGTGCGCTCCTCTGGCTTACTGCTTGCGTCAAACCTCTGGAATTTCCCCCGCTGGGAGACCCGTTACCCGCCAGTGCCAAGCTGGAACTTCCCTCATCGATCACAGCACTGACGATTCGCTACAGCGATTCCTGCGGACAGCTCCAGGACATTCCGCTGGGAGATCGACTCCAGGAGGCCTTACGGGATGGCATTCATCGAACGTTCGACAGGACATTTGACGAAGAGACCAGCGACAGCTCCACACCAGATTATGTCATTCGGGTTGATCTGGTCGATTCGTCCTTTGACCTCAATAAGGAGGCGTTGTACGACCGAGCCCCTGCCGTCTTACATCTCAACGCCATCGCTCGTATCCACGACCGAAAGGGGACGTTGCTCCGGCAAACAGACATCCACATTGCCCGTCAGGAGCGATTGCGACTCGAGCAGCTCTCGAAGAACTGCAACTACATGATTGAGCCCTTCATTCACGACGCCGTCATCGATTTTGCAGCACGTGTCTCTCAAAATGCCAGATCAGCAGTCGGTGGCCAGGAACCAGCTGCTTCGATGGAGCCGAATCAGACGCCGATGGGAAGCGTGGGCGCATCATCGGCTTCACCTTCACGGGCACTTCGATTCAAAGCGATGCTCCTCGACGAGAACAGTAATCTGGTTCTTGAAGGAGGCGAGCATGTGCGGGTGCGTGTGGATATCATCAATACAGGGATGAGCTTGATTGAGAACGCCTCCGCCTCGCTCACGGGAACTCCGGCAGTCATCGAGCAATTCCCCGCCACGAAGCTGCCGATCCCGCCACTCCAACCGGGCCAAACCAAATCCCTCGAATTCATCGCTACCCTCCCCCCAACCAAGCAGACGCAACAAGCCGCGATCCATGTCACAGTCGCCGAATCGGGAGGAGCCGCGGCACCGCCCCAAACCCTTTCGTTGACCATTCAGCCGGCCGGTACCGGCCAGGACGATGTGAACCAAATTCCCGCGCCCACGCCGGGCTTTCACCAGCCTCAGACCTACCTCGTCTCGATCGGGGTCGGCGCCTATCGTGATCCCAAGCTCTCGCCCCGCCGCTACGCCGCGACGGATGCGGAGACCGTCGCCGCGTATTTTCAGTCGCTCGGCGGCGTGCCTCCGTCCAACATTCGGCTGCTGCAAAACCAGAAGGCCCTCCGTGCCGATATCCACGAAGCCTTGTTCGGCTGGCTCTCATTGCATGCGGTTAAGGATGCCGTCGTGATCGTCTATTTTTCCGGACAGGCGATGGTGACGCCGACCGGCGACATCTTGCTGACCCCTTATGACGGGAGTGCTGCAGACTCGGCCCGACTCTACCCACTCAACGACATTAAGTCAGCCTTCGCCAGGCTCAAGGCCAAACAGGTCATCTTCTTGTTCGACGGCATGGTCTCCACACTTCGCGGTGATGTCAAGGGGAAGACCGCGTCACCCCGCTGGGAACTCGGTGGAGGCAATACGCTCGGACTGATCGGAAGCGAAGACTTGACGAAGGGGCTGGAAGACGACCAACACCGCCACGGCCTCTTCACCTACTATCTCTTGAAAGGACTACGAGGAGAGGCCGATACTAACCGCAACGGGACAGTCACATTCGGGGAACTCGCCGGCTATGTACGCCAAAAAGTCGCCTGGGCAGCGAAGACTCAGTTCAACCAGGAGCAACGGCCCTTGCTGGTTCCGCCACTCAAGCCGGACGACCCGGCCGCCTCGCTCGTTTTGACTGCACTTCCTTCGCTCACTTCTTCAGAAGATCCCTAGTTCCTTACTCCCAAGGTCATGATTACAGGGGACCACCGTCAGGCTTCGCCTCTATCCCGACAAGTGACACCTTGACAAAAGATGGCAAGAGACAGATATTGCTGACATTTTCAGTTGAGAGGCATCGCAAATAGGGCGAGTATACTGCGAACTCATCACAAACCCTCAGCAAGTTCACTTAATAGTTAGACCAGTTAGAATGGAAAACTTGGGCCCGTACGAATCCTATCTTGCAGCTCCCGAGCAATGCGGCCTCTGGACCCTAAAAATCGAGCTACGAGAGGACGCCCACGGGCGAACCTTGGAATTGCTCAATCTTAAGGACGCAGGCCCATGGTCTTACGCTTTCCGCCTTGGCCGACCTGAGCGAGAATCATTTTCCCCAATAATCGTACCAAGGCTGTTTGCATACCTCCGTGCAACCCTAACAAAAAACAAGCGCGAACCACGTGACGTGGTGGAATGGCGGTATTTCGGACGGCGAGCGGAACTTGAGCAGCGCAGTCGCTGGTATGGCAGATACAGGGACTTGCTGGATCCTCCGAGGAATCTGAGCCCTTCAAAGAAGCGATCGCTCAAGGCCGCGAGACAAGTGTTCCTGTCGTCCGGACTTAGCGACTGTCAGATTGATGCCGCATACGAGAACCCGACGAAGCTTGATATTTTCTCACGTGGTCGCCATCTCTACTTTCAGGTGGCCGAAGCGCGTGCACAAGAAGCTGTCTCTCCTCACGGTGTACTCACCTGAGAAGCTGTCACTTGATCATGTAAAAGAGATGTTTGCCGTTTTGAAAGTAGGAGCTGCCTTCCATCTCACAAAGACGTTTTCTCCGGAAGAGACGCTCCTCGAAACATACCTGCGCATAGCGCAACTGAGTGAGCATGCAGCACTTCTGAGACAGTCGTACCTCATCCGATCAATGCAGCAAGCGCTCGATGAGGCGAATGCTGGCCGTCATGTGCACGCGATCCGAGCTATTGGAATCGGCACTGAAGAATTGGTCGTTCAGATCTATGAAACGCTCCTAAGGGACCATGCGCCTGCCGGACCTTTAGGCCAACTCCTGCAGTCCCTGGAGGCACGAATAGCCAAGCTTCTTGGTCGAGATGGTCGCTCAACGAAGCCAAAGGATATGGGGGATGTCAAACGCGTCGTAGGAGAACTGATCAATCGAGAGAAGGCGGCAACTCGTCCTGACCAGCAGAAGCTCGCCGCGCTGGTTGTCGTACAAAAAATTGTGCTACCCGAGATCGTCAGGCTCGCAACCCAATTGACCCAGATGGAGAAAAGATTCCCTGCAGAGGTCACCTCGCGGTTATTCCCAAAGTACGTGCAGCGCTCGCTTGAGGACCTTGTAGCCCTCCGAAATCGAGTGTCTCATCGTGGCGATCGTGGGCAAGCATTGGCAAACGTCACACATGTCGATACCGCGACTGCTCTTCGCGCCTTCGTATCACTGGCGCGTTGGTGGGACCGGGAGCAGCTACAGATTAACTTCGAGAACCCGATACATGCGATAGTCCGAGACCTTCTTGAGAGTACGCAGAAGGTCGATGATGAGGCGGCAAAACGTGACAGCGGAGATGAACTGCCTGCCTAACACGATGCCTTCAATGGGCAGCGCTAGCGTACCGATGCTGAGCACTCAGTTGACACCATGCCAAGGCGCAATCGCTTCTAACTCGGAGGAGATGATCATGTCAGAGCAACCGACCCTGGAGATTGTCGTGACCCAACAGGCGGGTTTTGCTGGTGCTGCCGACACAGTTGGAGAGAGCGGCAAGGAAGCCATCAATACCTTGGGTTCGCTCCTGTCTGACGCCTTGGACCGTTCAGACAGAAGTTGACCGGATACCGTGGACTCGGCAAATGAGATAGAGCTGGGGTTGGATCTTGAATCGTGCATGGTGCAGAAATACAGCTTCGTTTTCGCATCCAGCACCCAGCAGACGCCACGCCCTTCGACCGCAATTCCCTGTTGCCATCAGCTGACGGATCTGTGTCACTTTCGCATAAGCTCTTCCTACGTTGGAACCTGCCTCCTCACGCTTGACCTCCTAAAATGCCTGCTGTACCATTTGTACAATTTGTTCAGTTAGAGCCTGCCCTCTGATTAAGGGAGAGAGCCATGGCCCATCTGCCCGCCAGTAAAGCCCGACAGGGATTTGCGGATACGATCAACCGCGCAGCATACGGAAAAGAGCGTGTCGTGGTGCGTCGAAGGGGAAAAGACATCGCCGCTGTGGTGCCGATTGATGATTTGCGGCTACTCGAAGAATTGGAAGATCGGATCGACCTCGCCGACGCGCGGGCCGCTCTGGCTGAGATGAAGAAAAAGGGGGGAAAATCACTCGATGTGATTCTGAAAGACCTTGGCCTTTAGTCCTTCCCGATGGCCTACTCAATCCTCCTCGCCCCGCCTGCCGAACGTCAACTCAAGTCTCTGACCGACTCTGTTCAGAAACGCATCGTCAAACGGCTCAAGTCACTCCGCGAGAATCCGCGGCCGCAGGGCGTGAAGAAACTGGTCGGAGAAGAAGACCTCTATCGAATCCGAGAAGGTAATTACCGGATCATCTACACGATTCCAGATAAGGAGCTCATCGTCCTCGTCGTCAAGATCGGCAACCGCAAAGAAGTCTACCGCTGAGAAGAGCGCGGCGGGGCAACATGACTTGGCTCAAGCGGAAAACGCACGGGAAAGATTAAGGTCCGGCGCGTCAAAAATGCCTTGATACCTGCCTGAACCTCGCGACCTTAACCAGCCACCATCCCCGTCGTTGCCTCGCGACAAAAAAAGAGGGTGAGGAGTTGCCCCCCACCCTCTTTTGATCTGTACATGGTCTCAGCAGAGGCGATACTTCACCTCTGCAGACACTCCGCTCTTATTGGTTAGCTCACCTGTAGTTGAATACTGCCCGTCTCAGTCATCGCAGGATTGATTGTGATCGTGTAGGGTCCTGCTGAAGCCAGTGTGACAGGGCTGAGGTCAAAGCTCGATGCTGAACTCGTCATGCCCGGCTTGCAGGATACCATTGGGGCTATAGAGATTCACGGTCACGCTGCCGAGTTTATTGTTGGTGACCTTGATCGTGGCCTGTTGATTTGCGGTGCCCGTAAACGTATAGCGCCCATTCTGGCCCGCGCGGCTGACCGTGATCGGCTTGGGGGCCGAATTCATCTTTATCGAATCCAAAACCTCCGCCGAGAGAGTCAAGGTCATTTTGCCGGTGTAGCTGCCGACAGGGTCGATGAGAATCGTATACGTCGCCGGTGGTCGGCAAGGGGTGTTGAACTTCGAGACCCCCGCCCGCCGTACCCACACCCGTTGAGGCAAGAATGATCCCATCTGACGTCAGAAGCGTGACCGCGCTGGATGTAATACTCACGGACGATAAGCCCGAGATTCACCCATTGCCCCTCGTTGCCGTTGAACGTATAGCGCGCCGTCTGGCCCACCTTATTCAGATTGACCGGCACTGAGGCTCCATCCATTGCAATCGTACCCGTGACGGGAGAAGAAAGGGCGAGCGTCATACTGCCGGTATAGTTACTCACCGGCTCGACCGCGATGGCGTACGTCCCCGCTGCCGGCAGAGCCGTCAAAGGATCGAGACTGCCGCCACTTGGACCAACTGTGGTCGATTCCCACTTACTCCCATCCGGTTTCAGTATGGCCACCGTCGTCATGGGAATTGTCACCCCCGTCAGACCAATATTCACCCATTGCCCCTCCTTCCCGTCAAATGTATAGCGCGCCTGTTGACCCGGTACTGTCAAGGACGATGCCACGGTCCCTTGGTCGATCATGATGGTACCGGTCACTTGCGGGGCATTATAAAGCGCAAGCTTGAGCCTCCCGGTGTAACTCAGATCCGATTCGACCAAGGCAGCATAGGTTCCCGAAGCCGGAAGGACCTTGCCCGGAATCATAACACCCCCACCAGTACCACCCCCAGAGACAAATGAGACCGGCTTGCCTAACAAACTTCCATCCGGAGCAACAAAAGAGACGTACCCGCTTCGGATTGTCACGTCGCTCAACTGTAAACTCAACGTTTGGCCTTTTTCTGCCGAGAATGTATAACGGGCCTTCAGCCCGGTCCGATTGATATTGGCTACTACAGCTGGACCGTCAGGGACAACAACACCACTGAGCTCGTTTGAAACCGTGAGCTTGAAACTCCCCGTATACGTACTGTCAGGGTCGAAGAAAATTGTATAGGGCCCTGTCACCGGCAATTCCTCAAGATCAACGCTGGCGCCGTTCATCTCGCTGGAAGAGATCGTGGCCGCCGAATCGGTTGAAAACTGGTAGGCTGCCATGGATGTATGCACCTTTGTCAGTGAGGAGACTGGCCGCTCGCCCATAGTCGCATAATAGTTCCTCACTGCGGAGACATGTCTGGGCATCACCCCGCCATCCGGCCGATAGACTGAAACGTGAAACTGTGTGAGCATGACACCGCTGAAGCCGATATTGATCCGCTGACCGGCTGTGCCGTCGAAGACCATCACGCCATTCTTATTCGGAGTGGCAATTTTCACCGTGACTGGGTCCCCGTTGACAGCAATACGACCGTTGTATTCAATGTCTGCTGCTACGACGCCTGGCGGTAGGGCAGTATCTCCGGCATAACTCTTGTCGATGGCAGTACTGCAAATGAGTCCCGCTGACCCAAGCACAAGCATTACTGTTGCCACTCGTGCTCGGCACTTCACCCACGGCCATAGACTGTCCATAGTCGCCCTCCTATTTAGAAAATCCGACGGCTCTTGGTGGTTGTCACCTCGTGTGAGTTTGTCTTGCGATGCTGGGCTGACGGGCGGACTTTACCCCTTTTTAGTGTCTGTGACGCAATCCCCTAGACACCACTTAAACGGTTATCTGTACGATCCCCCCAAACTGGGGGGATTTTGATCAACGAAGGCCCTGAGCGTGATCGTTCCTTAGATGATGGAGGGCCTAATTGGGGATAGCCAAGGAAACAAAAGCTCACTCGTAATCGGCAGGCGTGCTTATTCGATCAGCCTGACGCAAAAAAAGAGGGTGGAGAGTTGCCTCCCCACCCTGTCTTGCGACTGCACCAGAAACCTCTCAGCAACTACTCGGCCTTACAGAAGCTCCGTTCATAGTTGATGATCGCCCAGGCTTCTTCTTCCGTGATCGCGGCTGGGATCAAGGACACCATGCCCGTTCCGGCGCTGCCGTTCTTAATGACCCAGAAGAGTTCGCCATCTTTCCGTTTCTTGTGGAACTTGCAGTTGGTGAAATCCCGTGGGCCTGGATTCAGGATCTTCCCGGCTTCACCCTGACCGTCCCCGGCCTTGCCATGACAATTGAAGCAGGTGCCCTTCCCCTCGTAGAGCGCCTTGCCTTTGGCGATGCTCTCCGGACTGGAAGCGACCGGATTCTTCAGAGCTTTTGCGTCCGCGGCTTGATCGGGCGGAACGCGAGGCTTCAATGGATCCTTTTCCTCAGCCCCGACGACCGACACCGAGAGGAACACAACTGCTGCAGTGATTCCCAAAAACTTGGACAGATACCCCATCACACGTCCTCCTTTGTGTTAAACCCACCGAGCCGGACCGACATTCCAGGCCATCGACTCGACTTCATGATTCTCAAGAGCCAGGTAAAACCGCAGAACTATACCAATGCTCTTGAATTCCTGTCAAGAAAACATCCCCCTCTCCCTCATCCATCCCGTCTTCTTGTTATCTAAAGGATGATCAAACCTCATGCCAACATCAACTCAAAAAGAGGCAAGGAAATGTCAGCATTTATGTGGGTTCTCCGTAGCTCACTCCATATCTTCATCGATCTCGTGACACCTTTGCGCCTCACCTACGCCATCCACGCCTCATTGAGATCGGTGCGAAAATGACTTGCTTCACGTAATGGAAACAGAAGTGAACGAAATAGGTGGGGCGCAGTCGCTATCGTTTCAACACAATGTCCCGGGCAACTTTTCCGCTGGGTCCGAACGGCTTTTGCGGTTTTCCGTTTAACTCGGCCTTCACTCCTCCGGCGTTTCCAAGAGTCAGGATGAATTGGTCCTGTCCCTTCCAATGAGCTTTTTCGCCGGGGCGCAGCAACGACTCCTGGGGACTCCCGTTATCGATCTGCACGACGACCCAGCTCAACTCCGTCGCCACCAAATCCAATACCAGCTGACCATCCCCAAAACTCTCCGTTGCGCTCAGAGCGATGCCGGCTAATGGGCCATCGCTGCCGGGAGAAGCCGTCGACCCCGTTGGACCCGTTTCTGGCTCTGATCGAGAGGCTGTGCCGCCAGGTGCGCTGGGTTCCTGTCGCGGTGGGGCGTCGATCGTCGCCTTTGGCGCGCCTGCAGACAGATCGGTCGATTTCGATACCTCCGCGGTGCGTTCGGGCTCTCGCGCCGTTGAGGATGGAACCTCTTTTGCCGCTTGAGTCGTGCGTTTCGTCGCCGGGCCTTGCTCAGGAGCCCCACGCTGAAAGACCGACGTTTGCTCTCGACTCAGGAGAAATATGAGCGTCAGTACGGCGATGCTGATGGCAATCGTCACCGCTTTCCGATTGGACTGACGCTTTCGGTCTTCTTCAATCTGTCGCAGCTTGAGCCGTTCGCGCTCGTCCTGTTTCTCGTAAAAGGAGCCGGCCGATTGAATAAAGCGGTGAATCGCATCTTCCTCATCCAAACCCAGCGATCGAGCGTAGGATCGCACAAAACCCTTGGCGAAGACTTGGTCAGGCAACTTGGCGAAATTTCCGTCCTCAAGCGCCTTGACGAAATCCGTCCGAATGCGGGTTTTCGAGGCCACCTCATCAACGGTCAACCCTTTCGTCTCTCGGACTTGCCTGAAGAATTCGCCGACCGACTCCATACGTCTCCTACTTTAATCGCGCCAAGAGTTCCGATGCCGCCGCCGCCAGCTCTCCACCCTTATCCAACGTCGCCACTTTCTTCAGAATGTCACGGGCTCTGGTCGTATATCCCAATTTATAGTACACCCGACCGAGCTCAAGATGAGTCATGGCAGGCGGGACACTTGGAGGACTTGCGGACACGGCATCTTCCAACGCATCCATCGAGCCCTGCAGATCGCCCTGGTGTGCCAATGCACGACCGAGATGAAACCGAGCGAGGTCCGGCGTCGGATAGAGAGGATTCGCCAAGGCCTGCCGGTAGGATTGGATCGCCTCGTCCCACCGATCCTGATTGGCCAACACTTGTCCCAGATAAGTATGCGCTTCGGAGTAGGTGTCATCGGCCTTGATCGCCGCGCGAAATTGCTCTTCTGCATGGGACAACTTGCCTTGCAGCGCGTACACGTGTCCCAGAGCGTACCGTGCCTCCTTATTGGCCGGATTCAACTGGACGGACTGCTGAAACGAGACAAAGGCCTTTTGGCGGTCCCCCGGAAGGCTGGCGACACCCTCTTGATAATGCCCTTGCGATTTTTGTATCACTTCTTTGTCGGTCGCGCACCCTCCCAGTATACTGATAAATCCTACACAGACCAACAGACGATATTCTTGCCGCCGATGGAACCGCCGATCGCGTCTGGTCATTGAACATCCTCAAAGTGCGTCAACCGCTTAAACTCGGCAAACCGAGCTTGAATCTCTTTGTAATCCAGGATGCGCAATCGGTCAAGACTAAAGGCTTCTACGGTAAAGGACGCCATGACGCTTCCAAAGATGATGGCTTGTCTCATGGCCTCCGGAGACCGGTTTCCTGTCGCCGCCAAGTAACCCAGAAATCCGCCGGCGAAGGTATCGCCGGCGCCGGTCGGATCGCGTACGTCTTCGAGTGGAAAAGCCGGCGCGCCGAACATCTGCTTTTCGTTGAACATGAGCACACCATACTCGCCCCGCTTGACGATGAGATGCTTGGGCCCTCGTGAGAGCACGAGTTTCGCCACCTTGACCAAATTCGAATCCTGGCCTAGCGCGCGCGCCTCACCGTCGTTGATGATCAGAATGTCCACCTTCTCCAAGACCTTCCAGAGCGCCTCACGCTGGCCATTGATCCAGAAATTCATCGTGTCGCAGGCCACCAACGCGGGACGCTTCACTTTGTTCAAAACATCGAGCTGAAGCTCCGGATGGATGTTGCCTAAGAACAGCACGTCCGGCGCTCGATAGGTGTCAGGAATCTGAGGCCGAAACGTTTCGAACACGTTGAGCTGCGTATCCAAGGTATGGGCTTCGTTCAGCTGGTGTGTGTACTCCCCCTTCCAGCGAAAGGTTGCCCCTGGACGCCGCTCCAGGCCGGTGAGATCGATCCCACGGCTTTTGAGAAACGCGATATGCTGGTGGGGGAAGTCCTCTCCAACGACGGCAATCAGCGCGACGGACGTAAAGAAGCTGGCCGCCGTCGAGAAATAGGTGGCCGACCCTCCCAGAATCTCGGTTCCCTCGCCGAAAGGGGTTTTGACCGTATCGAGTGCAACCGATCCCACGACTAACAGTTTCCCCATGACTACCGAACTCCTTTCTTTGGTGATAGGGCACGGTCAATGAGCGGAGCGAGCTTCTTCCGCACGGCTGTAGGAATTCGGTTCGGTGCCGTCAGAATGGCATGGTCCAATGCCCGATGACAGGGGCACTCGAAAGGGTCGGTGAATGCCGGAACTACGGCACGCAGTATCTGTTTGGCCAAGGCCACGTTGCGGTGAAGCGTGCCCAACACCGCCTCCACGGTTACCGCCGCTTCCGTCTCATGCCAACAGTCATAATCGGTAACCAGCGCCAAGGTCCCGTAACAGAGTTCCGCCTCACGAGCCAATTTTGCTTCCGGCATATTGGTCATACCGATCACATCGACACCCCATTGCCGATAGAGTCGTGATTCCGCTTTCGTCGAAAACTGAGGCCCCTCCATGCAGAGATAGGTCCCGCCGCGATGCACATTGGCGTCGACTTTTTCTCCAGCCGACAGGAGAACCTGCCCCAGTTCGGCACAAACCGGCTCGCCGAAGGCCACATGCGCCACGACGCCGTGGTCAAAGAATGTCGAGACGCGCCGCTTCGTGAGATCGATGAACTGGTCCGGCACAACGACGTCGCCCGGATGAATTGATTCTTTCATGCTGCCGACCGCGCTGATCGAAATCACATGAGACACCCCCAAGGACTTGAGCGCGAAAATGTTCGCGCGGTAGTTGATCGCGCTCGGATTCAACAGATGCCCCCGCCCATGTCGCGAAAGAAATGCGACTCGAATCCCTTCAAGCGAGCCCACCGTTATCGCATCGGAAGGAGCCCCGAAAGGCGTGCGGACTCGGATTGATCGAGTAGAGGTGAGCCCTTCAATGTCATACAGCCCGCTTCCTCCGATCACCCCGACGGTCACCTGCTCATCTCGTCTTTTTCTCTTCATGCAGATCCTTCTCCTAAGATACCGGCTGTAACGCAGCAGGCTGTTTCTGTTGTCCAAGGATGCTCATAAATTGCTCGATGCGTGCGATCACTCGTTCCGCGGTCCGCTCATACGGCTCGTTGTCTTCGATCGACAGCCACGCAACTCCCGCTTCGCTTCGAAACCAGGTCATCTGCCGTTTTGCAAAACGTCTCGTGTCGCGCTTGAACCGACGCACCATTTCCGAGTAATCGCACTCATTCGCCAAATAGGCTCCGACCTGGCGATAGCCGAGACCTTTCATCGAACCGAGCTCGCGTCCGTATCCCTGACCAAGCAATAATCGAGTCTCTTCTACCATTCCATGAGTCAGCTGCCAATCGATTCGTTCCTCAATCCTTCGATACAGTGTCTCTTTGAGTCGCTGAAGTCCTATGAGCAGCGCGGAAAATGGCGTTTCCTGAAAGCGATGTTCGTCGTGCATCGTAGACAGTGGGCGGCCTGACAACCGGTACACCTCCAGCGCTCGGATCATCTTCGATTCATCGTTCGGATGCAACCGGGCCGCCGTCTCAGGATCGACGCGCGCCAATTCCGCATAGAGGCTGTCTCGTCCCCCTGCTTCTCGCAACTTCTTGAGGTCTGCCCTCACAAGCGGATCGGCCTCGGGTGCGGGACATAGTCCCCTTATCAAGGTTCGGATATACAACCCTGTTCCACCAACCACCAACGGCAGCCGGTTCGCGGCATATAAACGTTCGATTTCTACCATCGCGGCGCGTCGATACCAACCGGCATTGAACGTTTCGCCCGGGGCGACCAAATCGATAAGACGATGCGGCACCGCCTGACGTTCCTCGGCAGTCGGCTTATCCGTTCCAATGTCCATCCCGCGATACACTTGACGGGAATCCGCCGCCAGCACGTCAGTATCAAAATATTTGGCCACGTGCGTTGCGATCCGACTCTTCCCGACGGCCGTCGGACCAAGAAGCACGACTAACGGGCGATGTCTGCTCATGATTTCCGATAACTTTGTCATATTCCATCAGCGATGAGAGCTTCTGAAAGAGTGCGACTGAGGGTGAGCGTGAAGAAGCCGTTCGAATCTGAGCAAATATGACCTCAGCCTGAACCTTGACCGTGCTGCTACCAGCCGGCTCGTCCGAACATTTTCTCCAGGTCTGTAATGCTGAGTCGGAACGACGTTCTCCGCCCGTGCGGACAGGTGGTGATCTCCCCTTCGGTACGCCAGTCCTCAACCAGAGCCTTGATTTCTTCAGATTTCATCGAGCGACCGGCCCGAACCGCGCCGTGACACGCCAACGATGCTAGGACCGACCGTACGCTTGCCTCAAGACTCGAAGCACGGTCCCATTGCGTAAGATCATCTAGGAGGTCCTGCAGAAACGTCGTCGGATCGATCTTGCCGAGACCGACCGGAATCGCCCTGATCAAGACGGTTGAGGAACCAAATGGTTCAATGTCCACCCCCAATTGCTCCAGGTCATGTTGGTGACGCTGAAGCAATGTTGCCTGAGGTGGCGACAGTTCCACCGGATCGGGGATCAGCAACGGCTGAGCCTGGATCCCACGGGTCGTCCAAGCGCGATACAGTCGCTCAAATAGGACCCGCTCGTGAGCCGTGTGTTGATCGATCACCGTTAAATCACCACCGACTTGAGCGATGAGGAATGTCCGATTGATCTGCCCCAGCGCGATCACCTCAGCTGGAGGCACTCGAACGTAGGGCTCTGCCGCTTCGCTCACCAACGGCAATTGGGTTTCGGATCTGGGCTGCAGGGTCTTCGATTCCGCTTCAACGGAAAGAGCCGTGGGGAGAGTTGTCACGATGGAACCCAAGATACGCCGCACAGAGGACTCTTTGAACGGAGTCTGCCCAAGCTCATCCGTCTTTCCGCCGCTCAAGGCTTTGCGGATCGCTCGCCGCACGAGTTGGTGAATCATCTCGTTGTCCGAAAATCTCACCTCACGTTTGGTCGGATGGACATTGACATCGAGACGGTCCGGGTCAATTTCCAGAAACAGCACGAATCGCGGGTGACTCCTTCTAGCGAGGAACGAACCATACCCTTCCCCGACAGCATGAGACACGGCGGCGTTGCGCACAGGACGACGGTTCACAAACAATTCTTGCGGTGTGCGAGTGGGCTTTGCATGGATCGCGTCCACAATGTACCCGCTGATATGCGCCCCGGGGAGCGAGGCGATGACCCGAAGACTTTGGTCGAGAAAGGCGCGCCGATAGACCTGGACGATCCGATCGTCATCGGACGGAGCGGACGGGTAATTGAGGATTTCCTCGGCGTTGTGCGTCAAGCGGAAATGGATGGACGGCCAGGCGAGCGATGCCTGCTGGACAACCCGGCTGATATGCGAGAACTCCGTGAGGGTCGTCTTCAGGAACTTCTTTCGGGCCGGCTGATTGTGGAACAGCTCTGCAACTTCGATTCGTGTTCCCGTGACCGGAGGAGCTTCGACGATTCTCCCGATCGCTCCCCCCATCACTTCCAACTCGGTCCCCACGTCGGCGAAACGAGTCGCGGTCATCAGCCTCACATGGGCCACAGCGGCGATGCTCGGCAATGCTTCGCCCCGAAAACCCATCGTTCGGATGGACCAGAGATCCAGATCGGATCGGAGTTTGCTCGTGGCATGCCGCTGAAACGCGCGCGCGGCATCGTCCTGGCTCATGCCTTCCCCGTCATCGCTCACCCGAATCAAGGCGAGCCCTCCGTCTTTCACGTCGATCGTGATGGACCGACTTCCCGCATCGATGCTGTTCTCAAGAAGCTCTTTGACGACTGCCGCCGGGCGTTCGACCACCTCTCCGGCTGCAATGCGACCGATGACCTCTTCCGGGAGAATACAGATCCGGCGACTGTCGTCGGTTCTCAGCACGGCACGATGCTCCTCATGAGCGATACGGCGGTGATGGAGCGGGGCGTCGCGCTACGGCGACGATCATCGGATTTCGGCCAACTTATTCTTTGCCAACTTCGATTCGTCCGATGAGGGGAACTCTTCAAGCACACGCTTCAGATTCCTTCTCGACCTGCCGAGATCGCCGGTCTCGGCCGTCGCCAAACCAAGCTTATACAGCGCCGCGGGAACCTTTTCATTCCCTGGATATTCCGCCACGAGATAGTCGAACGTTGGGATGGCTCGCCCATAATCTTTCAAGTTGTAATACGATTCTCCCATCCAATAGTGGGCGTTCGGAGTCAGGGACGTACCGGGAAAATCTTTGATAAACCGTTGGAACCCTGCAACCGCAAGCTCATATTTCCCGCTGAGATAGTCATTATATGCCAAATTGAAGGCGGACGTCGGCGTGATTCCGGACACCGCCGCCGTCGGTTCTGCAGATTGTGGCTGTTTGAGAGGCCTGGATGCGCGCGGTTCCGTCGACGAATCCACCTTGCCGGATGCCTGGCCTGAAGACTCTTCCAACTTTGCCAATCGGCTTTCAAGCTTTTGAAAGCGTATCCCCAGATCATCGAATCGCGACTTCGCAGAATCCGTATCTTTGCTCCTCTCGACGGATTCCAACCGGCGCATCACGGCATCCACCCGTTGATGATCCTGGTCCTGCGTTCGCGAGATAGTCGAGATCTGATGACGCATTTCCAAAAAATCGGCGTGCTTAGCACAGCCGGCGAGCAGGATCGTCGTCGCCAACAATCCCCATGCCGTAGAACCGGACACGAGCGTACGGACACACATGTTGTTACCGCACCTCCTTGAGTTGAGCCAGTTTGTCCGAGGCTTTTCCAGCCTCGGCAGTTTTCGGATAGAGCGTGACCACTTGTTTAAAGGCGGACGACGCTCGCTTTTTATCTTTTAAGGCCAGATAGGCATACCCTTTTTTCAAGATCGCAGCAGGCACCTTTTCGCTGCCGGGATAGTCGATCTCCACTTTACCGTACGCATCGATCGCTCTCTGAAACTCTTTCTTGCCGAAGTGCGATTCCCCCAGCCAAAAGCGGGCATTCGGCGCGAGGTTTGAGTTTGGATAGTCATCGAGAAATCCGATAAATCCTTGCCGAGCGCCTTCCAAATCCCCGTCCCGAAACAGGCCTAATACCCGCTCATAACGAACCCGATCAGGTGGATCGGCGCTGGCCTGAGCCGGTTCAAATTTCAGTGATTCTCGAGGCGGAACGATTGTGGCAGCGCCTCCCGTCGTCTCCGGCCCAGCGGACAACTTTGACGTTTCTCCTCCTTCCAGCGTGGACTCATTCGGATCCGGCGCGGCATGGAGCCCCGTTTTGTGCGCCTGTTGCAGAGGAGCATGTCCATTTGATACGTGTGATACTTGCTCAAGATTTTTCGCCAAAGCATCGATTCGATTGTCCTGCTCGTCAAGGCGAGCCGTGACTTTTTTCCCGACCGCTTCAAGCGCCTTCGTGATGGACATCACGCTTCGATTGACATCCTCCGCATGAGTCGCCGTCGTTTTTGAATCGGCATCGATTCTCGACATAAGATGCTTTGCGGTTTGTTCACGCTCGCCCACACGATCATTCAGACCCGTCAGCGCCTCTCGGAACCCCGTCAGCGCCTGATTGAACTGAGTGAACTTTTGAGAGATCTGCTCAATCTTATTCTGGTGCTCTGCCAACTCCTTTTGATGCCCTTCCAGCTTGGTATCGACGCGTTTTGTCAACCCCTCGTTCGTGCGCTGAACGACGTCAATGACCTCTTTTTTCAACGCCTCCATGGCCTTCGAGAGCTCGTCGAGCCGGGCCGATACTTTTGCATCCTGCGTCTCAAAGCTCTTCTGCATCCACAGATAACGTGTGCTGCTGTCGGTTTCAAGCTTTGCCGCCAACTGTTCCAGTTTTTTTGTCTGCTGCTCCAACTGGGCTGACCGATGTTTAAAGTCGTCCTGTTTATTCTGAAGCTCTCGTGCCTGGTGCAAAGCCTTTTCCAATTCTCCTCGCAGCTGCGGCAGATCCTGTTCGCGTAAGGTCGAAATTTCCTGGCTCTGCCTGGCTCTGGTCTGCGTCAGCTGCTGCTGAAGATCTTTTTCAGCTTTTTTCAGGTCGGACTGCTGCGCGACACACCCAGGCAGAAGGAGTCCTCCAACGGCGATGCCGAGGAGCACACCATGCTTGGCTCGTAGTTGAAACGTCACGTCCTGAGCTCCAAACGACGGCCTCCAATCAGACCTTCAAACGAAGATGCACGACCGGCGCACTACTTCCCTGTCACAACGAGATGTCCACGGCGATTCTGCGAGTAGCAAGATTCCGTATGTTCCGCGCAGAACGGCCGTTCTTTGCCGTAGGAGACGACCGACAAATGCGTGGGAATCACCCCCAGCTCGACGAGATAATTTCGAACGGCCTTCGCGCGCTTTTCACCCAGCACCAAATTATAGGCTGACGTGCCTCGTTCGTCACAATGTCCTTCGATTTTCAGCTGCGCATACGGATTCGATCTGGCCCAATTCGCATCGCCTGAAAGAGTATGACGTCCTTCATCGGTGATCGAAAAACTGTCGTACGTGAAAAAGACATCCCGCAGCCCGGCTGCCACCGAAGCCACCTGCTCGGCACGAATTTCCGCCAACTGACGAGCAGCCGCGCCGGTCTCTGCTTTTGCGACCATCGTGTTGCCATGGCCGGGACCGCCTTGACTACCTGCATTGCCGCCGTTTCCGCCCAGCCGTTCTTCGGAAGGATTGCGATCCAACCCCCGTAAGCTGTTGGATTCATCACGTCGAGAGAGCGACGTATCGGGAAAACTTGGACTCGTTCCGTCTTTGGCCACCCCTCCCCCCTTGGCCATCTCTTCCTGTAACGCCTGGATATCTCCCCCTGATCGGACCGCCTTCTTCGAGCACGCCGGAATTCCCAGTACGATGACACCCAAAATCAACGGCAAGCAACTGGCTGGTAACGTTTTCATTGGATTCCCTCCCTCCTGTGAAATGTCGTCCCTTTTTCTTACAGCGAAGGACGATTGCCGTCAATGCCTTCGTGGATATTTACGATGCCGGGGACCAGGATGGTGCGCTATTGTGAGTCCCGCTGAACGTAATGCGCTCGAGGTCTTTCCCGTCCGCATTGATCATGTAGATCTGACTCTTCCCATCCACTGTCGAACTGAAGACAAGATGCCGTCCATCCGGAGACCAAGACGGAGAATCATCCACTCCCAGTCCTGTCGTTAATTGCAGATGCTTCTGGCCGTCGGGAGTGATCACACACAGTTTGTACTCTTTTTTTGGAGTCCGGCACACGTAGGCGATCCAGTTTCCTCGAGGCGACCAGGCCGGCGCGGCATTATAGTCTCCATCAAACGTCAAGCGACGCACGTTGGATCCATCCGCGCTCATGAGGAAAATTTGCGGTCCACCGCTTCGATCAGACGTAAATGCGAGCTCCCGGCCCGATGGAGACCACGAGGGAGACAAGTCCCCGGCCGCATGCGTGGTCAGTCGCTGAACGGCTTTCGTGTGGGTATCCAAACGGTACAATTCGGCGTTTCCTTCATGGCTTGATGCGTAGGCCAGCGAATTCCCATCCGGCGACAGAGTCGGAGTGATGTTCAACCCTCCCTGCGCGACGAGTGTCCACCGCTTTCCCGTGGCCAGCTCAATCATGTCGATATTCTGCGTGTTCCGATTGCGGTACGTCGTGAAGACTAAAAACCGGCGATCCGGCGACCAACGAGGCATCAGGTTCAAGAACCCGTCGGCCGTCAGCTGACGCGGCTCGTATCCGTCGTAATCCATCACGAACAACTCGCGCGCCGTCCCCAGCTCCGAGACATAGGCGATCTTCGTCCGTGCGATTCCCGGTTCTCCCGTATAGCGAAAGACCAACTCATCCGCAAAACGATGGGCCATGAGGCGGGCGACGGACGTGGAGCCGACATATCGTTTCCCGCCCACGACCTCATTGCTCCCTACATCATACACGTACCCATCCATGCTGAGATCGGCATCCTTGCTCCCACTTTTGATTCCCGCCTTCCCCCACACAATGACCGAGAGCCCGTTCTCTGCGGCTTGTTTGAAGGAGGGATCAGGCTCCGCCCCGAGATGACTGACCTTGATGCCGAGACTCGGCAAATCGACAAGGGCAAAGACCTGCGAGCGTCGCACGTCCGTCTTGAGCACTTCTTCGATGCGCGTGCCCAGCTTCACACGTCCCTCGAGTGACTCCGATCCACCCACGTTTTCAATCCCGACGATCCCAAGTGGAATCTTTTGAAAATCTGGTCTGGTTGCCTCAAGAAACACGTCGGCGGCACCGGATTCGATGATCCAGGCGACGCCGATCGACACACACAGACCGATCAACACTACAGCTCGAAACGTCATGGTTTATCCTTGCGGCTCTCCGACGGTAAAAGTGAAGTGGGCATCGAAATACGGATCTGTGACATCAGATGGAAACACCGGCAATGGGTTTGCGCTGAGAACAGCTCGTTTCCCAGCCAAATCATAATACTCATTTCCTGAAGATTGCTCGATCGTCACACCGGTGACCGTTCCGTTCTTATGCAGTCTGAACTGTACGACAACGACGTAGGCTTGGCTGGTCAAATCCAGGGGCGGAGCGTTCCAAGAATTGCTGATTCGCTGTCGCACAAGCCCAAGATACGCATTGGAACCCGGAGCCATCCCTGGAACCTTCAATGTGGCGTCGACAGCCTTGACGCTCGGCGCCTTCGCTTCAACTTGAGGGGCAGGTTTTGACGGCACTTCCACCGGGGGCGCTGCTTTGGGCACCTCCAGTTTTTTGATCTTCTTCAGTTCCTCGTCCAATTCCTTCGCCACATCTTCCGTCAAGGATGAGGGTTGAGCAGAGGCCATCAGTTTTTTTTGCGTTGCTTCCTTGGTTTCCGTGACGACCGGTACATCCGGCAGCTTGATCGACGGTGATTTCCTTGGTTTGTCCTCCGGACTGATGTCGCCGCGCTTTGGGGCATCCGGCGGCAACTCAATATCTTTCATGATATCGCGCATGAGATCATTCGACGATTTTACCGGAGCGACCGGAGGAGGAACGGAGGCGGCCGTCACAGGCGGAAGAGACACGGGAGCCGCTTTCACCGGAGAAGTAGATCTGGGCTGTTCAATGGGTTTGGGCCGTTCAATGGGTTTGGATTGCTCGATACGCTTGGGCTGCTGTACCGGTTTGGGTCGCTCTACCTCTTTTTTGATCGGCTGACTTTTCTGGGGTTCAACGGCCTTCTCCGGAAGGGTCGGCAGACTCGCGAGAGAAATCTCAATGGTCGCCAGGGGCCGTTCGCCATGTCGCGGCAGTCGAACCCAGCCCACCATCGCCAGTATGCCGATATGCAGTACCAGAGAGACGACGACGGCAAGGCCTAAGCGACGAGTCAGTGTCGCCTGCCATTCATCATCCGAGACCATGCCGGCCGATGCCCAAGCCTGCACTGTGGACCTTATCCTACTGGTTGTGTTGGGATGGTGTACCCTCACTGACACGTTCAGGTCCGGTGGGATCAGTCACCATGCCGAGTTTCTCGATGCCGGCTTTTTTGACTCCATCCATCACCTGAACCACAATTCCATATGGCACGTCGCGGTCGGCGCGCAAATACAATGACACATCGGCATGCCCTTCTTTCATCACGCGCAGCTTGCGCTCCAGCTGAGCCACGCTCACCTGATCTTTGTCGAGATACAGGCGTTGATCCTTTTCGATCGTCAGCACCGCTCGGATCTCCGGCTTGATCGTGTTCGACGCTGAAGTCGGCAACGTGATGTCCATGCCTCGATAGAGCATCGGTGCCGTGACCATAAAGATCACCAGGAGCACCAGCACCACGTCCACCAGCGGAATCACGTTGATTTCCGCTAAAAATCGACGCTGCCTCGCCTCGAAGATCATCCCTTCGCTCCAACGGGAACCGGAGCGACAGGTCTCGGTTTGGTTGGAATCAAGGCCAGGAGCTCCACCACGACCGAATCCATGTGCATCGCGGACCGTCTGATACGTACGAGAAAATAATTATAGGCGACGACGGCGGGAATCGCGGCAAACAGTCCGGCTGCGGTCGCGATCAAGGCTTCGGAGACGCCGGGAGCCACAGCCGCAATGCTGGCCGTGCCTTGTGTGCCGATTTCCCGGAACGAGTCGATAATACCCATCACCGTTCCCAAGAGGCCCACGAACGGGCTGATATTTCCGGTCGTCGCAAGAAACGGGAGAAACGATTCCAACTTGGCGATTTGACCTTGAGCAAGGTGGGCCGCCGTCCGCTCCATCACATGTCGATCGTATGCGATGGAACCGTTTTCATTCACCCCGGTGGGGATGTAGCCGATCCGTTGAATCACGGTATGAAAAATCTTCGCGCAGGGGCTCCCTATCGTCTGCTGCGCGTGCCGAGTGACTTCCTCCACATCTCTGGCCCGCAGCAACAGGGACATAAAATGACGATCTTTTGCATCAGCGGTGCGAAATACGGCCAATTTGTAGAAGATGATGGCCCATGACGCGATCGAAAAGCAGACCAGGAGCGCGAGGACCACCTTGGACACGATCCCGAGCGACAGAATGACTCCCAGTGGGCCGGTTTGAAACATACGAGTCTCTACGCTCCCTCCTTAGCGCTCATGAGTTCTTGGCAAAGTGGATTGTACCAAACTCTGGAGAAAATGGCGGGGCCGACGGGATTTGAACCCGCGACCTCCAGATTGACAATCTGGCGTCCTAACCAGGCTGAACGACGGCCCCGCAAATCTATCGATGGCAGAACAGCAGCACGACAAGACGAAATCGTTGGTCGCCGATCAACCCCTGCATATTAGGAACTCATTCCCAGCACGGCAAGCACCACTTCCTGTCTCCGCATCCCACTATACTTGAATGGTAGGCGGAACAGGGATTGAACCTGTGACCTCTGCCTTGTAAGGGCAGCGCTCTTCCAACTGAGCTATCCGCCCGATTTTCTTAGCAAGCTGCGCGGAGCGTATCAATTCCATCCTGCCTTGTCAACGGGTTCGCATATTGTTCGTGCAGCTTCACAATATCCTGATTTCTAACTATTCTCACCGCTTCATCCATTTTTTACGCGTGTCCGCCGTCGACCACGCTGCCGTGGGAAATATCGGCGATGGATGTGTCGTAACCGACTGCCTTCCACATGCGTATAGATTTGAGTCGTCGCAATATCTGCATGACCCAACAGGGATTGAACGACTCGCAGATCGGCTCCACCTTCCAGTAGATGCGTGGCAAAAGAATGGCGCAGCATGTGCGGCGAAATCGGCTTGGAAATACCAGCGCGTCGTGCTCGCTGCAGAAGCAGCTTCCAAAATGCCTGCCTCGTGAGTCCCCGTCCTCGCCGGCTGATGAACAGGACGCGGGACGATCGCCCTTTGAGGAGAGCCGGTCTCACCTGTTCCACGTAATCAACCAGCATCCTGCCCGCAGTTTGTCCGATCGGGACGACCCGTTCCTTGGCGCCTTTCCCCACGACTCGCACACAGCCCAGATTCACGTCGATCTGCGACAGGCTGAGCCCGACAAGCTCCGACACACGAAGACCCGCCGCATACAGCAATTCCAGCATCACGCGGTCGCGTTGATCCTCGGCACGATCGCGAGCCGGCAGCTCCAGCAACGCCGTCATTTCCTGGTGCGTCAGCGTCTTCGGCAATCGGACCGGCCGACGCACCGTCGTCATATCACGGAGAGGACTTGTCTCCACGAGGTGTTCCCGAACCAGAAAGCGATACCACCCTCGCATCGCCGAGAGGAGGCGGGCAATCGATGACGCCGCGAGGACCTCTTGTTTGAGCGATACGAGAAACGACCGTATCGTCTGCGGTGGAACGGAGTCTCCGATGCTGAGCTGATGCTGCCTCAAGTATCGCTGCAAACGAAAGAGGTCGCGCCGATAGGACTCAAGCGTATTGGTCGCCAGCCCGCCTTCGATCCGCAGCTCTCTGAGATACCGTTCCAGAAGGGGGTCCAGCAATGGTGCCGTTGGTTCAGCCATGGCCGTCGGATGACAAACTATAGCCGACTACCTTCATCAGTACAATGACGCCACGGGAGTTCTCCTTGACAGGTCGCACCCTTTCCGATACTAGTCTGCCTACGGCCTACCATCGGTCGAACGTCATGCTCGCCCACGCTCATAACCCCTCTTCCATTTCTGCATGGCCGACGCTGGTGGCCGTCATTGCTTTTGCACTGGTGCTCGGGGTCGGCCTCATGCAGGCTCAATCAGGAGAGGCAGAGGCGGCAGATCCCGTAAAAATCCTTTCTCCCATTCCACCGGTCTTGAACCAGGCCAAGCATCTGATCGAGAAAGGCGATCCGGAATCCGCGGCCACAGTCCTGCGTCGATTCTTAACCACTGCTCCACCACCTGAACACCTCGATGATACCTACCTGCTGCTGGGCGCCGCGCTCTACGGGATGAAGGACTATGGAGAAGCGCTCCGCTATCTGAACCAACTCCAGACGGAGTTTCCCGAATCCGACCTCCTGGACCGAGGCAAGCTCCTGTCGGCCCGCGCCCATGCCGCGATGGGCAATATCGACCTGGCGTTGCCGTTACTAGCGCAAGTACGGACAACGGCACCTGACGACACAACCAAACGTGAGGCACAACAGCTGACTGCCGAGGCATTCGCTCACAAGAGAGACTATGTCCGTGCCATCCATATCTTGCTGGAGGGCATGGCCGGCAGCTCCGACGCACAGATGGCGGAGACACGGGAGCAGATTCGTCAATTCATCACAGAAAAGCTGGACAAAAAAGGATTGAACCGGGTGCGGGATGCCTATCCGCGTTCATATCCCGGGGATCTCGCGTCTCTTCGACTGATCGAGTACTACATCGGGCGAGGCGAAGATCACTTGGCAGAACGGGAGACTCGGCAGTTTCTCGCTGCGTTTCCCGCTCATCCCGCCGTCCCGAAGGCAAACGAATCGCTGGAACTCATCAAGTCGAGAGTGAAGGCCAACCAGTATTTTATTGCGGCCGTCCTTCCGCTGTCCGGACACTTGTCCGCCTTCGCCAATGACGTCTTGGAGGGGATTCAGTTGGCGGTGGAACGAGCTCGTGAGCAGCCAGGCACCCCATCCGTTGGGTTGATCGTGAAGGATCATGACGCCGACCGGCAGGGCTTTTTGGACGATCTCTCAACGCTGCTTCATGACGATCGTCCGCTCGCCGTCATCGGTCCGATGCTGTCAAAAAATCTTCCTGTCATGGCTGAAATGGCGCAAAAGACCAGAGTGCCGTTGATTACGCCGGCGGCGACACTCCCCAATGTCCGCCGGTTGGGCAACTATCTCTTCAGCACCTCGTTGACCTACGCCATGCAGGCCGAGCGCATTGCGACCTATGCGGCGAAAGACCAGGGCTATCGACGGTTCTGCATTATCTACCCCGACACTGTCTATGGGCGAGAACTTGCCCGGCTCTTCGCGCAGGAGGTGCGTCGATTCGACGGCGAAATTATTGCGATGGAGGCGTTTAAGGAAGGAGAAACCGATTTTAGTCCGCAGATCCAACGGCTCAAGGCCGAAGACCTGAAAAAGTATGGGCTGGCGGTTCCAGTGGGAGCGCCACGACAGCCCGGCAAACCTCTCAGCCGCAACGAAAAGCGTGTTCTCTATACTCCTGGATTTGACGCCATCTTCATCCCCAGTCGTTCGCACGAGATCGGTCTCCTTGCCGCGCAGCTGGCGTTTCATGACATCAAAGCGCCGCTGCTGGGCACCAACGGCTGGAACGCACAGGATTTTGCCCGCACCGCCGATCGGACAGTCGACGGTGCAACATTCGTGGACGGCTTCTTCATCGACAGTCCGAATCCCGCCGTGCAGGAGTTCGTGCAGCGGTACCACAAGCGCTTTCAATCAACCCCGTCGCTCTTCACCATGCAGGGATATGATGCAGCCAGAGTCGTCCTCGAAGGAGTCCGCCACGGAGCCACCTCCGGCGAAGCGCTCCACGACTTCCTCATGACGCAGCGCAACTTGCCGACACTCGCCGGACCTGCCGGTTTCGGACCGGACGGCTCCCTGCAGCGACCGCTCTTTCTTCTGCAGGTGAAACAGGGTAGGTTTGTGCAGTTGGACTGATCGCCTATGAATTCCCTCTCACAGATCCTTCACACAATCTCCTATATGGGGCTCCCCCTGCTGTTCGCGATGGTCCTCCATGAATATGCGCATGGATGGATGGCGGAGAAATGCGGCGATTCGACCGCGAAACGTGAAGGACGGCTCACCCTCAATCCACTGGCCCATATCGATCCGTTCGGCACCGTCATCCTGCCGTTGATGTGCGTGTTGTTGCCGGGAAGCTTTCTGTTTGGCTGGGCCAAGCCGGTTCCGATTGATCCTCGGAATATGCGCCGGCCTCGGCGCGACATGGCGCTCACGGCTGCCGCCGGGCCTGGAATGAATCTACTGCTCGCCGTCGCCAGTGCCTTGCTCTTAGCGTTGATCTTGACGTTCGAACCGACCTTGTCTCCTCGCAGCGCCGGCGAGGCTGAAGAGTCCTCAGGCCTCCTCGCAACCATGTTGTTTCGCCCAATCGCCGTCATGACGCTCTATTCCGTGATGATCAATGTGTTTCTCGCATTGTTCAACCTGCTTCCGATCCCACCACTCGACGGTGGCCGGATCCTGACGGCACTGCTGCCGCCGAAGTCGGCTATGGCCTTAACGCGATTGGAGCCTTATGGCATGCTCATCCTGGTGGGGCTCATCGTGTTCGACAAAGAATTGGGCATTATTCACACGATCACCGGGACCTTCGCCAAGGGTCTATCCGGGACGATCTTGTCGACAGCGCTCGGTCTCCGTCCAGGAGTCATAGAATGAGCACAGCACGCAGACGAGTACTCAGCGGCATGCAGCCCAGCGGCCTCATGCACCTTGGAAACTATCTCGGTGCTTTAGAAAACTGGAAGGCATTGCAAGAAGTGATATGACTGCTACTTCTTCGTCGCCGATTGGCATGCGTTGTCGACGAATTATGCCGACACCAGCCGCATTCGCATGTTCGTGCGCGAGATGCTGATCGATTGGCTTGCCGGCGGCATCGATCCTGAACGCTCCACGATCTTCATCCAGTCCCGTATTCCCGAACATGCCATCCTGCACCTCCTGCTCTCGATGATGACTCCCATCTCATGGCTCGAACGCAACCCGACCTACAAGGAGAAACAAGACGAGATCAAGGAGAAAGATCTCACGACCTACGGCTTTCTCGGCTACCCAGTTTTACAGGCCGCCGACATCCTCTTATACAAGCCGGATTTTGTCCCGGTGGGAAAAGATCAACTACCCCATCTGGAGCTGACGAGAGAGCTGGCTCGGCGATTCAATGATATCTACAAGACAGCCGTATTCCCCGAACCGAAGGAACATCTGACCAAGTTTCCCAAGGTGGTCGGCACCGATGGCCGGAAAATGAGCAAGAGTTACAACAATACGATCAACCTGTCGGACACCGAGCCGGTCGTCCGGCAAAAGCTAAAAACCATGGTCACCGACCCAGCGCGCGTCAGACGGACCGATCCAGGCAATCCGGACCTCTGTCCCCTCTACGAATTCCATAAGATCTATTCTCCACAGGCGATTCAAGACCAGGTCAATAAAGACTGCCGGACCGCCGCAATCGGGTGCATCGACTGCAAGAAACTCGTGGCGGATCGTATGGTGGAGCAGTTGACGCCGATCTGGGACGCGCGCACGAAATTGACTCAACATCCATCCCGCGTCGAAGAAATCGTGGAGACCGGCAGCAAGCGAGCCGCCGCAGTCGCCGGCGCGACCCTGCATGAAGTGAACGAAGCCATGAAGATCTAGCCACCATCTCTGCTGTCTGAACCCCTCCTGCAAGATTTGCGAATCCGCTAGAAGAACAGCCTAGTCAGTGGAAAAATGCCTCGCAGGATACCTATTTGCGTGGAGAGATCGCTATGACGCACTGGGCCGGCCAATTACGACTTGGGAGTATCGCTCTGCTCTTGGGGCTTATTTCGCTTTCCGGCTGCGGTACCTGGTGGCACGGCGACCATCAGTCCGTCACGATCTTCACAACACCACTCGAGGCCCAAGTCGTGGTTGATGACCGCGTCCACATGCTGGCGCCGGGAACTGTCTCTCTCAACCGAAAAGAGGACCACCAGGCTGTCATTACCAAAGAAGGGTATGAACCAAAGACCATGGCTCTGACGAGAACCTGGTCCTGGTGGGTCCTTGGCGATATCTTCGGCTGCGCCATCGTCTTCTCCCACGCATGCATTTCAGCCGACAAAGACGACGGCGGCTACTACACTTTCGAGGACAAGGTCTACGTCACACTGGAAGAAAAATCAGCGGCGGAAGCCTCCGGTCGATGAGCTAGCCTACGCTAAGCACCAGACCCCATTCCTTCGCATCCGGATTCCGTACAGGCCGATTGCTGTTGCACTTCATGTAGCTAACCTGCAACCAGCGAGGAGATACCCACAGATCCAATACTACATTTCACCGACCATATACACATTGCAGGACCGCTCGCCAACGTAGGGCTTTCTTGCAAGTGAGTTCTGTTCTGGTATGGTTTTCTAATGTCCACCCTTCTGCCATACGGAATTCCAGCCCCTATCGCTTTACCCTTTATAGAGAAACTCGTCTCAGTCTTTCTGCGCCACAAGAGGCTACTGCTGCTCTTGGGCTGTTTAGCGACAGGAGTAGCACTTCTAGCCTTATACCTGATTGTGCGCCTGTCTGAAATCAATCCGATTCTTCTTGGGCCAGAGAGGCGGAGCGTCAAGGCATTCTCATTCTACGAAATGGGAGCATACGGAAGTGCCGCCACTTTATACCGGGCAGACTATGCTCGTCATATGGAGAGTGATGGGAAAACTCCTCCCTTACTTTTATCCATTCTGCGCCGCGATTATCTTTCCGCAATACAACTTGCCGAACAGATACTTCAAAGGAACCCTCAAAGCATTGAAGGCCTCTTATCACTAGAGCATTTTGTGATTTAAGTGTATACATTCTGTAGAATGCCCTCCATTGTTTTCTTGATGGAGGCAACAGGATGGATGCCTATTCGCAGGATCTACGGGACCGTGTGTTGAGAGCCTTGGAACGTGGGGAGCGTCCGACCGCCATTGCCGCCCGATTTGAAGTCAGCCGGGTCTGGGTGTATCAGGTGCAGAACCGGCTCACGCAGACGGGTCAGCGGAGCAGTCTCCCAATTGGAGGCCATCGGCAGTCCCGGTTGGTCGGGATGGAGTCGACACTGCGGGCGTGGCTGAAGGAAACAGGCGATCTGACCCTTGCGGAGATGTGTGCTCGATTAGCGGCCCACGGGATTGCGATGAAGGTCCCCGCCTTGTGGCATCAACTCAATAAATGGAAGCTCACCCTTAAAAAAAACCCTACACGCCAGCGAGCAAGAGCGCGCCGACGTGCAAGCCGCACGGCGTGAGTGGCAGGCCTCCCAACCCGCGCTGGACATCACGAAGCTGGTCTTTCTGGATGAAACGGGGGCGTCGACGAACATGGCACGGCGCTACGGACGCGCCCCGCGTGGTGAACGGTGCGTCGCCTCTGTCCCGCACGGACATTGGCACACCACCACCTTCGTGGCGGGGCTGCGTCATGCTGACCTCTCCGCTCCAATGGTGGCGGATGGGGCCATGACCGGCGCCCTGTTCCTCAAATATGTCCAGGAGTTCTTATGCCCGACGCTCCGCCCTGGTGATATCGTCATCGCCGACAACTTACGGAGTCACAAGGTGGCGGGAGTGAAAGCGGCCATTGAAGCGGGGGGGCACGCATCCGCTATCTCCCGCCGTATTCCCCCGACCTCAATCCCATCGAAAAACTGTTTGCCAAACTCAAAGCCTTGCTCCGCAAAGCCGCCCCTCGGACCGTGGACGCGCTCTGGAATGAAATTGGGAGGCTGCTTGACGGCTTCACCCCCGACGAATGCATGCGCTACTTCGCGTCCTCAGGCTATGTAAAGACATAAACCAAAAATGCTCTAGCTCAGATAGCATATGACCGCAGAGATTTCGTATGGGCATCTCAATACACGGCACAAGCGTTGGCTATCTATCCGGATAATAATGACGCGCTGTTGCTCGCAACCTTGATTGCAACTCGAGACCCATCAAAAGGAGACCCTTTCGTCTTTCTTAATAGGGCACTTAGAACCGGAACAGCTGCTCGTAACCTTATTTCATTTTTGAACATGTTGGAGATAACTGGAGATCTGCAAAGGATCAAGCGGAGTGAGAGGCCCTATGCTTTGCTCGCACATTACCTCCGTGTCTTGCGGATCTATGATGCAGGAGTAGCCAACCGTGTGATTCGCACAGCCCGTCGCGCTATCCAGGATGGAGACCATCCTTCAGAATCCTTCCTCACCATAGGTCTCATGTATGAAAAAAGGGGGCAACCACATAAGGCATTTGAAGCCTACAATGAAGCCACGAAAATTAACCCGTTCCAGGCACAGGCATATTTCAGGTCTTCATGGCTGTTTACACAGAACTTTCCCAATGAATATCTGTTTAAAAAACAAGCGTTTAGAGCTGCTCCGACTGATAGTTTCTATGTCGTGGCGCTGTATGAGTTTTTAAAAAACAAACAGGGGTTTTTTGTGGCGAAGGAACTCATGAAGGAAGCCCTCCGCGCAGACCCTGCCAACATGGCAGCCTCTGCTTCCTTAGCATCGGCATTTCTGAAACTGAATGAACGGCACAGAGCAATCGAGGTTTTTCAGCGAATGATCACCATTCAAGCGGCTGGGCCAGCTGACCTTGAGCGAAAGGCGTGGGCGGCTGAGTGGTTAGGCAATGACGAGGACCAAGAAGCGTTGTTACGTAGTAGTCTGACGGTGGATCCAGAAAGCCCAACCCCTCACAAGGGACTGGCACGCCTGTACAAAAGGAAGGATCGCGTTCTTGAAGCACTGAAAGAGTTTGAGGTCGCCTTTGCGATGAACGCATATGAGGATCCGAAAGAGATACAAGACTTTTGTCAACTTTACGAGAGAGTGGGCAATACTAGTCGCTTCCAGACATGCGTTCAAGCATACGATCGTCTCAAGCAGGACACTAGGTAAAGCATAAGACGCTTATGGTGATAAATGATGGGGTTTGGTCTGCTTAAGAAAGTTATTCCCAATCTGTTCCGCTGGGGTCTCATCTCCAGATGGTTGATCGCCCTTTGTTTTTGGGCGATCTCCATGCAACAGATCCATCCATTGCTAAACCCGTGGCCTATACTAGGTATCGTCAACACCCTCATGATCGTTCTCTGTCTCCTTGTCTTAGGGATACGGCTAGTCGCAAGGTTTTCTCCCGAAAAACCTATATGGCTGGCACTTAAGCCTCTGCTTCACATTGGGGATGTTACTGCTCTGATATTCATAACATGCGGCGTGACCATCTATTTGAATGGCGAACTCGAAGGGGCACCTCCGCAAACACTACAGGCCGACGTTATCCAAGTATCCGAAGAACCTATACGACTTGGACGTTGGTGGCCCGCAGGATGGATAAAAGTGGCTCTTCGCGATGCGGCATCCTCAGAGCAGTACTTACATGTTGACGAAGCTCGATTTCAGACCGTCCTTCCCGGTGAATCAGTCTCGATGTGGGTTTATAAAGGAGCGTTTGGAGTACCATGGGTTGAGCTGAAAAGTTTGCGTCCGGATGCTCAGGCGACAGTGAGGAGTTTAGTTGAGCGAGGAGCCAAGGATTCATTATTGAAAAAGTGGCTGGCCAGTAATGAACTCGTCGGGGGCCGCTTCAAACCTGCTTTGAAATTCGCAAAGGACTATTTCGAGCAAGAACCGACGGATTATTATTTTGCAATGACCGTCGCAGGTTATGCGGTTCGTAACGGCAATCCGGCACTAGCCGTTCAGATGATTGAGCCCTTTGTATATCGATACTATAACTACAATCTGTACTGCAACTTCGCTGGTTTCCTGGTAAGCAACCAGGATCCAATTCGAGGAATGGACTATATGAAAGCTGCAGCCGGTATAGACCCAGATCAATCTGAGGCATATTATCTTTTGGGACACGCGTACAAAAAGAGTGGCCAAGAGGCCGAATCGATGGCAGCGTTTAAGAGATTGGTGCAGCTTCAGCCGCAGTATGCATACCTCATCAAGTGACAAAACTGTGAGAGCGCTTCTTTTGATCTTGGCACAAGATTCCTAACGCAAGTTCGCACGACCCCACAGATTTTCCTTGGCAACTTTTTGATTTCATAAACTGAACTTTAGGTTCCCGCTCTCTTAGCCATCACATTGATCCACCTCCCCTTCCGTTCCTGATTGCTCACTACTCGTAACGAGAGAACAGTCCATCCTGTTCGACGGAACACCCGTGCCAGTTCGTCTTTTTTCCATCGGCTAAAATAGCGGCCGGGCATCCAGCCAGTGCGTTTGATGCGGCTGTTGCCGCCATAGGTAAACGTCGCGGCGAAGAGTCCTTCTGGTTTGACTAGGTGCCGAAGCGCGGTCAAGGCGCTGCTTACGGTTCTCTTCTGTAGATGAATCAATGACGCCGCTGCCCATATTCCGTCCACAGTACCGGCTCGAATCGGAAGCGATCTCATGTCGGCGTGCAGAAACGGCACGGACGGCGTCTGTTGTTTCGCGAACTGTAACAGCGGCAGGGTCCGATCCAGCCCAATTACTCGATGACCAAGCGTTGCAAGATAGCGGGAATCTTGTCCGGCGCCGCAACCCAGATCGAGCAGAACTGCGGGTGCCGGGAGGAGTCTCAGCCATTCAGTCAACAGCGGCGGCCGCTTGTACTTCTTCTTTCCCCAATGCTTGAGAAAGATGTCGGCATCCTTCTCATAGGTCCGCAGGGTCTGCGCGATATCGACGCTTGTGGTATGGTGCCTCGATTGGCGAACAGTTATTTCAGTGGAGCGCGACATGAATCAATCTTGGTGGAACCTCTCAGCCCTGATCATCAGCTTGACCATAACAGCTTCGGCTTCATCGGCTGCTGACCCGCCCTGCGACAAATATCCATCCGCCAAACAATCGCGCTGTGCCGAAATTTGGAAAGAGCTCAACAAGGAAGACGGACCGATCATCGCGCAATTTGGACTGGATCAGCAAAAACGGCGTGATGAAGGGAAGATCAATGCCCAGCAACATCTCGCCGAGAACATGATCTTTATCAAGCAATCGACCGAGAGGCGAATTGAGCGTCTCAAAGAGCGAATGGTTAAGGAATAGCCTCCCCTACAGCTCCGCGCCTTTCTCTTTTTCATGGATTTTCCCGGCTGATTCCAGCAAGTCACGCCCCACGAGAATCGGCGCCTTGAAATGGACGGCCAACGCAATTGAGTCGGACGATCGGCTATCAAACACCTTGACCTGATCGTTGAATACCACAGTCAACGCCCCATAGTATGTGCCACCCTTCAGCGTGATGACCGTCTGCGTCACCTTTCCACCGTAGGCGTCTAGGATCGTGTGCATGAGGTCATGCGACATTGGCCGAGGCAGCTTTTCCCCGTTCAGAGCGCTCTGAATCGAGAGGGCCACTGTGAGGTCGACAAAAATCGGAATCGCCCGATCTTCGGCCTTCAAGAGTACCACCGGACCATGATCCGACATACGGACCGTCACCTCGGAAATTTTCACGAGATCAGAATGAGAGCCGGAAGGTTCTTCGGGGACGACAGAATAAACCGGCAGCAACCAGAGCAGCGCAATGAGTGCCAGCAGCTTGTATGAAGCCATGGTCCCTCCCCATGCCGTCACACACGGATAAACTGATTTGATTCCTTTTCAATACCGATTTCAGTGTCCGGCCCATGACCAGTCACAACCGTAGTGGCTTCATCGAGGGTATAGAGTCGTTCGCGTATCGATTCCTCGATGGTCTCAAAGTTGCCACCCCATAAGTCGGTTCGGCCGATGCTTCCCCGGAAAAGTGTGTCCCCGGCCAACAGGAGTTTGTCGTTCGGAACATGAAAGCTCATCGATCCAGGCGTGTGGCCCGGAGTATGGAGTGCCACGATCGGCACCTGCCCTAACATCACCTTTTCCTCATCGGTAAGCCAATGGTCAGGAGGCAGGGCCGGCACATACGAAACCCCAAAGACCCGACATTGGAGTTCGAGGTTCTTCCACAGTTCGAGATCGTCCTGATGCAAGCAAATCGCCGCGCCGGTCGCTCTTTTGATCTCGCTGGAAGCCAGAAAGTGATCGAGATGGGCGTGCGTATGGAGAATGCGGCTGACGGTGAAACCTAGCTGCTGCACTTCCTGGAGAATTCGCTCCGGAACGCCGCCAGGATCGATAACGACCGCCTGCTTCGTGACAGGATCGCCGATGATCGAGCAGTTACAGCCAAGAGGTGGAACTGAAAAGGTCTTCCGAATCAAAGCAGTCATGACACGGGCATGCTACATTCCAATGAGCCGCAAGCGCAAGTTAGACCTCCGTCATCTCATCCCTTACAGAAAATGGCTGCTTTTTACGACTCGATCGTACCGGCCCTAGTCTTTAACTGAACAGAGGAAGCTGGATACGTCCGAATACCACGTGGACAAGTCGGCCTGAACCGTAGATAATCTCACAACTTTACCGGGAGGGCCATCGCGTGCGCAATGAAACGTTCCTTGGTCCATGGTCATTAGGCATGTTGGCCGCCTTGGTGATGCTTACCGCCGGCTGCGTTCCAGACGACAACAACTCCTTTCGCGTCGAGAATGAGACCCTCAAGAAGCAAGTCATCAAGCAAGAAGCCCTCCTGAGCTCTTTGTTGGACGGGAATAAGGTGATGCAGCAGCAGATCGATCTGCTCAATCAAGAACTTCGCGACGCTAAGAGCACCACGGAAGCCACGAAGGTGGAGGCCAAACGCCAGACCGAAGAACTGGAGCTGCAGTTGGTTGAGACCAAACGAATGATGGCAGCCCAGATGACGGAATCCCTCAAAATCGAGGAGAAAGGCTCGCAATCCGATACTCTCCCTCGGCCTATGCCGGCCGTTGCCAAGGTCGTTGAAGAGGCGCTGGCACGCAACGGGTATCAGTTGAAGGTCAGCGTCAAGACCGATCAACGCGCGGTCTATATCACTGAGCGTAAGATCTCCAACCCGACGTCGCTCGAAGCGACGGGCTCGCGGAATCAATACCTCATTTCCCTTCATGCTCTTCCCGACAATCTGACGAAAGTCGGCGTGAAAGCCGAATTCGAACGGGTCGCACAGGGAGGCCGCATCTTAAGCGTCAGCCACGAAGAAACAAACGAGATCGAGCACCGTCTGATCAACGAAATCAACAAGGCACTCGCCAACCCAGCCAAGACATAAATCTTCGGTGCGCGACAGCCACAATCGCCGGTTTCCTTGGTCCGGTCGAAGCCTCGTGCTAGCATTTCCCTCCGATGGCTCTGTCGACCAGCGTCCACGATCTCCGCACTCTGATCCGCTCCTCCCATCCTCTCGTCGTCATTGAAACGGTGGAGGAGGAGCGAGTGCTGGCCTTACTACAATCGGTCACGGCACAGGAGCGCATGCCGCTCTTCGAGTGGTCCATCACCAGAGGGCTCACCCGCGCCGACGAAGGCGCAACACTCAGTAAGATGACCGCAACCCCCTTGGCAGTCCTTCAGCACCTTCATGGATTGACAGTCGAAGCGGTGTTTTGGCTCAAGGATCTCGGGCCACATCTGCAAGATCCCGCTGTCTGCCGACAACTTCGGGAGGTTGCAGCCATCTATAACCGATCACGGGCCACCTGCGTGCTGACAGGTCAGCCGATCACGCTGCCGCTGGACCTCGACAAACTTGCGGTGCGACTCGATCTGAAACTGCCGGATCGGGACGAACTGCGGTCGATGCTGCGCGGCTTGCTCCAATCATTGGGACATCGCACAACTCCTCGTCTACGCTCCACGACCCTCGTGCAAAGCATTCTCAGTTCGATCAGCGAGGCCAAGGCCGAGAACAGCCCTTCGTCTCAGGAGTCCGACGTCATTCTTCGTGCTTTACAAGGCTTAACGCTCCATCAAGCCCGCCAGGTCGTCGCCCAATGTATCGTGGAACGCGGCACACTCTCTGCCGAGGATGTCCAAACAATCCTGAAGCGTAAAGTGCAGGCGATCAAGGACGGTGGTCTCTTGGAATATTATCCCTTGGAGGACAACCGATTTGAGCTGGGAGGCTTCACGAATCTCAAGTCCTGGTTGGAGCGCGCCCAAGTCGGGTTCACCGCCGAAGCGAAATCGCTCAATCTCACCCCGCCGCGCGGCATTATGTTGGTCGGCGTGCCGGGCTGCGGCAAATCGCTTGCGGCAAAAGCCATCGCGCGAGAATGGAAACTTCCGCTCCTCAAGCTCGATGCCGGCCGGTTATTCGACAAGTTCGTCGGCGAATCGGAAAAGAACTTCCGCAAAGCGATTGAGATGGCGGAGTCTTTGTCTCCGATCGTCCTCTGGGTCGATGAAATCGAGAAGGCGATGGTCGCTGGCGGAGGAAGCGGCGACGCCGACGCGGGATTGAGCCGTCGACTCTTCGGCGCGTTCCTCACATGGCTGCAGGAAAAAAAACAGGACGTATTCGTCGTCGCCACGGCCAACGACCTGTCGTCGCTGCCACCTGAACTCTTACGCAAAGGACGGTTCGACGAAATCTTTTTCGTTGATCTGCCGGATGATGCCGAACGTGAATCCATCTGGAACATTCATCTGAACCTCCGAAAGCAGGACAGCAAGAAGTTCGATCTCGGCAAGATCGTGAGCGCAAGCGACGGCTTCAGTGGATCGGAGATCGAACAGGCGGTGGTTGCAGCCCTGTATCGAGCGCTGCACCAAAAAACTCCGCTCACCACCGATTTGCTCATCGAAGAATTGACCCATACGGTGCCGCTCTCCGTCACTCGACGTGAAGATATCGACACACTCCGACAAACGGCCGAAGGCCGATTTGTGAACGTACGGTAACCCTTGATGCCGTTTCATCTGATCATAGTCCTGCTCGGCATCGCGACTCTCGTGGGCTGCAGCAAGCCGGCACAGAAGCTGAATAATAAAACCGTTGCGTCATCAACCTGGGCAGATACGGTTGTGGCTCATGAACCGCCTGCATTGGTCCAGCATTCTCATACATCTGCCGCAGTCGATCAGCCTACTTCCGTCATGACGTCTCTTCCCCGCCGATCAGCCATCGTCGAGGCTGCGGCGAGGCTGGTCGGAGTACGGGCTATTACCAGCCAAGGCAGACGTATCGCCTACGACTGTGCAGGGGTGACACGCGCCATCTTCCTGGAGCACGGTATTGATCTGTATCGTGGAGCGTTCAATGATCCGAAGGGAAATGGCGTCCGGCTCATCCACAACCACGTGCGGCAGCATGGCACATTTCATCGAGGACCGAACGTCAGCCCCGGCGATCTCGTGTTTTTCGATAACACGTGGGATTTCAACGGAGACGGCCAGTTGAACGATCCCCTGACCCATGTGGGAATCGTTGAACGGCTGGAACCAGACGGCACCGTGGTCTTCATCAGCCGCGTCGCCAACGCAGTCGAGCGTTACCGTATGAACTTGGACCAGCCTCATGTGCATAAGACCGCCCAAGGCCTGGTGCTCAATGACTACATACGGCGAAAACTTCCAACCGATCCCGACCACGCAGCCCGTTTGACCGGTGAGCTGTTTTCCTTCTATGGAGATCTTCTAGACCCTCGGAGAAGCATTTCCTCGGACGACACGTTTACCCGGGATCAGACCCGACAGCGGGCTTCCGTCTCTCCATCCTCAGCTGCACATGAACGATGACGCTGACTCCGGTCTGCCGCATGGCAGTCCAACCAGACAGGAAAGCCTGGAATTGGGCACTGAACCTGAGCATCACAATAAACTACCACCACTACAGAACAAGCTCATGATATCCGATAAGGGACATATCGTGGCGCCAACCATATTGAGGACCGGCGCTGAGTCCCAATTCTTTCATTGACCTGGTAGAATTATTCCTATGGCTATCTCATCAAAACAAACGCATGTGCGAGAAGTGAACCCGCTCCGTCGAACCTTGACGGATGTCCGGCATGGGCTTTTAGGGTTGCATAAAACCCTGATCGTCGCGGAACAACTGACCTATGAGCGGATTTACGGTCGAGTGGACTCCACCGGCCAACTCTTACAGTTGGTGATGAACGATCCGTGGTTTACCTGGCTGCATCCGCTTTCCAACATGGTCGTCCGTATCGACGAATTGCTCGATGGGAACGAGCAACTGACCGTCGACGATGTGGCGGTACTGTTGACCGAGGTGCGGACGCTCATTCGCCCCTCGGAACTCGGTGACGGATATGAGCGGAGTTACTATGAGGCCCTGCAGCGCGCCCCCGACGTCGTTCTTGCACACTGCCAAATGAAGAAGTTGCTGACGCTGCCCTCACTGTAGAACCTACGCTCGCTCCTCAATGTGCCGTAAGTGGCGGCCCGCTAAGACCGCCAACTTATAGTCGGCAATCACTCCTATTCCACTTCTCCGGAAAACCGGCGACTCAAACAAAGATCGGCAATCGCCACACATTCGAGACCGAACGGTAGATACCCCGCGTAGCCGAGCAGCGGCATCTCGAACAGCTGAAACCGATGCACGAACGGAATGGCGTACTCCCAATGGGCAAGGCTCTTCCAGTTCCAGAGCTCCCAAACGAATCCACAGACCAGGGCTGCCAGCGTCGATATCCACACACCCCGCCAATCGTCTTGCGCGAGTGATGACAGGACAGTCGGCCTCCCGGCCAATTCCTGAAGCGAGACCACGAGCAACAGCGGTCCAACCCAGACAAGTGGAAATAGGTAATTGGGCCAACGTCCAATGGCGAACAATCCGAGACATGACAATAGAAGAAGCGACCAGCTGACTTGCTTCGTATTGTAGAGGCGTATCGGTCTGAATTGATCCATACCCGTACTGACAGCAGGATACGACGTCAGCAGCTCCGCCGTACCGAGAACAGCCGGCAGCACCGTCGCGAATGGAATTGTGGCTTGAAAGAAGTACTCAAGGGCCGACAGCTCTGCAACGCCGACGTAATGCCAGTTCTGCACGAAACGATTCAGGTACTCGAACAGCCACCAGAAGGCGGCGCTCAAGGGGAACAGCGACAAAAAATAGCGAGGGCGATGGAGCATTATGCACCGGCCGGTGCGGGCGAATGTGACGGCGTTCACGGTCACGATGTAGCCGAGCCACAGCGGCGTGAATGTATGTTCTTGAACCGCCGCCATCCATGGAAATCTGCGTCCAGGCCACCACCCACCAATGCCCCGTCCATCCGATTCCGAGCCAACCCCACCAGGGGAGCGTGAAACGTGAGTCGTGAAGCCCGCTTCGCCCGCTCAGCGAGGCGAGCGTGGAGCGTTTCTGCAAGCGCTGGTGATCTGCTGATAGCTGATGGTTTGAGACGATGATCCGAAAGAGGATTGGCCCAAGGAATGTGACGATCAAGACTGTCAGCGTGAGGAACACCGGCCAAGAGAACGGTTCATGCTGCACATAATGGGTACGCGGAGGAAATTCAAGATAGCGTCCGAGCGGCTGACCGGCCCACAGCACTCCCAGAAGTGGCAGCCCAAGCACCAGCACAAGGAAGACGCAAATGACGACGGCCCGGTTCATGCCTCGGACCTTTACAGTCGGTCCTCGTCAAGTTCAATCACGTCAGCCCAGGTCGTAACGGGTGGGAGGGAACTAACCGGCACACCACGCTTTGCCGCGATATCCTTCAGGCGGCCTTGAAACCGCTGACGGCCTGTCTCATCTTTTGGACCTGAGACAAGAAGCCCTTGCGACCATTGCGCAATCTCCTGCTCGGATGGCTTTCGACCGTTGACCTTCACCCAGGCGAGCAACTCCTCATCAGTCCCACAGGCTAAGACCCGCTGCTCAAATGCCTTTGCATCGAAGCCCAGGAAATCGACCAGATATTTATCAAACCCGACCGTGATGTAGTTGTAGTCCTGAATTTTCCCAGCATCGCGCAGTCGAACCTTGTCGATAAACCTCCCCAAGTGAGCAATGCCGTCGAGTAAAACTTTTGGACTGCGAGGATAGGTTGCTTGTGACACGGCTCAGTTCTCCTTTGTGAAGATTCGACGCACGATAGAAGCAGGGAACCGGGGAAGTTTAGAGGAGCCGAAGAGAGAAAGGCAACCTGGTCTAGCCTGTCAAGTTTTTCTCGGCATTGCCGATACAGGCATTAGTAGTGAGGATGATATGCAGCTCCGATGCAGCTCCAGAAAATATGTCCGGTACCCCGCCAGCGTCCAGACCGACAACGGCGCAGGTGAAGGGACCCTCTTCGATCTCTCTGCAACAGGTTGCAGAATGCAAAGCAACGTGGCCCTGACTCCAGGGAGCTACCTTGCGCTGCACATCGAAGCCCCTGAAACAGAATCTCCGCTAGCCGTCGAAGTCTCCATCGTACGCTGGCACAGAGACAACCAGTTCGGTATCGAGTTTCTTCGGTACGCACAGGGAGTCCGTGAGCAAGTCACTGACCTTATTGAAGGTCGCGAAGGATCTGCTATTTCGAGCCAATCTGTTGAGGCAGAATCAACTCTCAGCGCCGTCGCCGCGTAAGCGCCTTCTCTCTGTTTTTCCCGAACACATTCTGGCCAGTCGCTTCGCTTTCGATGCTTCTTGCTTAAGCAGAATTCAATCCACACCACCATCCCAGTTTTGAGTGAGGTGGATTGTCAGGCATCGGATCACCGGCTTCTCCTACACAGCCTTATTGAGCTTCAAGTCATAGCCGCCCTTCACAACTGCTCCGAGCGACCCATCCGGCTTTTGTTCTGTGTACTCAATCTCAATTTTCCCGAAACTCAACGACGCCTGATCCGTCGGAATGAGGTCCGATCCGACAGCACCACCCTGCTGATAGGAAGACACCAAACAGTCACTGAACATGATTTTGTAGTACTCCTGCTGTCCCTCGCCTGCCTTTCTCGCCACCAGCGTCGCATTCTTCAAACGTTCACCAGTGGCACAGGCCTGAAAAAGTTTCGGCGAGGCCTTGCTGAGCTTCGTCGTAAAATGAAAATCTTGCGCCGAGAACGTTCCCGCGCCTCCACCACCGGCGAAATGCTCGCCACCCGTTTGCGTCCCTCCGAAAGACCACGAATCCAGGTGGATGTCCCCCTCGTGCTTCAAATCATTGCTCTCACCCTCAATCCCGGTGATCTTGAGGAAATAATCAACAGCCGCCATGATAGCCCTCCTCTGGACTTTTGAATGTGGTAGAACGGGAGACAGGCTACGTTTTCGAATGGAACGCTGTCAACGAGGTAGGCTGTAGTCGGTGAAATCAATGATTCTTGAAGACTTTTGCATTGCAGATGGGCTCTGAACCTTCCAATAGCTGGCTGCACGCCCGCCATGTTAGGGCTCATAGTCTCGGTAAACTACTTTAGCCTCCATGCCGAGGCCACGACAAATTCTTCGCACAGAAACTGCGTGATCGGACCCGCATATGAAGAGAATCGGCCAATCCTTTCCTGACAATAGTCTAGCTATCCAGACACGCTCACGGATACCATCAGCAAGATCATCAAAGGCTTCGCGAAATGGCGAGCCATCAAAAATGCTCCAACGCATCACGGTCGCACTAACCACCGAGTCATCCATCGAAAGTGAGTGACGCTCTTTTACCGAGAGATCCACAGTCTGATAGGAAACGGCCATATCTCTCGCAACACGCTGTCCAATTGTCTCCTCGACCTTGTGATGAATAAGGCCATCCTCGGTCATCTCTTCTGCAATGCGTTGAATCTTAAAGAATCCGCAGAGCCTTCGAAGTTCAGCCTCGAACGTCTGAACAGAGGATTGCATACAGTCCGCGCTGCCACATTGTAATGGATGAAAAGTGCCGATTATGTATAGATCGACGGCCATAGATTATGAGCACGACGTTGAGAGCACCGCATGTAATCTTAAGCGTTGGGGTCTTGTCTATGCATTTAGCTGAACGATTAAGGCCTCACCATCGGATGATTGCTGCTATGATCCCATCGCATCCCATTCTTCCTGTGTTAGCATCCGTCTCGGCTTTAGGGCTCCGGTGGCATAGGCCAGCTTCAGCGCTTCTTCAAGCCAGGCTATTCGCTGTGTGGGTGTCGCCTTCAACGTAGCCGAAAGCAGATTTTGGTAATCAGCATTCCAGTCGGCTGGTTGCGGCTGTGGTGGGTAATCCGCTGACTTTTCAGCCATGTCAGCAATTGTCTTCTATCTAACAAGAGCCGATGATGAGGTTGGATGAATGTTAGCGAGAAACGGATGAGAGGTAGTGTTCTCGAAGGCGCTGCCACCTGCGCCTGACTTCCTCAACACCCTTTTCCCGTTCTCGTCGGTACCGTTCCAGAGAGCCGTCTTGAGCCGCCTTCCAAATAGAGTTCGTCCATTAGATGCAGCTTTTCTTCGATCGACATAATCTTGGAGGCTTTTCTTCTTGGCTATGGCGAGGTCGTCGTCTTTCTTCGTCATTTCACCGCCGCTTTGCCGACTTGCCGGCATGCAGATACTGATTGATCCCTGCCGCCATTTTGCGCCCTTCGGCGATGGCCCAGACGATGAGCGAGGCGCCGCGTTTGGTGTCGCCGCCGGCAAAGACGCCGTCGAGGTTGGTCATGAAGTGCTCGTCCACTGATACCGCCCCACGCGCGTCATACTTCACACCCAGGTCGTCGAGCAAGCCGTTCCTGACGGGACCGGTGAACCCCATGGCCAGCAGCACGAGATCAGCATTCATCTCAAACTCGGTACCAAGCATCGGCTCAAACTTTCCACTTTCAAACTTGACCCGATTGGCGTGGAGTTTTGTGATATGGCCATTGTGGCCGGTAAACTTCGTTGTGGAGACACTCCATTGCCGGTCGCAGCCTTCTTCATGGGCGTGCGAGGTGCGTAGTTGCATCGGCCAAAGCGGCCATGGAGTTGACTCGGCGCGCTGAGGCGGCGGCTCCGGCAGTAACTCGAATTGGCGCGCTTCCAAGCAGCCTTGGCGGTGCGTGGTGCCGAGACAGTCGGACCCAGTGTCACCACCGCCGATGATGACCACCCGTTTGCCCTTTGCTGTAATCGGTTCGTCACTGAAAGAGATGCCTGCCGTGCGCTTATTCTGCTGGGTGAGATAGTCCATTGCGAGATGCACACCCTTCAGCTCGCGTCCAGGGATCGGCAACTCACGCGCCTGTTCGGCTCCCATCGTGAGGCCCACCGCATCGAATTGTTGGCGCAACTGTTCGCCTGTGATATCTTTGCCGACGGTGACGCCGGTTTGAAATTTCACTCCCTCGACTTTCATCTGCTCCAACCGTCTGTCGATGACCCACTTCTCCATCTTGAAGTCGGGAATCCCATAGCGGAGCAGGCCGCCGATCCGATCGGCTTTTTCGAAGACCGTCACGTCATGGCCGGCACGAGCCAGTTGCTGTGCGGCAGCAAGCCCAGCCGGACCGGAACCGACGATTGCCACGGACTTGCCGGTTTTCACGACCGGTAGGATCGGCGTCACGAAGCCTTCGTTGAAGCCCCGGTCGACAATGTTCCATTCGATGACACGAATGGAAACCGGATCTTCATTGATGCCGAGTACGCAGGCGCCCTCGCAGGGCGCCGGACAGAGCCGGCCGGTGAACTCGGGAAAGTTGTTTGTCGTATGCAGAGCTTTAAGCGCGTCCTTCCAACGGCCGCGATAGACGAGATCGTTCCATTCCGGGATCAGATTGACGACGGGGCAGCCGGTGTTGCCTTGGCAAAACGGCACACCACAGTCCATGCAGCGCGCGCCTTGGATCTTCAGTTTATCTTCGGAGATCGGTTCGTACATCTCCTTCCAATCGAGCACACGCAGCTCGATCGGCTTGCGCTTCGGACCCTCACGGGCATATTTCATGAAACCTTTGGGATCGCCCATTTTTTCCTAACTCGCCTATCCCCTACCTTTAACTTTTAACTTTTCACCTTTTACTTTTCACTCTTCAATGCACAGCACTCGCCTTCCGCTTCCGTTCTTCCAAGACTCGCTTGTAATCCACCGGCATTACCTTCGCAAACTTCGGCAAGGCGGCCTCGAATGCATCAAGGACTTGCTTGGCCTTACGGCTCCCCGTGTACATAAAGTGCTTGGTGATCAAGCCGTGGAGCAGCTGCTTGTCTTCCTTCGTCGTGACCGCTTCCAATTCGACCATCCCGGTGTTGCAGCGGCTCTGGAATGTCCCCACGTCATCCAGCACGAACGCCGTTCCCCCGGACATGCCGGCCGCGAAGTTACGTCCGGTCCTGCCGAGCACCACCACCACGCCGCCTGTCATGTACTCACAACCGTGATCGCCTGTCCCTTCGACGACGGCATGCGCCCCGCTGTTCCGCACGGCAAACCGCTCACCCGCCATCCCATAGAAATAGGCCTCGCCCTGCGTCGCCCCATAGAGCGACGTATTGCCGATCAAAATCGTCTCTTCCGGATTATAGAGAATGTTCTTCGGCGGGAAGACGATGATCTTGCCGCCTGACAATCCCTTGCCGATGTAGTCGTTGGACTCCCCTTCCAGCGTCAGCGTGATGCCTTTCGCGAGAAAGGCACCGAATGACTGACCGGCCGAGCCTGAGAACTTGATCGAGATCGTGTCTTCCGGCAATCCGTCTGGCCCATAGGTCTTCACAACCTTGCTCGAGAGCACCGTGCCGGTCGTCCGATTGATGTTCCTGATCGGAAGATCCAGCTTGACCTTTTCACCCTTCTCGATCGCCGCTTTGCAGAGCTCAACGAGCTTGTTGTCGAGAATGCCGGCGAGACCATGGTCCTGCTTCTGCACACAATAGCGCGGCACATCCGCCGAAACATCAGGAGCCGTCAGCAGAGGCGTGAGGTCCAACCCTTTGGCCTTCCAGTGGTCGACGGCTTTGGTGATCGTGAGCCTGTCGACACGGCCGACCATCTCGTTGATCGTCCTGAAACCGAGCTTCGCCATCAGTTGCCGCGCTTCTTCGGCCACGAAGAATAGATAGTTCACGATGTGTTCCGGTTTGCCGTCGAACTTCTTGCGCAATTCCGGATCCTGCGTCGCGATCCCGACCGGGCAGGTGTTCAAATGGCACTTGCGCATCATGATGCAGCCTTCGACGATGAGTGGAGCTGTTGCAAATCCATATTCCTCGGCGCCCAGCAGCGTGGCCATGACCACGTCGCGGCCGGTCTTCATCTGGCCGTCCGTTTCGACACGGATGCGTCCGCGCAGATCGTTGAGCACGAGCGTCTGGTGCGTCTCGGCCAACCCAAGTTCCCAGGGAATCCCAGCATATTTAATGGAAGCCAGTGGGGATGCCCCGGTTCCACCGGAATCACCGCTGATGAGCACCTTGTCCGCATGGGCCTTGGCGACACCGGCCGCGACGGTGCCGACGCCGACCTCCGCCACCAGTTTCACCGATACACCGGCATCGGGATTGGAATTCTTCAGGTCGAAGATCAGCTGGGCTAAATCCTCGATCGAATAGATATCGTGATGCGGCGGCGGCGAAATCAATTGCACGCCCGGCGTGGCATAACGGAAGCGCGCGATGTTTTCGTCCACCTTGTGTCCTGGTAACTGTCCGCCTTCTCCGGGCTTGGCGCCCTGCGCCATCTTGATCTGCAACTCCCGTGCGTTCGCCAGGTAATGCGCCGTGACCCCGAATCGGGCTGAGGCCACCTGCTTGATATAACTGTTCTTCGAATCGCCGTTGGGCAAGGGTTTGAACCGCTCGGGATCTTCACCGCCTTCGCCCGTATTGCTCTTGCCGCCGAGCCGGTTCATCGCGATCGCCAACGTTTCGTGCGCTTCTTTGCTGATCGAGCCGAAGGACATCGCGCCGGTGTTGAAGCGTTTGACGATGTCTTTGGCCGGCTCCACTTCTTCGATAGGAATCGGCTGGGGAGCGAACTTGAAATCCAGGAGGCCGCGCAGGTTCGACCGCTGCTTGCTCTCATCGTTCACGATCTGCGCGAATTCGGCGTAGCTTTTCGGGTCGTTCGAGCGGCCGGCGTGCTGCAGTTTGTAAATCGTCTCCGGATTCCAGTTATGATGCTCACCCTGGATGCGGTAGTGGATCTCGCCGCCGAAATCGAGTTGGCGGATCGCTGCCGGTTCGTAGGCAGTGCGGTGTCGGCGCAAGGTTTCTTCGCCGATCTCGCGGATGCCGACCCCTTCCACGCGCGATGGCGTCCCGGTGAAGTAGCGGTCGATGAGCTCACGATTCAATCCGATCGCCTCGAAGATCTGCGCGCCGCAATAGGATTGCACGGTCGAGATGCCCATCTTGGAAAAGATCTTGAGCAGGCCCTTGTTGATGGCCTTGATGAATTTCCCTTCCGCCGTCTGCGCGTCGAGTCCTTCCGGCAGATAGTTGTCACGCTCCATGTCGACGAGCGATTCGAAGACCAGATACGGGTTGATCGTCCCGGCGCCGTAACCGATCAAACAAGCGAACTGATGCACATCGCGAGGCTCTCCGGTTTCAAGGATCAAGCCCACTTCAGTTCTCGTGCACTCACGAACCAGGTGATGGTGGAGCGCGGAGATACCGAGCAAACTTGGGATCGGAGCCCATTGTTCATCGACGCCACGATCGCTCAAAATGAGGAACTTGTAGCCTTCCTTGATGGCCTGCGAGGCCTGCCGGCACAGCTCGTCGACCGCCTCGCCGAGTCCATCCGGCCCTTCGGCGACGCGGAACAACATACGGAGGGTCTTACTCTTAAAATGCGGATCGGAAATGCCGCGGATTTTTTGCAAATCGGCGTTCGTGAGAATCGGTTGCTGCACCTTGATGCGGCGGCAAGATTCCGGCGATTCGTCCATCAAGTTCGGCTTCGGGCCGATGTTGGTCACGAGCGACATCACGAGCTGTTCGCGAATCGGGTCGATGGGGGGATTAGTCACCTGCGCGAAGAGCTGTTTGAAATACTTGAACAGGAGCTGCGGCCGATCGGACAACACCGCCAACGGGGTATCGGTGCCCATCGAGGAGATCGCTTCTTCGCCCGTCACGATCATGGGCGTGATGACCATCTTGAGCTCTTCGACCGTGTAGCCGAAGGCTTGCTGCCGCTGACGGATCGTCGGGTGGTCGGGCTGCGGGACATTTTGCGGCTCCGGCAACTCGTCCAGCGAGACACCGTACTGCATCACCCAACTGCGATAGGGTTTGCGGCCGACGATATCGGCTTTAATTTCCTCGTCATCGATGATACGACCCTGCACCGTATCGACGAGGAACATTCGGCCCGGTTGGAGCCGGCCCTTCATGCGGATATCTTTCGCTTCAGCCGGCAAGACACCCGCTTCGGATGCCAGGACCACGAGACCGTCGGTTGTCACCTGATAGCGGCAGGGACGCAGGCCATTCCGATCCAATGTCGCGCCGATCATTTTGCCGTCGGTGAAACAGACGGCGGCCGGCCCGTCCCACGGCTCCATCATCGCCGCGTGATACTGATAGAAGCCTCGACGATCCAAATCCATCTGGGCATTCGCCACCCATGGTTCGGGAATCAACATCATCATGGCATGTGGGAGCGAACGGCCTCCGAGCAGCAGAAATTCGAGGGCATTATCCAGACAGGCCGAGTCGCTTTGGTTCTCGGAGACGATCGGGAACAGTTTCTCCATGTCTTTGCCGAACAGCTCGGAATGGAGCCGGCCCTGTCGAGCCTTCATCCAATTGACATTCCCCTTCAGCGTATTGATCTCCCCGTTGTGGCACACGTACCGATAGGGATGGGCCCGCGGCCAGGTGGGAAAGGTGTTCGTGCTGAAGCGTGAGTGTACCAAGGCCAATGCGCTCATCATCCGTTCATCGGTAAGGTCCTGGTAATAGGCCGCCATTTGATGCGGCAACAGCAGCCCCTTATAGACGATGGTGTTGGCCGACAAGCTGGAGACGTAGAAGTGTTCTCGTCCTTGAATGGCCGACTCTGCCACGGCCTTTTCAACCCGCTTGCGGAGCACATAGAGTTTTCGCTCGAACTGGGCGTCGTTTAATGCCTCTCGCGCGATGAAGATCTGCCGCATGAACGGCTCGGTCGTTCGCGCTTGGGGACCGATTTGATCGCTCTTGACCGGCACGTCGCGCCAACCCAGCAGACGCAAGCCTTCTTCCACAAGAATCTCGGCGAACAGCTTCTCGCATAGCCGTCTGGAATCTGCATGGGGCGGCAGAAACAACTGCCCCACTCCGTACTCGCCGAGTTCCGGCAATGATATGCCGGCATCCCCTGCGACCCGCTTCAGGAACGTGTGCGGGATCTGCAAAAGAATTCCGGCTCCATCTCCCGTGCAGGGATCGCAGCCCTGCGCTCCGCGATGAGTAAGGTTCTCCAATACTTGAAGTCCTTTTCGGACAATGTCATGGGATTTCTTCCCCTTGATATTCACGACAAAGCCGATCCCACAGGAATCCTTCTCGTGCTGAGGATCGTAGAGCCCTTGTCGGCGGGGAAAACCGGGAATGCTCATGTGGCTATCTCATTCAAAAATTAAGAGTTTCCCAATTGGATGGAGAATGAAGCGAGCGAGAATCCTTGGGCGAATTTGACTCCATAGTCCCCAAGAGTCCCCAAGGTGAATCTCAGCCGATTGTCACGGTTGGACCTTACTGGATGGGTCATTCTTCTGTCAAGGTTGCGATGGGCTTGTACCTCTTTCATTGGCTTGACTTTATTTCCTCGGCTGCCATACCATCCGCCGCATGGCACAAAGTCCAGCGATCGCAACCCTGCATAGCATGTCGGATGTGTGGGAGGCCTACCGTGGTGAGCTGGACGGTGTGGAGGATCGAGTCCGAAAGAACCTCGACTCCAGCGTGACGCTGGTCAATACGGTCGCCGCCCATATCTTGAGCGGTGGCGGCAAACGCCTCAGACCCCTGCTTCTCCTCTTGTCGGCTCGCCTCTGCGCCTATCCTGGAACCGAGCACCATCAGCTCGGCAGCATCGTGGAATTCATCCATACCGCCACCCTGTTACACGATGATGTCGTGGATGACGCCGATCTCCGGAGAGGCAGAAGAACCGCGCGTAAGGTGTGGGGAAACCAAATCAGCATTCTTGTCGGCGACTACCTCTATACGAAGGCCATGTGCAAAGTCGTCGAGTTCCAGAGCCAAGGCATCAATGAAGTGCTCGCCGAAGCCTGTAACAAAATGGCGGAAGGTGAAGTCCTGCAGATGTACTACAACGGGAACCCTTCGATGCCGGAAATCGATTACATCAAGATCGTCGAGCACAAGACTGCCAGTTTAATTGCGGCGGCCTGCCGCATGGGCGCCATTCTGGCCGAGGCTTCGGACACGCAACAGAAGGCGTTGTTCCGCTTCGGTCAATACCTTGGCATCGCCTTCCAAGTCGCCGACGATACCTTAGATTACATCGCAAACGGCGAGTCGCTCGGAAAATCGATCGGCCAGGATCTCCGGCAGGGAAAAGCGACGCTGCCCCTGCTGCATCTGTTGCAACATTGCTCAGAGCAGGACCGCCAGATGATCAAGGACCGAATGGAAACTCGGACGCTCAGCACCGCCGATCTTGAACGAATCTTATTGTTGATGGCCGATTTCGGATCGATTGCCTATGCGATGGATCGCGCGAGCGCCTATATCGCCGCCGCCAAACATGAGCTCGAACGCTTCGACGATAGTACCGCACGGCGCGCGCTGTCGGTCGCCGCCGATTATATGATTACCCGTGACCGGTAGTTGTCTTCCCGCCGGCTGAAAGGACGCTGGGCCGTAGGATCGGCACGGCGTAGAGCGAAAGGATCCCGCTCTCTCCTGTCACCATCAAACCGTCGTCGCTGTCACGAGATTGCCAAGGGGTTGTTCATGTCACAGATTGTTCCGTTTCAGGGCATGCTGTACGACCAGACGCTCGTGGGCACGATCAAGGATGTAGTCGCCCCGCCATACGACATTATCGACGCAAATGGACAGACACGTCTTCACGACCGCCATCCCCACAATATTATCCGAATGGAATTGGGGCTCGATCAGACCGGTGACAGTCCTGCCCGCAACCGGTATACCCGCGCAGCCGCGACGCTGCGAACCTGGCTCAAGGAGGGGATCCTCAAGCGCGACGAAGAGCCGGCCGTCTACTATCACACGATTGAATATGCTCCTCCCTACTCCGCTCCGGATGCCCCCAAGAAGGTGCTTCGGGGATTCCTGGCGCTGGCAAAGCTGGAGGCGCTCGACTCCGGACATATCTACCCTCACGAGAACACACGCGCCGCGGCAAAAACTGATCGTCTGAATCTGATCGAAGCCTGTCGCTCAAACTTCAGCCCGATCTGGTCCCTCTACTCCGATCCGCTCGGCGCCATCATCCAACTTTTGGAAACCTCGGTGAAAGGCACGCCGGCTCGCTACGACTTTCAAGACGATGCAGGCTGTCGAGAATGCCTGTGGGCCGTATACGATGAAACTGTGCTGAAACAGGTGACCGAGGCGATGCAGAGCAAGCCGCTGTTCATCGCGGACGGTCATCATCGCTATGAAACGGCGTTGAACTATCAGAAGCTCCGGCGACAGCAGGCCGGTTCTCAGACCGGGCTGCAACCCTACGACTCGGTGCTCATGCTGCTCACTCCGCTTGAAGATCCCGGATTGACGGTATTGCCGACGCACCGAGTGGCGACCACCCCGTTGCCTACTTCGGACCAGATCAAGACGGCACTGGGCGACCTGTTCGACTTTCGAGACTTCCCATTTAGTACATCCACACAACAGCAAGTGCGCTCACAGTTCCTGACCAGCTTGCGAACGGAAGGAAAGCATGCCCCGGTGTTCGGGCTGACGCGACAAGGTGACGATCGCTACTTCATCCTCACGCTGAAGCCGGCTCATCGACCTTCCACTCAGGCATCACCTCGAGCCAAACTCGACGTCTCTCTGCTGCAACAACTGATCGTGACCAGACTCTGCCCGACGCAGCAGGAACAAGAAGCCATTCTCTACACCAAAGATGACCACGAAGCCTTGGACTGGGTGGCCAACGGAACAGGGACGGGCGCATTCCTGCTCAACGCCACGAAGGTCAGTGAAGTGCAAGCCGTCGCGGCTGCGGGCGAGCGAATGCCGCACAAATCAACGTACTTTTATCCGAAGCCGTTGACGGGGCTGGTTATCAATGTCATGGAGAATTCGTGAGGGGGTAAGGCGTGAGGCGTCAGGTGATGGAACAGAATGGTCGCCTGACCATGCAGTGAGACCCTCGCCTCACGTTTAACGCCTCACGCTTCACGAGCTGAAGCATGAACGCCAAAATTCTTATTGTCGACGATGACCCCGACATCGTCATGATGCTCGAGGACCGGCTCCACGCCTCCGGGTACGAGACCGTCGTGGCCACCGAGGGGCAACAGGCGCTTGACCAAATCGTTCATGAGTCTCCGCAGCTGATCCTCCTGGACCTCACACTGCCCAAAGTGTCGGGGCTTGATGTCCTCAAGCGTCTGTCCCAGATGAAGCCGTCTGACAATATTCCTGTCATCGTCATGACCGCGCATGCATCCATTGAAGCCGCGGTGGAGGCCATGAAGGAAGGGGCGTACGACTTCCTGACCAAACCCCTCGACAGAGACCATCTCTTGATCGTCATTCGCAAAGCCTTGGAGCGGGATGCGCTGCGACGCCAGGTCGCCTACCTTCGTTCGGAAGTGGACGGCCGTTACGCGTCCATCGTTGGAAACAGCCCGTCCGTAAGATCCGTCGTGGAAGCGGCGCAACGGACAGCCAAGTCCGACGCGAGCGTGTTGCTGCTGGGCGAAAGCGGAACCGGCAAGGAACTCTTTGCTCGATCGCTCCATCAGTGGAGCCATCGTTGCGCCATGCCGCTCATCGTCATCAACTGCGTCGCCTTGACGGAGACGCTGCTGGAGAACGAACTGTTCGGACACGAGCGAGGGGCGTTCACCGGGGCCGACCGACAGCAGAAGGGCAAGCTGGAAATGGCAGACGGGGGGACCGTCTTCCTCGACGAGATCGGAGATATGTCTCTTCCTTTGCAGGCTAAGCTGTTGCGTGTCCTGCAGGACCGCGAGTTTCAGCGCGTCGGCGGCACCAAGACCGTCTCGGTGAACATTCGCATCATCGCGGCCACGAACAAGGATCTTCGGCAGGCGGTGAGGGCAGGGCAGTTCCGTGAAGATCTCTATTTTCGACTCAACGTCGTGACCCTGACCCTGCCGCCGCTCCGCGAACGATCAGGAGATGTCGCGGCCTTGGCCCAGTTCTTTTTGGATCGACATACGAGAGATGCGAAACGACCGGGCATGGCTCTGAGTACAGCCGCGCTGGATGCCTTGACCCGCTATCCATGGCCGGGGAACATTCGGGAATTGGATAATGTGATCGCGCGCGCCGTCGTCTTGAGCCCGAAAGACTCCATTGAACCGGAGATGTTGGCACTACTGGCAGATGACACCTTCCTCCGTCGAAGTGAAGACGCGCCACTGCCGTATCTGAACCTGCCCTACCATGAATCGATAGAGCAACACAGCCGCTACATCATCGCGCGCGCGATGGAGCGAGCCGAAGGCAATCAGACAAAGGCCGCCGATTCGCTCAAGCTCCAGCGAACCTATCTGGCTCGGTTACTCAAACAGCAAAAATAGGACCGACGAGGAGGCGGCCGGCGATCGGTGACGCGTCGCGGTCGAGCTCCACCTCTGCTTACTTGCGCGGAAATCGCGGCGCGAAAGGCTGCCGGTCTTCCAAGCGAATCAGTCCGGCTCGGACATCCTTTTCTGCCTGTGTGTACCGCTCGACTGTTCCGATGTCCGACCAGTACCCTTGCAGGTCATAGCCGAGCACCGTTTCTCCCTGCTCGATGGCGGCCACATAGGGATCGATAATCGAGGAAGCCACCCCTTTCGGCACTTGCCGGAGTAGCCGAGGATGCAAGATGTGAATTCCCGCGAACATGCGCGGTACCGTCGGACGAGAACCCCCCAGACCTTTTCCCGTGATGCGTATGATCTGATTGTGGTCTCCCACTTCAACCAACCCCCAGCCGGCTGCGTCCGAATCCTCCCGTAACACCAACGTCGCCGCTGCGTTGCTGGTACGGTGAAAATCGCGGAGCGCCTCAAGATCCATTTCCACGAGCGTATCTCCGTTGAGGATTAGAACCGGCTCTCCCGAAAAATGAGGCTCGGCCTGTTTAATCCCGCCTCCTGTGCCCAGGATGACCGGCTCATGGGAGTACATGATCCGAATCCCGAATTTCGATCCGTTGCCCAATGCCTGTTCGATCATCGGACCCAAATGATGCAGGTTGATGACGACTTGGCGGATCCCATGCCGCTTCAACAGCAGGAGGTTCCAGACGATGAGCGGCGTTCCGCCGACCGGCAGCAACGGTTTAGGAGTGGTGTTTGTCAGCGGTCTCAGGCGGGTACCGAGACCAGCCGCAAGGATCATGGCCTTCATGCGAACCGGTGAGGGGTGAGGGGTAAACGGTAAGGGGACAAGCCGCTCAACCCGAACTTCATCTCTCTACCCCTCACTCATCACCCTTCACTGCTCACTGAAGTTCCGGCACATGCGGGCTGAGGTGCTTCCGGAGTGTATCCAGCTCCGGATATTTTTCAAGATTGCGTTTGACGTAACTCAAGACACGGGGAACATCGGCGAGAAATTTCGGGTTACCTTTGACCCGATCGATGTAGACAAACCGGCCGGCCGCCTTCAGGTTGCGTTGAATACTCGTCAAATCAAACAGCCGTCGGAACGCGGCGCGATTGGTCCAGACGAAACGCCGTTCGGCCAGCTGATCGAGGTAATACCCCACCAAATCGTCAACGAGGGCTTCGTCGAGCTGAATATACGCGTCCCGCACAAGTGAGGCAAGATCGTAGGTCGCCGGTCCCATCAAGGCATCCTGAAAGTCGATCACGCCGAGCCGCTGTCCATCGACCATTAAATTGCGAGAATGGTAATCACGATGCGCGAAGACGCGTGGCTGCCCGGCCAGTAGTTCCGCAATCCCTTCGAACTCGCGCTGTATGGCCGTGGCGCCCTCATCGGGCAACGGCTTGCCGCTGCGCGCCACGACTCCATACTCAAGGAAGTGATCGAACTCCCACATCAGCAACGGCACATCGAAACTGCGATGAAACGCCAGGCACCGAGGATCCGCCGGCGTCGTGGCGCTGACCTGCATCTGAACCAACACGTTGATGGCCTGTTTGTACCGTGACTCCACGCTCGGCGCATCCGCCTGACTGACGGCCTCCGCCAACGTCACATCTCCGAAATCTTCCAGATAGAGCAGCCCTGCGGACTGATCATAGTAGTGGAGCGCAGGCACCGGCACGTTCGCTTTGGCCAGATGCGACATGATGTTGACGAACGGCAGTTCGGAGATCTGATGCGCCGCGCCGCTCACCGCCTCTTCAGACTGTTTGAACCCTTCCGGCTCGGCCAACTGCATCACGATCACAGAATGGGGTGGCCCGCCGGCAACGGCGGCTCGATAGTAGCGCCGATTGGAGGCATCTCCCGCCAATGGCGTCAGAGTCCTCAAGACGAGGCCGGGAGGAAGACGAGTCTCGACGGTCTGAGCGATGAGTGTTTGATCGGGCGGAGACAACGGACTCTTGGAAGGGATCGTGTTGGCCGACGACATACGCAGCAAATTATAGCGAGCATACCGCGACTTGTCACGAACACCACGTATTTGATCGGCCCTACGGCAGCGCTTCCGGAATCGAACTCACCGGTCTGAGGCTCAATAGCCGATGCATAGCGGCAACTCCGAGCGCGGCTCCGACGGTATCGGCCACCCAATCGAGCGCATGCGAATACCGAAAAGGAACGAACGACTGATGAATCTCATCGCTGACTCCATATAAAGAGGCCAGAACAATGGCCATTGGAGCCGCCCACGGTCTCCACGACACACCGAGAGTTCCATGAAGAGCTCGAAAGCACAACGCCCCCAGTACCGCGTACTCTAAGGCATGCAAGACCTTATCACTAAAACGACTGACGAACGGCAAATGCTCTTCAGGATGAGACTGAGCGGATAAATAAAAAATGAGCCCGGCATATCCACACACCGGCCCCCAGTATCGAAGAAACGTCACCATCTCAACTCCTCTTGCTGAACTCCTCAATTCCTCTTGTCCTCTTGTGATCTTCCATCAGAAATCAGCCCGCGGATTGCATGCTCATACCCCCTATGACATACTCGACCAACGAAAGGGAAGTCGGCATCGATGAAGTCTGTCCATGTGTGTTTCCTGTGGCATATGCACCAGCCCTACTACACCGATCCGGTGGCCGGATCGGCCAGCATGCCGTGGGTACGCCTGCACGCGACCAAGGCCTATTATGATATGGCTTATCTGTTGGAAAAATTTCCTGGCGTCCGCGCGACATTCAATTTTACTCCATCCCTTCTTTTGCAGTTACAAGAAATCGGCGCAGGTAAGATCCTCGACCTTTTTCTGGAACATGCACAACGCCCAGCGGGCAATCTGACCCTAGAAGAAAAGGCCTTTCTAGTCCGTCATTTCTTTTCGGCCAACTGGGCGACGATGGTACGGCCCTATCCACGATATCATGAGTTGCTGGTGAAACGGGGATTGGACATATCGGAGCATGATCTCCACCGCGTCGCCCGCCAATTTTCCACACAAGAGCTGCTGGATTTGCAAGTTTGGCATAATCTCGCCTGGTTCGGATACGGCGCCGTTCAACAATATCCTCGTCTGACCGCGCTGCGCCAGAAAAATCGCGGCTTCACCGAGGACGACAAGCAGGAAGTCTTGGAACTGCAACGGATGGCCGTGCGAGAAATCACCCCCCTGTACCGACGACTCATGGAGCGAGGGCAAATCGAACTGACCACGACGCCCTTCTATCATCCGATTCTGCCGCTGGTCATCGACACCGATATCAATCGGCGGGCCAGGCCGGACCTTCCCTTGCCCGCCCGTTTCCATGCCCCGGATGATGCCGTAGCCCAACTTCAACAGGCCGTCGATTTTCATCATGAAACATTCGGCCGGCCTCCAGTCGGTTTGTGGCCGTCAGAGGGATCGGTGTGCCCGGAGATGCTTCCTCTTATCCATCAGGCCGGCCTTCGCTGGTTTGCCACGGACGAAGGCATCCTCGCGCGCTCCCTGGGAATGTGCGGTCGCCCATGGCATCGGCAGTCCTCGCTCTATCAACCCTATCGCGTCGGGGAAACCGAGCATTCTTTGACTGCGCTGTTCCGCGACCGCGAGATCTCTGACGCGTTCGGATTCGTCTATCACAAGACGACGCCCGAATCCGCCGCCGAGGATGTCATGCGGCGTCTTCGGGGCATCATCCATGAGGCGCCTCAAGATAAGATCCTCATCGCCATCGTGTTGGACGGAGAAAACCCCTGGGAACATTATCACGACGGCGGTGAACGATTTCTTTCACTCCTGTACGAGACCTTCACACACCACGAACTGGATCAAGCCGGACAGATCGTGGTCCACGCGTCGACGATTTCCGATGCGATGACCTCCGTTCAGCCCACACAGCAACTGCCCTGTCTCCATTCAGGCTCCTGGATCAATTCCGACTACAAGATCTGGATCGGGCATCACGAAGACAATCGCGGATGGGATCTCCTCGGCCATACCCGCACACAGCTTGTGGATCTCGCGCCGAGTCTTCCGTCTGATCGCGCGCGGGCAGCCTGGCAAGAACTGTACGCCGCCGAGGGTAGCGACTGGTTCTGGTGGTACGGCGATGATTTCGATACCGATTTCAAGCCGGAATTCGACCGGCTCTTTCGCACTCATCTCCGCAATGTCTGGACACATATGGGCCTTCCGCCTCCCGATCAACTGAATTACCCGATCTGCACCAGGGCCATCGCCTCGGAATCCGATGTGGTCCAACAACCGCTCGTCCTGATACATCCCACGATCGACGGCAGGGTGACCGACTTTTTCGAGTGGCGCGGCGCGGGGAACATCAACACCCGGCCCCCGCTTGGCGCCATGTGGAAAGCTGACGGCCTCTTCACCGCAATCCAATTCGGCTGGAATCTGGATCAGCTCGTGATGAGATTCGACCCCGACGAAACGAGCACGACGCGAGAGGGCCTGGCTGTCGACATTATCTTGCAAGGGCCTCAATTCACGTTTCGGATTACGTTTCCGCTTGCCTCGCCAGGCCCGGAGACATTTCTCTTGTCTCGCCAGACCCAGGCGGATAGTTGGCAGGAGATCGGATCCTATCTGTCGATCAAGGCCCACACCATTCTGGAGTTGGCCGTCCCCTGGAAGGAGCTGTGCCTGGAACAAGGGAACACGATCCAGATGTCGATCATCGTGCGAGAACATGGCCTCGAAGTGGCCCGCTATCCCGGCCATAGTCCGGCCGTCCTCACCGTCCCTGGGCCGGACTTTGAGGCCGGACTATGGCGAGTGTGATCGGCGGTAAGGGGTAAAGGGCGAGGTGTAGGGGGTTGTAGGAGGAGAAGAGATGCCCGATCTAAGACGTGACCCCATTGTCGGCCGCTGGGTGATCATTTCCACCGAACGGCGGGGCCGTCCACATGACTTCGTCAAACTTCAACCGGCCCGACCGGTTTCGACGGCCCTCTGTCCGTTTTGCCCGGGACAGGAACGACTCACGCCGAAAGAAATCATGGCCTATCGACCGCAGTCGGGCGGACCCAACTCTCCCAACTGGACTGTGCGTGTCGTCCCGAATAAATTTCCCGCGCTGCACGTCGAAGGCGAAATGGGTCGCGAGGGGGTCGGACTCTACGACCGCATGAACGGCGTGGGCGCCCACGAAGTCATCATCGAAACTCCCAACCATGTCGAAAGCCTCGCCGATCTCCCGACCAAGAAGATCGAGGACATGCTGTGGGCCTATCGGGACCGAATAATCGATCTTCGAAAGGATCTTCGGTTCCGCTACATTCTCATTTTCAAAAACCACGGCGCGTCCGCCGGCGCCACACTGGAACACAGCCATTCTCAGCTGATCGCCCTCCCGATCGTCCCGACCAACGTGCAAGAGGAGCTTGACGGGTGCCGCACTCACTATCAGCAGAAGGAGCGCTGCATCTACTGCGACATCCTCCGGCAGGATCTCTCGGATGGAGATCGGATCGTCGCCGAGAATCCGGAGTTCCTGTGCGTGACACCCTTCGCGCCACGGTTCCCATTCGAAATGTGGATTCTTCCCAAGCGTCATGCGGCGTATTTTGAGGAAAGTCAGAAGTCGCAATTCGAATTTCTGGCCCCGATCCTGTCGGAGTCGTTGCGCCGCATGGACAACGTGCTGTCCCGTTCCCCGTACAACTTCATCCTCCACAGCTCTCCCCTTCATGAGAAGACCGGCGATTACTACCATTGGCACCTGGAGATCATCCCCAAACTGACGCAAGTCGCCGGCTTCGAATGGGGCACCGGCTTCTACATCAATCCGGTGTCACCGGAGGAAGCTGCCAAGTTTCTCCGCGAAGCGGTGATCTAAGTGCCGACCCGTTTTCGTCTTGCAGATCCGGCCTTACGGGAAGTCCTTCGACGTATCGAACACACAATCCGGCGCGGAGGCGGAAGGGTCTGGCTGGTCGGCGGCTCGGTCCGGGATCTCGCGCTCGGTCGGCAGCCTCGAGATCTGGACCTCGAAGTCGTCGGCCTCACGCCCGGTCAAGTCCACGCACTGCTGGCTGAGCACTTTTCCGTTCAATTCGTCGGGAAAGCGTTCCAGGTTTTCAAGCTGCAAGGTTTGCCGGTCGATCTTTCCATTCCCTCCCGCATGCTCGCCGACGACGGCTCCCTCCCCGGCTTGCCGAGACAAGCCGATCCAGGCATGCCGATCGACGAGGCGCTTGCGCGACGAGACTTCACCATCAACGCGATGGCCTGGGATCCGGACACCATGGAGCTTCGCGATCCCTTTAACGGTCGCGGCGATCTTGATGCAGGGATATTGCGCCACACGTCGACCCGATTCGCCGAAGATCCGCTGCGCGTCTTGCGTGGCATGCAGCTGTCCGCCCGCTTTGAGCTCACTGTTGCGCCTGAAACAATGGCTCTGTGCCGAACGCTATCCCAAGATGACCAACCGAGCGAGCGTCTCTGGGAAGAATGGAAGAAGCTGCTTCTCGAAGGACGCAAGCCGTCGCTGGGTTTGCAATTCTTACAGCACTGCGGTTGGCTCCGTTTCTATCCGGAGCTTGCGGCCCTTGAAGGCTGCCCGCAAGATCCCCTCTGGCACCCGGAAGGCGACGTCTGGATTCACACGCTCCACTGCCTGGACTGGTTTGCTGCGGAGCGAACCGATGATGAGCAAGACGACCTTGCCGTCGGGTTGGGCGTCCTCTGCCACGACTTCGGCAAACCGGGCACGACCAGAGAGGAATATGGGCACGTCACCTCGCGGGGACACGAATCGGAAGGGGCAGGCCCGACGACACGTTTTCTTGAGCGACTGACCAACCAGCACGACCTGATCGATGAGGTGGTTCCTCTAGTGCGTTGCCATCTTCGTCCTCGCGCTCTCCATGACGCCAACGCGTCGGACAGCGCCGTCCGTCGATTGGCGAAGCAAGTCCACCGCATCGACCGCTTGGTGCGCGTGGCGCGGGCCGACCACGCAGGCCGTCCGCCGAAACAGTTTGATGGATTTCCCGCCGGCGAGTGGCTGTTGACCCGGGCACAACAGCTGGCAGTGGACCGCCGGGCTCCCCTTCCCATTGTCATGGGCCGTCACCTGTTGGAATTGGGAGTCCCGTCAGGTCCTGACATGGGCCGACTCCTTGATGACTGTTATGAGGCTCAACTTGATGGAGACTTTGCAACGTTGGAGGAAGGCCTCGCTTACGTCAAGAGCCGACTCTCCACTCCGTGCTGATCAGCTTCTTGTTCCCATGACTTTTGAGCGCTCACTCGTGGGTTCCTGAGCACCCTTGCCCATTGGTCGCTGAAACGCGTATCATCCCCTTCCCATGCATGTGCAATTGAACCACCCCTCGCGGTCGATCGAAATCAAGGGACCGAAGCGAGCCAAGGATCTGCTGCGCGAATTGAATCTTCTGGCTGAAGCACACTTGGTGATTCGGGGCGACGAATTAGTGACTGAGGACGAGATGCTCTCCGACAAGGATCAGATCGAAATCCGACCGGTGATCTCGGGCGGATGACTCATGGCCATCCTGTCGTAATCAGCGATTGTGCTGTTTTGACTCAATCCCCCCTACATCTAGTCCTGTACGACGTATCCAGTTGAGGCGGTTTAGCCAAGACCATAACCATTCCGCTACAGCATCTGAAGGAAAAGGCATTCGATGGTTCATGAGAGGAATTTCGTAACCTGCTGATTACCCAATGGTCTGCGTCTCATCTTACGAATAAGGCAGAACGGCACTACCTTTGCTGAACATCTAGACAAGTGCCAAGTGAGTGGCACAGATATTTAATAATTTTTTATTTATAGGGGGATCTCATAATGAAGAGCATGTTGATGGCAGTCATGGCAGTGGCAGTGGCAGTGACGTTCAGCGCGCCAGCCTTCGCCGGCGAAGGGAAGAAGGAAGAGAAGAAGGGCGGCCATGTGGTGATGGCTGAAGAGAAGAAGAAGGATGGCAAGGCTGACGAGATCTTCGGCGACAAGAAGGAAGAGAAGAAGGGCGGCCATGCTGACACCTTCGGTGAAGAAGGTAAGAAAGACAAGGGCGGCAAGTAAGACGCAGCTTGGTGAGGTTTGTCTAGGGGGCTTTCTACACAGTAGGAAGCCCCCTGGTATTTTCCCCCTGGAGCAGAGCCTCGCTCCCCCATCCAAGTCCCTCTTTCTCGCAAATTCTGGCCAAGTCGTACGGTTCCGACTGCGATCCCCGAGAACCTCATCTTGCTGATCGCCGATGGTGATCCACTCTCATCCCTTGTATTTCCACATACGTCCGTGTGAATATTGCCGCGCCGATTATCGATACAAACTTTGCGGGTAGATTACCCACCGGACTGCAAGGACCAAGAAGTTCGACATGATGCTGCCGAGATCGATGACCCATCATTATTGTTGGCTTCTGATCTGTTCGCTGCTGCTTGTTACTACGGCGTGCTCTTCGACGGGTTCCACACCAACCGGCGAAACAGCCGCGCTTTCCTGGGATGCCAGTACTGGACCAGACCTCGCGGGATACAAGATCTATCTGGCAACAACCTCAGGGGGGTATGGTGCTCCGATTGCTACCGTGCCCACGGACCTCACCAGCTACACCGCCCCCGGTCTGGAAACCGGCACCACCTATTTCTTCGCAGTCACCGCGTACAATTCGGATGGCTCCGAAAGTTCTTTCTCAAACGAGGTGAGCAAGACTATCCCCTGACACCTGTCGCCGAACCTCGAATCCAGACTTTTCCGGCGTTCGTCTCTTGACCCTCTCTCTCCGAGAACTGTATAACCTCACATGCCGCCGCGACGAGTTTTGAGCAGTGAGTGTTGCTCCCCAAACTCAACACTAAACACTCAACATTCAACACTTCAGTACGCGCCCGTAGCTCAATGGATAGAGCATCTGACTACGGATCAGAAGGTTACAGGTTCAAGTCCTGTCGGGCGCACCAATTTCCTAATCGCATTAGCGGCGGCTGGATGCGGAATTAGCGTAGCATTCGTGGCGGATCCGGTGCCCCGCCAAGCCTCCGAATGACGGTTTGTGGGGACAATGAGGCCATTCAAGCCAATAGCCCGGAACGGCGTCTTCAGCCGAGGGCGGTCATTGCGGGCAAACCCAAGCGGCGTCTAAGCACGCGAAAGACTGGTGGACTGTCGACAGGTCGCTTTCGGGAGCGGACGACGATTAGCTGCCGTTCCCCGGTGCGTGGCTGTCCCGCAAACGATGGTATTGTGGGAATATGCCGATGTCGTATAGATGTATCTATCATCGCGTGGGGAGCTCGACAATCTGGCCCACAACATCGATCGCCACCTTACCTCGAAGCCCACGGGGGCTTCCGCCTTCGAGCAATTCATGCGCTTCGCCGACGCGAGCCAGAGGAAGCACCGCACCGATCACCGGCTTGATCAGGCGGCGTTCGATAAGGTTTGTCAGCGCGTCGAGCTTGCCCCGGTTCTGACGGGTGAACACGAAATGGTAGGCGGCGTTCTTTCCCCAAGCCTCAATTAAGTTCTGCGGCTGTGCGATATCGACGATGCTGACCACCCGTCCGGCATTCGCGAGGGCGAGCGCGCTTCTCGTCAGGGTATCGCCGCCGATGGTATCGAATACAACGTTCACCCCTTGCCCCTGCGTCAATTCCGCCACGGCTGAGACGTAGTCATGGGAGGTGTGGTCGATTACCTCGTCCGCTCCAAGCGAACGCACGAATTCATGGTTGCTACTGCGCGCCGTCGTGATGACCCGCGCACCCATCGCCTTGGCAAGCTGGATCGCCACCGTACCCACACCGCCGGCACCACCGTGGATCAGAATGGTCTCATGAACGCTAAGCTGGGCGCGGGTCACCAAAGCTTCCCAGACCGTCCCTCCAACCAGCGTCAGGCTGGCAGCCTCCAGATGGTTGATGTTGTGCGGCTTGCGGGCGACCAGATCGACATCGGCAACGTGCTGCTCCGCGTATGAGCCGGGGCCGCCGAAGATTTTGGGCGTGTAGTAAACCTCGTCGCCTATGTCGAACTCGCTTACATACGCCCCCTTCTCTTCCACGACGCCCGAAACGTCGTGACCGATGATGGCGGGGAGCGGCACGTAGTCGGCGTAGTCGCCGCGTCGGATCTGATAGTCCAGGGGATTGATGGCGGTGGCGTGGACGCGTACCCGGACCTGCCGAGGTCCGACGACTGGTACGGAAACGTCGCGCATCTCGAAAGCATCGAACCCACCGAACTTACCGAGTACGATCGCCTTCATGGTTCCGGTCATGATCTTACCTTTTCTCAAACCCAACTGATGGTAAGAGCTATGTAGCGTGTATACGTCGTTGCTGTAATACGCACAAATCTTGCCCTAGGTGCACAGGAGGATACTGCCATGGTCAAGCGGCACCAGTCCAGTTTGGATTGCAATCCCGGTTGCGCGGTAGAGGCAGCGATCAGTCTGATCGATGGAAAGTGGAAATGCGTTGCGCTTTGGTATCTTCAGGAAAGAGGTGAGGGTCCGCTTTAATGAGTTGATGCGCCTGATGTCCGGAGTGACGCAGAGAACGTTGACCAATCAGCTGCGCGAATTGGAAGCCGATGGACTGATCAATCGCGTCGTTTACGCCCAGGTGCCACCCAAGGTCGAATACAGCTTGTCTGATCGAGGCCGGACATTCGTACCGATCCTTCTATCCCTCTCAGCTTGGGGAGAAGCCAATATGGACCTGTTCCAGCAATCTGGGACGGCGGCTTCGTAACTCCTCGCCAAGCTGCAAGTCCGTGCGATGGCACGGGCCCTTCCCATAAAGGAACGTGCATCGGGACAGCCGGGTGGGATCGGCCGCGCCGATGCGTCTAGAGAGGTCGTTTTCCCGAAACCTGTTCCCAATGAAGTGTTCCCGAAACGGTCCGTTGGACATGGAGAAACGGGACTGCTGCGGGTTGCCGGAACAGCCGGTTTCGGGATTCCTGGGCCGATCCACCGAACGGCCGGGAGCGGGCGATTGCACCGCCCGGCCGCTTCCTGCGGCGCGAATGGCGGCTTCTGTCCGAACCGGTCGTTCCTTGGCCGGATGGTGAATGGCCGGGTCTTGGTCGGAAGCTGCCGACCGTAGCTTGCCATCGAGACGACCGAACCTGCCGCGCTGGTAATCGCCGACCAATGCCCGTCGAACTATCAGCGGTGCCGCAGCACAGCGCATGTCGCCAGCCGGCGCCCAACGGCGGCTCTATAGTAGTGCAAACGGCGAAATATATTCGTTATGTTTATCCTGCACGAGGCACCAGACCCTCGTTGGTTCTTTCGTCCTCGCTAACGGATCTGGGCATATCTGATTTAGTCCTGTCGGGCGCACCAAACCAAGCTCGCTCGTTCCGCCGCCTCTTCATAGCTTTTTAGGATTGACGGCGGCGGATAAACGCTGGGCATATCTGATTCAGCGCACCAACCGCACTTTGTTCGCACCGCGGCTCCTTTAAAGTTTTGTAGATTGCCGTCTTCGCAATGGCATTCTGTGTGCCAGATATTCTCAAGGGGATTCCCTTGTTGTGCGGTACGGCAAGATATGGGTCAATAGGCACTATGGATAAGAACCTCATGAATGGAACTCGATCGATTTGGATGAATTCAGCGGTGGAGTCAGCATCGCGGCCACTCGACCGCTCTTTAGAAACGGATGTGTGTATTGTCGGGGCCGGAATAGCCGGCTTGTCGACTGCCTATTCTTTGTCATGTGAGGGCTCATCGGTGGTCGTCCTCGATGACGGCCCGATCGGCGGGGGCATGACCGAACGGACCACGGCGCATCTGTCAAACGTCATTGACGACGGGTATGTGACGATCGAGCGGCTTCACGGCGAACAAGGCGCCCGCCTGGCTGCCGACAGCCACACTGCGGCGATCAATCGAATCGAAACCATCGTCGCAACCGAACGTCTCGCGTGCGACTTCGAGCGGGTCGATGGCTTTCTCTTCCCGGCGCCCGGTCAACCGCCGGAACGGCTGGAAGAAGAACGGTCGGCGGCCCTCCGCGCCGGCTTGGTTGGTGTGGAATGGATTGAACGGCCGGCGGGTCCTGTCCTGGAACCGGGAGGGTGCCTCAGGTTTCCGCGCCAGGCGCAATTTCATCCATTAAAGTTTGTGACCGGCCTTGCGCAGGCGATTGAGCGATGTGGCGGACGCATCTTCACGAATACCCACGTGCAAACCGTGAAGGATGGACAACAAGTTCGAATTGAAACCACACAGGGCCATGTCATCCTCGCCCGATCAGTCGTCGTTGCCACGAACACGCCTATAAACGATATGGTCGTGGTGCACACCAAACAAGCGCCCTATACCACGTATGTGATCGGCGCCGGCGTGCCAAAAGACTCTATGCCGGCCGCGTTGTATTGGGACCAAGCGGATCCCTACCACTACGTGAGGATTCAGAAGGATGCGACAGCCAAGGGCCATGATGTATTGATCGTAGGTGGCGAAGATCACAAAACCGGTCAGGCGGACGATGGAGAAGAGCGCTATCTGCGATTGGAAAGTTGGGCTCGGAAACGGTTTCCCATGATGGAACAGATTGAGTACCGATGGTCAGGGCAGGTCATGGAACCGGTGGATGGCCTGGCGTTGATCGGCCGGAATCCCGATGATGCAGCCAACGTCTATATCGCCACCGGCGATTCCGGAATGGGAATGACGCATGGCATGATCGCCGGCATGCTCATTACGGACCTCATTCAGGGCCGTACCAACGCCTGGGCCGAGTTGTATGATCCGTCCCGTATATCATTGAAATCGATCGGCACGTTTGTTCAAGAGAATCTGAATGTCGCGGCGCAGTATGCGGACTGGTTTTCGTCAGGTGACATCGAATCCGAAGGTCAGGTTCCGAAGAACAGTGGCGCGGTACTTCGAAACGGCCTCCAGAAGGTGGCCGTGTATCGCGATGAGGACGGGAAGTTACATCGGCGCTCGGCCGTGTGTCCTCACCTAAAATGTATTGTTGCATGGGATTCCACAGAACACACCTGGAACTGCCCATGCCATGGATCTCGCTTCAATCCGTATGGCAAGGTACTGAATGGCCCCGCAAACAGCGATCTTCCACTGATTGAGACATAGCCGTTGGCTTAATACTACGCTCCACCTCTATATCATCGAGCCGGAGAACCCTTCGTCGGAAAATCTGGTTTCTCGCATATGGTCTGAGGATGTGCCTACTTCCTTACAGGTGAGGCCGCATAAGCATTCCGTCGATACCTGTGAGCTCTCGGCCATCGAACCCCGTTAGAAGTCGTATTACTAGGGAACACGCTAGTCCATGTTCGCATGGTCATGCGTTAAGTGATACATGGCAACGTTGAAGATATCACTTATTATCAACGAGGAGGCTAATGTGAACGGGGACACCTTTAAAGGTAAATGAAACTAATTCAAGGGAGAGATCAAGCACCAATGGAGCAAGTTCACCGATGATGATCTGATGCAGATCGAAGGGAACTACGATAAGTTCAAAGGTAAAGTGCAAGAACGCTATGGCGACCGCAAAGACGAGCTCGAAACCTGGGCTGATAAATGGTACGGCGGATCAAGCGACGCTTCAAAACAGGCAGAGGAAACCGGCGCCACTCGGAGATAACCACATCCGTCATACCGACAGGCCGTTGAAGCGACCTGAGGACAAGAAATTCAATGACAATGGTCATGATCGGCCTGAAGATTCACTTTTAGCGGCTATGCCGTCCACTGCAGAAACCGAACACCGACGGAGGACCTCCACGAGGTCGTCCGTCGGCTCATGGTTTTCACGAATCGAGCCTCTATTTCGTGTACGCAAGCAATTGCTGCTACTTCTGATGGCTCCCGCGTTGTTTCTGTGCCTTTCTCTATTCGATGCACATTCGGCATGGTCGCAAGTCACCACCGATGAATATATTGCAGGTTTCGCCTCCGCCGTCTTGCAGCACGAGTTCAATGTGACCGATGCTACCCTGCTGGTCCATAATGGCGTGGTCAGAGTCACTGCTCGCTCGCTCAACGAAATCGAGCATGAAAAGATAAAGCGCTCGCTTGCGGGCATTGCCGGCGTCAAGGAAGTTGTCATCATAGACAACGAAGAAACTGCCGCCTCCCCGCCGCCCCATGGAGGCGTCCTGGTCGACATCCCTGAGACAGAATCCCACTTCTTACCCCGGGGTCTCCTATTCGCTCCTCTTCACGCAGATCCTCGATGGCCCCACTTCGCCGCAGTGTATCGCGGATACCGCACCAACAACCTCTCGGCCACGTTCGCCGGCAACTTCGGTGAAACGTTTTCTCTCTACCGCAACCGTGCTCCCTTCAATGGGCAGTGGGAATTCGTCCTCCAAGCCGGTGTGTTCAGCCTGTTCGACTTGAGCGCCGTGTCACTCGGCCTCGTGAATGCAGACTACAATGTGGGAATGCTGACCACATACCGCTCCGGCAGCTTCTCAGGTTTTGTGCGCCTCCACCACCAAAGCTCGCATCTCGGCGATGAATTTCTCCTGAGTAATCCGCAGACCCAGCGCATCAATCTCAGTTACGAAGAACTAGACGTCAAGCTCTCTTACGAATGGTTCAGTTGGCTACGCACATACGGAGGCGCCGGCTACCTGGTTCACCGTGACCCCTCAGGGGTGAAACCTATCACCACACAATGGGGCGTCGAATGGACGAGTCCGCTTTCCTTTTTCAACGGCTCCATTCGACCGATCGGCTATGCGGATTTTCAGATCAATGAACGTTCGAACTGGGCGATTGCCCAGTCACTGATGGCGGGTTTGCGATTTGAAAATGCCCGCATCGGAAATCGTTCATTACAACTCCTCGCAGAATACTTTGCCGGTCCGTCTCCCGATGGCCAGTTCTATACCCGACATGCGCAATGGTTCGGCATCGGCCTACACTTCTATTTCTGATCTCGGCTTTACCAAGGGAACTTCCGAGTATCCTGCGTGGACCAGGAACGATAGGGTATCAGTATGAAACCTGTCTTCCTACTTGCGCCGCTCTTGATCTCCGCGCTTCTGCTGTTCGACCGCATGCCGAGCCGCGCGCAGGTCACGTTGTGGGAAACGTATCAGTCGGCGGGGCGCCAGGCCATCGAAGATCGACGTGTCGACGATGCCGAACGGTTACTGATCGCCGCGACCAAACACATCGAGACCATCAGTCCCGACGATCCCCGCCTGGCCAGTACGCTCAACGACTTGGGGGTCTTGTACGGCATGCAACATCGAGATATTGAAGCTGAGCCGCTCTTTCAGCGGGCGTTGGCCATTAATGAAAAGGCATTCGGACGACAACATCTGTCCATCGTCTTGACGCTGCAAAATCTCAGCGTGATTTACGCTTCGCAGGACAAGTTCGACGAGGCACAGAGCGTGGCGCGCGAAAGCTTAGCAATCAGCCTTCACCTATTTGGAATCAACCATCCCCGCATTGGATCCACCTGTCGGACGCTGGCGACGGTCTATGCGCTGCAACGTCAGTATGAGGAGGCTGAACGCTTTGCTGAACGATCAGTCGCCATCCTTGAAACCACGTTGGGCGAGCGCCACCCGGAGACTGCTCAGAGCTTGGAAATGATGGTGCAGCTCATGTGGAGGACTCATCGAGAACGCGAGGCCCAGCAACTTGAGGCCCGTCTCAATACCATTCGTCAGGGTTCAAGCTCTGAATTGGAATCGGCTGAGGGAGCTGCTCACAATGACGCCAAGAATCCGGCGCCGTGAGGAGGATTAGGACTCACATTCTTATCATGCAGAGTGAGCGAGGCCATCGCTTCACCTGTTTTTATTCAGAAGGAGGTGTCTCATGCTGAGCTGGGCTATAACATTTCTGGTAATTGCGATCATTGCCGGTGTTTTGGGGCTCTCGGGAGTTGCTGGTACGGCCACGAACATCGCCTATATTCTTTTTGTCATCTTCCTAATCGTCGCTGCCATAGGATTTGTCATGGGCCGACGACCGCCGGTCACTTAACGTCCCGCGCTTTTACCCCGGGGTGATACACACCCCGGGCCTGCGTCATTTGGACATACGAGAAAGTAGGATCCTCCTCGCCGGCTATTTTGGCTCGATCCGCAAACGTAACAGACATAGGTGGGGACGCCAGCTACTGCCCTGCTGCCGGCGGGGACGGAAGTTCGGCGGGGGGAATTTCCATCACTTTAACGGCCTGGCCCTGCTCATTCACCCCGATTGTCACGCGTTGCCCAACCGACAATCGTCGGAATGATTCGGGTCGGACCATATCAAAGAATAGAGGTTTGCCGAGATCGGTTTTCAGCTGTCCCTTGCCGGTGTTGAAATCAAGCTGATCCAGAGTACCGGTGATGACGTGCTGGACCGGGGGATCGTCGGCGGAGGAGCTTTCGGCCGATTGTACGGCATACCCCAGATTGCTCATACCCCATACCAGCGCCGCGAGACCGAGACACATCAGGTTCTTCGACAGGATCCATTCCTTATCGAACGGCATGAACAGCCTGGCCAAGTCGGGCGGCCATGCTTTTGTTTCACGGGCCGAACGGCAGGCAGGTTCGGTTTGCCGACTCGAGGTCTGCTTCGTGCTATTCATCGTTTCGCCTCCTTGTCAACAGGCTCGATACACACTCTAGGGAGTTTGTAGCATTCTGATACTAGGAAGGACTCTAGCAGGGACTGCGGAACAACTCATTCTGACCTCTGTAGACGTCACGGATATCGAGGGTTGGGACGACGCTGAATAGTCATGCTAGGGGTTCCTCCAGTGGCGGCGCATGATGTCTTGAATCACACTATGGCCTACAAATAAGTTGGATCACGACACTATGCGTCACACAGATGGTCGAGACAATTTGTGCTCATGGCTGCTCAACACAGGTGGGTTGAGCGCCTGGCGCCGTCACCGCCCCACCAGGCGCAAGACGGTGATGACGGTGAATGACACCTGGCTACGTGCTCGGACGCGTTCACAAATAGTCACCGCGCGACAGTCGTGTGTCTTGTTCGCGCATGATGAGTTGACGTCCGTGTTCGCGCATGATTCGTATCGCGCCTGGAAGTCGGCTCGCTGGAGTCTATGGGTTGAATGTTACTGATCGCTCCACAATTCACACAGCGGAAGCCCAAACATTGCCACGCAAAGTAGTCCGTCGCGCCATAGAAATAGTCATGCACTTTAAATCCACCGCATCGTTCGCAAGCCATGGCCGTACTCCTTTGGTTGATTGTGAAGTGACTCGCCTCGCGAAAGAGTCGAGCACGTTCCGACTCCTATGGAATAAGCACAAACGCTGCCACGCATACAGGTTGAATGAAACCGTTGAGAATTCAGGGTCTCCAGCATGCCGCTCGGTTGAGGGCTCGCGCTGTCGGATGGGACAACTCGTCCCTATCTATCCATTTCGTATCGCGAGCCACCCTCAGATCAGTAGGGCGATGCCAAGCCTTGGTTGGGATCGTCGAACGAAGCCTCACGGTGCCTATGGATCGATCGCCGGTGAAGATCGCGGATATGGAGGACCATTGCCATCGGAGGGTTAACGATATGCACCATCCCACTATTTTGATCGCAGAGGATGACGCCAAAACACAGGCGTTGCTCAGAGAACTTTTGTCGAAAGAAGGGTACGACGTCGACACCGCCGCCGACGGGAAGGTTGCCCTGGATATGGTTGCGCGGCAGGCGCCGGACCTCGTGATATCCGACATTAATATGCCGGGGCTCGATGGTCTCGAGCTTCTCGGGGAGTTACGGTCACGCGGACATGACATGCCCGTGATTCTGATGACGGCCTACGGCAGCCTCAAGACGGCGGTGGACGGCATCCAAGCAGGGGCGTTCGACTACCTCAGCAAACCGTTCATCATGGACGATGTGCGGTTGGTCATTCATCGCGCGCTCGAACATACCCAGCTCTCCCGACAGAACCAGCAGCTCAAAGAACAGCTTCGCGATCGTTACCGATTCGACAATCTCGTCGGCAGCAGCCCAGCCGTCGTGTCCGTATACAAATCCATCGCGCGGGTGGCTCAGACAGACAGCACGGTTTTGCTGGAGGGTGAAAGCGGCACCGGCAAAGAACTCATCGCCCGGGCCATTCACGCCAACAGTCCACGTAGTGCCGGCCCCTTCGTGACGGTCGATGGTGGCGCATTGACCGAAACGCTGCTCGAATCAGAACTGTTCGGTCACGAACGGGGCGCGTTCACCGGCGCGGTGGGCGCCAAGAAGGGTCTCTTGGAGAAAGCCCATCTCGGCACATGTTTCCTGGACGAAGTGGCCGATCTCTCGCCGGCGTTGCAAGGGAAATTGCTTCGTGTCATTCAAGAGAGGGCATTTCGACGCGTCGGCAGCACCATGACCACGACCGTCGACGTCCGCATTATTGCCGCGTCGAAAAAAGACTTGAGCGTACTCGTCCAGGCGGGAACGTTTCGCGAGGACCTGTATTATCGGCTGAATGTGGTGACCATACGGATTCCGCCGTTGCGGGAGCGCATGGAAGACGTGCCGCTCCTGGCGCAGCATTTCGTGCAAATCTATGGTTCGTCCAATCCGAAGCCGGTCACGGGAATGTCGGCTGAAGCCATAGCCGTGCTGACCCGCTATTGGTGGCCGGGAAACGTGCGGGAACTCGAACATGCCATTGAACGAGCGGTCGCCCTCACTCCGCATCCCATTATTTATCCCGAAGATCTCCCACAGGCCGTGCATGCGGCCACGGTGCAGGCGGCGGCTCACGCGCAAGGATGGGTCACGTTAGAGGAGTTAGAGCGAGAGCATATCGTCCGAGTCTTGAAGCACCATCATCAAGATTTGGGCCAGTCCGCTGCGATTTTGGGGATCCACCGAAAGACGTTGTTACGAAAGCTACGACAATACGGTCTCGCAAACGGGCAACGGACAAGATATCTACCTACGGACAGTTTGTCTTGTCCGGCCCAGGACGAGCCGGCCCCCACAATCTCCAATCCGCAGGAATTGGACTCCTCGCGTTCCTAGGTCGGTGGACTGTTCCTTGCTAGCTTTTCTTCCTCCAGTGTGACTTTCGACTCGGACTGCAAGAACGATCTTCACGTGGGAGGGCGGCTCCATGGATGGCTATGGAAAACGTGTATTGATCATTGACGACAATGAGGACAATCTGTATCTCACCGGCGGAGCCCTGATGGATCGCGGATACAATGTGTACCAGGCTTCCGATGGCCTCGAAGGATCGGAGCACATGAAAAAAAGACGTTATGACGTCGTATTGGTGGACTACCATATGCCGAGGCTTAACGGCCTGCAATTTATCGAGACGTGCCGCGTGATGTGGCCGGAGACGCCTATTATCCTCATGTCAGCAGATAGCTCTGTTACCGACCGCCCCGATCTTGTGAAGGGTGTATTTGGATGCGTGACTAAGCCGTTCGCTCTCACACACCTCATCGCGCTCGTGAATCAGGCCTGTCGCAACTCCCCGCAAGGAGAATCGGTCCAACTGCACGGCGACCGTACAACCGGTCGACAATCTTCCCGGTTAAAGGAGCGTACTCACGCCAACGATTGCAGATCTTCAGCCAACATCATTCCCCTGATGTGATAGACAGCTTGTCTCGCTGGAGACGCAATGCTCGATCTGTCTGCGAGCGTATGTTTCACGCGCTGAGTCTGCATCTAAGATTCCCATCACGTACAGAAGACTCTCCCATGGTCCTTCAATTGCAAGATGTACGGCTAAATCCATCCCGTACGCCCGCTCAGAGAATAGAAACGAAGATCTCGACGCGCAACGGAACACGTGGGTCATTCAACGCATCGGCCCAGGCCTTGAGCGCATGGAACAGATCAAGTATGCCGTGATGGAAGTGGGAGGCTGCATCTCCGTGATCCCGACGTAAAGGTACCCGACAGGCCGCGCAACACCGTAACCCATCACATGCCCGTGGCGGGAACCGTGTACCGCTCTTCAATGGCAGAGCGTACCATCTGCCGGCTGCGCTCGGCGGTAATGGATGACTGTTGTTCAACTTGCCGGACAGCCTCGGCTAAGTGAGCATCCTTAATGCCTTCCGATATCCACTTGCTGTAATCGCCTTCATGAAGATGATGCAACCACGTCTCTTCATCGACACCCTCCGCCATTTGCATGAACAAAATGAGGTTGTGCGCGCGAAGGTTCAACTGATGGTTTGGGCCGCGAAAGTAAAAGCTCCGGTCCGCCGGCAACTCGCCTTCGGCATATTTACGGCGATGACGCAAATGGTCCGCTTCACAAGGGGCGATGCGCAACTTGCAAGGCCGGTCGTTGGACCGTCGGTCCCACAAGATTGCCTCACCATGGACCAGCGCCATCGGTGCGGCCTGAGGCGCGGACAGACCGAGCGCCTCGCAAAATTTCTCGATCGTCCCTGCCGGAGCATCTCCCAAGGCGATCACGATATCCACTGTCTGCAGCACCGATTTCGCCACCTGGTCAGGATGCACCGTAACATAGACCATGCCGGTCAAATCTTGCGCCATGATCGCCTGCACCGGTTGCCATTCACGCGGCATCAAATGGTGCGTTTCGTCGACGAGCATCCAATGGGGCCGGCCGAACCTGGCCCGGCGCTCCTGCAAGGCCGACAGCAATGTCAGGAAAAAAGCCGGACGATTTTGCAAGGGCAACCCCACAAGATTGGCGATGACTTGCGTATCGGGCCGTTCCAACGCGGTCAATATCTCCGTCACCCCTGGACCACGCTGCGCATTGCCGAACGTCACGGCGCCAGGAAATCCTTCGTAGTCTCCTTCAGGATCGATCAGACAAAATTGATAGCCGTGCCGCCCGACCCGCTCGAGAATCCCCGTGGCCAACGTCGATTTGCCGCTCCCGGACGAGCCGGCGACCAACACATTTATTCCCGTGGCAGGAATCGACGCATCCACGCCGTTCTCCCGAGTGCCGATGAGGATATTGCGGCGAGTCGTGTTGAACGGAGGAGCGCCAAGGTCATGTTCCACAAGCTCACTGATGATCTCCGATACTCCGCGCCCTTCTGCGCCGGTGGTCACCCAATCGGCGATTTCTTTGAGCATCGGCACGGCGTTGGCTACCGCCACCGCATACTCGCATTGATTGAGCAAGGCATGGTCGTTTTCCCCATCCCCTATCGCCACGACGTTTCTCGGCGACAAGCTCATCTCAGTTCAATGCGGCCACAAGACCGCTGGCTTTGTTGATCCCACCCGGGAGAACCATGACGGCGTCCCGATTGAATATGACTTGTAGTTCGAGTCCCAGATCCCGAATGGTCTCCAGCACCGTCAGCTCATGCGGCCGAACCGTGCCCACGATGGAATCTCCGACCGAAAGCTCGGGAACCTGCCGGCGGCGCAGCTCGTCGACGAACTCCTGAGGAATCCGAGGGGCCAACATCGTGTGTTCGCGGGTAGCCGGGCGATACAGGACGGCGCCGTTGTCAGCGACGACCCGCTCGCATAGCCCAATTTCGGGAAAGATGTCCAGAATATCCGGCAGGAGACGCCCGGTGACGAGAATGATCTTCCGTCCCGATTGGAGCAGCCGTTCGAGTGCGCCGACCGTCTCGGGACAGACCCGGCCATCGGAGGCCAGCGTGTTATCATAATCAGTCGCAACGGCCACGTATCTCATAGAAACCGCGCCGAAAGCCGATGCTTCACCGTATGCAGCTCCATGCTGAGAAGGCCATATAGAGATTCAACTTCCCGAGACACGAGTTCTATGATCTCGAGTGTTACCGTTTGCTGCTTGGATGCTCACCTTCATAACCCGGAGCTGGACCGGACGGGGTGGCTGACGACCCAAAACCATCCGACGAATCCATCGGAAGCCCTGGGGCGCCTGGACCTCCTCCCGTTTTTGGTTTTTGTTCGCTGCGGACCTTATTGAGTTTATCCATGTACTGTGAGACTTCCGGTGACATATCCTTGGAAGAGACGGAACCCGCTGTTGGAGACAAACTTTTCTTGGAGGCGTTTAACGTCAGATGGCCTTTTTCCTGCTTGAACTGACTCCATTGGAGGGGCAGTTGATGTTTTGTTTCCGCCAATTCAAGGACTGCATACTCGATCTTCCCGGTTTTGGTATCCTTCAGCAGCTTCTCGATGGTGCCTAAGGTTTCGCCCTGCTTATTTTTAACGACTTGATCCAGCGCTCCACCTTTTTCATCCACCAATTTCCCCTGACGCACCGGCACGACATCATATTTCCCGACGATTTCCTCTCGACCACCGGTCATATCGGTCGCTCTTTCCTCATAGCCGGTCGGCTGATTCATGTTCGGATCGGACATCGCGTCGCCCGGTCGCTCACTACGACTACCCTCAGCTGATGCCAAAACCGGCGTCAGCGCCATCGCAGCAATGATCGTAAGACGCAATATAGTATTGTCTTGCTTCATGACGGACCTCCCTGTGTGTCATTAGTATGAGTAATAAGAAACTTCGGACCTTCAATTCGTCGCCGATCGACCGGTCGCCACGCCTTCCGGAATTTGGAGCCCGGCCGAATGCGAACAGCACGGTTTCATATTTTGTCCATCGGCGAAGTCTCCTTGATGTTATAGAGGTATGTCGATTATTCCTAAGTCCCCTCTCTGGCATGATCCACGACGGCCATGCTTCGGAGAACCATATCCGTGGACTGTGTCATGCCTATCGTCACGACCTTCATCGGTCATCTGTGGAATTCCGCTTCCGTGGCATACTGCATGCTGAACGACCTCGCGACCGTTACATTCAAATCTGATCCGATGTCGCCCTTCATCACGCGGTCAGCGCGGTCAGATGGAGCAAGTGTCGATCGACTGCCGCGTTGGGCGGTAGCCGATGAGCGATCGTAGAAGCGATACACCACGAACCCAGGGATAGCTTTGACATCTTCTTTCTTCATATTCAGTATGAGATGTTCCTTGTTATCGTTCGGCGTCAACGCTTTCCACGGGACCGCGAAATATTCGTCTCCTAACCCAAGAAACCCTCCGAAAGACACCACGGCATATTCGATGTAGCCGTCGCTCCTCCAATTAATGATCAGATCTTTCACCATCCCGAGATTCTTCCCGTCGTGATCCTTCACGAGTTTGCCGATCATATCCGTAGAGTTCGACATTCTCACCGGCTTTTCCCCTGCGTGAGCCATGGACCCCAACCGAACAAACACGATAATCGCCAACAGGGCGATCCCCAAGCTCACTATGGGGATGCGTGTCGCTCGGATAGAGGTTGGATCAACGAAACTCTTAGTCATCAGCCTGCTCACGCTCTGAGCCTGTAACCCAATAGCCCTCTGTAAACAAATGGTACACGACTCCCAAAATACGCTTTGCAAAACATAGGCCGCTTATTGCCCATCTATCGATATTGCCGGATAACTTCGCGAACAGCCTTCGAGAAGAAAAGCCTGGACAAAAACAGAAGAAATCGAATAGTACATACTCGGACAAAATGTCTGTCCTGAGACAAGTCTTCCGAGAAGGCGCTGGTTCAAAGGTCGGTGGTGGAGCTCGCTAACAGAAAACTCCACGGATGTAGGCACCGCGCTTGCACGCCTTTACGCAGCAGGTTCGCCAAGATGGAAAGTATCGTTCGCAGGATCGTGTGAGGTGAGATCCATCGATTCTATGCAGGATCCCAGGCGCCGCGCCGCCACTCAATTGATGACGCTGCCATGTTGACTATCGGCCGTATTCTAGTGTTTCTCCTTCGTCGTCTTGATGATCTTGGCCATGGGCATTCGCCATGGCGAGTAGGGATACAGCCCGACACCTCAACAAAGATCGGAGATGCAGAGAGTACCATGAGCGAGCTTTCACCAGCCGACGTCCCGGAATATGCCGCCGTCGCCGTCGAATGAACCCTTGCCAAGCAAACCTGGGATCGACCGGCATCTATGGGAAATCCGCCCTATTCGCGACCTGTTCATCATCGGCGCCGGCGCCGCGCTGCTCTGGTTTCTCTTCGAATTACACAGTGTTTTCTTGCCGGTGTTTATCGCGCTTCTGTTCGCCTATCTGGTGAATCCGCTGGCCGCGTACGCGTCCACACGTTGGAAGGTCCCACGGCCCCTCACGGTGGCTGTCGTGATGTTCCTCTTGACCCTCGCCGGTGTCGGCATCGGACTGTGGTTCGTCCCCCTCTTGATTGAGCAAGCCCAGGGCCTAATACAGAAAATTCCGGTGTACGCTCATACTCTGTCACAGCGCTATGGCAGTTTATTCAGTACCTCGTCGTTCAATTTGCAGGATCTCCTGGGTCGTATACAGAATGACCCGATGGCGACGCTCCGGCCCCTGTTCTTGGGGACCGGTCAAGCCTTCGGTCTGCTGGGACAGGTGCTAGGGGTCACGGCCAATGTCGCCCTCTATGCGATTTTAATCCCGGTCTATTTTTTCTTCTTCGCCTGGCATTTCGAGAGCATGAGCCGGTTCGTCGTCCGCCTGATTCCCTTCGCGCATCGACCGCGCGCATTGCATGTCTTGCGTCGCATGGATACCGCCGTGCGCGGCTTCTTTTCCGAACGCCTGCTCATCGCGCTGATGACCGGCGTGTTGTACGCGGCTGCTTGGGCATTGGCCGAGGTCCCCTATTGGTTCCTGTTAGGGGTGGCTATTGGATTGGCTTCTCTCGTGCCGTATCTCTCCGCTATCGGATGGCCGTTGGCCGTGGTCATCAAGTATGTCGATGTCGTCGCGACCGGCCAATCGAACGGGACCGACTGGATGGCGATCGTGTTATGGCCGAGCGTGGCCTATTTGGTCGTGCAATTTATTGAAAGCTGGGTCCTGACACCATGGATGCAAAGCCGCTCCACAGACATGAGCGCAGTGACGATCCTCATCGTCGTCTTCGTGGGCGGGGCCGTAGGCGGGCTGTTCGGGCTGATCTTTGCTATTCCGGTCGTGACCTGTCTCAAAATTCTGCTCGAAGAATTTATCAGGCCGAGATGGCTTCAATGGGTACGTGAGGCTTGATCCCATCACACCGAACGAGCGACGGCACCGACCATTAGACGACGGCTGGATTTTCAAACTGAAAACCTTCTAGGGAATGCCCCAGTACAAAGCCTCTCGCAGCAAGCATACAATCACCTCAAGTACCGCAGCGGATTGAACAAAAAAGCGTACGCCATGGTGCCTGGCCTGAGCCGGGAGCTGATCGATAACTTCACATGAGCTTGTGGAGTAGGTTCACACATTGCAGATGAGGATTAATGAACCATGTCAAAACCAAAACGAGTAGACGCCGATTCCTTCATCCGTCAGGTCTATGAAGGCGAGGATACGGGCCAGCAAGGGGCTTTCCCGGAAGATACTCTGGCATCTGTTCCGCATGTCGAGCCGCGCTCCTCCGATGATCTGGCGCCCGACACAACGCTGTCCGGCGGTGATGTCGATGCGACGTGGAGCGGGACGGACGACGGTGAGGAGGCGGTGGGCGGTTCGACTCCAACCCCTGACCAGGACATGGTCGACGAATTAGGGAAGGCGGCCGGCGTCACCTACGAAGATGGCGAGCCGTTGCGGTTCGGCGATAAAGTGGCCGATCGCGATGCGCAGCGATGGGAACTGAATCCCGCCTCCTCTGAGGGATTTCAGGAACGAGCGCGCGAACTCTCATCCGCAGCTTCTACCGAGCCGAAGCCTTTAACTCGACGTCCGCCTGTCGAGCGACCGACACGAGCCGCAAAAGCCGGAAAGGACACATCCCGTCGAGGCACACAAAAAAGAGCGCCTCGCACACCCGATACACGCGGGGTAAGAGACACTAAATCAAAGAAATCAAAGTAAGAACAAACACCCTTCACAGAAGGAGCCGATGACTATGCAACATACAACACCCATGTCGCAACAGCACCAAGACTGCATCAACGCCTGTTTCTCATGCGCGCAAACCTGCGAAGCATGCGCAGACGACATGATCGGCATGAAACACGCAGCCACGACCACGATGATTTGATGACACGTTGTATCCGGCTCTGCCGCGATTGCGCCGACATTTGCCTTCTCGCCGCCAAATGGATGAGCCGCAACCTCAACGAGATCCGAATCCCTCTGCCGGCTCTGCGCGGAGATTTGTGACCAATGTGCCGAGGTGTGCGAACGCCATGCGCCGAAACATGCCATGTGCGGTCCATGCGCGGAAGAGTGCCGTCGGTGCGCGGATCTCTGTCGCGAGATGGTCGGCACCGCGGCTCCTTCTGCATGATTGGCAGGAAGCCGGAATCGGTGACGTTTCATAGGGGAGAAGCATGCGGAATATATTTGCGATCGCCCTGCTGTTCGTTATCTGTTTCGTGACAGCGCCGCTGGAGGCTACAACCATCGTTCGCCCGCACGAAGCTACTCCGCCTACCGACCCCAGTCCGGGACCGACTGATCCAACCCCCAAACCATCTGGGCCGATTCCGCCTCCTCAGCCGCCTGTCCCAAAGCCCAATCCATCGCACCCCTCGTCGTCATGGGGCTATGGTTCGACCTGAGCCGAAAGGATTGTCACATGGCACCGACATATTGGGAATCGATTCGAGTCGGATGGACTATTCTCTGGCGCGGAGTGGGAAGCGTGATGTTGCTGCTCATGCTGATTAACGGACTCATCATCGCAAGCTTGCCCGAGCTCTCCCGCACCGGCCCGTCCTGGGGAGCCGTTCTCTTTCCGTTGGCGGTGACCGCATTCATCGGCGCCTTCGGCATCATGCCATGGCTTATAAAGTATTTGTGTACGACCTCGTATCCTGGTTTTCGCCTACAACTCATGCACGAGCCGTCTACCGTTCCACAGTAGGCAGGCTCGTACGTAGAACCCAGAGGAGTGACACTATGGACAAGAAATTACCGCAACCTGAATATGAACCGCGATCGTATGACCTGCACGGCCTTCACGGCATTTCTGACCGGACGCTCGCCATGCATTTCAAGCTCTACGAAGGCTACGTCAAGGAGACCAATGCGCTCACCGCGAAAATCCATCAATTCCTCGTAGACGGAAAGGTCGATCAGGAAGAGATGCCGGTTTATTCGGAACTTAAGCGGCGATACGGGTTCGAATACAACGGCATGGTGCTGCACGAATACTATTTCGACAATCTCATGATCGGCGGATCACCTGACCCCACAACCCATTCCTCGTTCAGGCAGGCGGCCGAGAGCAGCTTCGGCACGTACCAAGCGTGGAAGGCCGATTTCCTCGGCGTAGGCAAGATGCGAGGGGTCGGCTGGGCCATATGCTACCTCAACCCTCATAACGGCAGGCTGACCAATCATTGGATTACGCTGCATGAATCAGGCAATGTAGCCGGCTTCGTCCCGGTGCTGGTCATGGATGTCTGGGAGCATGCGTTCATTCTCGATTATAAACCATCGGAACGTCTCTCCTACATCGAGGCGTTTTTTTCCAATATCAACTGGAAGACCGTTGAGCATCGACTGGAGCGCTCCAACGTGTCGGCGTCCATCTCGACGGCGGCGTGATCTTACCATTCGATGACCGCCCGCGCCGGAAGATGATCGGACGCGACGCGTGAGAGCGCTGTCTTATGAATGCGAATGTCGACGACGCTGCCGGGTGGCCTGATCCAAATACGGTCGAGCGCAAAGATGGGACAGGGAGAGGGAAACGATCGGAGTGAAGGCGAACATCCAAAGATTTTGTTGATCCAGCGAAGCGGCCGTCCCCACAGGAACCATTCGTTAATGTCTCCCATGAGAATGCAATGGCGCGCGCCGAACCGCTTGAGCAGTTCGCGCACCTGCCATCGCCTTTCTCCGGGGCGTAATCCCAGATGTGTCGCAATGACCTGAACTTTTTCCTCTCCGCACATCACATCCATATCAATGGCACCGCGAGGCTCATGGTCCGGAAGACTGAGATCCACTAACCGGAGCTCTCCCAGCTTGCACGTCGTCAGCACACCGTTACCATATGCGCCGCCGTGGCGCAGTAAAATAGGTCCGGCGATCGCGGCCATGCTCAAGTGAACGGCCAACCACTGCAAGGTGGCTTCCTCATCCACTTCCTGGAGCGCGATGAGATCGGCTTGCAATTCCTGCAAGACCGCGAGAATACGTTCGCGGCTATACCGTCCATCCCACCCGACACAACGATGCACATTGTACGTGGCCACCACCAAACGCATAGTCATCACACAGAAACTATCGGCAATCTTGCAATGATAATGCCTCCCAGATAATGCCAAAGCCGCCGGTACTCATTTCACTCTGATAAGACACAACATCCATGCGAATAGTTCTTCATGGAGGACAACTTGTCCCATTTCATTCCACTCTGTACGCAATCGAGGCGGTCGAGAAATACGGATGATGCCTCATTCACAGGAAGCCCAATAAAATGTGTATGCCTGCCGGCGCGGGTCTCATTTTTGCAGATCAAAAAACATAAATTGTTTTCAATCATTCCACCTCAACAGAGGAGCTTGGTCGATCATGGCTAACACCGTGTACCCCATCGAACCCACGACCTCGTCCGCGGAAGAACTTCGAGCCATGCTGCTCGGGAAGCGTTCAGCGGTTCAACAACAGATCCATACGCTTCTCGCCCAGTATCGGGAGCACTACTCCACGACACACAATGATTCCGTGCTCGATCTCGAAGACAGGTCGCTGCGCGACAGCACGGCCGAACAGCAATTGTCATTGCTGGAATCCCATAACCGCACGCGCATCATGCTCGATTCGGCGCTCCGCCGACTGGACGATGGAGAATACGGATTGTGCGAAGATTGCGGCGCCGAGATTAGCCCGAAACGCCTGAGCGCCGTCCCCTTCGCAAAACGTTGTCTGTCGTGCCAACATCAAGCAGAAGTGCTGGAGAGCATTGCGCGGGGTGAAGACCGAAAGGACGACATGTAGAACTTGCGCGTCCGCCCAGCCCTTCCTTGGGGAGAGCTGGTGCTGAGTTGTTCGGAGATGCCATGTTCTGAGTCCTGAATTGGCTAGGGAGATTCTTTTTCAGCTCAGCACTTGCTGCTAATGCGGTGTCCGCAGACGCCGCTTCCAAGAGCTGAAAGGCTTGAGTTCGCCACGCTCTTCTCTCATTCATTCACATTCACTTTACTCCTCATCACGGCTGTCTTTTTAACCTCCCCCTGAATCGCATCATAGAGTTGCTCCACTGCCGCTTCTTTGGTCATGAGCCGAACGGCGCCCGCTCGCAGCATGGCCTGTTAATGGTCCCCCACGGTATCCCCGTACGATTCGTCATCGACCAGGGGTTCTCCTAGTGTGGAAGGGATTCTCTTTATGAGATCCTGATAGCTTTATTCGCGGTACCTGCTTGGTGTACAGTGCACCAGTCGCACGAGGTGCATCATTACACTCGCAGGACTCCATAGTCTCGCCGTCGTCCGCACCATCCTGCTGTGCCTAGGAATGCTCACTGCATGGCCCGCCTGGAGCATGACCGCGGGCGAGCTGTACCGTTCCGGTAAGGATGCGACAGCGCTCGTCATCGGCATCGATGATGAAGCACACGCCATCTCTTTTGGCAGCGGCGTATTCATCTCTCAAGATGGCTTGCTGCTGACCAACGCGCATGTCATTCAGGAATCCACGCGCATCTTGGTCTATGGAACGGCCGACGGCCGGCCACCGACCCCCGAGATTGTCGCGGTGGATCCTGATCTCGACCTGGCGGCGCTACGCCTCACATACACGCATCCTGTTCCATATCTGTCGTTGGCGAAGGAGTCACCGGAAGACGGCATGGCCGCTGTGACGATCGGCTATCCCCGCTTGCCGGACGTGCTTCAGATGGGCGTCACGGTCCATCCAACTGTGTTCCCGGTCACAGTGAGCGGAGAAGCGACGGGGCAGTCCCGCATCACCCACAGACCGCTGCCATTTCTTCACATTGCCGGACTCATGAATGCGGGAAGCAGCGGCGGTCCGCTCGTCGCAGCCGAGTCCGGACGTATCCTCGGACTCGTCGTGCATACCGTTCCGTATATGGAAACAGCAAAAAATCCGGAGGGCGAGTCGATCGGACGGGTGATGTTGCGAGCCGGTATGAGTTATTGCATTCCATCATCCAGGATTCGCGAATGGCTTGACGCCAATCATCTCTCTACGGACGAGTCTGATGAGCCGCCCACTCAAACACAACATGCCATGCCGAAGCCCACTCCAGCCGCCGGATTCGTCAACACGGCTCATCTACTGCAGCTGATGGCTGACGTCATTCGGAAAGACCCCAACCTCCTGGATATGGCGATCCGGCACTATGAGTCAGCGTTGCGGCTCGAATCCAATCGACCGGATATCTTGCGCGATCTCGGCCGGGCTCTGGCTTCCAAGGGCAATGTCGAGGATGCATGGGCGAGATATGAACCGGCTTTGGTGCTCCTGCCTGTGGATCTCGAACTCTTGACTGACGCCGGCGATCTTCGTCGTCAGCAGCGACAATACGACAAGGCGGAAACTTTCTACCGAAAGGCCTTGCAGCAAGCCCCCTGCTATTCCCGAGCCCTACTGGGCCTTGGGAGCATGATGTCTGAACAGGGCGACTCTCAAGAAGCCAGGCGAGTGTTTCAGGTTGCCGTCCATTGTCCCTCTTCGTCCTCACTCGCGGCCTACCAACTCGGCATTGAGCTCGAACGCCGCGGCGAGTCGACCGGGGCATTGACTGTGTGGGAACAAGCGCTGGGGCAATTATCAAATCAGGTTCCGGCTGAACAGGGACTAATTACACGCATACGCCACCGACTGAGCCAACTGAGAAATCGCCTTCAGGCGCCATCCGCGCAGGCGACCGATGATGTCCACATGAGCATAGCTGAAGTCGACGGCATCAAGGAAAACCGCGCGACTGAGCGCCCGCCAGGGCGATCATACTGAATAGAGCACGCGGGTGCATCTCCTATCGACGCAGGCGTGTAAACGTCATCTACTCCATCCCCACCACACAATGTGGGGAAGCTCCCAACATCCATGAGCTCCCCCCATTGCATGATAACTTGCGCAGTTCGATCTCCGACCTCGTGGAGAGGTCTTTAACCTATCGGCATCGGGCTATCCCGCGATCATGCCGATGCACTTACTGCTACTGGGCTGTCTGGACCTGGAGATTGTTGGTGACGCGCTTGACGCCGTCTACCTGTCCAGCCAGCTGTCCCGCGCGAGCTTTCTGCTCCGAGGTTTGTACCACGCCACTAAGAAGCACAGTCCCCCGTTCCGTATCCACATCGACCCGGGTAAAATTTGAAACCCTATCCGCCGTCAGTTTCCCTTGCACGGCCGTTGTGATTGAGGCGTCGCTCATGTTTTGGGAAGCGGTTTTTCCAGTCATCGACTGACAAGCGACGAGCCCACTCAGCCCACTCAGTACAAAAATCAATAGCAGCATCCTCATAAAACTTATCCCCTTAAAATATTGGTTACGTCGTAGGCTCACCCACGACCTCGTGACGCCTCATTGGCCGCTTCTTCTGCCGCGTTCTTTCCCTGTTTGGCATATTCTTTAGCTGAACGTCCGGCCTCCTTCATCGCTTCCTGTCCCTGTCTTGCTAAATCCTTAGCCGAACGTCCGGCATCCCGCATCATGTCTTCTCCCTTATCATAGTATTCTTTCCCTCGCTCCACCGCGGTATCCCATGCCTCATGCCCTTTTTCCACAAGGTCATCTTTCGCGCGGTTAGCGTAGTCGCTCAACATGCCACGTAGCTCCGACCCTCGCTGAGGAGCAAACAGCAGTGCGACGCCGGCTCCGATCAGCGCTCCAGCCAGAAAAGCGGACCATCCCGCTGAGTCCCCTGTTTCTTCGTAATAGTTTCCATTGCGCATAATATCGCCCTCCTTTTGGCGGTTAAAATAAACTTTCGTGCTTTACGCTTGAGTGTCTTTGATCTGCTGAGTTTCTTCGATCTGCCGTTCCGCTTCGAACCAGTGAGCCCAATCGTTGCCGTGTTCGTAACCACGCGCTTGAAACAGAATAAACGCCTGCTCCGAGATTCGATGATGGGCAGAGCTATCCTCGATGCCTTGATTATCGGGAGAAGCAGAAGAAAGCATTTGCTCGGAGACCTTTTCAGATTTTCGCAAATCAGCGGACGGCTCCTTTCCCATCCGCTGCCGCTCATGCCGCTTTTTTGATCCAGCGGTTACCTGCAAGGAGTTGTGTTGAGCGGGGTTTCCGCTCATGGCCCGCTCAGTCGGGTCAGCGCGGGTTGGCATTCTCTCACCCGACTTGCCGGTCTTTTTTTCCTCTTTATTAGATGGCTTGGTTTTGCTCTTGTCCGATCGTTCTCCTGCCATAATCTCCCTCTTCCATCCCGGACTGTTTAGTGTGTACGCAATCCCTTACCTACTCGCTTGACTCATGTCCGCTCCGCGACGATAGCACCTGCTTGATCGTCGTCGCAGTGCCCATGTCCGAGGTCTCGACTCGAACGTGGTCACCTTCTTTGAATGCACATTGGCCCACCTTGAATCCTGAGCCGCGAGCCACATCCTCGTTGGCGCGTGGATCCGTGGAACCCACCGTCGCCTTCATCTGGGACGGATCACGCGAAGGCGACGCGGTTGCGTGTTGCTGTAGATCTTGTTGATCGGACTGATCTGCTCGTGGAGAAGGATTTTGTTGTTCGCGGGATTGCCGTTGCATATGTGGAGTTGGAGGAACCTCCACGCGCTCCCGAACCTCTTCCTGCCCTGATGAGACTTTGGCCTGATCGCTGGATGGACAAACCTTGTTCGTGTCGGTAGTGACCCGGATGCGTATGTTTTCTCCGCGTTCCCCTTCGATCGTATAGTCCTCGCCTTGGATCTTTTTGATGGAACCGATGATGGTTTCAGGTCCTGCGAGGATCGGTGACGACGCCCCACCGTCCACGCCCAGCCCTTGCTGACCGATTTGCTGACTCGTTTCACCATTCGCAACGCCTGGTTTGCCTTCTGCGCCTATCGCGATCTCCAGCCAGGAGACGCCGATAATGCCCACGACGGCACAGATAACTGCGAGAATTCTATGTTGCTGGTTCTGCATAGCTTTTGTTATTGCCCTTATCGGTTTCATAAAATGAATCTCCTTCTTGCCACCATTCATGCGCCTACGCTATTCCGTTGTCGGGCGACCATGAGTCATGACTATCGGTGATGCGTACTCCACGTTGGTGCATTCGGCGACTGTGCTTCCTGTGAATGTAGAACACACGATGATCGGCTGTAGAAGCCCAACAACCTGAGGCCAGCCGCCGCACAAACACGATTCCGTCCTCGGCATGTGAAGCTGAAACGCCTATTGCGCCACCCGCCTTAATCTCGTTTCTTTCGTTGACCATGCCGTGAATTTATCCGACATCCCATAGATGATTAAACTAGGAGACCGCCTAGCGACTTTCTCAAAATCCCCCTGGGGGAACTCCTAGTCATTCTCCTGGATTTCCTATGCCATCATCGGATCGCCCTGAAGCCATCCGCTCAGAAAAATACCTTAGCGAGGAAACCATGATGCAATCACGTATCTACAATTCACGCTCGGAAGCCCCGTCCACATTTCCTATGGCCTTGTGCCTTTCCTTTACCGCCATGATTGCATGGCCGGTCAGCGCCATGGCCGCCGATAACCCGAAGACCGCAACCTATACGATGTTGGATATTCTTGAATTGACGTTGGACCGGAATCCCTATGTGGCCATCGCGCAAGGCTCCATCGACCAGACCTATGGAGATCGTATTACGGCCGGAGCTTATCCCAATCCAACCATCACGGGAAATGCCGGGCAAGGCTTCTTGCGTGAAACCGGTCGATTCAGCGATGCGGCCGTCGTGGAGAATCCGCCCGGTTCAATATTCGAGTACATGGGAACAATCGGTCAACCGTTGGAATGGCCCGCTAAACGCCAGGCTCGGCGGAACGCCGCCGAAGCCGGGTTGGCCGGCGCGACCATCGGGCTCGTGGAAACCCGTTTGAATCTCATCGCGGACGTCAATGTCGCGTTCTATGAATTGCTGCTGACGCAACGCGATCTGGAGCTCTCCCGCCAAAATCTCGACATCGTCCAAGACGTCCGCAAGATCGTCGGCACGCGGGTCCGCCTGGGCGAAGCCCCTGAATTCGAACTCATCAAGGCCGAAGTCGAAGTCATGAAGGCGGAGCAAGGCGTGACCAGAACGGAGAACCGCGTGCTGGTGGCCCGCGTGATGTTGGATACCCTCACGCTCGGCGCGCTGGGCGACGCATTTCGGATCACCGGAGATTTCAGGGCCTTTCCCGATCGGCTGTCCTTCGAGCGACTCGTGGCGCGCGCAATGGATCAGCACCCGACCGTCCAGCGACTCGGAAAGCTCATCGAACAGGCGGATCGCACGATAGAGTTTCAGCGCCAGGCGCGGGTCCCGAACCTGACCGTGAACGGCAGTTACATCCGTGAAGCCGGGCGGGAAGCCTACCTGACCGGCGTGAGTATTCCAGCTCCCATCTGGTATCAGCGACAGGGTGAGATCGCGTCCTCGCTCGGCTCAAAGCGGCGCGAGGAAGCGGAACTTCTTCGGGTTCGCAATGAGCTGCTCCGCCAAATCAATCAGTATGTCAAGGACGCGCAAGCGACCGCCAGGCTCATTGAGCTGTTTGAAAAGGGCCTGCTGCGCCAAGCCGACGAAGCGCTGCGCATTGCGAAAGCCAGTTTCCGACAGGGCGCCGCCAGCCTGCTGGAAGTGCTGGACGCCCAACGGGTGCAGCGGCAGATTCTCTTCGATTACGCTCAGGCCCGTTTTGAACTCTCCGTCGCGCTCGCAAAGTTGGAACGGGCGGTCGGAGGTCCACTGAGTGCCTTGTGATCGACTTTGCCGTCATGCTTCCCTTCCGCTGCATGGTGATCGCATTGTTGTTGATCGCCGGATGTCAGGACAAACCGTCCAATGATAAGGACGGCTCACGGCAACGCGGCGCCAAAGCGCAAGCGGGCATCGTCCATCTGACCGCCGAGGAAACCGAGAGCGGCGAGATTGTGGTTCAACCTGTCGCGCGGAACGACTTCAGGATTCACCGTGACTTCCCCGCCACCGTGGCGCCCAACCACCATGCCACGGCCCACATCACGACCCTGGTGAGAGGGCGCGTGCTCGATGTGTACGCCGACTTCGGACAGCAGGTACGGGCCGGAGAGGTACTGGCCAGACTGTATAGCGGCGAGCTCGGCATGGCGCAGTCGTCCTACCTGAAAGCCGGGGCGCGGCTCTATGTGAAGGCACGCGCCTTTGAACGCGCCAGAACACTCTTAGAGGAAAAGGTCATCGGTTTGGCCGAACAACAGCGCCGCGAAGGCGAGATGCTGAGCGCGCGAGCCGAGCGCCGGGAAGCGCAGGACCGCCTCCGCCTCCTCGGCATGACCGACCACCAGATCGATCGATTAGACCGCAATCAGGCCATCCGCTCGAATGTTCCGATCACGGCGCCGTTCGACGGCCGCGTCATTCTCCGCAATGTCACGAAAGGCGAAGTGGTGGAGGTGACGCATCGTCTGTTTACCATCGCCGATCTGTCGGAAGTGTGGGTATTGGCGGACATTCCTGAAAAGGACATTCCGTTCATCCAGAAGTCCGAGCGAACCGACGGCCGCCAGATCGTCGAGGTGCGCCTCAATGCCTATCCAGACGAAGTATTCCATGGCACGGTGACCTACGTCGGCGATGTCTTGGATGTGGCCACCAGGACGATGAACCTCCGCCTCGAATTGCCGAATCCGGACCTCAAATTGAAACCTGAAATGTACGCAACCGTTCGGGTGCACTCCAGGCCGACGAGCGATGTACTGACCGTGCCGGAAAACGCGATTCAACGAGACCGGGAGAGACGCTTCGTGTTCGTGCGGCGCGATCCTCGCACCTTCGAAGCTCGGGATGTCAAGTTGGGCGACTCCAACGGAAAACAGGTCGCGATCGTTGACGGCCTTCGTGAAGGAGAACAGGTCGTGACGAACGGCGGGTTTATCCTGAAGTCCGAGTTAATGGGCGAAGAACTCTAATCCATGCTCACCGCGCTGCTCGAATTTTCCCTTCGTCAACGGATCCTTGTCCTTATTTTTTCCGTGGGCATGGCCGCGGGAGGGCTCTATGCATTCAAGACGATTCCGATCGACGCCTTTCCGGACGTGACCACGATTCTGATACAGGTGGTCACCAAAGCCGAGGGACTGTCGCCCGCGGAAATCGAACGGTTCGTCACCTTTCCGATCGAATTGCAATTGCGGGGCGCTCCGGGCCTGAAGGAGATCCGCTCCTTTTCCAAAGTGGGGTCCTCCATCATCACGGCCGTCTTTCGCGACGACATCGATATCTATTTGGCCCGCCAGCTCGTCTTGGAGAGGGTCTTGGAGGTTCAAGATCTCCTGCCGCCCGGCGCCTCCTCGCAGCTGGTGCCCAACTACACCGGCTTGGGGGAGGTGTATCAGTTTTACTTGGAGGGTCCGCACGACAACGACCCGGACCACCGGATGACCATCGAGGAATTGACCGAACGACGAACGTTGGTGGATTGGGTGATTCGCCCGCTGCTCAAAGGGCTGCCGGATGTCGTAGATGTCAACCCGATGGGCGGCTATGTGAAACAATATCAGGTCGTCGTGCATCCAGGGCTCCTGCGTAAATACGATCTCGCGCTCCACGACGTCTTTCAAGCGGTCGCGAAGAACAACGCCAACGCCGGAGGAAACCTCCTCGAAAAAGATGAAGAAAAGTATATCGTCCGCGGCATCGGACTGATCCGCACGCTGGAGGACATCGAAAATATCATCCTGCGGGAAGTCGGCGGCACGCCGGTGTACATCCGCGACGTGGCCGAGGTGCGTTTCGGCCATGCCGTGCGGCATGGCGCCACCGTGCTGAACGGGTCCCGTGAAGTCGTGTCCGGCCTAGTGCTCATGCTGCGGGGAGGCAACGCCCGAGAGGTGGTCCAAGCGGTCAAAGAAAAAGTCGACGAAATCCATGACACGCATGTTCTTCCGGGCGGCCTCCGCATTGTCCCATTCTACGACCGCATGGAATTGGTCAATGCCGCGTTGCACACGGTGTACAAGGCGCTCATCGAGGGCGTCATCTTTGTGATCATCGTCCTGTACTTGTATCTGGGCAATATTCGCAGCGCCCTGGCCGTGACGATTGTGCTCATCGTCGCGCCGCTCGGCACATTCATCGTGATGTATTACTACGGTCTGACGGCCAATTTGATGTCGCTGGGGGGGCTGGCCATCTCCTTGGGCATGATTACCGACGCCGCCATCATTCAAGTAGAGAACGTCTCGCGACATCTCTCGGAAGCCTCGGAGGAAGATCGTCAGTCCATGGAGCGCCGGCTGCCGATCGTATTGAAAGGCGTGGCGGAGGTCCGCGGTCCAAGCCTGTTTGGGGAATTGATCATCGCGCTGACGTTCCTCCCGATCCTGGGACTCGTGGGCATGGAAGGCAAAATGTTCGGCCCGCTGGCCCTCACCATCATGATGGCGCTGATCGTGTCTCTGCTGTTGTCGTTTACGTTATCGCCGGCGCTCTGCCTTCTATTGCTGCGAGGAGAAGGGCACGGCGACCCGTTTGTAATTCGGTGGGCGAAGAAAGGCTATCGCCCCATGTTGGAATGGGCGATGGCTCATCCAAAGACACTCCTGGGCGGCGCAGGCATCCTCTTGATCGGCAGCCTGGCCCTCTTCCCCCTTCTCGGGGGAGAATTCATCCCGACGCTCAATGAGGTTGCCATCACTCCTCAAACCATTCGCCTCCCAAGCATTTCCCTCGAGGAGTCGATACAAATTGAAATGGAGATGCAGCGGGCCGTCATGGAGTTTCCGGAGGTCTCCAAAGTGCTGTCGAAGATCGGCCGTTCCGAGATCGGCAACGATCCGCAGGAGCCGAACGCGAGCGATCCCGTCGTCTCGCTCAAGCCGATGGAAGAATGGACCACGGCGGAGACCAAGGCGGAACTGGATCACGCCGTGCGCAAACGCCTCGAACAGGTTCCCGGCGCCACGTTCTTGCTGAGCCAACCCATTCAACAGCGCGTCGATGAACTGTTATCGGGCGTTCGATCGGAAGCCACCGTCAAAGTCTTGGGGGACGATCTCAATGTGCTGCGCAAGACCGCCGATCAAATCCGCGCCATCATGAGCGGGGTGCGCGGGGTGGCGGATATCCGCGTCGAGCAACTGTTCGGGCAAGTCTACTTGGCGATCGATATCGATCGCGGAAGGATCGCCCGACATGGAATCAATGTCGCGCAGATTCAGGAGATCGTGTCCACGGCGATCGGCATGGAACCGGCCACGCAAGTGTATGAAGGCCAAAAACGTTTCGATCTGACATTGCGCTATCCGGAGCAATTTCGGAACAGTGTCGAGACCGTCCGCAATATCCTGCTGCGCACCACCACCGGCAGCCTGATCCCCTTGGCCGACCTCGCGCAGGTCGAGCTGCGCGAAGGTCCCGCCTTGATCAGTCGGGAGCAGTTACAGCGACGGATCTATATCGGGTTCAACACCTATGGGCGCGACATCGAGAGCATCGTCACGGAAGCCCAGAGCAAGATCGCAAAAATAAAACTGCCTCCAAGCTATCGCATCGTGTGGGGCGGGTCGTTCGAGAACATGCAGCGGGCGATGGCCCGCTTGAAAATCATCGTCCCGATCACGATCGGCATCATCTTTCTGTTGCTGTACGTCTCGTTCAATTCGTTCCGGTATGCGACCTTGATCCTCCTCAATCTCCCATTCGCTCTGATGGGCGGCATTGTCGCGCTGTGGGTCACCGGTGAATATCTCAGCGTGCCGGCCTCGGTCGGATTCATCAACCTCTTCGGCGTGGCGGTGCTGAACGGCCTCGTGCTGTTGTCCTATATCGATCAACTGGCACAGGACGCGACGTCTACGAAGGAGGCGGTTGTCAATGGCTCGATGTTGCGGCTACGGCCCGTGCTGATGACCGCCACGGTGGCGCTACTCGCGTTGACGCCTCTCGCCCTGGCCACGGGCGTGGGATCGGAAGTGCAACGTCCCCTTGCCGTGGTGGTGATCGGCGGCCTCTTGACCTCGACCGCGCTGACGCTCCTTGTCATTCCCATGTTGTTTCCGTGGTTCGAACGAAAACGAACGTCCGAGACGGCCCCCTCGGACTAGGGATTCCCCTCGTTTCATTGGCTATCCCATCCACGTACTCTTGCTACAACTCGCGATTAGAGCATTGTCACCAACCTACAGAGGAAGGATTGAAATGAAAATTGCTCAAGTAGCGCCGTTGCGGGATTGCGTTCCGCCTCAACGTCACGGAGGCATAGAACGTATCGTTTCTTATTTGACGGAAGAACTCGTTCGCCTAGGGCATGAGGTGACGTTGTTCGCTGCCGGCGGCTCTTCGACATCGGCTACTCTTTCTGACGCCTGCTCGTCGTCATTGCGTTCAACTCCAAAGATATCGTGCCCAGAGGCTCCGTTGGTTCTCCACCTTGAGCGCGCATTCGGAACCAACGCAGGAAATTTCGATCTCATCCATTCACACATCGATCTCCTGGGCTTTCCCCTCGCCGGTCGATGTCGTACGCCGGTGCTGACGACACTATACGATCGGCTTGACTTGCCGGAACTGATCCCGGCGTTTCACCGGTTCGCCGAATTACCTGTCGTCTCGGTATCGGAGACACAGCAATGCCCGATGCCTTGGATCAATTGGCAGGGCACCATCCACCCTGGGCTGCCTCGAAATCTGTATTCCCTGCATCCCAATCGCGGTAGATACCTCGCATTCTTAGGACGCATCTCGCCCGGCAGAGGGCTGGAAGAGGCTATCGAGCTGGCCAAACGAACTGACATGCCGATCAGGATCGCGGCGAGGGTTGATCCGGCGGATCAGCATTACTTTGAGCAGATCGCAACCCTCTTCGAACATCCGTTAGTGGAATATGTCGGTGAAGTCACCGATGATGAGAAAGATGATTTTCTGGGCGAGGCCTATGCGTTGATCTGCCCGGTCGATCGTCCGGAACCCTTCGGCTTGGCCTTGATAGAGGCGCTCGCCTGCGGCACGCCTGTACTGGGCTATCGGCGAGGAGCTATTTCAGAAATAGTGGATCACGGATCTACGGGATATCTCTGCGACACCTTAGAGGAGATGGTCAATACAGTCGGGTGGGTACCCAATCTCGATCGCAGCCGATGCCGGGAAGCGTTCGAGAAACGGTTTACCGTCGAACGCATGGCGCAGGACTATCTCTTGTTGTACCAGCGATCAATGCATAAGAAGAACGATCAGTCGGCTGATCAAGGTTCACTACCAAGTCATGCGGCGAGTCATCCGGCAGTTGCCGCGTGAGAGGCGTTTGGGGACAGGCACCGTCGTCTACGACGGTGCCTGTCCTGGTTCAGACGAGGACAGACACCACGCGCCCGTCGAGAGCCTTCCTTCGACTTTGTTCGGGACCGTGAGCGAGTCGAACGGCTGGGTCGAACGACAGACACGGGGAAGAGTGTCAGTCCCCAGCAAGTTTAAAATCGAAACACCTGCTCATTCGCTGTTTGGATCGGTAGAGGTTTGAGACGATGCATAAATAGCCATATGCAGGCTCATCCACGGTTTTTTGACGCCTCATGAGCCGCTTCTTCCACTGCCTGTTTGCCTTGTTTGGCAAGGTCCTTCGCCGAGCGTCCGGCATCCTGCATCGCATCCTGTCCCTGCTTTGCAAATTCTTTGGCCGACCGACCGGCATCACGGATCGCGTCTTCGCCTTTATCGTAATATTCTTTTCCCCGCTCCACTGCCGTATCCCATGCCTCATGCCCCTTTTCCACCAGATCATCCTTCGCGCGATTCGCGTAGTCACGCAACATACCCCGAAGCTCAGACCCGCGCTGGGGGGCGACCAACAACGCCACACCCGCTCCGATCAACGCTCCAGCTATGAACGCCGACCAGCCTGTTGCGTCGCCCTGTGGTTCATCGTAACGATGTCCATTGTTCATGATAACCTCCTACTTTGGTGAATTAATTATTGACTGATCCACATACACTCGTGATACGCGCGTGGACATTATTTCCCGCCGTGCAGCCATCCACGTCCGATAATCGTTCGTTGATGTTGTCGAAAGTTTTTTTGTCGTCCACCAGTTGTACCTTACACTACGGCCCCACATTTATAACCAGGAAACTCCCTAGCGCCCACATTATTCATGAACGCTTCTACTGCAACCGCCGATATGCCGCAGCGACAAGCGCGCCCGTCTCGCATGGCGTCTTGGCGGTTTCGTCCCTCGATTATCCCGGATTCCGCAGTTGAACGGTTGCGATCACGAGCGAGCGATCAGAAACCCTCGCAAGATGGGAAGATGACAGGATCTCAGGGAAGAGAGGGGTCATGCCGCGGAAGCGGGCACCCAGGCATTCCGGCCTTCTTGGATTCCCGCTTGAAACATGCGGGAATGACGAGATGGAAAGTGATCACCTGCGGAATCCAGGCTGAATCGAGCGAGATTAGGGACTCCTCTCGTTTCATTTTCCCCACAATCCATACTCTTGCCACATATTCTTGCGGAGTAGTTCGTTACGGGAAGTGAGGAGGACTCATCTATGCGACACTCTACGGCGAACATGACAGGCGCCCATTACGATCAAGGTCGGATACCGAGACGGATCATCATGTTCGTCGTCAAATGCTGCCGGATATTCATGTGCCCAACCCACGGGTCTTTGGTCGGCTTGTCGAGGCGTTCCCAGATGTTTCGCAAGGTGAACTGATCGGAGCGCACCGATGGGGTCAATTCATCCCACGTCAGCGGAACCGAAATGGGGGCTCCCGGTTTAGCGCGTGTCGAATAGGCTGACACCGCCGTGGCGCCTTGGCCGTTGCGTAGATAATCGATATAGACCTTCCCCTTCCGAGCGCGTTTCGACATGTTATCGGTGAACCGCGCTGGAATAGTTCGCGCCATGTGCCCGGCCAGCGCCTTCGAAAACCCTTTTACTTCGTCCCAGCTATGGCGGCGCTGCAACGGCACGACCACATGCAATCCTTTTCCTCCGGTTGTTTTGACGAAGGACTTCAGTTTCAGTTCGTCCAATAAGGTCTTCATCAAGCGGGCTGCCTCGACGACATCCTTCCACGGCACGTCGGGAGCCGGATCCAGGTCAAGGATCATGCGGTCCGGCCGATCAAGCCGGTCTTGCCTGGCCCCCCAGGTATGGAGCTCGAGCACGCCGAGCTGCGCAAGCGCGACCAGGGCAGCGGGTGTATTCGCCGCCATGTAGCAAGCGGTTCCATCCGCTTCCTCAACTTCAACGCGATCGATCGCCTCATGAACCTGCTCCGTCACGTGCTTTTGATAGAAGCAGCCCGTCTCGTGTCCTTCGGGACAGCGAACCAGCGTCAACGGTCGCCCCTGTACATGCGGCAGAATCCAATCCGCCACGCGTTCGTAATAACGCGCCAATTCCAGCTTCGTGATCCCATCGTCCGCATAGAGGACACGATTCGGATGGGAAATCTGAACGCCGGCCACGGTGAGCGAGGCCGACGCTCCACTTTGTCGTCGATTTGAGCGCTTCTTCCGATGATGATCTCGTCCATCCGACGCGCTCTTGTCCTTCTCCATGCGCGGCATCTCGTCCGAATGAACGGGAGTCTCGCGCACGATCGTTTGCGCGGGCACTGGTGCCTCGCGCACAATAGCGTGCGCGGGCTTGTCATTGCGCAATCCAAGAAATGCGGCTTGACGCAACTGGCCTTCCTGAGTCCACTCTGCAAATCGCACCTCCGCAACGAGCTTCGGTTCAACCCAATGCACACCTTTAGCATCCCATCCTGTCGGCGGATCGGCAAACGGCGGACGAGGCTGTTCGATTTCTTGAAGCGTCCGATGCAACTGGGAGAGGCGCGTCTCCGAGAATCCGGTGCCCACCCGGCCGACATAGACAAAACGACGATCCTGTTCTTTCTCATAGACACCGAGCAGCAGCGCGCCGAATCCACGTCGCGAGCCGGACGGATCGGTGAAGCCGCCGATCACAAACTCTTGACGACGCCGGCATTTCAGTTTGACCCAATTGCGGTTACGCCCTTGAAGATACTTTCCATCCGCTCGTTTGGCGATCAGCCCTTCCAAGCCACGCCGGCAGGCATCTTCGAGAACGGCGCGAACCTTCCCTCCAATATGGTCGCTATACCGAAGCGGACTATCGTTCGGCTGTCCAGCCAACAGCGCTGCCAGCTTTCGCTTGCGTTCATCCAGTGGTCTCCCGCGCAGATCGACCCCGTCGAGGAATATGAGATCGAAGACAAAATAGACGAGCCGGCCATCCCTCGCTCCATCAAAGGCGTTTTGCAGCGCTTGAAAACTCATCGTTCCATCAGCAGCAACCGCCACGATTTCTCCGTCGAGCCAGGCATTGATGACGCCCAGCCTGGCCGCGGCATCGGCCTGTCCCGTCAGCTTCGCTGTCCACTCGCGTCCGCTTCGGGAATACAATCTGGCTGCGCCCTGATCGATCCGGCACAGCATCCGGTAACCGTCATACTTCAGCTCAAAGAACCACCCTTCGCCTTCAGGGACTCCCTCGACCAACGTGGCCAATTGTGGCGGCATCCATTCGGGACAGGGAGCCGATTCACCTTCGCGGTCGGCTTTGATCGGGGATCGCCGTTCTTCAGCATGAGCATGTGCCGGCTTGGCGCGCAGCGGACGAGCTACAGCGTCAGACCGACTCGATGCTCGATCGGATCGCCACTCTGCCGGCCGAGCGGCGGCGATTTCGTTCATCGTCATGCCGCTCTTCACGCTTTTTGACAGCGCAAGCGTGGAATCGGCGGAGGCCCCGGCATGAACCGCCGCATCGCGCTCCTTCATGAGCAACCAGTCTTTTCCATCCCGATTTCGGGACCCACCCATCCGCACCAGAGCCCAACGCCCCTGCAACTTTTCTCCTGCCAACGTAAATTTAAGATGGCCTTTCTCGTAAGCCGCTCTCGGGTCTCCATCGGGAATCCACTCGCCTCGATCCCAGACCATGACGGTGCCCGCGCCATACTGCCGAGGTGGAATGATGCCTTCGAAATCGGCATATTCCATCGGATGATCCTCGACATGCACAGCCAACCGCTTATCAGAGGGGTTAAGGCTTGGACCCTTCGGAACCGCCCAGCTTTTCAGGGTCCCATCGAGCTCTAGTCGGAAATCATAGTGCAGCCGACTGGCGGCGTGTTTCTGAATCACATAATGCAACGATGAGCCCGACTGCGATGGGGAACGTCCACCTGGCGGTTCGCTCGTCTGTCGAAAATTCCGCTTTTTCCGGTATTGCTGTAACTTTTCTGGAGACTTCATCGCGGAACTCGAGAAAGGTTCCGTTCGGTGCTAACACCAGATCCCGTCAGGATGCTCAAAAAGGCCTTCGTTTTCACCCGCCCACCCCAGCGCGCCAAGACGCGCCGTTCCACAGGCAAGGCCGCAGCGAGCGAAGCGGCGAGGAGGTACATACCAAGCTTTGCTTGAACCGCTCGCTTCGATCACATGCGAGCGGATAGGTACCTTGCCTTCGCCTTGCATACGTTGAGCCTCTGAGCGATGCGAGAACGCCGCTGGCGGACTTTTTCAGCAGCCTGCGTCAGCTCTCGACCGGCACGATGAGCGCCATCGAGACCGCCTGACGGACCATTTGGCTGGCATAGCCCCACTCGTTGTCATACCAACTCATCACCTTCACCAGATCGCCGTCCACAACCTGCGTCATGTCCAGATCGACGATGGAGGCGCGCGGATCTTGAATGATGTCGGAAGACACAGTAGGATCCTCGGTTACTCCCACCACACCGGCATACCGCTCGCTACGCACTTCTTCCAAAAAGATGTCGTTCACTTCGCGGATGTTTGTCGTCTGTTCCGTCAGCATCACGATATCGGACAGTGAACAAATCGGGACCGGCACTCTGACGGCCGTACCTTGAAATCGTCCCTTGAGATTCGGCAAGGCCCGCGTCGTCGCTACCGCCGCTCCCGTCGCCGTCGGCACGAGATTGGCGGCCGCCGCGCGCCCGCGCCGTTTGCTCTTGTGTTCTCCGTCGAGCAACGTTTGGCTGGCGGTATACGCATGCGTCGTCGTCATCACCGACTTCCGCAGACCCAACCGACGGTCGATGATTTCCACGATCGGCGCCACGCAATTCGTCGTGCAACTGGCGCATGACAAGATCGGCCCGTCCTTCTCATCATATGGGTTCACGCCATAGATGATGGTCGGGATATCCTCGTCCTTGGCCGCCGCCGAAAGGATCACTCGTTTTGCCCCGGCTTCCAGATGTTTTGAGAGAGCGGCCCTAGTCTTGAACTGCCCCGAGCACTCAAATACGACATCGACCTCCAGCTCCTTCCACGGAAGCCGGGCCGGGTCGCGCTCGGCAAAAACGCGGTACGTTCGGTCTGCCATCTTGAGGGCATCCTGATCGGCCGTCACTCGAATGTGATAGCGACCGTACACCGTGTCATGATTGAGCAGGTAAGCCAGGCTGTCCGGCGCGGCAAGGTCATTGATCGCCGCCACTTCAAGCTCCGGCATGCCGGCGAGTATTTTGAAGGTGGCGCGCCCTATTCTTCCCAACCCATTGATGGCAACTCTCATCATCCCGGTTTTCCTTTTTCACCGGCAAGCTTCACGGCGATTTTACTGAAGCCGGTCCGGCATCATCAATTGCTTGCGCTTCTCGTCTAATGCCTGCATCGCGTCGTCATACGCGTCCACGAACTTCTGCACACCCTCATGCTCGAGCTGCCACGTGACGCAGTTGAAATTGGCGCCTGCCTTTTCCAGCTCTTGCATGGCGGCATCCGCTTGCTCCGGCTCGGTTTCGACGGCATCGGGCACGACCCGACCATGCTCCACAAAGGCCCGCAACGTTTTCTCCGGCATCGTATTGACTGTGTCTCGCCCTACCAACGATTCGACATACACCACATCCCGGTAGGCAGGATTTTTCGTTCCAGTGCTGGCCCACAAGGGCCGCTGTACGCGCGCGCCTTTCACTGCCAGTCGAGCCCATCGATCGCTGCTGAATACTTGTCGAAACGTCCGGTAGGCCAGCTTCGCATTGGCGATCGCCGCTCGGCCCTGCAATCGGGCTGCAAGCGACTTCCGACCGCCATTATCGGCCGGAAAGCGTCGCTGCAACAATTGATCGACCAGCACGTCGATGCGGCTCACGAAAAAGCTTGCCACCGACGCAACCGTCCCCAACGGTTGGTGATCCGTGACACGGCGCTCCAGAGCCGAGATATAGGCTTCGATCACAGCCTGATAGCTGGGGATTGAGAACAACAAAGTTATATTGACAGCGATGCCCTCGAAGAGCAGTTGTTCAATCGCCGGGATTCCGGCATCCGTGGCAGGAACCTTGATGTAGAGGTTTGGGCGATTCACTCGCTCGACATATCGCCGGGCCTCGGCCATCGTGGCATCGGTATCGTGCGCGAAATGAGGCGACACTTCCAGACTGACATAGCCGTCCAGCCCGTCGGTCTTGACATAGACGTCATGCAGTAAGTCGCAGGCCTGCTGCACATCATGGATCAGCAGTGTTTCGTAAATGTCCTTCGTGGACCGCCCTTCTTGCGCGAGGGATTCAATCTCTCGGTCATAGTCAGGGCTCGTGAGCGACTCACGAAATGTCGTGGGATTTGCGGTAATCCCCCGGAGCCCATGGTCGCGAATCCATCCCTTCAGCTCGCCGGCGACGATCATGTGTCGGGTGAGATTATCCAGCCAATAGCTCTGTCCACAGGCAAGAAGCTGTTCCAGCGGAGTATCGAGCTTTTGAGTGGTCGTCATATATCCATCTCCTCAAAAGAAGCCACCATCGGTAAGCTGGGGTCGTGTTACCAATAATAGGGATAGCCGTAGTACCCACGGTAACCCCATGCATGAGGATACCCATAACCTGCATGCGGACCATACCCGCTCTTCATACGATCCCAATCCCACACTGTGATATGTTTAACGGCCAACTCAGGAACCTGCTGTTGCACCTCGTCGATTTGGATCGTGGTCATGCCCAGCACTTCGCCCACGACGGTCACGCGTTCGTTGTCGTCATCGAACACCGCCGGATCCGATACATGTTCGTTGTTGCGATCGATGACGACGAACCGGCCTTTCGACTCAGTTTCTTTCCCGGTGGGCATCAAATCTTCGGACAGCGGAATCTGCAGCACCTCGATGAGTGTCCCATTTTGCGTCTTCTTCGCCGACAACACCTTGCCGCCCGCCAACATCAGTTTCCCTCGATAGGTCTCAGGATTATTCTTGATGTCGGAGTATCGGAGATCCTTATCGACGCGTCCCTCCAACCGATCAGGAATCACATCCTGGCTTTGACAGGCGCTTGCAACGAACCCCAAGAGAACAAGGCTCAACCAAAGACTTGCGCGCTTCATGGCTACCCTCCCTTTCCCTTAAACAATTCGACCAGCTGACACATAGAACTGACCTTGCAATACCAATTCCTAGGGGTCGATATCGTCACGGGCGCCTGATGAGATGTGTAAATAGCTGATCTGGAATAGATACCGGGGGAGGAGAGACTATGTGGACTAGCGTGCCTCCTGACGGGACGGACAATTTGTCCTCGATAGGAGAAACTATCCCGGTTGCATGAGCGCGGTTTGTTTAAGCTGCAGATCCTCTAGGCCGGTCCTTCGCTGCCGGCGGCGTACTCTCGCAAAGGACTGTGTCCCTGTGCCCACGCATCCAAAATCGGTTGAACAATCCGCCAAGATTCCTCGGTTTCATCATCGCGAATGGACAAAGTGTGATGGCCCTGTATCATCTCTAGTAAAACCTGGCCGTAGGCCGGAATTGTCTGTCTGCCGAGCTGTTTTCCCAGTGACGTCTCATGGAGGCTGAACAGCTCCTCCGCCCCGGTGGTATTGAGATGGAGGTCGATCCGGTCGGGATCGAATTGCATGCGAAGTCGATTGGGCCGGGCGGATGCGTCAGGTCCGAATGCCGGATGGGAGGCCGCCTTGAAATGAATGGCCATCTCCTGTCTGTCTCGCGCCAACGCCTTCCCCGTTCGGAGAACGAATGGAACCCCGGCCCAGCGCGGATGGTCAATATGTAAAACCAGCTGCACGAACGTTTCCGTCCGGCGCGCAGGGTCGATCCCCTCTTCCTCGACATAGGCGGGCATCGCGTTCTCACCGATTTGTCCAGCGCCGTACCGCGCGCGCATGGTTCGGCTATTCACCTCTTCCGGCGTCATCCGTTCCACGGCGCGCAGCAGGTCGACCTTGAGGCCGCGCACATCCGCCTCATCAAGACTCACAGGCGGTTCCATTCCGACGTAACACAGCAACTGCAGCAGATGATTCTGCACCATGTCGCGCAAAGCCCCGGCCCGATCGTAATACGAGGGGCGCCCCTCCAGGCCCAGCGTCTCATCCCACACGATCTCCACTCGGCTGATGTGCTCGCATGACCACAGGGGTTCGAACAGCCGATTGGCAAACCTCAATGCCAACATATTTTGCGCGGTCCGCATGCCGAGAAAATGGTCCATTCTGAAGATGGCATCCTCCGGGAACGATTCATGTAACAGTCGATTCAGCGCCTGCGCCGACGTTAGATTCTCTCCGAATGGTTTTTCGATGGCAATGCGGGTTCCCTCCCGAGCCACGGCGGAAATGGACCGGATGACAGGCGCAAACAACCGAGCGGGAAGCGCTAGATAGGCAATGACCGGACCATCGACCTTGGTCATCGCCACCGCCACTTGGCGGGGCTCCGTGACATCGGCAGGCTGATAATCGAGACAGGCCAACAACCGCTGCCGGGCCTTTTCATCTACCTGGCTGTGAAGCGCCAACTCCTTCTCCGCATGCCGGCGAAAGTCCGCTTGGTCCCATTGCTGTTTCCCGACCCCGACGATGACCGGCACGGACGACAGCTTGTCGGCATGGATCAGATGCGCGAAGGCAGGCAACAAAAAACGCCCGGTCAGATCACCGGTCGCGCCAAATAGGATGAATGAGGGCATCATGGAGCGATTCTTTCCCGACAGGCGCCCGCCAAGCACACTCCGCTCGAGATGACGCCGATATGGCTGAAGGCTTGAGGATAGTTTCCAAGGAATGCGCCGCTCGATGGGTCGATTTGTTCGGGAAGCAGGCCGAGCGGATTGGCTCGCGCGCAGAGCGACTCGTACAACTCCAATGCCTCGTCGAGTCGTCCTTGTTTGGCCCAATTGTCGACGAGCCAGAAGCTGCACAGCAGAAAGGCTCCTTCATGTCCCGCCAATCCATCAGGAGAATCCTCCAGCCGATAGCGATATAGCAGGCCGTCGCCGACGCCCAAATGCCGGACGACCGCCTCGGTCGTCGCCACCATTCGGGGATGGTCGGCGGGAATCACCCGGCGAATGGGCAGCGCCAGCAAACTCGCGTCGAGGCCTCCTCCATCGAGATGTTCCGTAAATGAATTGAGCCGAGGGTCCCAGGCTTCATTGACGATGGCTTGGACGATGGTATCCGCTTCGGTTTTCCAGCGCGACAGATCGCACGGCAGTCCGAACCGCTCAGCGATACGTATGCCACGGTCGAGCGCCACATGGCAGAGAGCCACGGAATAGGTGAAGCGTCGCCCGGATGTGCGGACCTCCCAAATTCCCTGATCGGGTTCGCGCCATTCTGTCGCCGCCGCATCGATCAGTCGACGTAGTTTTTCCCAGAGCGCCGCCGTGACCCCGCCGTGATGTCGCGTCCATTGGTAGGCACAATCGACGATCTCGCCGAATACGTCGTGTTGGCGCTGTTCGGCCGCCCCATTGCCCCATCGGACCGGTGCCGAGCGGCGGTAGCCTTCCAGATGAGAGTCCACTGCTTCCGAATGTGGAGCGTGGCCGTCGAGATTGTAGAGCACACGAGGACGCCCTTCCCTCTCCACCTCCCCTTCCACGGCGTCGAGCACCCACCCGAGGAACTCCGCCGCCTCGCGGGGGAGCCCGACTCGCTGAAGCGCGTACACCGACAGCGCCGCGTCCCGAATCCACGCATAACGGTAATCCCAATTTCTCTCTCCACCCAACTCCTCCGGCAGCGAGGATGTCGGCGCAGCGACGATGGCCCCGCTTTCGAAGTGGTCCAACAGTTTCAGCGTGATGACCGACCGCCTCACCATGTCGACTTGGGGCCCGTCATATTTCATGAACGCGACCCACCGCCGCCAGGCCTTGCGGGTCGCCGTCAACAGTTCACTCGGCTCAACGTGATGATGACGGAAATGCCCACCTCCCCAACGAAGCAGAAACGGCAGCCGGTCGCCGATTTTCAGATCGACAACCGTTTCCCAACCCTTCAGCGGCCTTCCTGCCCATAATTGAAGATCCAACTGATCGTGATCGACACAACGCATGCAGAGACCGTCTCCGCGTGGTTCGAAGGCCGCGCCGCCTCTGGGCTCGATGGTGATCTTGAGCCGAACGCGCCCGCTCAGCACATGGACATGGCGCATGAGTTCTCGCCGCGCGGCCGTCACATCCTCTCTCAGGTCTGCGCCGGAATGAAACAACATGGCGTCCGTCAACCGGACCGTACCAGTGGACGTCCGCATCTCGGTCACCAAAACAGCGGTATCTTCTTCGTAGTAGTGTCTGGATTCTTTGAGACCTTCCGGCGCAATCCTGAACGTGCCGCCTCGTCGGGCATCCAAGATGCCGCAAAACAGCGGCGCGGAATCGAACCGAGGCAGGCACATCCATGAAATGCCGCCGTCCCGTCCGACCAACGCGGCAGTCGTTCCATCTCCGATCAATCCGTAGTCTTCCAACGGAAGATATCCGGCGGTATAGCCGAGAGGTTTCCACTCAGTGTTGATTTGATGGGTCAACATGGCGGGCACAACGTATCACGCGCTACTGGCTGGTTCGATATTCTTTAAACCTAATACCCAAACGACCCGACGGCGCGGTTCGTTTGCACCACGCCGCCCCCTCGGGTGAGCGGCTGCAAATCGTCGCTCTTGTCGCTCTTTATGGTCGTCTCATAGAACCGGTGTAGGAACCGGGCGGTGCAAACCCACCACCATCCATTCCTCTCAGATCCTGGACCCCCGGATCGGCGGACGGTCGACGGTCCCACCAAGGATTTTGGGGTCGCGAGTGACCACCATCGACGCTGGAAGGAATATCGGCAGATGGAGCCAGATCAAAATCTTTCGTGTCGCGGGACTTCTCGCCGCCCTCGGACGGAGTCGGAGAGAGTCGATGCGGCACGCCATAAAATGTGGTGCCACCGCTAAATTCCTCGGCTGAGGCCAAGCCCGGCGCGGCTAACCAGACACCCATCAACAGCAAACACGGATAGAGATATTTAAATTTCATCTGATAACTCCTTGCGATTCACTCGAACCGCATTAGAATTTAATTGAAGTGCATCCCTATTCTTCTGGGCCTTCCTCGATCTCAAGCTGACTGACGACATCTTTCACCCCCCCGCTTGGTACGCATCGACCACGGCGCTTCGGACGGAGTGCCGATCCTTACCATTTATGCAATGACCATATGTATACAATGACCATACTAGGCCATTACGCCTGGTAGACGCAACAGCGTACAACCCCCTGGGCAGATTCGCATGTGTGGAACTAATGATCTCTTTGCGTCAGGATAAAGAGGTTAATTTGAGCTGATCAAAGCGGAGGCGAGTGGCCTGAACATCCTGTCTTGCCGAAGACAGAACGTCCCGCCTGAGCGGTGGCATTCATGAACTCAGAGCAGCGGCATTCCACGTAGATGGATATCGGGCAATGGCGACAACGGTCAGATCGATCAGGAAAATCCAAAAGAGGAACCCAAGGCCGGTCACGCTCGTGGATATGTCCTGAGCCTGCTGAGTGGAGATATCCGTCCGGGCATGCGTTCGCGTTGAAGGAGAAGGAGCGTTTCCCAAAATGCTCGCCATGGCATCATGGCATAGAGGTAATGGCTCGCCTAGTTTTGCTGAGATTCATCACGCTACCGAAACTCCCTGGACCAGAACACAAAAAACCCGTGCCTGCCGGCCAGCGGGGGACCACCGCCATGGTCGCTATAGATGCCGAAGTTGTAGCTGTAGTTGATCTCCACCTGCGATTTCCATGGGGCGCCGCTCACCACACCGGTGCTCACCGCGGGCATGGGGTCCATTTGATTGCGGATGCTTCCATCCGGCTGAAAGCGCGCCTGCTCGACCCATCCATAGGACCCACGGATATACGGGTAAAGAAAAAAGAGGGCCTCGTATTGATAGGTCGCATGCACGATGGCATAGCGGGTGGGAGTCAGCTCGTTGAAGGCGACGCTCGGTAAGAGCGGCAATGCGATCGCCTCCCATTCGTAGCCGGTCGGGCGCCCCGGCAGGCGAAAGGTGGAGAATCGATCGAGATCTTGCCCGATGCCGCCGTAAAATGAGGCGATGAGCCGATGTTTTTCACTTTTGATCCCAGGGATTCCGACCGCCGCGAGCGCATAGACACTGCCCATCATGTAGTTCCGTTCCTGCTTGGTGTTCGGATCACCGAAGGCCACACCTCCCCATGGTCTCCATGTGGCGCGATGACCGTAGAAGAAATCGCCGCCGAACGCGTACCCCCGATGCGGAAGTTCCATGAGGTTGCGGTCGAGAGCATCGTATCGCAAACGCAGATGCACCCGCCCTTCGTAGGTATCGGCCGGCACAACGAAGTTGGGCGAGGCATCGCCGCTGCCTTTAAACCAACGATAGCCGGGTTCATAGGTGAGAGACACCTCGAGCGCGTTGTCCTGATGACCGGGCAACAACAGCCTGCGATATGCGATACCAAACCCCGCGAACACGTAGTTCCATTGCACTTCAACACCCCGAATGATCTGCCCTTCCACGTATTCGGCACGACCCAATGGAATAATCATGTTATTAAACGTGAAGCGCAGCTCCCATCCGTTGGATGAAGGAGACCCCACGTTCCAGGCCACATCGTTCACCGCGAGCGCGAACGTGCCGCGAAAGCGTTTCGTGTAATCATCCGATTGCCGCCAGAGGTAAAAGGCCCCGAAGGGCAGTACCTGATAAAAACTTGGACCGTCATGCAGGTACTGCACGCCGAAGCTTGCAGCGGTCACGGATCTGCGGTCGCGTGGAGCCACTTCGATCGACTCGCCGAAAATCTTGGTCTGAAACCGCTCTCCGGCCAGGGGCGTCGGCTGTTCATCCGCTCGAACCGGATCAATCGATAGGACTAAAATGAAACAACAGAGCGCGAGAGGCAGGTACGAGTGACGGACGGACGGTCCAAGCATGTCAGTAGAAGAGGTTTCCTTTGGAGTGACCTGCTAGGGATTTGCCTACCTTAACACAGTCCGATCAGTACCCGGCATTAGTTTGAATCATTACACTGTCATTGCGGGACTACGGGCGCATCGCGGAGGGATGAGAATGGTCAATGGCCATGGTCTTCGGGTTCCGCTTTTCCAATGGTCTTCAACATCGTTTGATATTCCTCTGCCTTGATATGTGGAAGCCGGCGCATGAACCCGACAATTTGCCATAACTCTATGTCGTCATGAGTGGGACCGAACGCCGGCATGCCGGTCATTTTGATGCCGTATTTCACGATCCAGAACAATTCCTCATTGCTTCGGCGCTGGACGAGCTCAGAATCGAGCAAGGGCGGCTTCGGGTTAAGCCCTTGTTGAATAGGACTCTCCTCTAGTCCCGGCGCTGAGTGACAAGCGCTGCACATACCATGATACGGTCGGAACCCTGCCATAGCCGGTCTCGACTCGACTCGGTGCACCTCTGTCTCACCGGCTCTCACCGCGATGGATCGGTCACGAATCGTCGCTAAGCCACGATGAACCAACTCGAAATGCGGGTCCGTCGCGGCGATATTGTAACTCCCCGACCAAATATAGAGAGCGGACCCAAGAATCAGCATCCCCGCCATGACCATGGCCACGGAGCAGCACGTTGCGCGCCTATGTCGATCCTCTGCCATGGGAGATAGTCGTATCAGGTGCCGCCGTAATTGCTCAACGCTGACACGGGAGGTACTCTGATCGATTGCGTCCAGCCGCGCTTGAGCGCCTGTGTGGGCGCTTAAGCCACGCTACCACTTTTCCCGTAGTGTTTGAACAGCTCTATTTCATAATCCGGCGTGATGAGCATCGAGGGATCATAAGCCGGCGCCGATTCAATGGCCTTCCGGGTCAACGACATGGTGACCGATCGGCTATGCCAATCGATCTGCTTGATGCGGCCGGTTTGCACCAACACTTTTTTGCCTGGTAGCCAATTCCTCGTGTCCACCTCCGCATATCTAACAATCCAATCCTCATCGTCGATGACCAGATCTTCGATATGGCCGATTTCTCCATCCTGTGCATGGATTCCATAGCCGGTTACCTCCGCGCTGCTGCGGAGATGGGACTTCTCCGGCGATTCCGAGAAGACCGGCTCGTCCAAACCCATTGTGGGTGGCTCGGCATAGGGAATCGGGCTTCCCAAGATTGTCGAGCCTGGTTGCCAGTACGGCGCCCACCGGAAATGCTCATAGTAGCGCTCTTCGTACCGGCGTGAGATCGGCTTCGCCTGCTCGATCGGCGGGGCCTGCTCGATCTGGTCTTTTCGCAGGTTGATCCGCATGGAGCCGTCGGCGTCGTCGATGCCGGCCACTGCAACAGGCGCAATGAGCACGTTTCGCCCCATGAGCCAACCGCCGGTCTGTACGATCAAATATCGGACAGTCCAGTTCTGATCGTCGAAGTACAATTCCAATATCGATCCCACTTGGCCGTCGACGGCATACAGCGTCAACGAAGTAAAGTCTCGAACACGCCTAAATTGTTTCATGACTTCTCCAAGCCGAAGGCTGGGCCATTTAGACACCATTCGCGCCGATCATTCCACTGGGGAAATACCTTGTCTCTTACATGGCTGGAGCATGAATGCCTGGCTCCTATGGGTATCCCTAGCAAGAGCTGCGCAACAATTGCGATACGATAAGAGTCGTTCAGCCGGCAACCACAACAATGGACCAACACCGGATAAGGAATCTCCGATGGCCACAAGAAACCACATGAACCCGAATCACAACGGAAAAGGAAAACGCGAAGTCGTCGTCGTGACAGGCGCTTCAGCCGGAATCGGCAGAGCCATTGCCAGAGAGTTCGCAGCGCATGGCGCCTCCGTCGTCCTGTTGGCTCGCAGCAGAGACGGCCTGGAAGGAGCCAGAGAGGACGTCGAACGCCTCGGCGGCCGGGCTTTGCCCATTCTGACGGACGTCTCCGACGACCTGCAGGTTGAAGCGGCGGCGGATCGGGCGGAACAAGAGTTCGGTCCGATTGATGTCTGGATCAACAATGCAATGGTTTCAGTGTTATCGCCGGCGCTCCAGATGACGGCGGCAGACTACCGGCGAGTGACCGAGGTCACATATCTCGGATACGTCTACGGGACCTTGGCGGCTTTGCGTCGCATGGCGCCGCGAGACCGAGGCGTCGTCGTACAAATCGGTTCCGCCCTGGCCTACCGAGCCATTCCACTGCAATCCGCCTATTGCGGCGCCAAACACGCGATACAGGGGTTCACGGAATCGCTGCGTTCCGAGCTCATGCATGACAAGAGTCGCGTCCATCTGTCGATCGTCCAATTGCCGGCGGTGAATACGCCCCAATTTTCATGGATCAAGACTCAGGATGCCGAAAGATCCTCGACCCATGCTCGCCGATTTTTCAGCCGGAAGTCATCGCCAGATACGTGTACTGGGTCGCCCATCACCCTCGGCGCGAGTTCACCATAGGCATGGCCGCGGCGAAAGCCATCATCGGCGACAAGTTCATTCCTGGGCTCTTGGACCACTACTTAGCGTACATGGGATACGGCGCTCAGCAAACAAAGGAGCCGGTGGATCCCGATCGTCGGAACAATCTCTACGATCCTTTGCCCGGCGACTATGGCGCAAGAGGAGAGTTCGACGAGCGCTCCTGCGACTACAGTGTGCAGGCCTGGGCCAATCGCTACCGCGGTTGGTTGGCGCTGGGGTTGAGTCTCGCGGCACTATCGTCGCTCTTTCTCACGGACAGGAAACCCACATGAAGTCTACGGCTGCATCCGTCTTCAATCACGTGATTGACGTCTCACGATACCGCCAATATTCGCCATGATATCGGACCTGATTGCCGCGCGATCCCAGATGGCCATGTCTCTGGGCTTCCACATTGTCTTTGCCGCGCTGGGCATGGCGATGCCCGTATTGATGGCCGTGGCCGAATGGCGCTGGCTGAAAACGAAGGATGAAGTCTATCTCTCGCTGGCGAAGCGATGGTCGAAGGGAACCGCGATTTTGTTCGCCGTGGGCGCGGTGTCGGGGACTGTGCTCTCGTTCGAGTTGGGCTTGCTCTGGCCGTCATTCATGGAGCGGGCCGGTCCGGTCGTGGGACCCCTTTTCGGGCTTGAAGGATTTGCATTCTTTACGGAAGCGATCTTTCTCGGAATCTATCTCTATGGATGGTCGCGCATTTCCCCTCGCGCGCATTTTATCGCCGGGTTAATCGTCGCGGCGAGCGGGTCGGCTTCCGCCGTCTTCGTCGTCACGGTCAACGCCTGGATGAATGCGCCCACCGGCTTTGATCTCGTCGACGGACGGATCGTCAATGTTCATCCCTTAGTCCCGCTCTTGCACCCGTTTGCCTTTCATGAATCGCTGCATATGCTGCTCGCGGCCTTCGCGGCGACCGGATTTCTCGTGGCCGGCGTTCATGCCTATCTCCTCCTGCGCCGTCCGTCGAGTCGATTCCACCGGAACGCCCTCGTCATCGCATTGATGGTCGGCGGCATTCCCGCCCTCTTTCAACCGTTGAGCGGAGACTTCATCGCTCGGGCGGTCGCCGATCACCAGCCGGCGAAGCTGGCTGCGATGGAATCGCTCTTCATCACGGAAGCGGGAGCAGACTTCATTGTCTTCGGACTCCCGAATGCTTCGACGCAAACGATCGACTATGCACTCCGCATTCCGAACGGATTGAGTTTGCTGTTGCGTGGAGATCCTCAGGCAATAGTCCCCGGACTCGATCAGATCCCTCGTCAAGATTGGCCGCCCGTCGCCGTCACCCATGTGGCCTTCCAAGTGATGGTGGCCTGCGGGATGATCATGGCCGGAGTGACGATCTGGGCCGGCTGGCGTTGGTGGAAAGGACAATTGGAACAATCCAAATGGCTTTTGCGCGCGTTGATCTTCACAGCCCCGATGGGATTTATCGCCATCCAGGCCGGGTGGGTGGTGACCGAAGTAGGCCGTCAACCGTGGATCATACAGGGACTCATGCGTACCTCGAAAGCCGTGACCCCAATGCCGGGCCTGTGGATTCCCATGGTGACCTTCTCGGTCTTGTATATGGTGCTGGCAGGAGTCGTCGTCTGGGCTATCTGGCGCCATATTGCGGCTGCTGCCGTCGTCTCTGAGCGAGGGACGGAAAGGAAAGTTGCCTAACGATGCCTTCGTATGAGCTCATGGTCGCCGCCACGCTGGTCGGAGCCCTCACCTTCTATCTGTTGTTCGGTGGAGCGGATTTCGGCGCCGGCATCTGGACGCTCTTTGCGATGGGTCGCCAAGGCCAACCGCAACGCGCGCTCATCGACCGGGCCATCGGTCCTATTTGGGAAGCCAACCATGTCTGGCTCATCATTGCCGTCGTGATTCTCTTTACGGCATTCCCTCCGGCCTTTGCCGTGATTTCCATAAGGCTGCACATACCCCTGACCTTGATGCTGATCGGGATCGTGCTGCGAGGCACCGCTTTCGCCATCCGAACTCACGACATTTCATCGCGTCCTGACGGATTTACCGGAACGCCGCCGATTTGGCATTGGATATTCGCCTGGTCCAGCTTGCTCACGCCGACCATGCTGGGCATCGTCCTTGGAGCGATCGCATCCGGACGCGCTGCCGGCCCGACCGACACGGTGAGAGAAACGTTCGTCGATCCTTGGCTCGCGCCATTTCCCATCGCGGTCGGCCTCCTCACGACGGCCCTGGTGGCCTATCTGGCATCGGTCTATCTGATCGTGGAGAGTCGAGAACCCTCCTTGCGTCGTCTCTTTCGACACCGTGCCATGATAAGCGGAGCACTCGTCATTCTCTTGGCCGCCATCGCCCTGTTCCTTACCAGAGAAGGGGCTCCGGAAATTCACCGAGGCCTGGCGAAGACAGCGTTGGGTCTGGCGACTATCGTGGCCACGGCGCTGCTCCATTTCGCGGCTCTCTGGGCGGTGATTACCGGGCGCGATGTCATGGCTCGATTCCTCGCGGGAGGCGGAGCGGTCGCCATTCTATGGGGCTGGGCCTTCTCGCAGTATCCGTATCTCGTCGAGCCTTCCGTCACCATTTATGACGCGGCTCCGTCCGGCACACTGGACGTGTTGTTGGCGAGCCTGCTGTTAGGATCCGTCGTCCTCTTCCCCTTTCTGTTCTACTTGTACAATCTGTTCAAGGGGGACGTGCTTTCGCGCTCGGGATGAGTGAGCAGTGGACAGTGGGGAGTGGGTAGTAGGTAGTAGAGAATGGGGATGGTTTGGAAGGAGGAGTGTCTGGCTCGCTCGCCACTTTCTTTTTCTTATCTACTCACTGCTCACTGTCCACTGCCCACTGTCCACTCTCCACTCACCGGCAGCGTGAGCGTCGCCGTTGTCCCCTGCCCTGGAGTAGAATGGATGTCGAACCTTCCGCCCAGCGCCAGCATGCGCTCCTGAATGCTGAACAGTCCGAACTTCGAGGAGATGCCGCCGCTGGGTGTCCCAGCAGCAGCAACAGCAGCAAGATCAAAGCCTGCCCCCTCATCCCTCACAGTGATGCGCAGCTCCACATCAACTTGCTCCATGGTGACCGTCGCTAGTCCGGTGCCGGCATGTTTCGAGGAATTGATCAGGAGCTCCCGCACGGATTGAAACAGCAAGATGGCTTGGTCTTCCGGCAATTGAATCTCCTTTCCTTCCGGGACCCTCACCGTCACCGTTTGTTCATGTTTCTTCATGTACGTCCCGAGCCATATCAGCCCGGCAGCGAGGCCACGATCGCGCAACATCGGGGGGCAGAGTTCTGCGACGAGCGTGCGGCTATAGGTCAATGCCTCCGAGAAGATGTCATCCACGCGGTTGAGGACTGTTTCGCATCCGGGACTTCCTCCGGCGGACTTCTTGCCTTGCCCGACGGTCAGCTTGCCGAGCACCAGCAATTGTTGCAGGTGATCGTGCAGTTCGTCGGCGAGGCGTTTGCGCTCGCGCTGCTCGGCGAGACTCAACTCACCGGCGAGAGATCGCAGGCGCGTTTGCGAGTGGACCAACTCGGCTGTCTTCTCATCCACCGCATTCTCCAGTTCCACGGTCCACTGCTCCAAACGCTGTTGAGCCTTGCGCCACGCGGTGACGTCTGTCACCAGGACGAGCACATACTTCGCTCGCCCTTCATGGTCGCGCATGAGCGAGATAAACTTGCGGACCCAGACCGGCTCACCGTTCTTGTGCACGTACCGGTTTTCAATTTCGTAGTGCGGCAGTTCTTCCGCGATGAGTCTGAGGCTCTTCGCTACGTTGGCGTCACGATCCTCCGCGTGGACCAACTCTGAAAAGTGAACATGTCGGAGTTCGTCCTCGGTATAGCCCAACATTGCGCAAAACGCCGGATTGCATTGCATGAAGTTTCCATCGAGGTCGGCAATGGCGATCCCCGTTCCCGCGTGTTCGAACACGCTGCGGAACCGTTCTTCGCTCTCGCGCAACTTGATTTCCGCCTCTTTGCGTTCAGTGATGTCGAAATTCACTCCGACCATGCGAATCGGTCGGCCGGCTGTGTCGCGGCGCGTCGTCGCATTCGCATGAATCCAGCGAACCGTTCCGTCGGGTCGAATAATGCGGTGCTCATACTTGTGGGGAATGTCGGGATTCTCTATCGAATGGCGAACGATTCGTTCGGCCTCCGCCACATCGTCAGGATGAACCTGTCGCCGCCAATGCTCATAGGTTCCGCCGAACCCACCGACAGGAAGACCCCAGATTCGTTCTGTCTCCGGAGACCAGACGATTGTCTGGGACTGAATGTCCCAATCGAACGTACCGATATTCGCCGCCGACTGCGCCAACCGCAGCCGCTCCTCACGCTCCTGCAGCTTCTCTACTGAGAGACTCGGGTGGTTGACTGAAGACGGATGCGATCCGGTCACGCGGAGATCGTCCATGACTGGCTCCTGTCCGGCGTGGTTCGGTGTCCGAAGGACGGCATTTTACTCTTTGGCCCGACTAAAAACTAGGATTCTTCCTAGGAAGCGGCGACGACGCTCGTGATGGCACTCGGGACAGTCCCAGTGCATGATGTCGTTCTATTCAGGTTATGGTGAAGCGTCGCGCTCGGGATGAGTGGACAGTGGGCAGTGGACAGTGAAGAGTGAGCTTCAGGATGTTATGGTGACACTTATCGCCGGCAGCTTGTTGATGGGACTCATCATCGTGGCACTGTACTTCTTCGGGGCGTTTAAATCCCCATACCTCGGCCTTCCGTACTTCTGGCTGTTCCGTTTTGCCTTGATGCTTTTGCTGACGCTGCTGATGCTGACGTTCTGGTATGGCGGGAGGGAACGCCCCTATGAGGGATCTGATGCGACTTCAACGCAGGATAAGCCGCTGCATTGACGGTCAATCAGATGTGCTTGGGGATGGAGCGAGCTTGTCGGCGGATCCGTCGATCTCTTGAACGATCAGATCATACAGCTTGTCGACCACCGTTTCTTTGAGAAGGACTGCGGCAGCGCCGGCTCGCTCCATCGCGCCACTGTTGTCGACGTTGGCCGAGATCCCGATCACGATCGTTTCCGGCCAACGGGCCTTGATGTGTGTCGTGGCATCGATCCCGTTCATTCTCGGCATGTTGATGTCCATCACCACCACGCGTGGATGCAGGTCCTCGACGAGCTGTACCGCCTCCGCGCCATCCCGAGCTTCCGCAACGACGTGAAGATCGTCATAGGTCTCCAATACAGAGCGAAGACATTGCCGTATCATCGTATGATCATCCACAAGTAACACTTGCACCATGGACCATCCTTTTGTTGGAGAGGAACAGATTCTCCAGCGCTCTCCGCTGCGGACGAGAAACGCGCCTATTTACGTTAAATATATCTAACTTCGGAAATCCCGCCACTAGGTATACCCGCAGTAGTGATCCACGCTTTTCATTCGGACGGTGTTACCCGTCTCGGCAAGTTGAACCGTTGATGCGAGTTCACGTACGGATTGAAGAAGCAAAGAAGCAGTGACCTTCTCGGACCATCTTTCATGATGGCTCGGGTAAGTCCTAGTGCGAGATGCCGTTTTATTCCAGTATGGTTACAGATGATCATCTACCAGTATCACGTTAACAACCAACTAAAGGGGGAAGCGATGTATAAGGCAATAGGTCTAGGGATTGGGCTGGTGGCTTTCTTGAGCTTTGCCGCGATGAGCCATGCCGGTGAAGTGAAAGGCGAGATGGAGAACGCCAAAGGACAAGTCAAGGGCGAGATGGAAGAGACCAAGGGCGAGGTCAAGGCCTTGAAGGAAGAAGCCAAGGGTAATGATATGAAGGCTGCCGGTGAGCGGGCCAAGGGCAATACCAAAGGCGCCGTGGAGAAAGGCAAGGGGAAGGTCAAAGAATTGAACGAGAAAATGAAGGATTAGCGCGTCGAGTCCCCCATTTTTGAGGCTTCGTGTCTGAGACGCAATAGGCATCTTTATTACGGCATGCCAGTGGAGCCCCACGGTTTGACAACCGTGGGGCTCCTGCATAGGCGGGTGAACTGTATGGGAAAAGTGAGGACTCTATGCTGTTGAAATGGGCCGCCATCTTTTTTGTCATCGCGTTGATTGCAGCCGCGTTCGGCTTTACCGGCATTGCCGCCGGAGCCGCAAGCATCGCCAAGATCTTGTTCTACTTGTTTCTCGGAATCTTTGTCGTGTTGCTGATCGCAGGCATCATCATCGGTCGGAAAGTAGTTTCTTAAAGACCGCTACTATCATGAACTCGCGACCGGGAAGAGGCACGGATGGAATTTCACTGGATTCTGGAGATCGGACTCTATGCGGCGGGCGTTCTCATCGTGATCGGCGTGATGCTCGGTTTACCGGCGCTCCTGGGAGAGCGGCATTGGCAAAAGCCCGACCGCCGACACGAAATTGCGACCGGTGTCCCGTATGAATCAGGTATCCACCCGACGGGCAATACGCACATCCGCTTTCCTATTCAGTACTACCTTATTGCGATGCTTTTCGTTATTTTTGACCTTGAAGCCGTCTTTCTCTATGCCTGGGCGGTAGCGGCAAGAGAAACCGGCTGGCCCGGCTTCATCGAGGCGGCGATCTTCGCGACGATCTTGCTGGCTGCATTATTCTATCTGTGGCGCGTCGGCGCGTTGGATTGGAGCGCGCAATTTCTTCAGCGACATGATGCTCAAAAAGGCTGTCCAGCAAGGCCGCAGCGAGCGAAGCGGCGAGGCGTACGCTTCGGTACGTTGAGCCTCTGAGCGATGCGAGAACGCCGCTGGCGGACTTTTCCAGCATCCTGCTAAATCGGCAAGCCAAGGAGCGGCGTGATGCGAGAGTGGCATAACGGACGACTGGAGGGCGTTTCCATTCGAGACGGAGGGGACGGTTCTTTGTCCACCGTCGTGGGGCAATCCGTGGTTCTTGCCAAGCTGCAAGACCTGTTGGCTTGGGGGCGAAAGAATTCGCTCTGGCCGCTGAATTTCGGCCTGTCCTGTTGCTATGTGGAAATGGCCACGAGCCTCACCAGCGTATATGACATCGCCCGCTTCGGCGCCGAAGTCGTGCGCGGTTCCCCCCGACAAGCGGATGTGCTGGTGGTGTCCGGAACGGTATTCATCAAGGTCGCTCCGATCGTCAAGCAACTGTACGAGCAGATGATGGAACCGCGGTGGGTGATTTCGATGGGATCCTGCTCCAACTCGGGCGGCATGTTCGACGCCTATTCGGTCGTGCAGGGTGTAGACAAAATTATTCCGGTCGACGTCTACATGCCGGGATGTCCGCCGCCGCCCCATGCCTTCATGGAATGTTTGCTGCTGCTGCAAGAGAAGGTCGGCAACGAGCGCCGTCCTCTCAGTTGGTGGTTCGGTCCACAGGACAGGCAGAAACTCATCATGCCTTCGATGCGGGATGTGAAGCGGGAAGAACGGGTTCGTCGTCGGGAATATCCAACCATGGATATTCTTCCGAGAACCGATCTGCTCTCGCCGCGTTTCGCAGCGGAACCCCTCGATCGACCGGCCTCCCAGCCATGAATCATCACCCATCAACCATTGAAGACGCGCAGAGACGTGGTTCCGGCGTGGTAGGAGGAACTTACCGGTCGTTTCGGCTCCGAGGGAATCTTGGCCTTTCAACCGACAAGAGATGAAATCCAGACCATCTGGGTCGATAAGAATCGGCTGCGTGAAACGCTCCGGTACTTGAAATCGGAGATTCCGAGCCCATTTCCGATGCTCTTCGATCTGAGCGCAACGGATGAACGGTTGCGCCGGAACCACGACGGGCTGCCCATGGGTCTCTTTACCGTTTTCTATCATCTCTTTTCCTTCGATCGAAATCAGTCGGTCCGAGTCAAAGTGCCCCTTCGTGAGGAGCCTCTCTCATTGCCGTCGGTCGTCGATCTGTGGCCCAACGCCGATTGGTACGAGCGCGAGACCTACGACATGTTCGGCATTCGATTCGAAGACCACCCCTTTCTCCGCAGACTCCTCATGCCTCCCTGGTGGAACGGTCATCCGCTTCGGAAAGAGCATCCTGCGCGCGCGACAGAAATGGGCCGCTTCCAGCTGCCGCCCGAAAAGCTCGCCATGACACAGGAGGCGTTGCAGTTCAATCCCGATGACTGGGGACTGAATCGTACTCATCACGATCCGGACTTCGACTATATGTTCATCAATCTCGGTCCGGCCCATACCGGCACACACGGCGTCTTGCGGCTCGTCACGCAACTCGCGGGCGAAGAAATCATTGACATCGTGCCGGACATCGGCTTTCACCATCGGGCCAAGGAAAAAATCGCCGAACGGCAAACCTGGCACACATTCATTCCCTATACCGACCGAGTCGATTACCTCCAAGGCGCACTCAACGAGTTGCCTTACTGCCTTTCGGTGGAACGACTGGCTGGGATCGAGGTGCCGGCGCGAGCGCAGACCATACGAGTCATGATGTGCGAACTCTACCGGCTCGCCAGCCATCTGGTGTGGTACGGCACGTTCGCGCAGGATGTCGGCGCCTTGTCGCCTGTGTTTTATATGTTCAATGACCGCGAGCGGATCCATGCCATCACGGAAGCGATCTGCGGGGGCCGTATGCACCCGAACTGGTTCCGTATCGGTGGAGTCGCTCAGGACCTTCCGGTGGGATGGGACAAATTGGTCCGCCAGTTCGTGGACTACCTCCCAAACCGTCTGGATGAATACGAGCGGCTGGTGATGGACAATCCGATTTTTAAGGCGCGCACTGTCGGCATCGGCGCCTTTTCGCTTGATGACGCCATCGCCTGGGGCGCGACAGGACCGATGCTGCGCGCATGTGGCATGCCATGGGATCTGCGCAAAGTTCGCCCTTATTCCGGCTACGATCAGTTCGACTTTGAGGTCCCAGTGGCGTCTCATGGAGATTGCTACGACCGAGCAGTCGTGCATGTGCTGGAGATGCGGCAGTCGCTGCGCATCATTCGCCAATGCCTGGAGCACATGCCTGCCGGTCCCTACAAATCGCTCCATCCCCTTGCGACTCCTCCGCTCAAGGAGCGGACCATGCACGATATCGAAACGCTCATTCATCATTTTTTGAGCGTGAGTTGGGGCCCGGTGCTCCCACCGGGCGAGGCGGAAGTCCCGACGGAATCGTCAAAAGGCCAAACCAGTTATTACCTGACCAGCGACGGCTCGCAGGTATCCTACCGCACCAGAATCCGCACCCCGTCGTTCGCGCACATTCAGATGGTGCCGTTCATGGCGCGCGGAGAATTGCTGTCCGATCTGCTGGCAATACTTGGGAAGCGTGGATTTTGTGTTGTCGGATGTGGATCGGTGAAAACGGTGTCATTTGGTTTGTTTGGTTTGTTTAGTTTGTTTCGTTAAGAGAACCAAACAAACCAGACAAACCAAAAAAACCCAGACAAACTATGCTGACCGACATCGAACGAGCAAGAAATCGAAGAAGCCCTGAAACACTACCCCGGCAAACAGGCGGGTGCCATCGATGCCATGTTGCTCTTGCAGCGGCGGCGAGGTTGGATCTCGGATGAATCGCTCGATGATATCGCGCAGTTTCTCGACATGACCCGTGAGGACGTGGATGGCGTGGCGACGTTTTACAACCTTATCTTTCGCAAGCCCGTCGGCCGTCATGTGCTGTTCATGTGCGACAGCATCAGTTGTTGGATCATGGGATGCGAACGGGTGAGCGAGCAGTTGCGCGATCGCTACGCGGTGGACATGGGACAGACGACAAGCGATGGCCGGCTGACGATATTGCCGATCGCCTGCCTCGGGCATTGCGAGCGGGCGCCGGCCATGATGATCGACGGCGACGTCTACGGCAACGTGACGCCCGATAAAGTTGATGGGATTGTGGAGAAATACAAGTAACGGCAATTATGAGTTTTTAATGTTTAAGGTTTAATTCCGGACAACTCAACACTCAACATTCATCATTCAAAATTATTAGATATGGACCGTCCCCTCACACAACACATCGCTCAGGATGGCCGATACAGGTCTTTTCAAGAGTACAGCAGAACTGGCGGCTATCGGAGCCTCAAGCGGCTGGCCGATGGCCTGGTTCCGCAAGATATACAACAGCTCGTGAAGGAATCAGGTCTGCGCGGAAGAGGTGGCGCCGGATTCCCGACCGGCAGCAAGTGGAGCTTCGTCCCAATGGGGTCCGATTCGCCGAAGCCGAAGTACATCGTGGCCAATGCCGACGAGATGGAACCGGGTACGTTCAAAGATCGCGTGCTCATGGAGGGCGATCCCCATGGCCTGGTGGAAAGCATGATCCTCGCAGGCTATGCCATACAGGCCGAAATCGGCTTCATCTTTCTACGCGGCGAGTATCATCTGTCTGCTCAGTACTTAACGACCGCCATCTCCGAAGCCTATACGGAAGGGCTTCTCGGAAGGACGCTTCCTGGAACGGATTTTCGCTTCGACCTTCATCTCCATGCCAGCGCGGGCCGCTACATCTGCGGAGAGGAAACGGCGCTGCTCAATGCCTTGGAAGGCAAACGAGCGATTCCTCGCGCCAAGCCGCCTTTTCCACAGTCGGTCGGTCTGTGGGGACAGCCGACTGTCGTTCAAAACGTGGAGACACTTGTACAACCTTCCCCACATCGTCAACCATGGCTCGACTTGGTATCACGGTCTAAGCCGCAGTAAGGACGGCGGCACGAAACTCTACGGCATGAGCGGCCACGTCGCGCATCCCGGATGCTGGGAACTCCCGCTTGGCACGACGGCGCGCGAGCTGTTGGAGCATCATGCCGGCGGCATGTTCGACGGCTTCGGCTTTCGCGGGCTGCTCCCCGGCGGCGCCTCCACGGCTTTTCTCGTCGAGGAACATCTCGATCTCCCCATGGATTATTCTTCGATCCCGCCTCACGTGAGTCGTCTCGGAACGGGAACCATGATCGTGCTCGACGACCATACCTGTCCGGTCGGATTCGTGCTCAATCTGGAAAAGTTCTTTGCCCGCGAGTCTTGCGGTTGGTGTACCCCCTGCAGGGAAGGGCTGCCATGGGTCGCGAGGATACTCGAAGCCTTTGAGGAGGGACGCGCCACCAACGACGATCTCACGCTGCTGGAAATGCATGCCGAATTGCTCGGCCCGGGCCATACGTTCTGCGCCTTGGCACCCGGCGCGGTGGAACCATTGAAATCCGCGTTGAAATACTTCCGCGACGACTTTGTGCGCCACATTAGGATCGGCGGATGTCCCTGGCGAAGCCCTGTTCGTCGCCCGCTCCCGATGTTGACGGAGAGGTCGACATGACACGTATCACTGTGGATCAAACCCTGTACGAGGTGGCGGACCGTCAAAATCTGTTGTCTGCTTGTCTAGGCGCCGGACTGAACTTGCCGTATTTTTGTTGGCATCCGGCCATGGGGTCGGTCGGCGCCTGCCGCCAGTGCGCGGTCAAACAATTCAAGGACGAACAAGATCAGAACGGTCGCCTGGTGATGGCCTGCATGACGCCTGCTTCGGACGGCACCCGCATTTCGATCGATGATCCCGAGGCCAAAGCGTTTCGGGCCTCGGTCGTCGAATGGCTGATGGTCAACCATCCGCACGATTGCCCGGTCTGCGACGAAGGTGGTGAATGTCATCTGCAGGACATGACGGTCATGACAGGGCATGCCTACCGCCGCTACCGATTTCCCAAACGCACCTATCGTAATCAGGATCTCGGCCCCTTCATCAAGCACGAGATGAACCGCTGCATCCAATGCTATCGCTGCGTACGGTTCTATCGGGACTATGCGGGCGGGCGTGACCTCAACGTCTTCGGCTCGCACGATGCCGTCTATTTCGGGCGTGAGCGCGACGGCACGTTGGAGAATGAATTCAGCGGCAACCTTGTCGAGGTGTGCCCTACCGGCGTGTTTACCGACAACACCCTGTTCCATCACTACACGAGAAAATGGGACCTGCAATCCGCTCAGTCGATCTGCCCCCATTGCAGCTTGGGGTGCAATACGACTCCTGGCGAGCGTTACGGTATTTTGCGCCGGGTGGTGAACCGCTACAACGCTCAGGTCAATGGATACTTCATCTGCGATCGCGGACGGTTCGGATACGATTATGTCAACAGCGACGGCAGGATCAAGCGGGCTCTGGTCAACCCGACAGGTGACCGCATCAACCCGGCGAAACCGGAAGGAGTTTCCAACGTACTCTCCGCCGCCGCCGACCGTTTACGGCAGGCCTCCGGGATCATCGGCATCGGCTCGCCTCGCGCTTCATTGGAAGCCAATGTCGCTCTCCGTTCGCTCGTCGGACCAGACCGATTTTTTCTCGGCATCGATGATCACGACTATCCGCTCCTCTCGACGATTCTGACCATTCTGCGCACCGGTCCGGTGCCGTCAGCTTCCTTGCATGATGCGGAAGAATCGGACGCCGTTCTCGTACTCGGTGAAGATCTGCTGAACAGCGCTCCACGTCTGGCGCTCGCTCTTCTGCAATCGATTCGACAGCAGCCGATGATGCGAGCGGATGAACTGAAGATACCCAGGTGGGACGATGCCGCAATGCGCAATGTTATGCAGGACCGGCGAGGTCCGCTATTTTTGACCGGCTATCGCCGCACCTGGCTCCATGATTATGCGACCGAAAGTTATTTCGCCGCGCCGGACGATATCGCTCGGCTGGGGTTCTCCGTCGCGCGCATGATCGACAAAGAAGGACCATCAGTCCCGGACCTCTCGGGAGAGGTCCGGGACAGAGCTCATCGCATTGCAGAAGCCTTGATGCGATCCGAGCAGCCGCTGGTGATCGCCGGGACAGGAAGCGGCTCTCAATCGCACGATCGAAGCCGCCGCCGATGTCGCCTATGCCCTGCATCGGATAGGCAAGCATCCCCGTCTCAGTTTCGTTCTCCCGGATTGCAACAGCCTGGGACTCGCTCTGCTGGGCGGTGGATCGCTGGATGAGGCGTTCGAGTCGGTTCGACAGGGCAAGGCGGACAGCGTCATCGTGCTGGAGAACGACCTGTACCGCCGTACTGATTCCAGCAAAGCCGATGCTTTTTTCGATGCGGCCAAAACGGTCATCGTCATCGATTCCTCCGAACATCGAACGACAGCGCGCGCCGATATCATTCTCCCGGCCGCCACGTTTTCCGAATCCGACGGCACCCTCGTGAATCAGGAAGGACGGGCGCAGCGGTTTTACCAAGTCTTCGTGCCTGAGGGCGACATCACCGAAAGTTGGCGCTGGCTGAGGGAGCTTGCCCGAACGACATTCTACTCAGACGGATGGTCTGTCCGGTGTAGCCGCTTGGCAGACCTTTGAGGATGCCGTCTCCGGTACTGCCGAAGCTGCTCCTGAGCTCGCGAAGATCAGAGAGGCTGCTCCGCCTGCCGGCCTTCGCATGGTCGGACAGAAAATTCCGCGACAGCCCGAGCGGTACAGCGGTCGAACCGCCATGATTTCGCATCTCACTGTCCATGAACCGCCGCCCCCGCGCGATCCCGATACTCCGTTGGCCTTTTCCATGGAAGGGTATCGAGGACCGGTTCCCTCGCCGCTCATTCCACAGTTTTGGACTCCCGGATGGAACTCCGTCCAAGCCTTGAACAAATATCAGGAGGAAGTCGGCGGCCCGCTGCGCGAAGAAATGCCCGGCGCGCGGCTGATCGAGCCGGTCGCCACGAAAGCTCCATTTCGGTTCACGAACATCCCCCCTCCCTTTCAGCCCGCACCTCGCCGGTGGCTGCTCCTGCCGCTGCCCGCTCTTTTTGGAAGCGAGGAATTGAGCAACCGCTCGCCTGCCATCGCCGAACGGATATCAGAACCGTGCATGTCGTTGCATCCATCGGATGGAGCTCGGCTTCGTCTTGAAGACGGAATGGCGATTGAATTGACGTTGCAGGGAGCCACGTACCGCTTGGCCCTGCGTTTGGAATCTTCCACGCCGCCCGGCGCGGCCGGCCTCTCCCTGGTACGTGAAGTCATCGGGGCTCGATTGCCGGCTTGGGTGGATCTTACCGAGGCGATCAGAACCGAACGGAGGGTTCCATGATCGACTGGGGACACAGCGCACTCATCATAGCAACGATACTCGGGAGTCTGCTCACACTCGCCGCGCTCTTGATCTGGGTCGAACGTCGGCTGCTCGGCCTCTGGCAGGAGCGCTACGGACCCAATCGTGTCGGACCCGGCGGCATTCTGCAATCGCTCGCCGACATGATCAAAATGTTCGCCAAGGAAGATTGGATTCCACCGTTCGCCGATAAGCCGGTCTTTGTGATTGCCCCGGCTGTTGTGATCGTCACCACGCTCATGTCCTTTGCCGTCGTGCCGTTCACGGCCACGACCGTTGTGGCCGATTCGAATATCGCTCTGCTGTTCTTTCTGGCGATGTCCTCGCTGGCCGCCTACAGTGTCGTGCTGGCCGGCTGGGCCTCGAACAGCAAGTACGCGCTGCTGGGCGGGCTCCGGGCTACGGCGCAGATGCTGAGCTACGAAGTATTCATGGGTCTGTCGGTCATGGGCGTCGTCATGCTCGCTGGTTCCTTCAGCTTGCGCGACATCGTCGAGGCGCAGCGCGAGCTGTGGTTTGTCATCCCGCAGATCGTGGGCCTTGCGATCTTCCTGATCGCCGGACTTGCTGAAACGCACCGGTTGCCGTTCGATATTCCCGAAGCCGAAGCGGAGCTGGTCGCCGGTTACCATGCGGAATATTCCGGCATGAAGTTCGGCATGTTTTTCGTGGGAGAATATTTGGGCGTGACGCTGATCTCGGCCATGATCGTCGTGCTGTTCTTCGGCGGATGGCATGGTCCATGGCTGCCGCCGGTCGTCTGGTTTGCCCTGAAGACGCTGGTTTTCATCAGCCTGTTTTTCCTGCTGCGGGCCACGCTGCCGCGCCTGCGCTTCGATCAGCTCATGGCGTTGGGATGGAAAGTGGCCCTGCCTGTCGCGCTGATTAACCTCATGGCGACTGGAGGAGTGGTGCTCTGGAAGGGAAACTGATGTCTATCTTGTCTGTCTCGTCGACCAGATAGACCAGATAGACAAGACAGACCAGAAAGACCAGATAGACAAGAGGCACCATGACACTCTTTCGCTACACTCGCGATCTGTTGCTCGGTCTCTGGATCGTCTTCAAGCGCACGTTCGCCAAGCCTGTCACGGTTCAATATCCCGAGGAACGGCCCTATCTGCCGCCGCGTTGGCGGGGACGGATCGTGCTGACACGAGACCCTGACGGCGAAGAACGTTGCGTCGCCTGCTATCTCTGCGCGGCCGCTTGCCCGGTGGATTGCATCGCGCTGCAGGCCACCGAAGACACGACCGCACATGACCGCCGGTACCCGGAATTTTTTCGAATCAATTTTTCGCGCTGCATCTATTGCGGTTATTGCGAAGAAGCTTGTCCGACGTATGCGATCCAGCTGGTACCGGATTTTGAGCAAAGTGAATATGCCCGCCGCAACATGGTCTACGAGAAGGAAGACTTGTTGATCAGCGGCACCGGCAAGTATCCCGACTACAACTTCTATCGAGTCGCAGGGGTGAAGATTCGCGATAAAGATAAGGGCGAGGCTGAGAACGAACAGCCGCCGGTGGATGTCAGGAGTTTGATGCCATGATTAAGGCGAGCTGGCGAGAAGAGCGAGACGGGCGAGACAAGGACTACGGGGACACACATTGAGGACAATAGCGAGTCTCGCTCCTCTCGCCTGTCGCGCGTGAATTGGACGATGGACATTCTTTTCTACATCGCAGCGGGCGTGGCGGTGGTGGCCACCGTGATGGTGATCACCTGCGCCCGCGCCGTGCATGCGTTGCTCTATCTCGTGGTCTCGTTGTTGGCCGTCGCTGTGATCTTTTTCATTCTCGGGGCGCCTTTCGTGGCCGCGTTGGAGATCATTATCTATGCCGGCGCCATCATGGTGCTGTTCGTGTTCGTCGTCATGATGCTGAACCTAGGATCAACGACGATCGAGCAGGAACGACGGTGGATGGCGCAGAGCATGTGGGCGGGACCATCGGTTCTGGCGCTGATCCTGCTCGGCGAGCTGCTCTACCTGCTTGTCTCTTCCGAGGCGGGACAGTCGGTGGAAATTGTCGTGGTCGGTCCGAAGGAGGTGAGCCGTAGCCTCTTCGGTCCCTACGTGCTCGGAGTGGAGTTGGCGTCCTTCTTGCTCCTTCCAGGGCTCGTGAGCGCCTATCATCTCGGGCGCCGAATCCGAAAAGATGAGAGGGACTCGCCATGACGACGTCCGCGTTGCTCCTGGCCGGCATCCTGTTCGCGCTGGGACTGATCGGCTTGCTGGTCCGCCGAAACATTCTTTTTATGTTGATGTCGGTGGAGATCATGCTCAATGCGGCGGGGTTGGCTTTTATCGCAGCCGGCGCCCGCTGGGCGCAGGCGGACGGGCAGATTATGTTTCTATTCATTCTGACACTCGCGGCGGCCGAAGTTTCCGTCGCTCTGGCGCTCGTGCTGCAACTCTACAGCCGGTTCAACACGCTGGACTCGGATGTCTTCAGCGAGATGAAAGGCTGACAGAAAACAGTTTGTTTGGTTTGTCTGGTTCATTTTGCACCAAATAAACCAGACAAACGATCGGTGCATCGGATGAACATTCTTCGACTGCTGTGGCTGATACCTGCTTTTCCCCTCGCCGGCTTTCTATTGCTCGTGCTTGCGGGCGGGCTTTCCCGATTCACTGTGGCTGTCGTCGGGGTCGGTTCAGTCGGATTGTCGGCGCTGACGGCCGGTCTGGCCGCCTTCGGTCTCATCCAACATGGACTACGGGGGCCAGGATTCACCCAACTGCTCTGGACATGGATGGATGTCGCAGGCCTCACCCCCAAGGTGGCCTTCTACTTGGATGGGCTGTCGCTCGTCATGATGTTGATCATCACCGGCGTGGGCTTCCTGATTCATCTGTATTCGGTCGAATACATGAATGAACCCGGGAAGGAGCCGGTCTCGGCCGGCTCGGGGCGGGCGGGTGAGAATGACGATTATCAGCGCTTCTTTGCGTATATGAATCTGTTTGTCGCCTCGATGCTCACGCTGGTGCTGGCCGACAATCTCTTGCTGCTTTTTTTGGGGTGGGAAGGAGTCGGGCTCTGCAGCTATCTGCTCATCGGATTTTGGTATCGCGATCCCGCCAACGGCGATGCGTCGCGGAAAGCCTTTGTCGTGAACCGCATCGGCGATACGTCATTTATCATCGGTCTGTTTGTGATCGTGGTCCATCTCGGAACGTTGGACATCCAGGAACTGATGCGGCGGGCGCTCCAGGAGTGGCCCGTCGGTTCCGGCTACGCCGTCGCCGCGGCGGGATTGCTGCTCGTCGGCGCGCTTGGAAAATCGGCGCAGATCCCGCTGCAAGTCTGGTTGCCGCCCGCCATGGCCGGCCCGACGCCCGTCAGCGCACTCATTCATGCGGCCACCATGGTGACCGCTGGCGTCTATCTCATCGCCCGGCTGGAGGGCCTCTATGATCTGGCGCCGGCTGTCCGAACGGCGATCGCGGTCATCGGGGCAGTCACGCTGCTGCTGTCGGGGTTCAGCGCGCTGGTCCAGCGGGACATCAAGCGCGTGCTGGCCTTCTCCACGATCAGTCAACTCGGCTACATGTTCTTGGCGCTGGGCGTCGCCGCTTCGTCGGCCGCCATGTTCCATTTGATGACCCACGCCTTTTTCAAGGCGCTCCTGTTTCTCGCCGCCGGATCGGTCATTCTGAGCCTGCACCATGAGCAGGACCTCTTCAAGATGGGCGGGCTCAGGAAAGAATTGCCGCTGGCCTTCTGGGTCACGCTCATCGGCACCGCCTCGCTCGCCGGTGTCCCGCTGATCACGGCTGGCTTTTTCAGCAAGGAGCAAATTCTGTGGGAAGTGTGGTCCTCGCCCATGGGAGGGCCCTGGCTCTGGGCGACGGGTGTGGTCGGTGTCTTCGTCACCGCGCTCTACAGCTTCCGACTCGTGTTCCTGGTCTTTTTCGGGGAGAGGAAGACCGCGCCAGGAAAACAACCGGGCGCCGCAATCACTGTCCCGCTGCTGGTCCTCGCTGCGCTGTCGATCGGTGGAGGATGGATGGAGGGATTGCTCTTGGCCGCATTGCCGAACCGTGCGATCGAGGGCGGCTCGGTCGGGCAAGAGCTTGTAGTTCATGGAGTCGCCATCGGAGCTACTGTAGTGGGCATCGCGTTGGCCTATCTGCTGTTCCTACGCCGGCCGGACTTCGCCGAAGATCTTTCACAAACCCAACCGGTGAAGAGTCTTCGCTGGTTGGCGATTCGAGAGTGGGCCTTCAACCACCTGTACGATCGGCTGTTCGTGCGGCCCTTTCTTGAAACGGCAAGCGCGAGCAAACAAGACTTGTTCGATCGCGCCTATGACCAATTGTTGGTGCGTCCGTTCCTCCGGATGACTCAGATCAATAAGGATGATTTCATCGACCGTCTCTACGACGGGCTCATGCGACTGGGCCGGCTCGCTCATGAACTGTTTCAGCGCATGCAGACGGGAGAAGTACGCTGGTACGCGACGGTGTTGGCCGCAGGGTCGGTCACGATTGTCGCCATCATCATATGGGGGTAATTGGGTAAGGCGTAAGGGAGGTAAGGGGTGAGGGGTAAGGGGGGTAGAAGGGGTAAGGGGTAAAGGGTAAGGGGATAAGATGATACTTGCTTGGTTGATCATGATTCTGCCGTTCGCGGGCATGCTGGCCTGGCTGTCTGAGCGCTGGGGTCCGCGCTGGCCGCGTTGGATCGCCTTGGCGGCCCTCTCCGTCGATCTCGTCTTCGGCGTGGCCCAGTGGCTTGCGCCCGCTGATGAACTCCAACTCTCCCGCCCTGATGTCTGGATGGCGGAGGTCATCATTCCCTGGATTCCCCGTTTTGGAATCAGCGTCCATCTCGCGCTCGACGGCTTGAGCCTCCTACTGGTCCTGTTGACTCTGTTTCTCGGCATCGCGGCAGTCGCGGCCTCCTGGAACGAGATCCGAGAACGAGTGGGATTCTTCCATTTCAATGTGTTGTGGGTGTTGGCCGGGGTGCTGGGCGTCTTTATGGCCATGGACCTCTTTCTGTTCTTTGTGTTTTGGGAACTCATGCTGGTGCCGATGTACCTGCTCATCAGCATTTGGGGCCATGAACGCCGCGCCTATGCGGCGATTAAGTTTTTTATCTTCACCCAGGCCGGCGGCCTCCTGATGCTGATTGCGATCCTGGGCCTCTCGGTCACCCACTATCGGCAGACCGACATCGTGACGTTCGATTACGTGAAGTTGCTGGGCACCACGATAGATCCGAACACGGAACTCTGGCTGATGCTGGGATTCTTTGCCGCCTTCGCGGTCAAGCTCCCTGCCGTGCCGATTCACACGTGGCTTCCCGATGCTCACACCGAGGCGCCGACCGGCGGCAGCGTCATCTTGGCCGGACTGCTGTTAAAAACCGGCGCATATGGAATGCTGCGGTTCGCCATCCCGCTGTTCCCGCATGCCGCAATGACCTTTGCGCCGATCGCCATGACCATCGGCGTGATCGGAATTCTGTACGGCGCGTTGTTGGCCTTCGCGCAGCATGATTTCAAGCGACTGGTGGCGTACAGCAGCATCGCGCATTTGGGATTCGTCCTGTTGGGAATTTTTGCCTGGAATACGCAAGCCTTGCAGGGGGCCGTCATGCAGATGCTCGCGCACGGCATCAGCACGGGCGCGCTGTTCATCCTCGCCGGCGCGTTACAGGAGCGTATCCACACCCGCGACATGCGCCGCATGGGAGGACTCTGGGGGACGGCGCCGAAACTGGGAGGCATCACGCTCTTTTTCTCGATGGCGTCTCTGGGGATGCCCGGACTGGCCAACTTTATCGGCGAATTCCTCGTGCTGCTGGGAACCTATCGGACCAGCGTCCCATTGGCCGTGGCCGCAACGGTGGGGATCGTGGGAGCAGCCATCTATTCACTCATCCTGATCCAACGAACCTTTCATGGCCCCAACACTGAAGGCTGGAAGGTTCCTGATCTCTCGCGTTCCGCTGTCGCCTTGCTCGGCGTCATGATGGCGCTGCAAGTCTGGATGGGACTCTATCCGCAGCCGGTGATTGAACACAGCGCGTCCGGCACTCATCGCTCTCCAAGCCATCGTGGACGGTTCCACCACCACCGCCTCGGCGAGATAGTCATGGTGACCGAGGATTTTCTCGCGCTCTTGCCGATTCTGCTGACGGCGGCCGCCGCCCTCGCGGTCATGGTGATGGTGGCCTTTCGCCGCCATCACTTCATGACTGTCCTCACAGCCCTGTTCGGATATGGAGCGGCCTTTGCCGCGCTCTTCCTTGCGGTCTCGGCAGCGCCTCGCCGGGTCACGTCGCTCCTCATCGTGGACCCATATGCGCTTTTTTACATGGGGCTGATTCTGATCGCGAGCGGCATCGTCGCCGCGCTCTCTTACAATTACCTGGAGAAAAAGAACGGCCAACGCGAGGAATTCTATATCTTGCTGCTTCTCGCGACGGTGGGCGCCGAAACCATGGTGGCCGCCGGCCATTTTGCCTCGTTCTTTCTCGGTCTGGAGCTCCTCAGCGTGGCGCTCTATGGGTTGATCTCGTACACCCGGGAAGCTCGCTCGATTGAGGCCGGCATCAAATATTTGATGCTGTCCGCCGCATCGTCCGCTTTTTTGCTCTTCGGAATGGCCTTGATTTACTATGAGCTGGGAACCCTCCAATTTGCCCGCATGGCGATGCCGATCGTTGAGACGAATGCCGGCGCGCAAGGGATCGCCTTTCTTGCGGGAGTGGCGCTTATGCTCACCGGCCTCGGGTTCAAGCTGGCGGTGGTCCCGTTTCATATCTGGGCGCCGGATGTGTATGAGGGAGCCCCGGCCCCGGTAACCGCCTTTATCGCCACGGTCTCCAAGGGCGCGGTGGTCGCGCTGTTGTTGCGGTTCTTTGCGCAGATCGATAGCCATCGGTACTCGTCGCTGATGCTGACGCTGAGCCTGATCGCGATTGCCTCTATGTTCGTCGGCAATCTCCTGGCGCTGTTGCAAGAGAACGTCAAACGCATCCTGGCCTATTCAGCCATCGCGCATTTCGGCTATATCGTGGTGGCCTTCGTGGCAAGCGGCCAATTGGCGGCGGAGGCGATCACTTTCTATGTCGTTGCTTATACTGTGACGACGCTCGGCGCGTTCGGCGTCGTGACGGTCCTTTCCGAGGGAACAAGAGATGCCGATACGTTGGAAGATTATCGAGGATTGTTCTGGCGCCGGCCGGCCATGGCCGGTGTCTTTACGCTCATGCTGCTGTCGCTTGTAGGCATCCCGCTGACCGCCGGGTTTATCGGCAAGTTTTACATCATCGCGGCGGGCGTGCAGTCGGCCTTGTGGCTGCTGATCATTCTGCTCGTGATCAATATCGTGATCAGCCTGTTCTATTACCTCAGAATCATCATCGCCATGAGCGCCGATCTTCCATCATCGGTGTCCGTCCATGAACCCGCTCAGGCATTATCCTGGGAAGGTCCGGCGCTTCTGGCTGCGCTCACGGTTCTGCTCGTGTGGCTCGGCCTCTATCCACATGGGCTCATGGCCCTCATTCAACACATATCCGAAGGGATGATGGGATAGTGGCGTCATGCCCGCGCCTGTGTCGACGCCTGCGGCGCGGAGGCGGGCATCCAGTCGTTCCGGATTTCCTGGGCTCCCGCCTGAAACACGCGGGCATGATGAGAAGGATAGGGATCAACTGCGGAATCCGGAATCATCATGGGGGTCGAACTTCTGGATCGGATGGCATGAGGAGCAATTCGCAAGACCAACGATCAGCAATAAGGAAACGCGCTTTGGATTGGAGAACAAGAGGTTGTCCTAGTTGTGCAGTGGGAGGACAGACAGTGAAATTAGCAAGTGGCTGTGTTCTTTGTATTCGCCTGTGCCGGGATTGCTGAAAGGATCGACCTCATGTCATCCAAAAGCCATTCCTCATATGCAGGCTGCGGCAGCACTCGCTAAGTTCGAACCGCTTCTGTATGAAGTTTCAGACGCTATAACTGTTGGATGAAGACGCTCGGTGCGAGGCAGGCGCTAGACGCCGCCTTGGTGTGGAGCTAACGCCAGAATAACTTCAGGATGCTCAAAAAGGCTGCCCGTTCGCACCCGCCCACCCCGGCGCGCCAGGCACGCCTTTCACCGAATAAGGCCGCAGCGAGCGAAGCGGCGAGGAGGTACATACCAAGCTTTGCTTGAACCGCTGGCTTTGATCACATGCGAGCGGATAAGTACCTTGCCTTCGCCTTGCATACGTTGAGCCTCTGAGCGATGCGAGAACGCCGCTGGCGGACTTTTTCAGCATCCTGTTAGTGCCTTCCATTCGCGAGGAACATTATTGCGCATCCTCATCGTCGGTGCCGGAGTTGCGGGATTGACCCTCGCGGGATTGTTGTGAAGGCCAGTAAAGACCCCACGATCTTTACCGTGCTGTTCGAGGATGCCGCCGCGTTACTCGGCTTGATCGTCGCCTTTGTGGGAATCTTCCTGGCGCATTATTTCAGCAATCCCTATTTAGACGGCGTCGCGTCGATTGTGATCGGCGTCATTCTTGCGACGGTCGCGGTATTGCTGGTGTACGAGAGCAAAGGATTGCTGATTGGCGAGGGAGCCGACCCGCAGACATTAGAGAGCATCCGGAAGCTGGCGGAAGCGGATCCGAGAGTAAAAAAGGTGATCAACCCGCTGACGATGTATTTCGGTCCGCACACGGTCTTGCTCACGGTGGATATTGAGTTCCACAATACGTTGTCGGCCATAGAAGTGGAGGAGGCTGTCGAGCGTTTGGAAAAACGCATCAGCCACCAATATCCGGACATCAAGCATATCTATATCGAAGCCGGTGCTGTGCGTGCCGGCGGTCGGGAGGCGCTCAGTCAAAAGTAATGCAGAGTAGTCGCGGCGTGAAACTATGCGAGCTACGCACACGCGCGTGGAGCCAAAGGAAACGGACTATCCATGTCTTCACGGTCGGCCTGAGCGAGGGCGTACACGGATACACATAGAGACTGCGGCGGTGTTTGGCCCCAATTATAAGCGGACAGCGCCGGTGTAGGGGACTCTTGCACTGGTCGCCACAGGCATCCGTGGCACGACTCGAGAAATCAGAAGGTCGTCAGTTCAGCGACGCGGTGGGCGGATCTCTGCAGCCGCCACGACAACTACTGTACTAACCTCATATGACTTCATGACAGGAGGTGTGACATGACGGCCCAGACGAAACTCTTTCTGGTGACAGGAGCGACAGGACAGCAAGGAGGCGCAGTGGCCAGGGCCTTGATGGAAAAAGGGCAGAAGATTCGCGTGTTGACGAGGACTCCGGAGAAAGCGTCTGCGCTCGCGAAAGCGGGCGCAGAAGTGGTGAAGGGTGACCTGACCAGCCAGGCTGATGTGCAGTCAGCGCTGCGCGGAGCGCACGGGGTCTTCGCCATGTCCACGCCGTTCGAGGCTGGGATGGATATGGAGGTCCGGCAAGGCACAATGTTGGCCGATGCGGCCAAGCATGCCGATGTCGCGCACTATGTCTACACATCGGTGGGCAGCGCAGACCAGAAGACAGGCATCCCGCATTTTGAGACCAAAGGAAAAGTTGAACAGCACATCCGTCAGATCGGACTGCCTGCCACCATTTTGAGACCAGTGTTTTTAATGGAAAACTTCAGCACCTTCTTCCCCCCGTCCAAGGAAGGCGTGTTGTCCGTGCCCTTGCGGCCTTCGAGGAAGGTTCAAATGGTTGCGATCAAGGACATTGGAGAATTCGGCGCCGCAGCGTTTCTGAGTCCGAACAAGTTTCTCAGCCAGACCATCGAGTTGGCGGGGGATGAACTAACCATGCAGGAAGTGGCGGCGCAGTTGTCTCAAACGAAGGGGCGTCAGATTCAATTTCAGCAAATTCCAGACGATCAGGTTGAAAGACTGCTAGGCCATGATTCTGCGCTCATGTTTCGGTGGTTGAACGAGGTCGGCTATTCGGTAGACATTCCCGCGTTACGACAACGATACGGGATTCCGCTCACTGCATTTGCCGACTTGATTAGGACAGCGGACTTGGCGAAGTGATTGAACCGTCGGGGGTGCGCAGGGGGTTGACACAGGGCGCAACGTTGGTTGTATGTCGTCTAACGAAGCGCTCGGTGTTCCAAAGCAGCCATGAAAACCCAGTACTACACTGCCTCAAGCCTCGACGGATTCATCGCAACCGAGGACCATTCATTGGACTGGCTCTTCCAGCTCGGCGACGTTAACCAAACCAGGTATCCACAGTTCATTCTTGAGGTCGGCGCTCTGGCCATGGGTTCCGCCACCTACGAAATGTGGATTTGAACGGCAAAGAGAGGAGAACTTGTCCATGCGTATGACGTTCCGGCCGGGCAGACGTGAAGATGCGCAGGCCTGCGGGACGATCTTCTATGAGGCATTCAAGCACATCGCCGAGCAGCACAACTTCCCGGTTGACTTTCCCGAACCGGAGATGGCCATGAGCATTCTCACAATGCTGCTCTCACGGGAGGATGTGTATTCGATTATTGCGGAGATGGATGGAGCTATTGTCGGAAGCAATTTTCTCTGGGAGAGCGATGCGATTGCCGGTTTGGGGCCAATTACGGTCATCCCATCGGTGCAAGATGGATCGATTGGACGTCAGTTAATGGAGCATATCTTGGATCGAGCCCGCGCCAAGCGCTTTGTCGGGGTGCGTCTCGTTCAGAGCGCGTATCACAACCGCTCCCTTTCGCTCTATGCCAAACTCGGCTTTGATGTGCGCGAACCCTTGTCGGTCATGCAGGGGCCTCCATTAAACATGCAACTTCCCGGTTATGACGTGCGGTCGGCTAGAGAAAATGATCTCGATGCCTGCAATCGCCTGTGCTTCGACGTGCACGGGATGGAGAGAGGTGGAGAATTGTTTGGAGCGATCAAGCAAGGCAGCGCTCTCGTAGTTGAGCACGGTGAGGCGATCACGGGTTATGCGACCCTCATCGGATTTTTCGGACATGCTGTTGGTCGGACGAATGAGGAACTCAAGGCGCTGATTGGAGCGGTGCCGGCATTCCAAGGGCCGGGATTCCTGCTTCCCACACGCAACAGCGAGTTGTTCCGGTGGTGCCTGCTGCATGGGATTCGTGTCGTCTATCCGACGACCTTGATGAGCCAAGGCTTGTATCAGAATCCGTCCGGCGCCTTTCTGCCTTCAATTCTGTATTGAGCCTTCATGCAGAGCTGCACGCACCTTGCGGTGCGCCGCTGAACTCAATACATTAGGCGCACTGAAGACAGTTGAGGAATCGAATTGAAGATCAAACGCATCGTCTCGAACCTCGAAACCTCGGACCTCCAGAAGGTGCACGCCTTCTACCATGACGTTCTCGGCCTTGCACTCATCATGGATCATGGCTGGATTCGAACGTATGGCTCAGATTCTATGATGACGGTTCAAGTTAGTTTTGCCTCTGAAGGTGGATCCGGCACCGCGGTCCCTGATCTGTCCATTGAAGTGGAGAATATTGAAACAGCTTTGAAGAGAGTCAAGGAGGCACATGTCCCAATTGAGTACGGACCGGCAAGTGAGCCTTGGGGAGTGCGTAGGTTCTATGTCCGCGATCCATTTGGCAGACTGATAAACATTCTGCAGCATGAGTAAGACGTTGCTCTAATAATTCATAAAGGTAGGATTCTTGGCGCTTCGCTTAATCCCACCTTGGGTGTCAGGCACCTGGCTTCATCTCTCGGATAAGGGTCTATGGCGTCAGGGTCAAAAGCGGCCATTTATGCGGCAATCGGCGGTAACTTAGCCATTGCGATGATGAAATTCACGGCGGCGGGATTCACCGGCAGCTCGGCGATGCTCTCGGAAGGCATTCACTCACTGGTGGATACCGGCAACGGGGGACTGTTGCTATTGGGTATTCACAAGAGCAAACAACCAGCCGATGCAACCCATCCATTCGGGTACGGCAAAGAATTGTATTTCTGGTCTTTGATTGTTGCGGTTCTGATTTTTGGTGTCGGCGGCGGCATCTCAGTCTACGAAGGCATCCTGCACCTCATTCACCCGAATCCTTTGGAAGACCCGATCTGGGGCTACGCTGTGCTGGGTCTGGCGATGGTATTTGAGACCTTCAGCCTTGTCGTGGCCGTTCGAGCGTTTCAAGAGAGCAAGGGAGAACAAACGATGTGGCAGGCGGTGAAGGCCAGTAAAGACCCCACGATCTTTACCGTGCTGTTCGAGGATGCCGCCGCGTTGCTCGGCTTGATCGTCGCCTTTGTGGGAATCTTCCTGGCGCATTATTTCAGCAATCCCTATTTAGACGGCGTCGCGTCGATTGTGATCGGCGTCATTCTTGCGACGGTCGCGGTATTGCTGGTGTACGAGAGCAAAGGATTGCTGATTGGCGAGGGAGCCGACCCGCAGACATTGGAGAGTATCCGGAAGCTGGCGGAAGCGGATCCGGGAGTCAAAAAGGTGATCAACCCGCTGACGATGTATTTCGGTCCGCACACGGTCTTGCTCACGGTGGATATTGAGTTCCACAATACGTTGTCGGCCATAGAAGTGGAGGAGGCTGTCGAGCGTTTGGAAAAACGCATCAGCCACCAATATCCGGACATCAAGCATATCTATATCGAAGCCGGCGCTGTGCGTGCCGTTGGTCGGGAAGCGCTGGGACAGGGGAAGGACCGGACATCATGAAAATCGCGCGTATTCGAATCGATCCCGATCCCTATGAGGCGTTTCGTCTTGCGCAGGGCTATCGAGTCGGAGATTTTCTCTTCATCTCCGGGCAGGCTGCGATCGATCAGAGCGGTCGGATAGTGGGAGTCGGCGACTTTAACGCGCAGGCGAAACAGGCGTTCAGCAATCTCGATCGCGTGCTCCGCGCTGGCGGATCGAGCCTGCGGAACGTCGTCAAGGTGACGATCTTCCTGACGGACATGGCCCACTTCGAGAAAATTGTTGAGCTTCGCGGTCAGTGGTTCACAGCTCCCTATCCGGCCGATACGATCGTGGAAGTCCGGTCGCTCTACTCCCCGGACGCGATGATCGAGATTGAAGCAATTGCCGTTGCCGACTCTGCAGCTGAGCGGGAGTGAAGGTCGCACACGAGCCGGGGAAAGCGAGAATCCCTATGAAGGAAGACCTTGATAAAGTGAAGTTGTTGGCTCGTGATTTCCGGGGCGATAAAGAATCGCCTCGCAGCCCGCGTGATCAGCTCGGTGGGTATGCATTGGCTGCGCGCGCGTTGGACAAATGCCGTGCGACGCTGGTAGGTCGGCAGGGCGATTACTTCTCCAACTGTCCGGTCGATCAGCGGTGGTTGAAATTCGCTGAGCTTGAGTACGATGCGTTCCGGAGCCTCGTGGCCAGCGGGGCAACCGATGAAGAAGTCGCGGGATGGATCGGAGACCACGCGAAGAAACGGACGCTCGCCGAAATCGCCGAATGGAACAAACGGGAAGGAGCCATACAACTCAGTTAGCGATAGAGACGAAAGCCGCAGGCCACCGCGCTGGATCGCTTCGGCGTCGTCGAACGATCCGTGGACAGGGGGAGAGCAGATAATCCTCAACCGAGGATCATAAAGTCGATCGGCTTGAGTCGGCCGTTGTTCGATCCTTCAGCGGAGCAGGCGGTGAGGCCACAGAGCATGTCCATCTCGGCCCGCAAGTCGATATGGTCACCGGCCTTTGACATTGGCACGCCGACGGTCAACTTTCCCTGAGCATCGATGTGGACGTTCATGAATATATTGAACGTCGTGGAGATGTCGGCTTCGGAGACGCCGTATTCACTCAAACAAAGAAAGAGGTTCTCGAAACAGCTTGGATGAGGGCCCTTGTGTTGATACAGGATTTCAAACATCTCCCGGCTACATGGCGTCAGCAGGAAGTCGTGCAAGCCGACAGTGTCGTCAACGATGGTGAACATCGCTTTGCTATTGTTGGCGTACAGGATGTCGTTCGTCGTCAGGTAGATCCGGCTCGCATAGTCCAACGAACGGCCTGACGACAAACGGCAATCGAAATCATGTTCGTCGAAAGCAAAGAGGTCAGATACCTGCTCGCCTAAAGGATCGACCACCCGCAATGTTTGCCCCTGCTCGATCCTGAATGAGCGACCACTCTGAGGGGGAATACGATTCACCTGAGCGGTGATCATGGTCCCTTCTTGTGTACGTGGAAGGGGCATACCCAATTATCTGAAACGGCCCGGCCGGAATATTGACGTGCCTCCGAGTTTTCCCCAAAGTCGGCCAACATGGGGTTGATCGAACCCTGGAGCGACATCTCGCGCGCCTGTATCGTCTGTTTCATCGCCTCAAGCTTCCCGCGCGCGCGTAGACCTTCAAACTGTTCGTGCAGGTTGAACACCAGGGTCGGATACGGGAAGGTTCTCGCCAGACGCGAGGCCTTGGGATGCATCCCAATGACGAACATGGCTCGACCGCCGATGCTGTAGGAAAAGTGGTCACTTGCCGGGTCAGATTCCACATCTCTTGTCCCAAGTGAAGAAACCTGAATCCAGAGCGTGCATGCCCTGAAGTTGATTCCAGAGCAGATCTTCGAAATGCCGCTCTGACTGGATGGCCGTTCCACGAAACATCGCGACGAAGGTAATGAGATTGTCGTCGATGGGCGTGAACTCATGGCAAAAGCAGTACAGGTCATGACAAACGGCGCGGACGGCACTGTCGCACGCGAGTTCCGGGTAGAGTCCGAAACGATAGCAGTGTTGGCTGAAAGCCGAGATGGCCCCGGTGCAAGGGTAGGACTGGTCCAAGATCCGCTGTCTGAGCTGGTGATGCGCATCGATCAATTCGGCGTCAATCGGCGCATCCGGTGTCAGCGGTCTCGTAACCGCCGTCCCATTGAAAGCCGCGTAGCTCGAGAACCGGCTTGCCACCGGATCGGTCGATAAGGGGTTCCACCGGCGTGTATTCCCCGTCCCGGTGTCATCTTCCTGAATCACTGGCGCATGGCTAAGGTCTTCAGGTCCTCGCATACATCAATCTATCGGGCTGATGCTGGTGGGACGGCAATGTCCACCACCTTGTCCTCATTGTCCACGAGGAGAATCACCGATTCTCCCTTGCGGAGATTGGAGAGCCGCTCCTGCATGAGTTCACGGACTTCGAACGGTCGTTCTCCGTCGCCGGTCTGAATGGTGATGCGGTCGGCGCGCAACGGCTCCACGACCGTGCCGTCCACTTGTCGGTTGGCTCCCTTGATCGACGACTTGTCTTCCGGGCGCTTACGCGCCTCCTTCGCCGCATCCAAGCCGGCAAACGTCGCGTCCGTCACTTTATTCGTTTCATCGATCAGGAAGATCGCCGATGCGCCGACCGGAATTGCAGCTAGTTTGCTCCGCGCCTGAGACCGCACCTCAAACGATTGCTCATTCCCGTCTTTGCTCTTGATGACCACCTGTTCATGCCCGCTCGGCATATCGTCCGCAATGACGCCTCGTATGATCTTATGGCCGCTGGACGGATGATTCAGCGGATGAAAATCGACGATCAGATTATGATCATTGACGATGATAATCAGCTCATCACCGGCTTTGATGGGCGGGAAGTTCTTTTCCTGGGCCTGCTTTAAGGGGAGGTACCGCGGCTGCACCTCCCCAATATTGACCTTAATCTGATCCGATGTGACGGCTTCGACATTGCCGAGGATTTCTTGGTTCCCCTTCAAGAGCTGCTGTTCACCCTTTTGATCCGCTCCTGTCTGCGCCCAGGCGATTCCGAGCAGCGCCACGGATAGGATGACAGCGACGGTTGATGGTATTCTTGTCTGGTGCATGGTCTTTCCTTTTTCCTGGATTGAGTTTGCGCAGCCCCCACGGTGTTGACGGAAGCCATTGCGCAGAACCATCTCGTCCGTCGAATGTGACTTATCCTCTTCGATGAGGACCAAACTACCGCGCGGCCGACCGGTTCGACTTCGCATAGAACGCATACCGATCGCGTAAGATACAGGTTACGCAAGATACAGGCCCAAGAGGGTTAGGTTGCCCGGGCCTGCGTCGGCATGAAAGGCCAGGGACAGAGAGACGGGCGGAGGGCTATGAGGACAAATTGTCTTAGAGCGGACAAGTCATCCAGCCAATTCCCTGCGAATTGAACGGTGTCCGTCGAAGATCTTCCAAGGCAGGCGTCTCGCATTCTCCTCGGGACTAAAGAGCGGTCGACAATGCTTTGCGCACGGCGTAGATGCCGCCAACGCTTGGCAATCGCTGATGCTGCCGCGCTGGAAAGCATAGGAGACGAGGCAGTGAGTCTGCACTGAAAGAAGGGATGACACTTGCATCAGGATGATAAAGAAGGGAACAAATGAGCGGAAGCGCATGCGGCGCCGGTCGCACAGGTTTCATGAGCAGTCGTTATGTTTGGGAAAAGCATCAATCTGTTTCGGCTGTTCGGCTTTCAAGTCCAGGCGGACATGAGCTGGCTGATTCTGGCTTTCTTCATCACCTGGTCGCTGGCCACCGGCTATTTCCCCTTCCAATATGCGCATTTATCGCCCGCCCACTATTGGGGAATGGGAATCCTAGGCGCTATCGGTCTGTTCGGCTCGTTGATCTTTCACGAATTGTCCCACTCGTTGGTGGCACGGCGGTTCGGCATTCGGATGAAGGGCATCACGCTCTTCATCTTCGGCGGGGTCGCCCACATGGAAGACGAACCTCCGAGTCCCAAGTCTGAATTCTTCATGGCGATCGTCGGGCCGCTCTCCAGTCTGCTGTTGGCTGCCCTCTTGTACGGGGTCATGCAGGGTGGAAAAGCGGTCGACTGGCCTGAGCCGGTAAGCGGAATCGTCGGCTATCTTTCTTTCATCAATGTGCTGCTGGCGCTTTTCAACATGGTTCCGGCATTTCCGCTGGATGGAGGCCGCGTGTTTCGCTCGGCGCTTTGGGCATGGACGGGCGACATTCGCTGGGCCACGCGACTCGCCGCTCGATTTGGCTCGGGGTTCGGCATTGTGCTGATGGTATGGGGTGGGGTCAGCTTCTTTACGGGCAGCTTCGTGGGAGGAGTTTGGTATGGCTTGATCGGGTTCTTCCTCTATGGCGCTGCCGATCAAGCCTACCGACAGGTGCTCGTGAGCCTGGCGTTACGGGGTGAATCGGTCCGGCGGTTCATGTCCCGCGATCCAGTCACCGTTGCACCTGACCTTTCCGTGCAGTCATTGGTGGACGACTACCTTTATCGGTACTTACACGACGTGTTTCCCGTCCTGGAGGACTCGAAAGTGGTGGGCTGTGTCTCCAAGAAGCACGTGGCAAATCTATCGCGGGCAGAATGGTCGCGCAAGAGCGTGGCGGATATCATGGACGTCTGTTCGTCGGAAAAGACCGTACAAGCCGACAGCGATGCCGGCAAGGCGTTGGCTCAGATGAGCAAGACGGGATCAAGCCGGTTACTAGTTCTGGACGGAGATCGGCTCGTGGGGATGCTCGTGCTCAAGGATCTATTGAGACATCTCGCGTTTCGTCTGGATCTTGAAGAAATGGAGCGAGCTGCGTGAATCAATATGCATACTGATACGCCCTGCACGGGCGTTAGGGATCTTCCCAGTACCAGACGACATATGAATTCGATATTGTACAATCAGAACAGCAATGGAAACATTGTGAATGCATAGCGGAAACGTTATCCAAGCATGATGTAAAAATTGCATGTTCGAAGGCTCCGTTCTTGAAAGAGGACGGAGCTTTTTTATTGGACCACACGCGGCGTTCCATAATGTCATTCATCGAAAAGGCATTAAGCCATGGCCGGGTCTTTGTGAAAGAATCTCATGAGACGGAGCCGATCATGATGATCGAATTAAGTCATACGATCGGGCCCGAGCGTGATGCAACGAATCGAAAGCTGAATGATTGGAATGGCGGACGGGACGTTTACTTCCGCGACCCGAACGGGCATCTGCTCGAATCGCTGACACGTCTTTGAATGACAATTCTACATGGAGGTCAACCATGTCACGGTCACGCCGCTTCGATCATGTCGATCTTCGAGTACGAAACCTCGCGGATGCGCGGCCGTTTTATGAAATGCTGTTGCCTGCGCTCGGATTCACACGCAATGCTTCAATCCCAGGCTGGTATACATGTGAAGCGGAAGACTCCGACGGCGCGACCGAATTCTTTGGGGTGACCGAATCGCCCTCCCATGTGGCCAATGAATGTCGAGTCGCGTTTTGGGTGGACAGCAGGGAAGAAGTCGATCGGCTGGCGGCGATTGTCAGACAGGCTGGAGCCAGGAATATCGAAGGACCGCTCTATGAGGAGCCGCAGTACTATGCCGTCTTTTTCGAAGATGCGAGCGACAATCGTCTGGAAATTTGCAATCGCGAGAATCGTTGAGAGAGATTCATCGCCGCAAAGCACGAGCTATTAGGGATTTTCCTAGTACCACACGACCTCTGAACGCGATACGGTATGATTGAAGTCGGCAATGGAAACATTGTGAATGCATAGCGGAAACGTTATCCGAGCATGATGTAAAAATTGCCTCTTCGAAGCTCCGCCCTTGAAAGAGGACGGAGCTTTTTTATTAGATATTGTCTGGCCGGGAACCGAGATGCGACTTTTACTGGCCGTCGATGATTCTGAAAATGCCGACCGTGCCGTCCGGTACGTCGGATCACTATTGAAACGCACTCCGGACGTCACTGTCACGCTGTTTCATGTGCTGAAGCCGATGCCGCGGGTTCTGTTGGAGCATGGAGGGTCGGAGAATCCTGCCATCGAAGCACAATTGGGCGACCGCCTGCGCGAAGATCGGAAAGCCTGGATCCGGAAGGAATGGGAAGCCGAATGCCCGATCTTGCTGAAGGCCTGTGAGACGCTGGCGCAATCCGGGTTTGACACGAGCGGCGTGACCTTGAAGTTCGGTCATGAAGACGATGTCGCCTCAAATATTCTCGAAGAGGCGCGAAGCGGACATCACGACACGATTGCGGTGGGCCGCCGTGGGATGTCCCGCATGACGCGGCTTTTCGGCGGCGGCGTCACCGATCGGTTGCTGCGCGACGCGAAGGGGTTTGCGATCTGGATCGTTGAATAGCGATGGAGGCACGGTTCGATATCGAATAAGGACAGCCCTTCTGTTGCGCATCCGGCATGCGAAGCACATGATGTGGAAGGCGGGGGGAGAGGCGGGCCTTTATCAGGCCGCTTCCTGCCCGGGATTCCGTTGATCCTGCGCTCTCGCCGCTTTTTTGATCTCGGCGTTGATCTCGCCTCCTAGCAAGCAGGACCATGCCGCTCCAATAGAGCCACAGCATGAGCACAATGACGCCGGCAATGGACCCGTAGACCTTGTTGTAGTCGCCGAAATTATCGACATACAGCTTGAACCCGAGTGACACCACGAGCCACATCACCACGGCAAACACCGACCCCGGAGACATCCATCGCCACTCTTGATCGATATCAGGGCAGATGTAGTAGAGCACGCCTACCACGCACAACATGAGCGCAACCACAACCGGCCACTGCAGCACGTTCCAGGCAAAGACAAACAAGGGGCCCAATCCGACCAAGTCGGCGATCCATGCCCCGATGCTCGGGCCGTACAGAATGAGCGTCAACGAGAGCATGACGAAGCCGGCTAAGGCCACCGTCAACAAGATGGCAAGGAGTCGAACTTTCCAGAACGAGCGTGAATCTTCCTTCACATCGTACACGACGTTCAACCCCTCCATGATGGCCACGACTCCGCTCGATGACCACCAGAGGGCGGCCAATACGCCGAGCGAGAGGATGTTCGTTCCAGCTCCCTGAGCCACCTGGGTCAGGAAGCGTTCCACCATCGATAAGGCATCCTCGGGAAGCACATTCTTCGCGTAACCCATCAGCTGAGACATGAACTCCCCGACGGAAAAAAAGCCCATCAAGGCGGTGAGAAAGATCAGCGCTGGAAATAACGCCAGGAGGATGTAGTAGGAGAGCTGCGCGGCGCGACCAAGCAGTTCGTCTTGGAGACTTTCGCGCCACAGTCTTTTGCCCAGATCCCAAAACGACAACCCGCCGAGCTTCCAGGGATTGTAGGTGGGCGACGGGACAACCTCTCCCTCACTCCCGCGTGTGAGGATCTTCATCCGGATTATCCATCCCTCGATAGGCCATGTCCAAGCTGCTACGAGCCTGCCGCGTCTCCGAGGCATTGGGTCCAAACACCTTTTCCTGTATGGTCAACGCTTGTTGATAGAGCGGGATCGCGAGATCCCGTCGATTATGCGCTTCATAGAGGCGAGCCATCGCATGAAGGGAATCCGCCACCGACGGATGATCGTGGCCGAACATTTTTTCTCGAATTTCCATTGAGCGAAGCAAGAGCGGAATCGCGATTGACACGTTGTCGGAATACAGACTGAGCGCCAGGTGATGCAGACTGTCCGCGATATCGGGGTGGTTCGGTCCCAGGGCCTTCTCGCGTATCGCCCACGCGCGAAAGAACAGGGAGCCGGCCAGTTCATGCCCGGACTGCTGCTCGAACAGCGCAACGGCTATCAGATCCAAGGTGTCGGCCACCCGAAGATCATCGGCCCCTCGGATCTTCCTATAGATTGTCAGGGCTCGCCGATGGATTGTTTCAGCTCCGACGAAGTCCTTTTCCCTAAAACGCGCGGTCCCCAATTTATTGAGGAGCGACGCAAGGTCCTGATCGATATCCTGGACGGTCGCTCGATCCAACCGCTCCACCGCCTTAGCATAGGCTTGCTCAGCCTCCGACCAGTTCCCGATGGATCTTGCATGGTCCCCCCGTGCTTCGTAGCCTGACCAGCCGATGTCATCGACGGACGCGAGCAAACCGACACAAGCAGTCATGGGCAATAGGAACCAGGCAGTCCTCCCTCCATCTTCTTGAGACCCGAGCCGGTCACCTATCGAGAAGCACGCGTCCCTCCCCCGCGGAGGAATCGGGCCGGGATCGCCGAAGTGGTCTTTCTTCCCATATCGGTCGGCTTCCAACATCATATCGATCACGGGTGAAGAACCCGCAGGGCGGTTCCCTTGAAGAGGCGCGTCAGCGAAAGACGTCGCAGGTATCAGACACCAGCTCAGTACGATGCTGAGGGCTGTGAAGAAAGAAGTCGTCCACGATCGAACGATCGTCAATGTGTCTGTCATTCTGAACCAAGACGGCATGTAGGCATTCTGACTTGATCATAACAGCAAGCCGAATGGCGATGTGACTGGGAGATGCCCCAGTATTGTTTGAGATGATGACGGGCAGTGAAGACCACATTGCCCGAAGGTGGCTTCTTATCGTGAATTGGCGCCGTCCGACAGACGCGCCATGCCGCTTACCTCGCCAGCGCCTCTTGAATCAGCACTTGCCTGATCAGCATTTCCAGGTCTTGATGCATGAGTTCGACCATGCTGCTGAGTAGCTTCAACATCGCGGCCCTGGCGCGGAGATCTTGCAGTTCATAGACTCCTCCGTCACTGAAGAGCAGCGCGATCCGTTTTTGTTCGATGTCTGAGCCAGGCTCGCCAAGACCTCCTTCTTGTTTCCAGCTTTTAATCAATTCTGTTCGGTACGTTTTGCCCTCCAACTTGGCTTTGCTCTCGCGCGTCAAATATCGCCACACAGAGTGGGGAAACAGCCGACTGGTGCGGGGTCCTTCCCAGACTTCGCGCAACAAATTCCGTGGATGGCGGTGCTCTTGATGTGTCTCCACAAACAGAGCCAACGTGCCGAGTCCCGCCGCCATCGTGCCTCCTCCGATGGCTGTCGCTCCTTCGAGGACCGCCAGTCCGGCCAAGGCTGCGCCTCCTGATGCCACGGCTGCCGCGCCGGCCACGACGATGGCGCCCAGCGTTTCGTACCGGACGCGGGTCGAGTTTTCGTCCTGGAGGTGGTCGGCCGCTTGATTGGCCCGATCCGCTTCGCAATCGATCTGCGCCTTCAAGCTGTTGATTTCTTCGATTCCCAGGAGGATGCGGCCGATCAGCTTCACGCGGATGCTCAGCAACATGAGCTCCCGGGTATCGCCTTCCTGTTCGAGCGCGCGCAGCTCTTTCAACAACGGAAGCGCTTGTATCGAATAGGCGGCATTGATCGCTTTGTCGGAGAATCCCTCCGGATCCGGCAAGTCCTCCGTGACCGCGCCGCTCTCGCCCACGGGGCCGTCCAGTTTGGTCAAGGACACGCTTCGTTCAGTGGACGGCGGCTCACATCGCGATTCAAAACTGGCGGTCTTGGCGTGATCGGTACGGGGGAGCAATCGGCTACAGCCCGAGAGCAGCAAGCTCACGATAACGGCGACCACGAGCAGCGGCATGAGCGCTACTGGAGAGTGGACAGTGGGCCGTGGACGGTAGCAGTCAGTTTGTTCATCCTCGTTCTCCACTCCCCGCCCTCCACTCCCCACTGCTTACTCTCCACTACTCACTTTCTACTCGGTACTAGGGACATCCCTCGTCACACCTATCGATGCCGTGCTGACTCAGGCTTGTTTCTAACGGACGGCTAGGCATGATCGAACGTCAACCGCTCGCCTACCCATAGATGACGCACTGCCTGATTCTCCGAGCGACATAAGAAGCCGAAGCCGCGAACGCAAACATTTAGATTCATTGGGACGAAATGTCCTTTGGAGGGACAGAAGGGACAGATTGAAAGGACCACGCTACAGGGCCATGTCCGATTTGAAAAGCGCGCAAGACGCCCATTTTATTGCCGTCCTCAAGCTTTTCGCCGTTAGTGCTGCCCGATCGCCGGCTGTGTGCCCGTGGCCTCAAGTTTGCTTCTTCAACTTACCATCAGCGAAAGTCATCCTTTATTTCAAAACCGGAGGGATCATTATGCGTTATCTTGCCTTGCCGTTCGCATTGGTGTTTTGTGGCGCTTTGGGCGCCTGTAGCAGTCAGGACAAAATGGCGCGCTCCAGCAATGTTTCCATGCCGGATGCCATCCGCACAGCCGAAGCATCCATTCCTGGATCACGGGCGACGCAAAGTCATCTGGAAAAAGAAGGTGAACATACGGTATATGAAGTCAAATTGACTGACAATATGCGCAACGACCGAACCGTCTGGGTCGACGCTTCTAGCGGCAGAATCATCAAGAAGACGGAACCGTAAGAGTCCGTCCCCCGGGCTTTCGGTGGACTGGAAGCCCGGGGGCCTGCTGAACCAAGTCCAATCCCGGTCGAAGAGTACGTTATGCGAGAGACGGTCCAGGCGAAAGCCTTACATCAAGGATTGGCGATGGATCGTCCAGTCGGGAGCCGCGAATCGGGTTCGACGAGATTGGCTCAATGAGTATCTTCAGACAGTCAGAATTTCAGGCGATGACAAGGCTATGCCTTTGTTCCGCGCGGCCGAAAAGAAGCGCAAATGCCTGACGGCAAATGGTTACAAGGCGCACTCCGTACCCCAGATGCTCAAACGCCGGCTGAGCCAGGCTGGCCTTCCCCATATATTTTCTCCGCACAGTTTCCGCGTTACCGTCGTCACAGACCTTCTCAAACAGGATGTGCCGCTTGAAGACGTTCAGTATCTTGCCGGGCATTCCGATCCGAAGACGACGCAGATTTACGATGGGCGGCGCAGGCGCGTAACGCGCAACATCGTCGAGCGGATTTCAACGATGCATCCGAACGACAGCGGCAGCTGAATGTACTTAAGAAGAGGGCAGTATTACGCCGCTCACTGTCAGGCGGCAACAGTCTCTATTCGATTCATCCTTTCCACTTCACCGATTCATTGTCTGGTCCGTCAGAAATGAAATGGCGTGATTATTTTGCTGGTTGTATTTCGCGATGACGTTATCCCCCAAGTCGGGGCTCATCATAATGTCTTTTCTTGTGGTGGTCTTGTCGATGTGGAGCACCACCGTTTCACCCGTATTCTGGTCTTTTACAGATACGTCCCAAGATTGCGGAGACTTGTCGTCGACTCTCATCACCTTTCCTCTGATGGTCTTGCCTGGTTGCACATCGTGCTTGTCGTAGACCTCCCTGTCCACGGAAAGAGCAAATGTGGAGAGGCCCATACTAAACACAACGGTCAAAAACAGTAGTCCTATGTTCCTAGACATGGCGCGCATAAATCGAACCTCCTAGATTGTGAAATTAGGGTATCCCTTATATTCCTCTGCCTCACTACGAGGGACGTTCTCCTTTTCTATCAAAAGATTAAGCAGCCCGTCGCCCAGAAAATGGGTACGTCTCACCATGCGCTAAATACTGAACCCACTCTTCTAGTCCCGCCCCTTGCACTTCCTGCTGAAAGTCGGAGAGCGGGGATCGAAACACATCATAGTCGTTGTTAATGGATGGGGATGGCACGCCATGGCTGTATGAGACGTATCATCTGCACGCCCTGTTTGGCGTCCATCGTCACCATAATTCCCAGCACTCTCGTCCCCCCGAGGTGTAGCAGCGCCAGATCGATCTCCGGATAGCGGCGGGGAATGTCTTTGAGATCGTCAATGATGAGGGTATCTCCGGTGTCAAAACTATACTCGTTGATTTGAACGATTCTGGCGTCGTCACAGATCCTCCTCACCATTCCTTGAGTTCAGTGATATCCTGATCATACGTGTCGTTGTGGAATACAATACCGGTGTTCTCAACCAACCCCGCTCGTCTTAGCAACTACTTTGGCCGGTTCCAATGGCGATGCCGGCTGATGGCGTCGGTAAAGGACTTGCTGGCGTCGCTGCTCCCATTATCGACAATTACGCCGGGGGCTTTGGCAATACCGACGGCTTGCAGCAGGTCCCCCGCATCGCCGCCCGCGGCAATCGCTTTGCCGTGGTTATAGGCCTCGCGCACGAAATGCCTGGCGTCATATTCCCCAAGTAGGGTGGTCACGCTTTCTTTCCCGCCAGGAATATAGACGGCGTCATAAAAGACGGAGCTCGACGTGGGAAGGCTTTTATCGATCTTGATGCCGCCTTTCAGCTCGCCCAGGTGCGGGGCGATGACTTCCACGGTTGCGCCTTCTTTCTTCGCGCCTGATTCGACCCGTTTGATATCGGCTGCGTTGACACCGTCGGCCGCCAGGACGGCGATCTTCCGGCTCTTCATGGAGTCCTTCGGACCTTCTTCTTGACTGAGCCCTTTCGTCTTGCCCGCACGTGTGGCGGGCTGGCCTCCTGTCGGCGCCGGCAGACCGAGTTTCCCAGCCACGGTGGCCGCTAACACCGCATCGACCTTCGCCACATGCTCGAGCATGCGTTTCTGAATCTTCACGTCGGACACTTTGCCGAGCTCGAAGATCAAGGCCTGGGCGATGTGGTCTTGTTCCGGCATGGTCAGGCTATTAAAAAACAAGGCGGCTTGCGTGTAGTGGTCGTCGAACGTCTTACTGCGCTCGCGCACTTTGGTGCCTTGTACCGGCGCTGGATAATGCCGATACCCTTCCTTCTTTTGCGGCACGCCCTCCGACCCACCTAAGGAGTTCGGCTCGTAGTTGGCCTTCCCCGGACGGTTACTAAACCGCATAATCCCGTCCTGGTTAAAATTGTTGACGGGGGATTTCGGTTGATTGATGGGCAACTGCACGAAATTCGGCGTGCCGAATCGATTCAATTGCGTATCGACATAGGAGAATAAGCGTCCCTGGAGGAGAGGGTCATCGCTCACATCGATGCCTGGGACGAGATTCCCGGTATGGAAGGCGACCTCTTCCGTTTCTGTAAAGAAATTGTCGGGATTGCGGTTCAAGGTGAGTTTGCCGACGCGTTGCAGCGGAAACTGATCTTCCGGCCAGATTTTCGTCGCATCTAGGACATCAAACGGCGCCTTGTCGGCCTCTGCTTCAGGAAGCAGCTGGAGCGCCAATTCATACTCAGGATAGGCTTTGTTTTCGATCGCCTCCCACAGATCTCGCCGATTGAAATCCGGATCTTTTCCGGCCAATTGCTGCGCTTCATCCCAGACCAGCGAATGGACGCCCAGCAAGGGTTTCCAATGAAATTTGACCAAGGTGGATTTGCCTTGTTCGTTGATCAGGCGGAACGTGTGTACGCCGAATCCGTCCATCATCCGGTAACTCCGTGGAAGCGCCCGATCCGACATCACCCACATGATCATATGCATGGATTCCGGCGTGAGGGAGATAAAATCCCAAAACGTATTGTGGGCGGTCGAGGCCTGCGGGATTTCATTATCGGCTTCCGGTTTAAAGGCATGGACCAGATCAGGAAACTTGATCGCATCTTGAATGAAGAACACAGGAATATTGTTGGCCACCAGATCCCACACGCCCTCACTGCGTATAGAATTTGGTCGCAAAGCCTCGCGCATCCCGCACGGTGTCGGCCGAGCCGCGTGACCCATTCACGGTGGAAAAGCGCACAAAGACAGGCGTCTTGACGGATGGATCGGTCAACACTCCCGCTTTTGTGTATTGGGCTAAGGATTTATACACTTGGAAATACCCATGCGCGCCTGACCCACGGGCATGCACGACACGCTCGGGCATACGTTCATGGTCGAAATGCGTGATCTTCTCCCGAAAATGTTGATCCTCCATCAGGAGTGGCCCTCGGGGACCAGCTTTGAGCGAATTGTTGGTATCGTCGATCCGCAGGCCCTGATTGGTGGTGAGGGCCTCGCCTTCGGCCACGGCCGGTTCCTCCGCACCCTTCGGTGCCATGGGGGATGTCTTGTCTGCACGCTCGGCGAAGGACGAAGAAAATGCGATTAGCGTCACACCGACGAGTACGAGCGCGATCGTGACTAGGGTGGCACCCCGAACAAACCCGGATAATCTGTCTTCTTTAGTCTGCATGCTGTCCCTCCAATAACCTTTATTTGGTGTGATTTCCTGCGGCGATGCCGAGCGAAGAGGCAATGATGTTGGCTTTGGTGAGATGCTCTTTGACTACTGGCACAGCCCCGGCTGCCCACTGACGCACCTCAGGATTCTTTTCCACAAGCGATTGCTGTTCAAGCTCCTTCATCTCCTTCGCATGTTCCCGGAGCATGGCGGTCATATAGGTGCGGTCGAACTCCTTGCCCGATAACTTCGAGAGTTGATCCTTCATCGTCTTTGTGCGACCCGCCCGGTTGGCTTGAGAGCTGAATGCCGCCCTTTGAAGCCAGTTGCTGCACTTCCTGGCGCGCTTTCGTATGGTCTTCGATCATCCGGGCGCCGAACTGCTTGACCTGTTCATTTCCGGCTTTTTGTAGGGCCAATTGACCGAGGTCAATTTCACTTTGCTGGCCTTCGGCGGTGTGGTGCAAGAAGGACGCGGTGGTCTTCGGGGGAGAATCTGTCGCCGCCAAAGCCCCCGGCGATGCAGCCGCCAGTGCGAAAACTCCTAGCAGCAATGCGATACGATGAGACATATGTGACCTCCTGACATAAGGGTTAATGACGCTTCCAATATGGGTAAAGGGAAAACAGGTGCAACGCGTTTAGCTGTGCCTGCCCGCCTCCGCCGGGCAATCGAGCCATGCTGATCGCTATCAGTTGGGTGTATATGATGTATCGATTTCATGGGCGTTTCATAAAGTCTCAGCCAGCGCGGTGGCCTCTCTCCGGTCGGATAGGCCTTTCACTCTTGCGTGGTCCTCTTTCAACATCTCGATGACACCAGATGCGACTGCTGCCGTACCAGCCATAGCGACCTCCTTGTTGAATATCGCTTAAAGAACCCTGCAAGCGATCCTCCCTCATACTTCTATAAAGGTAGGCGAATCACCACTAGGATTCTCCCTGAGCGGGACGTGGAGGTGAGGCCGTGGACTGGGGTGAGCCGGTTCCTCGCGCTCCAGAGGAATCGCACTGATGTGTCCTGTCTCTTCGAGAATGGCGCTTCTTATCCCTTCCGTGGAGGAGAAGCCCAGCTTCCGCAACCCCGCGAGGAGTTCATCATAGGAGAGCCCTTCGCTGGCCAGCGCCTCGTAGTCGACACGGGTATTCTGGATCAGAGGCCGAGGACAACTGCGTACGATTCGACGAATGCGAGTTGAGCGGGCGCAGACCGCCGCGAGGAGCTGGTGCGCACCGAATACGGTAGCAATGAATATGAACGCGTTGAGAACACCTTCACGCAGCGCCGTTGTCTGCAGCACCACACTAATGGTGATGAGTATGACTAAATCGAAGGTCGTGGTCTGCCCAGCCAGCCGTTTTCCAGCGAGCCGCATGATTGTAACGAGGATCGCATAATAGGCAAGGGCGAGCCCTACCTGTAAGAAAATGTCCCGCATCACACTTACATTCATCACGGTGGCCTGTGAGATCCTGCGGCTTCATGATCCGCTGGGTACCCCACACGGCCCTCATGCCCGCTTTGCAATCAGAATTCCGCAGTTGTTTGACGGCAGTAAGCCTTCACGGCTGAAGTAGGAAGCGCCCCGTTGATGGTGTCCTGTCTCCTCCACTCACATCTTGAAGCAGAGTTTCATGCGAGGGATAAAACGTTTGAGCACCTCCACCAGATACGGAACTACTCGGAGAAGAATCCAGGAGGAAACTCCGGCTCGCATTGATCGATTGTAGGCTTGATGCAACTGATGGGTGAAGAGGTCCTCGATCGGTGTGATGGTCATGGCAATCTCCCAGAAGGGGGTACGACCCTTATTTTAGGAAATGATGTACTCCTCTGCGTGGCTACATCAAGATCGATCCATGGATCGATCGGCCGACGGGGATCGCGTACATCAATCACACCTTGCGCGACTTCTGTGCTACCGCTTCCGCCTCATCGCGCGTGGTGAAGCTGCCTACAGGATATCCTGACTCCCAGCCCGCCGCAACGCCACTAACGTGTATCGATTCATGGCGTATATTGCTGAGTTCTTCCTATCGTAATGACCTTGTAAGGGGGCTTCATACTAGGGAAGCACATAGTCGAGTGTTGGCGGTAGGGATAACTTTATGTAATGCTGGGCCACAGGAGTGCGCGCCTTGAAAGGCTCTACCTGGCGGCTGAGCCTCAGCATACGGCGAGGCATTCCGCCGCTTTCGCACCTCTCCTTTTTCAGCATCAAGACGTGTTTCTTCTAAGCGGCGCGTGTCGAACCATGTCCCATCTGCTTGCAAGCTGGATCGCAGTTTGATCGACCGCCCTTCATACCAAGATTCCGTCATGGTAGAGCCCTCAGGTCGAGCCGTGGGCCGCATCTCTCGGGAGCAATATGATGAATGAACCACTTTCCAGAGAGCTTTATAGAATCAGCCAGACAGTCATGTCTCAATCGGAGAAAGATCGGCCTTCGCCGGACCATTCAGTACTTTGCCATACGCATTAAATCGAGAACCGTGACAGGGACAATTCCAGCTGTTTTCGATGGAATCCCACGCGACAATGCATTTGAGATGCGGGCACACGGCTGAGCAGCGATGTAATTCTCCCCCTTCATCCCGATAGACAGCGATCTTCTGGAGACCGTGTCGAAGTATCGCCCCCGTTCCCTTCGGAATGTGATCTTCAGATTCGACATCCCCTGACGACACCCAGTCTCCATACTGCGCGGCCACATTCAGGTTTTCTTGAATAAAGGATCCCGCCGCTTTCAGCGACTTCCGAGACGGATCGTACAAGGTGGCCCAGGCATTCGTACGACCCAGAATGAGATCGGTGATGAGGATGGCCGCGATCGTGCCATGCGTCATGCCCATGCCGGAATCACCGGTGGCGATGTAGACATTAGATTCATCACTGGGATTCCGACCGATTAATCCTAGGCCATCGATCGGTTCCATGACCTGTCCCGACCATCGGTACTCGATGTGCTTGATCATAGGAAACCGTGCCCGGGCCCAATCTTCCAATTGTCGATGGCGGTCTTCTCCATCGTCCGCCTGACCGGTCTTGTGATCTTCACCGCCTACGATCAAAATATCCTGGCTATCGGCTGCTGGTCCCTTTTGGATTCTGACGTAGTGGTACGGGTCAGCCTGATCCCAGTACAGCGCGGTTGGCACAGAATTCTTCGGCACACTCGCTCCGATGACATAGGTGGTATAGGGTGCCTGTTTGGTGTGCACCACGACCATATCGTTGATGGGGGTGTTCGTGGCCACGACAACCGATTGAGCCGTGATGACATGACCGGATCGGGTTTCAATTCGCGATGGTTTCCCGCCCTTCACGGTCTCGACATGGCAGCCTGTGAAGATCCGCCCGCCGCGCCCTTCAATCGCCTGCGCCAGACCGGTCAGATACTTTAATGGATGGAATTGAGCCTGCTGTGGAAATCGAAGGCACACTCCAGATTCCAGGGCGGGAACCGACGGATTCTCGACCTGTACGACATCGACGCCTGCGCGAAGTGCGGCCAACCGTTCTTCCTCCAATTCTTCCCCTGATGGTTCCGCCGCTTGAAAAAGGTAGCCGTCGGTTCGCTCAAAATCGCAGGCGATACGTTCGGTGGTCACAATAGTTTCGATGCGATCGATCGCTGCCGTATGGCTCTCGGCCGCCAGGCGAGCGCCCAGCTCGCCATGCAGGCGTTCGATTTCAACATAGCCGTCGTCAATGACGTTCGACAAATGTGCCGTCGTCCGTTCAGTCATCCCTCCACCGATCGGACCGTCGTCAAGGACCACTACCGATTTGCCCTCACAAGACAGACAATAGGCGGTGGACAGTCCGGCTATTCCGGCTCCCACAATGCAGACATCCGTGTCTAAGGATTGATTCAAGGGATGCGAAGGGAGCTCTGGCCTGGAAGCGGTCCAGACAGACTCAGTCCCGCTGGTATCGTCTTTCATGATTGCCATTAATACCCCTGTGTTCTGATTACAGCAATAAGGGAAACCTCTAGGGCAAGCTCTGATTTATTCATGCTATGGATAGCCTCACACCAAAGAAATAGACTCTGCAAAAGGAAACTTCATGCACTTGATACAAATGTTTCTTCCGGTTCACGATAATAAGGGGAAGGCGTTCCCAACAAAGAATTACTCTCGCATTCGGGAAACGCTCACACAAGAGTTCGGTGGCCTGACTGCTTATACCCGTGCCCCCGCCGAAGGCTTATGGAAGGATGACCAGAAGGCCGCCCGCCATGATGCTATCGTAATTTTTGAAGTCATGGCCGCTAAGTTAGCTAAGCCCTGGTGGAAGAAATATAAAAAGCAGCTGGAACACACGTTCGCGCAAGATGAACTGATCATCCGGGTTCAGAAGGTGAAGATCCTGAAGTAGACGATTACGCCTCTTCCCCACTTTTTGCCCGTCATGCCTTGCGGCCTCGCCCACGATGTCGAGATGATCATACGCCGTCACGCTGCCCGTACCCTTTGCCGCATCATGAGGTGGTCGGTCCAGAACATTCCTTGGGAAGGCACCTTTTTCATGAGGGAAGGAGGAATTTGATTAGTTCATGTTACTAAAGTTTCAATGTTTGAGAAATGCTCAGAAATTCCGCCGAGACTTTTTGAGCTTTTTGAATCACTTTAGCGTCAATGTTGTTTAGTTGTATTGCGCTCGCCTTTGTATATTTCTTTAAATCTGTCCAGGTGATGGGCCATGCGATAGGCGCTCCCTCTCGCGCTCGGAGTGAAAACGGCACGATCGCGGTGGCTGAAAAATCATTCCTGAAAAAATCGACGAAGATTTTGCCCGTTCGCTTTTTCTTGCTCATGTTTGCCACATAAGCGGCGGGTATCTCTCGTGCCATTGTTTCGGCAAAGCCACGAGCGAACTCTTTGACTTCTTCCCAGCCATGGTCGGGTTTAATCGGTGCAACAACGTGGATGCCTTTGCCGCCTGAGAGCCGGGGAAAGGATACGAGACTCAGTTTTTTAAGGCGATTGCGAATATCTAGAGCCGCAAGCTTTACCGCTTCGAACGGTACGCCAGCATCGGGATCAAGATCGAAAATGATTTGATCGGGCTTGCCTTGGTTTGAGAGTGAACTTTGCCACGCATGAAATTCCATCGTTCCCATTTGAACAATCTGCAAAAGTCCGACTTCATTCTGGACGTAAATATACTCATGTTTATTGCCTTTATGAGTGAGGGCTTTGGAATAGACCTCATCACCCATCCCTTTCATGGGATTGCGCTGAAAAAAACATTCACCGCCGATACCGTCCGTGCAGCGCAGCAAACTAATCAAGCGCAAGCGAACGAAGGGCAACATGAGAGGCGCGACCCGATCATAATATTCCGCCACGTCGCCTTTGGTAATTTTGGTATTAGGAAAAACGATCCTGTCAGGGTGTGATATTCTCACGCCTCTATAAGACACCTCTTCTTTGCTTTTAGGGCGTGGCTTTATATCCTTCGTAACTTGTTCTATGGGTTTGGGAATTTCTTCAACCACTCTTTGGGGGTTCTTATCCTCCCGCAGGCCTTTAAAGGATGCATGACGGATATGGCCATCAGGCGTCCACTCCATAAATGAGATCTCGCAAAGTATTTCAGGCTTCACGAAAACATAGTCGCGCCGGCCTCGGCCTAGCTTTTCGTGAAATGGCGATGTCGTGATTTTAAGCGGTATCAGTTTGTGATAGATCTCTTTGGCGAGCGTTCGCGAATACCCCGTTCCAACTTTACCCGCATACGTGAATTTGTCATTCTTGTAATAGCCGAGTAATAATGCGCCGATCGCCTTGGCCTGATCTTTAGCCGGCATGAAGCCGCCAATCACAAATTCCTGCTCAAGCCCGCATTTACTTTTGATCCAATCACTGGTACGACGTCCGTGGTAAAGGCTGTCCTTTTTCTTCGATACCAAACCTTCCGCACCAATCTTACAGGCTTTCTCAAGCAAGTCCGGCGAGCTTTCTAAATGTTCGCTGAAGTGCAGCGGAGCTTTGGCTTTCTTAAGAATTGTTGATAGCCGAGCTTTCCGGTCGAGGAGTTTTTTATTGGTTAGGTCTTCACCATTGAGATTCAGAAGATCAAATATATAGCCATGGATGACCCCCGGATTCTTGTCTGAAAGTGCGGCCTGTAATGCGCCGAAATCTGACTGGCCGCGTTGATTGAGAACACAGGCCTCCAAATCGAACACAGCGCTCTCGACCTTTAACTGGGCAATCGCCTTCTCAAGGGGTGTGAATTTGTGCGTCCAATCTTGACCGCCCCTGGTCCGCAGGATTACTGAACCCTTGTCCACGAATGCCATAAGCCGATAGCCATCATATTTTATCTCGTGGACCCACGCATCCCCATTGGGCTGCTTATCAACGAGTGTGGCAAGCTCCGGGTCAGGATACTGTTTCATTAAACTGGTTAATGACACGCTGGACTTTTTCGCGAACTCGTCTTTGACTGCTTCTGTTCTTAGGAGCAGGCTGGGGCTTGCTGGGCTGCTTGCGTGTTGTGGTTTTTCCCAAGCCCGCTTTAAGGATGTCGGCCATGGTTCTACCTGTTACAACGCTTGTATTCTCGCGCTTTAAAAATCCTTCATTCCTGGATTTGGTCAAGGCGAAGTCATCTTTGCTTTTAATCAGCAGCCAGTTCTCGCGCTTATCAGGCGTATGCATTCGGACCAGATGCCACTGACCCTTCATCCGGGAGCCGTCGATTGTGAAGGTGATGCGCCCCTTCTTCTCCATTTTCTCGGGGTCATCTTCCGGCATCCAGACGCCCTCATCCCAGATCATGACGGGCCCGGCACCATACTGCTTATCGGGTATGACGCCTTCAAAATCATTGTAATCCATGGGGTGGTCCTCGGTCCGGACCGCGAGGCGTTTATCGGCAGGATCGTAGCTAGGGCCTCTGGTGACCGCCCAGCTTTTCATGACGCCATGCCATTCCAAACGAAAGTCATAGTGGGTCCGCGTCGCTTCATGGAGTTGGATAACAAAGCGGAGGTTTTGTTTGGAGGGCTTTCCCGCTTTGCCCCGTGGTTCCGCAGTTATGCCAAAGTCTCGCTTTTCGTTATATTTCTTAAGAAGTTCACGCGCCATCATGCCATCCATTTTCTCTTCCCCGGGTTTGGGCCGGGGTTTGGTGCTTCTAGTATCCGCCAACAATCGTTAGAGTGCGTTTCACGAATCCCTCAAGCTCTCCATCGTCAATGAGTTCCGTATCAGCCTTGGGACCGTTGGTGTCATGATGATATTTTTTTGAGAAGTCTTTTATGGCTTCGACCTCGTTAACAAGGCTGTAAAGCTGGTGTACGGTTCCTTTTAATCTGATCTTGTCGATCATATCGGCAAGCCATCCGCAATCGTCGAACTGCCCTGGAAATCTGTACCTGCAATAACCTTCCAGCACCGGCCTGATTTTTCTGGCTATGTCACGGAGTTCTTTTGATCCCTGCTGCAGATAAAATGTCAGATCGGCATGGTCCTGGAAATACCCTTTCTTGGTCTCATTATCGATATCCCATGGCTCTATGGCGGTATTGGTAACTCCAGCGCGTGATAATTGAAGGCATTTCTTGTCTGCGGGCAGCAGGCTGTCGGAGAGATGTTTCAAAAAACTCGGGTCGTGCGAGAAGACGATAACCTGTTTACATTCCTTTCCGCACTTCCTGATGAGGTCCTTGGTTAAGGTCCGGCGTGAGCGGTCCTGGCTATTGAATGGGTCGTCGAAGATGACCAGCCTTTCGGCTTTGTCAGCATCCTGCTCAAGCTGCGCGAGGAAAAAGGCGAATGCGAGCGTGCTTTTGTCTCCGGCGCTGAGCGTGTTCTTGAAACAAGGCGCCCCGATCGAGGAACCGCTGTCCCCCAATTCGACCGGCGTGCCATTGATAATAATCTGATAGGTTGAACTAGGCGTCCCCGCTGGATAGACACGTTTGATGTTGGTAATGCTAAATCCGGCATTGAAGGCCTTAAGAAGGTCGTTTATGCGGGTTTGATATTTCCCTATGATGGCGTCGGAGTGGGCGTCGAGCTTGTCTTTGGCGGCGGTTTTCCGGTCTTCCAACATTTTCTTCTCCGCCACGGCATCCTGAAGAGTTTTGCAGAGACCGGTTGTTTCAGGTGCATGGCGTGCCTTCACGGATAAAAGGTTATTGAGTTCAGCCTCGATGATTTTTTCATTGAGAGTTGGGGTCTGACTTTTAACCTGCTGGATGGCAAGATTGGTGGCGATCACCACCGCATTATATGCCTTCAGCTTTGCGGCAGTCGCAGCGCAGGTCTGTTTAGCTTCTATGAAAGCGGTATCAGTTTCGACGAGTTCAAGAGGAGAAGCTGCTTTCTGAACGGTAAGACGGACCGCATCGCGTCCAAAAGCGAGAAGAGGATTCTTGATGTCTTTCTCGAAAGCGATAGATGGAATGTGAATCGATAAAAACTCCTTCCAGAATTCAACCGCCGCAGCATTTTGGATGATGTTCTTCTCGATTTCCGCGACAGCGACTGGTCCAAAATCGCTCTCAATAGTCTGCTGAACGGCCGATATTTCCTCTTTCAGCGAGGTATAGGCCTGACCAAAAAATGTGCGGTATGCCGCGATCAGAGTGTCCCCGGAAACATCGTTGGCGCAGAATGGGCAAAGATCGGAGTGGATGTAATCGAGGCCTTCGCTTAGCCATTCCCCTCCCCTTTTCCACATTTTATGCGTCTCAATTTGATTTGCGACGCGCTGTTCGGCTTCTTTGCCTATGCCTTCGATAGTTTTATGAAGGACAGTGTCGAAACCAGTTTGCAAAACCGGGATCGAAAGTTCCTTGAGTCCGGCTCGGTCTTTAATCTGCATGGCCTTCCGGGCCGCTTTCAACTCCTGCTCCTTCGCCGCGATCTTGGCTTCCATGTCCGGAATCGGCTTTAGCTCTAAAAATGTCTCCACCGTCTTGCCGAAGCGAGGCATTGCTTGCTGAACCGCAGCCCGCTTGGCGGCTATGTCTGTGTTCTGAGCGCGGATTTGTTCGTCGAGCTTATCGACAACTGCAGCCAGAGATACCCCTTGCGAGCCAATAATGACGCGATAGAGATTCCGCTTCTGCTGTAAATCGATATAGTCGCCGACATGCACGTTGTCCGTGATAAAGCTGGAATCGAAGATAGCAATGGACGGGAAGGGCTTGTTCCACTTTTCGCCGTCAAAGACGCCCGTGTCGGCGGTGTTACAGAGCAATTTGACCTCGATGGAACCTGAAGAGCCGAGGGTACGGCGTCCGATGATAAATTCTGGCTGACCAGTCTGAAAGGATCGGAGAATGGCGCAGAGCGTGGTCTTGCCGCGACCATTGGGCGCGTAGAAAAGGTTATAGCGCCGTAATTGCAAGTCGCTGCTTGCGCCGTAATTCTCGAAGCGGCCGACATTCTTGATCGCTACGATTTTTCTCAGCATGACCAGATACCTTCCTATATTGGCGAGAGAAGGCTTGCATTTTTATATAGGTGCTCAAGAAGGTCAACTGTACTTAATGGCTCGATACTGCCTGCTGGGAATGTTCACGGGGTCGTGTCTGCCGTTGCTCCCGGCACGTCAGAAAGTAAGTGGTGGAATTGGAGATGGAATTGGAGATGGAAATGCTTTTTTAATTTTGTCCAGTAAACCCATACCGCAACCCCCTTCCATTCCCTGCATTTTGATTTGAACAGCAAGGATATTGGCGAGAATTCGTAAAGGTAATGATGACGGCTGGGGAAGATAGCACACTGGATAAAACAAGGCCAGGCAGGTTTGTTTAGCAGGGAATGAAGGACAATGCCGTTCCTACCAGCCATAGTGGAGTGGCGGGATCGCCCCCTGAAGGAGGGTGCTCTTGAAAGGATGAAGATGCAGTTTATCGCACCAGTGGAATCTCTCCCCACCGCGTTGTATAGCGCGGGCTGCGGAATCCGTCCCGCATGGCCCATTGCGGCCTTGTCCCGCCGAGATTGCCGAAATGAATCGTGCGCGCCCCATGTTCCGAATTGATCGCATCGAGCGCTTTCATCAGGCGGGATTGTTTTTGCCGGTCGCGCTCATCGAATAGATCGTGCCGGGTACGCACCGCCGGAACCAGATCGGTGAGCATGACACCGCATTTCTGGTAGGCGAGGCCGGGCCGGTAAATCTTCTCAAGGATCGTTGCGGCGGCATCAATAAGATCCGGCGTATAGTCGGTTGGAAACAGCAGCTTTCTTGTTATCGAATTCGAATAGAAAGGCCCGTCTTCAGCAAAGGGACTGGTCATCAGAAACACGCTCAGGCGCTTCGCCTGCAGATTCTGGCGGCGCAGCTTCTCCCCTGCCCGGTCGACGAACTGCAACAGGGCCTGTCGGATCATTGCCCGGTCTGAAAGCTGCCTGCCGAACGACCGCGAGACGGTAATGCCCTTCTGCGGCGGCGCGACTAACTCAAGATCAAGACAGGATTCGCCATTTAGTTCGGAAACGATCTTCTCGCCGACAACCGTCATCCGTGCACGGATCCTCTTCGGATCGGCGCGTTTGAAATCGAGTGCGGTGTTGATCCCCTGCCCTTTCAGCCATGCCGCCCATTGGCGGCCGATACCCCATACATCAGCCACGTCCACCTGCGCGAGCACCTCATCCACATCCGACTCAAGAAGATTGAAAACGCCCTCCGAGCCTGGAAGCTTTTTCGCCAACCGGTTGGCGATCTTCGCCAGAGTTTTCGTGGAACCTATGCCGATCGATACCGGGATTCCCGTCGTGCGCTTTACAGCGCTTCTGATCGACGAGGCATAACTATTGAGTCCCCGGTGCTTAAATCCGTCCAAGCTCAGGAACGCTTCATCGATGCTGTAAATCTCCACATCCAGCGCGTGAGTTGCAAGCGTGCTCATCACGCGACGCGACATGTCGCCATAGAGTGCGTAGTTCGAGCTGAAGACTTTCACCTTGTGTTGCCGGATCTTGTCCCGGTTCAAGTGATACGGATCGCCCATCGCGAAGCCGAGGGCCTTGGCTTCGTTGCTGCGGGCGATGATGCACCCGTCATTGTTGGAGAGGACGACGACCGGCTGGTGATCGAGCTTCGGATTGAAGACCCGTTCGCACGAGGCATAGAAATTATTGCAATCGACGAGAGCCAGAACCTGTTCTGTCATGGCCCGGCTCCTATTTGCGGAACTGACGGACGCTGCCCGTAACGACGCCCCATACGACGAGACCGGATTCCTGGGTGATGACAATCGAAGGATAAAGTGAATTTTCCGGCGTGAGCTGGATCTGCCCGCCTTTCCGGTAAAGGCGTTTTACCGTGAACTCCCCATCCACAACGGCGACGACGATATTGCCGTGCGCGGGCTCCAGCGAGCGATCGACAACCAGGATATCGCCGTCATACAAACCGGCATCCTTCATCGAATCGCCTGACAGGCGCACATAGTAGGTCGCGGCGGGATGGGAGATCAGCAATTCATGCAGGTCGAGATCCCGTTCCAGATGATCATCCGCCGGCGACGGGAAACCGGCCCTGACCACGGATGAGAATAGCGGCCTCGAAAAGGGACGCCTTGGGGCGGGACGGTGCAGGGAGGCCACGGAGGTCATGGCCAATCCTGGCACGATGAGAACAAATTGGCAACACGGTTGTTTGACCCTATGGCCAGGGCCGTCTGATCATTGATCCGTCGCGGCGAGAGAGAGGAGCTGGTAATAGGTGATGTTCAGCTCCAGCGTGTTGAAATGCTGGGCGTAGAACTCGAGGCGATGCTGGGGCTTCAGGCCTGGCGGGAAGAAAGGTCCGTACCAGTCTTTGTAATCGAATCCCGATGTGCCGATCCTGATCACTGTAAAAGCCTCCACCATTACAATATATCGAGGCCTTGGTTTGAGAACATCTGGCAGAACCCCTGATAATTCAGACCGGGGACAATCCAGTGTAAATATCGTTGTGATATACATATGATATCACTATGATATTTTGTCGAGCAGATGCTTAGCATTGTTACAATTCAGAAGCCCATTCACGGCCTTGACTTCTCCCGTCATCGATTTATCTCTACAACTGACAGTTGGATCGGCGCAGCGCCAGCGCAGAAACCTATTACAGAGCTAATAAACTTAAGGGAGGTTGCTATGGCACTCGTACGATGGGATCCGTTTCATGAATTGGAAGAAGTCTCTAATCGGTTGAACCGTATGTTGGCGCATCCTGCTTCGCACGCATGGAACGGTAAGGAAACTATGATCGTTGCGGATTGGACACCATCTGTGGATATTAGCGAAACAGCGGGTGAGTATTTGATCAAAGCTGAGATTCCTGACGTAAAGAAAGAAGATGTCAAAGTTTCCCTGGAAGATGGCGTGCTCACGATCCAGGGCCAGCGCAAGCTTGAGAAAGAAGAGAAAGGGACGAAGTATCACCGGATTGAACGATCCTATGGCAGCTTTGTCCGGACCTTTTCGTTACCCGACGTGGTCGAACCCGAGCACGTAAAAGCCGAATTTAAGGATGGAGTATTGAACCTTCATTTGCCCAAGTCCGAGAAGGCCAAACCGAAGACCATTGAAGTGAAGTTAGCGGCATAATTATTCGGCAAGAAGCTCGTTGGAACAAAAGGCCCGCTTCTCGCAGCGGGCCTTTAAGTTGTGCGTCTCGTTCCCTACTTAACTTATGCCAGCTAAATCTTCGTCACGCTCAAAGCGCGTCACGTCAGATCGCGAATCTACTGATCAGGTTCCATCTTCTGTTGTTTCTTCAATTCGGACTCTCGTCATTGATGTTGGTGGTACTGGGATAAAGGCCTTAGTCGTTAACGAAAATGGCGAGCCCGTAGGAGGCCGGGTGCGTATGCCGACGCCTAAGCGAAGCACGCCACAACTGATGATGAGAATCATACAACGCCTCGCGAGAAAGGCGGGTCGTTTTCACCGGATCAGTGTGGGTTTTCCCGGAATCGTTCGCAATGGCGTCATCTCGGGAGCCGTGAATCTAGATCCCGCCTGGGAGCATTTTCATCTCACGAAGGCCCTCCATAAGTTGTTCAGAAAGAAGCCCGTCCGTGCAGCCAATGACGCAGACATACAGGGTTTCGGAGCGATCTCCGGCAAGGGCGTTGAGCTGGTCCTGACCCTGGGAACCGGCGTCGGCTCATCCCTCTTCGTCGATGGTACGCTCGTGCCAAATGTTGAGGTGGGCAAGAATCGACTGCGCAAATCGGAACTTGAACGGGTGGGAAGGAAAGTGTGGAACAATCGCCTCGTGAAGGTCGTCAGTAAGCTTGAAAACATGTTTCATTACGACCGGCTCTACATAGGCGGCGGGAATGCGGCACAGACGGATATAAGCAGGTTTGCCGGCAACGTCTCAATCGTGTCGAATATAGCTGGACTCCGTGGCGGCATTGCTTTGTGGAGAGATGGGTCTGATCCCAGCGGCACAGGTAATGGCTGATCGTTTTGCAGTCCTGGCACCGGCCTTTATTTGTTGAGATCCATTTTTGGCCGCGTTCTGTAGATCCCATAGCGCGCTCCTTTCGGATCAAAGACTCCGCAAATGCCTTGTACTGCGTTTTCAGGTCCGGCCGGACTAGGCCGCTTCTGTCAGGACAAACGGTAAAGCTTATGCTGGTATCGTTATAGTATCAATCTGATATCAGTCGAACGCATCAAATAGACGGTAAATTGAGGTAATGGTTCCGATCCTGAGTAGTGCGAGTCACCCGTGCGTCTGCTATTAGCATTTCTCCTCTGACGCTTTCTTCACACCTGCGCTTAGAAGGACCAAGACAGTATGGTCCAGTCTTTCGCATTGACTGGGACGATAACAGTGACGACTCTAGGAGGCGGGTTCCCCTAGGGTAACAACAGATGACCTTGAATGAGGGCCGGAGAAAAGCTACTATCCACTGATTTTTCTCGAAACCGGAGGCCTAGTGCGGAACAGACCGACGAGTTCACCAGGCGCGCTAGGAGGAATCCAACTGCAACTGTTGGCCCCTTCCCTCCATCCTAATCGTATCGGCGTGGCAATGGAGCCAAAGGGCATCGTCTACACCAAACGATGGGTCGTCGACCTGCTGCTTAATCTAAGTGGCTACTCCTCGGCAAAAGACTTGGCGAATACGCTGGCAATCGAACCGGCGGCCGGTGATGGCGCGTTCTTAGGTCCTATGGTAGAGCGTTTGGTGGAATCATGTCGAAATCATGGTCGGCCCTTGTCGGAATGCCAACATTCCATGATCGCATACGAGTTGAATGAAAAAAGCGCGACACGTTCGCGAGCGGCAACCTACGAAATCCTGTCGAATCATGGCGTCGAGAGGCCACTCGCATTGCAGCTGGCCGAATCGTGGGTACGAAACAGTGATTATCTTTTTGACGGCATCAATCAAGAAGCGGATTTCATCATTCACGGTCGTGGGTCTTGCTGCTCGGTAAAATCCTAGTATCGATCGCAACAGCACCGGGGCTCAATAGACCTCACGCTGACATCTGCCGTCTGATCTCACTCTGGAGCGATGTTGGAAATTAAAACGCTATACGATGGAACCGAAGCTCCACCATCGCCCTGTCTGACGAAGATTCTGCACGAAGCCTATGATGGCGACTTGTGCTTCAGCGACTCATCGAAACGGCCGCTGATCGTCGGCAACTTTGTTCAGACAATGGACGGCATTGTCTCATTGAAGATTCCCGGCAAATCGGGAGGCGCGGAGATCAGCGGGAGGAATGATGAGGATGCGTTTCTCATGGGGATGTTACGCGCCTATGCCGACGCGGTGATGTTCGGAGAAGACACGTTTCGGAACGCGCCCGGGCATGTGTGGACCGCGGGCTGCGTGTACCCCACATTCGAGAAAGAGTTCCAGGCCTTTCGCAAGCATGTGGGCAAGGGGTCTCTCCATCCTCTGAACGTCGTGGTCAGCGGTATGGGCCAAGTCGACCTGGACCAACCTTTGTTTAGGCGCGAAGACATCGGTAGCCTTGTGCTGACGACCGAACAAGGCGCCGCGCGTTTGCGTCAACGATACGGAGCCACGTTGCCGGCTACGGTCCACGTACTTCCCGGCGAAGTAGCGATCGATCCATCCGATATGGCTGCATTGCTCCATGCCGACTATGGGGTGAAGCTGCTCCTCCATGAAGGAGGGCCGACGTTGTTTTCGTCTTTCCTGCAGCAAGCGCTGCTAGATGAATTGTTTCTCACCGTGGCGCCTCAAATCGTCGGGCGGGGTCCGACAGGAGAACGACCGGCCTTTTCCGGCCCGCTCGGATTGGCCCCCGAGCAGGCGATTTGGGGAACGCTGCTGTCCGTGAAGCGGGCTGCCGACGAGCGGCCATCTCTTCCTGCGCTATCGACTCTGATCGCGAGCGGTGCTGTAAGAGCGTTGCCGTCGCATCGCAGTCGCCCGATTCCGCAGTTAATGGTGGCAATCACGAGCGAGCAGCATCAGTCATCGCAGATGGAAGATGCACGGCCACAGCTGACTCATGACCGGAAGCGGGCATCCAGTCGTTCCGGATTCCTGGATTCCCGCTTAAAGCACGCGGGAATGACGAGAAGGGGGGATCAACTGCGGAATCCGGGTTGAGAGGAAATCGCGCCGGCGCAGAAAGAATCGCAGGGTAAAGTCTGATCTCAGGCAGAACGAGCTATGGCATGGAGTGATCATGGGCAGCGGCGTGGATGGTCTCATGCAGCTGATCGATGGCCGCTTCTTTGGACAGTAACAAGGTCGCGCCGGCCTTCATCATCGCTTCTCGGTTTTTGCCGTCGGCGTTCACCGACAGGCCGATGACGATGGTTTCAGGATGGCGGGCCTTAATCTGCGCCGTGGCATCGATGCCGTTCATCTTCGGCATGTTGATATCCATCACGACCACGCCGGGCCTGAGCAGATCGACGGCCTGCACCGCTTCTTGGCCATCCCACGCCTCGCCGACGATTTCAACATCCTTATACCCTTCGAGCATCGTGCGGAGTCCCTGCCGGAGCATCGTATGATCGTCCACCAGCAACACGCTGATGGGTGATAAGTGGTCAGTGGTGAGTGGAGAGTGCTCAGACGCGGAATCTGACTGAATGCGTGGGGAGTGACTCGAAACAGGCCCCCGCTCCGCACTGCCCACTGCCCACTGTCCACTCTTTGCCAATGGCAACGTGAGAATGACCGTGGTCCCTTGTCCCGGAGCCGATTCGAGATCGAACGATCCACCCAACGATTTCATGCGTTCTCGGATGCTGAAAAGCCCGAACTTGGAAGACGATTCCGGAAGGCGTCGCACACAGCAGCAAGATCGAAGCCTGCGCCCTGATCGCTCACTTCTATGAGCAACCGACCGTCTCGCTGCTCCAGCGTGACTGCCGCCTGGCCGGTGCCGGCATACTTGGACGAATTGATCAACAACTCACGAACCGACTGAAACAACAGGATGACTTGATCCTCCGGCAGCTTCAGTTCTTTCTCAGGCACCGTGACCGTCACGGCAAGATTGTACCGTTTCATGTACTCACCGAGCCATTTCAATCCCGCCGCCAAGCCGTGATCGCGCAACACCGGCGGACTCAATTCCGCCACTAACGTGCGTGTGTACTTCAGCGCATCCGACAACACCTCATCGGTTTCCTATGATCATCTCGGCGCAAGCCGGAAGCAGACACCGCCAGCCGCTTTCCCAGCCCGAGTTTCAGCTTGCCCAGCACCAAAATTTGTTGGAGATGATCGTGCAGCTCCACGGCGAGACGTTTGCGTTCCTGTTGCTCGGCCCGATTCAGCTCCGTCGCCAACCCCCGCAAGCGATCTTGCGACGCGACCAATTCTCCCGTCCGTTCGCTCGACACGCGCTTCCAATTCCTCGTTCCACCGGCGCAAGGCCTCTTCCGCCCGCACGCGCTCCGCGATGTCGCGCGCGACTTGAGACGCGCCCACAATCCGACCCAGCGCATCGAGAAGAAGAGACACGGTGAGCGAGATGTCCAGCAAGGTCCCATCTTTGCGGCGGCGGACGGTTTCATAATGTCCGATCGACTCTCCCTGTTGGATGCGCGACAGCATATCCCAGCCCTTCATTCGACCCGCTCTGGAGGCATCAGCATGGCGACCGGCCGGCCGATGGCCTCTATGGCGCGGTAGCCGAACAGTCGCTCGGCGCCGCCATTCCAACTGGTGATGATGCCGTCGAGGTCCTGGCTGATAATGGCATCGTCGGAGGATTCGATGATCGCGGCAGCTTGCTCGTATTGACGCGCGCGGTGGTTCTCCCGGAGCAGGGCATCGCCGAGGACTTGCAGCAGCTCGCCATGCACCAGTAACCGCCGTTGGGGAACCGGCGACTGTTGGCGCACGACTTTCCACAGCTGCGCAAAGGCAATGCCGGCGTGCCGCGCCAAGCTCTGAATCTCCGACGCCTGAGCGAAATCCGCGAAGACATATCCGCCCACCGCCGCCCCGACGATCTTGCCGTCGAGCACCAGCGAGGTGCCCACCGTGGCCAACCCGTGGACCTGAAACACGGCGACGGCGGGCCTGCTGTCGGTCTGCGCGAGGCAGCGGCGGGCGCATTGCACAAAAATGCCGGGGTCGTATTTTTTCTCATCGAATAATTGGAACAAAGGCGTCGGGTGGATGGGGCCAAGGACCAGGCGGGCGTCAACGTCGAACAATTGAACGGTCAGACTGGGTGACGAGGGCATACTTCTCCAGCGCGGCTGTCCCACAGCGCAGGCGTAAAGAGCGAGTCATTGAGCGGGATTGATCACGGGCGGAGTCCTTGCTTTCGCTCTGCGGGCGAATGTGACGCCGCTCGGGCGATCGCGACACGAGCCCGGCATAGGAAGAGAATGGTCTGCTCCGCCTCCACGCGCAGCGCTCGCTGCAGCACGGTCATGCCTTGGCCGTCAAGAACTTCCGCTTCGTGCGTCGTCCGGATGCACTGGATTGGCGCGCATCTTGGCGATCGTCAGACCCAGGCGAAACCTGTCGCCCAGCTCGACCCAGTTCAAAAGGATGATGTTGTCCACCAGGGAGCTCAAGGCGAAGCCGCCCATCATCGACGCCATCCCGAGCATCTCTGGGTTCTCGTGGTTGTAGACCGCGGCGATCTGATGTTCCTTCATGAGGGCCACCAGGCCGTGAAAAAAATCTCGAAAGAATCCTCCCCTCCGTGCCCAGGTTCGACCCATAGGTGGACAGGCTGTCGATCACCACCCGCTGTGGGTTTGAACTCCTGCACCAATCGCTCGATGTGGTGGAAATGCACATCCACCTCTATTTCTTGCGGCGGTTCGTACTCAACGCGAATGAGGCCACGGTTCATCTCCGCGCGAAGATCGATGCCGATGCTGGCGGCGTTCCGGATGATTTGTTCCACCTGCTCGTCCAAACTGAGCATCAGGCAGCGTTCACCGCGCCGCGCGCCTTCCGCGAGATACTGAAGCCCCATCACGCTCTTGCCGACGCCGGAGATGCCCGCCACTACGGTCGTGCTGCCCAGGAAGTAGCCCCCGTTGGTGAGCTCGTCGAGGCCGGGGATTCCCGTGGAGACGCGCGTGGTCGGGTCGTAGGCCGCGGCGCGGTCGCGCTTCCTACCCCGTGGCGCCTGGACGCGGCGGTACACGTGAAGCCCTTGGCCGTCAATGATCTGAATCGTATGGCGCCCCATCTGGTAATACTGGCCGCGCGATTTCACGATTTCCAACGATCGGCTGACGGCGCGGTCGTTCTCCTCCATCCTGAGCCGGATGACAGTATCGGCAATCGACTCCTCGGGCAGGGACGCGCTGTGGCCCGTCCGAGTAAGCGGACGCTTCAATCGCCAGCATGCGGTGAGATTCTCGCGCTGCAACCCTTCGGTGAACACATGAAATCCCGAGCGTGTCTCGGGCGTGCCGTTGCTGCCGATCAGCCGGGCGATGCCATCGACGAAGATGCGCCGCGCGCCGATCTTGGTGGCCTCTTCGAGCAGGACGCTGTCCGCTTGTTGCAGTTCTTGCCGCAACACCTCGCGGGTCGTGAACACGATTCTCAGCTCGCCCCGCTTGTTCCAGTTCGCGCAGGTCCCAGCCGAACCGCCGCGCATCCCGGATAATCTTCTCCGGCGAGACCTCGAACAACGACGATGATGCCCGGTTCGCCGAACTCGCTGGGCCCCGCGGTAGATGAACTCCACGCCCATCGTCGTCTTGCCGCAGCCGATCGCCCCTTCCACCAGGATCACGTTCCCTCGCGGAATGCCGCCGGATAAGATGTCATCGAACCCCGCAATGCCGGTTTGCACGAAATCAGATTCAGGCATAGGTCCTCAATTAAAATGATTACCCGCTTTTCACCAACTTCAATTCCCAGCAAACGCGCCAAGCGGCTGCTTGGGGCCCGAGCCGCTCCCGTTCAGCGCCTCTAAGATGGTTTGCCGTCCTTGCCGCGTGAATGCCAATCCCAGGAGCGCTTCCACTCCTCCGCCATGCGGGCCATCGAGCAGGAGCAGAAACATGCGCGCGGCATGCCCCGACTGCTGAGCCGTTCGCCCGAGAAGCCCGGCTTCGATAAACGTATCGAGCGCTTGGGCAATATTTTTCAAAGGATAACCTACGAATCCAGCCAGTTGTTCGCTGGTCAGCAAGGTGCGCGGATGCCGGCGCAGAAAGACCAGCAGATCCAGATCGCAGGCGCTCTGAATGACCGCGGCCTGCGCCAGCAATCGTCTGATATCGCCTGGTTGGGACCTGTCCACCATGATGTTCAAAGATCGGAGATCGGAGATTGTTAGATACCCTTACCGTGCGTACTCTTGCGCGGAATATCTTGCATTGTCAAGGTCTGAAAAACGCCGGTTTAGCCGATCCGCGCCGAGTCACAGAACTCCGATCCGACCGATCGGTGAAGCGTATCGGCCAACGGTTTCGATCTCACCTCATCATCCCTACGGCAACTTCTCAATGAAGCGCTGGATGTGGTTCATCCCGAAGAGAACGCGGCAGGACTCAACGATTTTCTTGAGGAAGAGGGGGTCCGCCCGATTGAGGATCGCCAGATCTACCTTGCATCCCGGAACTGCATCCCGCCTATGTGACGACATGGGAAGCACCAAGGGCTTTCCCTAGTTGATCATGGCCCATCCTTCCTTAAGCTGTTCCAAAGCAACCAGGGAAGGCTTGAAAGCAATGGAATGACGGCAAACTGCCTGACCTATGCGGTAGATGTCGCCACGTTCAGGATTCCAAAGGAGAAGCTATGGCCTCAAGTGCAGGTACCCACGAACCGTACGACAAACTATCGCCTGAAACCCTCGACACCCATCGGGCTCTCGCCAGCCTCATGGAAGAATTGGAAGCGATCGATTGGTATCGACAGCGCATCGATGTCTGCGGGGACGACCAACTCAAGGCGATCCTGGAACACAACATGAATGAAGAAATCGAACACGCTTCCATGGTGCTTGAATGGCTGCGTCGTCGTGTGCCCAAAATGAATGAGTCGTTGAAAACTTATCTCTTCACTCAGGGAGAAATTACAAAGTTGGAAGAAGCGGTAACCGCTCAAGAGGCGCAGGGGCAAGAGAGCCGGACGAACTGCCGGCCGCGCGGCACATCACTCGGAATCGGATCGCTCAAAGGGGTGACACATGAATAACCTCTATCTGGAATTGGCGCCGATTTCAGACGCGGCGTGGGTGGAGATCGAGGAAGAAACGACGCGGACACTCAAGCGGTACTTCGCCGGTAGACGCGTGGTTGATGTTCCCGCCCCTGGCGGAATGGCGCTTCCAGGAGTTGCGACGGGCCATGTAACGGCAATCACTTCGCCGACGAAGGGTATCATCGCACATCAACGCGAAGTCAAAGCGCTTGTGGAGGTGAGGGTGCCGTTTGAACTCTCGCGGCAAGCGATTGACGATGTCGAGCGGGGGGCCGAGGATTCAGACTGGCAACCTGCCAAGGACGCCGCGAAGACACTTGCGTTCGCAGAGGACCGCGCGATCTTCGATGGGTACCGGGAGGCGAATATTCAAGGTATCCGTGAAGGCACCAGTAACCCCATCAAGCCGCTGCCCGGCGACGTCCGCGATTATCCGGATGCTGTCGTCCAAGCGTTATCCCAGTTGCGTCTGGTGGGTGTCAACGGTCCGTACGCCGTCCTGCTGGGAGCGGACGAATACACCGAACTTGCCGAAACTCGCGATCAGGGCTACCCGATTCTTGAACATGTGAAACGAATTATCGACTGCAATATCATTTGGGCTCCGGCCCTTCACGGTGCTTTTGTATTGAGTACCCGTGGCGGTGATTTCGCGCTCAATATTGGGGAGGACGTGTCCATCGGTTATCTCAGCCACACGGATACCATCGTTCGTCTTTATCTGCAGGAAACGTTCACATTTCGGGTTTTGACGAGCGAGGCGTCGGTCGTTCTTTCGGCATCGTCAACAAAGGTCACGCAGAATAAGTGAAGGTCGAAGACGGCGAGGCACACCACAAGCGATTTGGCCAATCTCTGTTGAATCGTATAGTCTGGTAAGGATCTTCTTGGAACTCGACCAACACGAGTTGCGCGCGCTGGCCGAGAACACTACGGTTCGTTATAGGTAATCCGATAGATCACGCCGGCCGTATCGTCGGAGACCAGCAGGGCGCCATCCGGCATGACGAGGACGTCGGCAGGTCGGCCCCATGCCTTTTGGCCTCGGAGCCATCCTTCCGCAAAGACCGAATATCGCGTTCGCCCTTGCTCATCTCGCGACACAAGTGTGATCCGATATCCTATTTTCTCGCTCCGATTCCAAGACCCATGTTCGGCGATAAAAATTTGATTCCGATATTCTTTCGGGAACATGGCGCCGGTGTAAAAGCGCATGCCCAGGGAGGCGACGTGAGGACCCAGTTCAGCGTCAGGCGCCGTGAATTCTCGGCACGCATGTTTGCGGCCGTACTCAGGATCCGAGATCGTTTTTCCATGGCAATAGGGATAGCCGAAGTGCAGCCCTGGCTTCGCCGCATGGTTAAGTTCGTCCGGCGGTTGGTTGTCACCGAGGTCATCCCGACCATTGTCGGTGAACCACAAATCATGGGTGGTCGGGTCCCAATCGAAGCCGACTGAATTTCGGACTCCACGCGCGACGATCTCGTATCCGCTCCCATCCGGATTGAGCCTGCCGATGAGAGCATAGCGATCGGGATCGGGTTCACAGATATTGCAGGGCGCTCCCACCGGCACATAGAGTTTTCCATCGGGACCGAAGGCGATAAACTTCCACCCGTGACTGGTCTGTTTAGGGAAGCGGTCCGTGATGACCACCGGTGAAGGCGGATTTTTCAGCTTCTTGTCGATTTCATCGAACCGCAAAATGCGATCGATGGCGGACACATACAGCGAGCCGTCTCGATAGGCCACGCCCACCGGCATGCGCAACCCGCGGGCGATCGTATGCACTTCATCAGCGCGCTGATCGCCGTTCTTATCTACCACGGCATAGACCTCGCCCGCTTTGTCCGTCGCACCGACAAAGAGAGTGCCGGTTGGGCCGAGGGTCATACCCCGCGCGTTCGGAACATTGTCCGCATAAAGCGAAATGGAAAAACCGGGAGGAAGTTTGATCGTATCGAGAGGAAGAGAGCCGGTATCGAGCCGGCATGCGACGAACAACAGCATCAGCGAAGCGCAGACCACCCCGACAACACGACTCATCGCTTCGCTTTTTCTCACGCGCTTTGCGCTCATGATGACTTCCTCACGAATAGATTAAAAATCCACTGTCCCAGTATCCCCATAATCGGAGGAACCAAGAGAGCAGGCAAACACCGAGCAATGGTCAACCGCCATCCGAGCAGAGGAGCTTCATAGGTCAGGATTCTAATGGGGCTGACCAAGGTTTTGGCGGTAATGAGAGCGATCAAGGCGCCGGGAGACACTCCGGTTTTCCAGAGACCCGCTGCCAGGGGAAACAACAGATAGGGCCCTCCGGGAATCACTAAACCGGCCATCCACGCCACAAGAATCCCGCGTGTTGAGGACTCGGTTCCCAGCCACGCGGTGATCTGAGCCGGGGAAATCAGCACATCTACAAACCCAGCAATAACGAAGCCCAACAGCAATTCGATCCAGACGCTTTCGAACAGTCGGCCGCTCGCATAGAGTCCCTGCAGCGGCAACGAGCGATCTCGGGCAAAAGCGAATACGCCGATAGACACGGCGAGCACGAGCAAAATAGTCAGATTGGCATTCATGCGTCGAGTCATCGTGAACTAAACCCTCGACCGGTCCGATACTCGAACAGGACAGGGAATCCGGCCGCGTGATCGGCCTGAGTTCTTGCCGACTCGATGTGGCCATGGCCGGGAGCGAGCGAGCAGGCTGGGTCGGTCATGCCGGCATCTCCCAGGACATGGAAAGCTTGACAGCGACAGCCTCCGAAATCTAGGGCGCGGCGCTCACAGGTCCTACAAGGATCGGGCAGCCAATCGTTCCCACGGAATCGGTTGAATCCCGCTGAATGATGCCAGATATCCGCGAGCCGGCGCTGCGTGACAGGCTCGAAACGCAATCCCGGTATCGTATGCGCCAGATGGCAGGGCACCGCGAGCCCTTCCGGATTGATCACGATGAACCGTCGCCCCCATCCGTCCATGCAGGATTTGGGGTACTCGGCGTAATAGTCGGGCGTGACGAAGAGCACCTCCATTCTTCCACAAAGGCGCGCTTTGGCCTCAGCCGCAACGGTTCGCGCCCGCTCGATCTGCTCGCGAGTGGGGAGAAGCGCGGCGCGATTCTTCAATGCCCATCCAAGATACTGCGTATTCGCCAATTCGAGCCGATCGGCGGAAACGCGTTCAGCCAGAGCGATGAGCTCCTCGATTTCAGAAATGTTCTCTCGATGGAGCACGACATTCATGGTCAATGGAAGTCTGAGAGATGTGACCCACTGCATGGCTTCAAGCTTGCGGTTGAACGACGGCGCGCCGGCGATTCGGTCCGAAACGGACGATCTCGCGCTTTGGATAGATACTTGCACGCTATTCAGCCCCAGCGCGTGAAGTCGAGAGAGTCGCTCGAACGTGAGCGGAATGCCGCTCGTGATGAGGTTCGTATACAGTTCGAGCTTGCCGGCCCCCTCGATGAGCAGTTCCAGATCATCTCTCAACAACGGCTCGCCTCCTGTGAGGTTAAGTTGAACCACGCCGAGTTCTTCAGCTTCATGAAAGACACGAAGCCATGTGTCGGTGTCGATTTCGTCCCCATGTTCGGCAAGGTCCAACGGATTCGAACAGTAGGGGCAGCGAAGCGGACACCGATAGGTGAGTTCGGCAATCAAGGTATATGGGCGATGCTCGTTGTTCATGACATTAGCAGGTTGCTGAAAAAGTCCGCCAGCGGCGTTCTCGCGTCGTTCAGAGGCTCATGGTATGCAAGGCGAAGGCAAGGTACTTATCCGCTCGCATGTGATCGAAGCGAGCGGCTCAAGCGAAGCTTGGTATGTACCTCCTCGCCTCTTCGCTCGCTGCGGCCTTGCTGGACGGTCTTTTTGAGCATCCTGAAATGATTCTGGCGTTAGCACCGTACCGATAATTCAAGTCATATTGTTGGCATCAACCGAGTTTTTCGCGTCCTGTTTGAAGCAGGCCGCGAGCGGCAAGGACATCCAGAAACCCGCACACCTCTCGCTTGATCTCGTGGGGAGACACATCATCATAGGTGCGGGTGAGATGATTCACCATATCCTCGATCGTCCGTTCGCCCGTGCAAAGACGCGCAATTGCCGTAGCGGTGTCGTTCAGTTCGAGTCCCGTTTCAGGGTACAACAGCAGATGGTGACCGGTACGCCGATCGAACCGAAGGCGAACTTTGGGACTAAGCCGAGGTCTGACTGTGATGAGAGTCATGAGCAGCCCGTTTTCGTTCTGATCCCGTTTCGACATAGGTCATCGAGAGGTGATCGAGCATGGTCCACAAAATATCGGCCTTTTTGACTAAGGCTCTCACACATCTTTCTTGAAGGGAATAGCTGGTCGCGTGCTGAACCACGAATTCGATGGCCTGGTTCGAATCGAGAGCGGCACGAGAGACGCGCAACTGAAAATACTCCAGGGACTCCGAGCGCACCCAGGGATAATGTTGTTTCCACGCTTCGAGGCGCCGCGCCATGAGGGAAGGCGCAAATAATTCCGTGAGCGAGGAGGCCACGGCCTCAAGAAGCGGCGCCTCGCGGACGAACCGGACATAGTCGTCGCACGCGAGCCTGACTCCCGGGAGTACGGATCGGAAACTCCTCACTTCATCGGCGTCGAGACCGACGCCTCGTGCCAACTCAAGCCATAGGGCGAGCCCACCTTCTCCTTCCTGTTCACCGTCATGGTCCCGAATGCGACGGAGCCACATCCGCCGAAACGTCGGATCCTCGGATTTCGAAACAATGACGGCATCCTTGATGGGAATTCGCGTTTGATAGTAGTAGCGGTTTAGGACCCACTGTTGGAGCTGGGTCTTCGTCAAATTGCCGCCGTGCATCAGATCATGGAAGGGATGCCGGTCATGGTAGCGACGAGAGCCTTCCCGCTTGAGCCATTCGATAAAGGCATCCTGCGAAAGCTGATCCCGCCGGCAATCCTCATTCATCATCACAATCGGATCTCCATTCCGTCCCATGCGACATCCCATCCTGCCGTCTCAACGAGTGTTCGTTCGTGGGAATCATCTCGTAACATCGGATTGGTGTTGTTGATGTGGATGAACACCCGGCGAGGAGCGGCAATCTTCGAAAGCATCGACAGGCTTCCCTCCGATCCACCGACAGGCCAATGCGCGAGATCTTCCGCCGATTTTTCAAGGAAGCCCGGCGCGGACAGTTCATCGCTCGACCAGAACGTCCCGTCGAACATGACGCAATCGGCTCCTTCGAGCGCGTTGAGAACCGAGGGCGTGATCCGGCCGACAGCGGGGAAATAGGCCAGCACTCTTCCGTTGATCGATCGGCGAAATCGAAGTCCCACATTCACGTCCGCCTCACTGGATGAGACGAGTCCTTCCAAATGAATTGGGGGCTTGCCCGGAGCGGCTACGGCTGTCACCGTCAGCCCAGACGGTCTTCCGTCCGCGCGCAACACCGGTTCCTCAACATCGAGTTTCAACGTCCGCCACGTGACCTGCTCGGCAAAACGCTGGAGTGTACGATACAAGACGTTGCCTTCGGTGAATCCGCGACGCACGGAGTCGGTCGCATACAGGATGAGCCGGTGATTCTCCCGGAGCGAGAGGAGTCCTAAACAGTGGTCCAGATCTCCGTTGGTCAAAAAGATGGCTTGGATCGGCGTAGAACGCGATTGACGAGGATGGAGTGGGCCAAAGCTTTCGATCTGAGCGCGAATGTCCGGAGAGGCGTTGATGAGAAACCAGTGACCATCGTCCGCGCTGAGGCAGATAGATTCCTGTGTCCGAGGGCTCGCGGCGATCAGCCCTTTCCGCATGCCTCCGCAATTCACACAAGCGCAGTTCCACTGTGGGAATCCACCTCCGGCAGCCGACCCTAGAACCCGAACGCGCATCGCATCTATCCTATTGGTATTCTTGCCTATTGCTATTCTTGGCTATCCTTGACGAGTGGCGATGATCGGCGTCTCCGTCGATGGTTCCTTCGCGTCGGGGGGGTCGTCTCGAAAATCATCTTGGTACGAGTTGATCTCGGCATCCATCTTTATTTCCACAAATGAAGGCGCTTCCCAATTCATGATCGTTCCTCCTTTGTTATCGGCCATGTGCCGATCATCGCCTGAACGAGGTTCGCTTTTCAATGCGCTTCAGCTTGTTGGTGGTCGGGGACAAGACGTCCCTACGCATGGCTCGGCGCGACAAGCAGATGACCTCACTGGCGGCATCCTGCATTGCCGGCCTTACTGCGCGGATAATTTTTGGAGCATGCTCGTGGTCTTGCCGTCGAAGTGGTCCTCTCGGTCGTTGAGCGCATCCTGTTTCGTGGCATGCACGGTGCCGTCTTTATGTTCCGGTGGGCTGTAGATCGTATACAGTTTCAAGGCTTCGTGCCCTGAATTCACGATATTGTGTTCGGTCCCCGCCGGGATGACGACCGCTGTTCCATCTCCAAGCGGGTACTCCACGCCGTTCAGTCGAGCAGTGCCTCGACCCGCTTCCACTCTGATGAATTGGTCAAGCTGATGTGTTTCCGTGCCGATCTCTTCCCCGGGCTTGAGGCTCATCACTACCAACTGGCTGTGTTCCGAGGTGAACAAGACCTTGCGAAACATGTCGTTCTTGATCGTCGCTTCTTCAATATTCGTGATGTAGGATTTCATAGGCAGACTCCTCTTAGGCTATTTTGCGATGGTGATAGCCGGCACCGCTGCATTAACGGGCTGCACCATCATTTGGAACATTTGATACAACAGTACCAACAGGAGTCCTGTAGCCCCACTAGGGAAATCCAGAGTACGGCTTTGTCGACGTTCGGGATACGGTAGTGATCGGATTTTCAAGCACGTTGCCCATAAGACAAGTGGTCTCGCTCACAGTCATTGCTATGACTCTTCTGGAATGGGATATTGTGGGAAATATGTCCTGGCTGCCAAGCCACGGCGCCCATACTCATTGCCATGGCGCCACAAATCATTAACAAAAGGACCTCTCGATGGGAGATCAGAAGACGACCTCGATCAGGCAATGGCCTGGCCAACCGTATCCACTCGGCGCCACGTGGGACGGTAAAGGTGTCAATTTCGCGCTGTTCTCAGAACATGCCACAGGCGTCGATCTCTGCCTGTTCGATTCACCGGACGCAGAGAAAGAATCGGCCCGGGTGCGCTTTACGGAATACACCGATCATGTGTGGCATGCCTATCTTCCGGAAGTGTTGCCGGGACAATTGTATGGATACCGTGTTCACGGGCCCTACGACCCCAAACAGGGTCATCGCTTCAATCCCAACAAGGTTTTATTAGATCCCTACGCCAAAGGCATCGGCCGCGACGTGAAATGGGCCGATGAAGTGTTTGCGTACCGTCTGAACGATCCCGAAGGAGATCTTTCCTTCGATGAACGCGACAGCGCACCCTACGCACCGCTGGCGGAGGTGGTTGATCCCGCGTTTACCTGGGGCAACGACCGCCCCCCGCGCACGGCTTTGCACAAAACCATTATTTACGAATTGCATGTGAAGGGCTTCTCGCAGCTTCATCCGCTGCTTCCCGAATCGTTGCGTGGAACCTATGCGGGGCTCGCATCGGATGCGGTCATCAAACATCTCACTGATCTCGGTATCACCGCCGTCGAACTCGAACCTATCCATTATTTCCTGAACGATCGACACCTGGTCGAAAAAGGGTTGACCAACTATTGGGGCTACAACACGCTCGGCTACTTCGCCCCGGTCAATCGGTATGCCGCGCCGCTGAGCGCGCATGACTCCGTGCACCAATTCAAGATGATGGTGACGGCGTTGCACGCCGCCGGCATCGAAGTGATTTTGGACGTGGTGTACAACCATACCGCCGAGGGCAATCACCAGGGCCCGACGCTTTCGATGCGCGGCATCGACAATGTGGCCTATTACAAACTGGTCCGGGACGATCAACGTCACTATATGGATTACACCGGCACAGGGAATTCCTTGAACGTGCGGCACCCTCGTGTTCTCCAATTGATCATGGACAGTTTGCGGTACTGGGTGCAGGAGATGCACGTGGATGGATTTCGCTTCGATTTGGCCAGCACGTTGGCCCGCGAGTTGTACGATGTGGATCGGCTCGGCGCCTTCTTCGACATCATCCATCAAGATCCGGTGCTGTCGCAAGTCAAGTTGATCGCGGAGCCGTGGGATGTCGGGGCGGGCGGCTACCAGGTCGGGAATTTTCCCGTGTTGTGGAGCGAATGGAACGGGATTTACCGGGACAATATCCGCCGGTTCTGGAAGGGCGACAATGGCCTGCTGCCCGAGTTTGCCACCCGCTTGAGCGGCAGCAGCGACCTTTATAAAGGCGAAGGCCGAAAACCCTATGCCAGCATCAACTTCATCACCTGCCACGATGGATTCACGCTGAACGACCTCGTGAGCTACAACGAGAAGCACAACCAGGCCAACGGCGAGAACAATCAGGACGGCGCGAACGACAATAACAGTTGGAACTGCGGCGCGGAAGGACCCACGGACGATCAAGGCATCAAGTCATTGCGCGCGCAACAACGGCGCAATTTCATGACGACGCTGCTGCTGTCGGCCGGCGTGCCGATGATTCTGGCCGGCGACGAATTCGGCCATTCGCAACAGGGCAACAACAATGCGTATTGCCAAGATAACGACCTCACGTGGTTGAACTGGGATCTCAGTCAGGAGCAGCAGGAATTTTTAAAGTTCGTCCGGCAAGTGATCGCTCTCCGGCGCGCCGAACCGGTCTTCCAGCGACGAAAATTCTTTCAGGGACGGGACGTCAATGGCGCCGACGTGCCCGACATCTCCTGGTTTCAGCCGTCGGGTGAAGAAATGTCCGACGAAACATGGGGCGCGGGATTTTCTCAATGTGTCGGCGTGAGGTTTCCCGGAGATTTGATCGGCGATGTGAATGAGCGAGGCGAGCCGATTGTGGGAAACTCCGTCGTCCTGCTCGTGAATGCGCACCACGAGCCCATTCCTTTTACGCTGCCGCTTCGTGGCGAATCTGAAGATTGGGAGCGTCTTATCGACACGGCCGACTCATCGGCGGAACCGGCTCAGCTTCATGGAGGCGAGCCCTACACGATTCAAGGACGATCAATGGCTGTTTTACGATCCAAGGTCCTAAAGCCGGACGAATCCCTCGTCGCGGCGGCGGGCACCGACTCGGAACGCCAAAGATAGCGCGTTCTATGCAGAATGCACATCTTTATCGATTCACCATTTCACCATCAACCATGAACTCAATCGGTCTGCATGTCTGAGGCGATCGATCGGCCCGAATGCGGGGCCTTGTATCAAGAGGACGGCAGCGTCAGATGGCGCCTGTGGGCTCCCAAGGCGGAACGCGTGGACGTGGTCCTGATCGACGGTGAAGCACACGGCATCCATCCGATGAACCGCGAAGAACGCGGGTGCTTTAGTTTTGAGAAGGAGCAGGTTCGCAGCGGGCAACGCTATGCCTATCGTCTGAATGGAGGCCCCAAGCGGCCCGATCCTGCCTCTCGTTGGCAACCGGATGGTGTCAGTCGGCCTTCGGCTGTACTTTGTCTGGACGAATTCCATTGGACCGATGCGAGCTGGAGCGGCATCCCACGCAAAGATCTTGTATTTTATGAGCTGCATGTCGGCACGTTCACGTCCGAAGGCACATTCGACGCGGTCATCCCGCGACTGCCGGCGTTGCGCGGGTTGGGCGTGACGGCGATCGAAATCATGCCGGTGGCGCAATTTTCTGGTACGCGCAACTGGGGGTACGACGGCGTGCATCCCTATGCGCCTCAGCAGAGCTATGGCGGGCCGTACGGATTGCAGCGTCTCGTCGATGCCTGTCACCGCCATGGCCTCGCGGCGTTTCTTGACGTGGTCTACAACCATATCGGACCGGAAGGCGCCTATCTAGCTGAATTCGGTCCATATTTCACTGAACATTACCGGACGCCTTGGGGAACGGCGGTCAATTATGACGACGCGGGTTCGGACGAAGTCCGGGCGTTCGCGTGCAACAACGCTCGCATGTGGATCCGTGACTATCACTTCGACGGTTTGCGGCTGGATGCGATCCACGCAATTTATGACTTCGGGGCCCGCCACATTTTGCAGGACATCAAGGACGCGGCTGAATCCGCTTCGCAGGGGCGGGGCTATGCCGCGCATATCGTGGCGGAAAGCGATCTCAATGACGTGCGTGTTCTGTTGCCGGCCGAGCGAGGCGGTTATGGGTTGGATGCTCAATGGAGCGACGATTTTCATCACGCGGTGCACACGTGCCTGACCGGTGAACGACAGGGATACTATGTCGACTATGGAAGGCCCGAGCAGTTGGCAAAATCGATGACCGATACGTTCGTGTTCGACGGGGGCTACAGCCGTTCACGCGATCGCGCTCATGGAGGCGACAACGCCGGACTTCCCGGAGACCGGTTCGTGGTCTGTATCCAGAATCACGATCAGATCGGCAATCGCGCCGCAGGCGATCGGCTGAGCGCGCTGCTGTCTCCGCCCGCGCAGCGCCTGGCGGCGAGCCTATTGTTGCTTGCGCCGTATGTGCCGCTCTTGTTCATGGGGGAAGAATACGGCGAGTCGCGGCCGTTCCAGTTTTTCTGTTCATTCAGCGACCCTGAATTGATCGACAACGTCCGCGCCGGCAGACGGCGGGAATTCGAATCCTTTCACAAGGACGCGGACGTGCCGGACCCGCAAGCCGAGTCAACGTTCGCCGCTTCCAGGCTGAGCTGGTCCTGGGAATCGGACCCACATCGGTCGGGACTACGTCGGCTGTACCAAGATCTACTGCGCGCGCGGCGCGAATGGCCGGCCCTGCGCGACTACGTCCAGCGCACAGCCCGCCTGCTCCCGACCGCCGATCTCGTGTTGGAGCTGACCCGCGGAAAGCCCGGCGCCGATTCTCAATCCTCCATCCGTGCGCTCTTCAACTTATCCCCACAGGAGCAGCCGATTCCTGACGAAGCCCGTGGCCGGATGCGGTGGAGTTCCGAGGAGGAACGCTATCATGGCGCGCGACGCGCCCACAGCTCCGATCGCAAGTTGTTGCCGTACGAATGCCTGGTCCTTGAATCCTCGTCGCTCGTCGTTCGTGAAGCGTGGTTCAAGGCGTGACATGCGAGACGGGCAAGAGTGGCGAGACAAGCGAGATTCGTTGAAAGGCAGTGTTCACCAGTCTCGCATTTCTCGTTCTCGCGCCATTCTCGCGAAAGCCGAGATACGAACGAGGCTTCACGAGATACGCGGGATAGGCCTATGAGTCGTGATGCTTGGAATATCGATGGCGTCTACCAAGACGCGGCAGGGAAGGAGCAGCGGGTCTCCCGCGAATCCATCGAAGCGCTCCGGTCTGCAATCGGCCATCCACCTAAGGCGCCACAGTCTCTATTCGACGAACCGGTCAAGGTGGTGCGTCACGGAGAACCGTTAGTCCTCCCCGGTCCGGCCGAGTTGCGACTGGAAGACGGCACAGCCATGGAGGTGCGCGACCGACTCCCGACAAGCCTGCCGGTCGGCTACCACGAGCTCGCGCCGATAGGAGGGTCCACCTCCACGAAGCTCATTGTCACGCCGGGACGCTGTCACCTTCCCTCGGGACTGAGAACCTGGGGATGGAGCGCGCAGGTCTATGCGACTCGGAGCCGGTCCAGTTGGGGCATCGGTGACTTAGCCGACCTTCGCCGTCTTGGGGAATGGGCCAAGTCGATTGGCGCAGGGATGGTCTTGATCAACCCGCTGAATGCCGCGCTTCCCGTTCTACCACAAGAAGCCAGCCCCTATTCGCCTTCCAGCCGCCGCTATCGAAATCCGCTCTATCTCCGTATCGAAGATGTGCCCAAAGATGTGCTTGAGGCCGAGCGGATCGAAGCCGATCTTCGGCAGCTTGCCGCTGACGCTCGTGCATTGAACGACGAGCGGAAGATCGATCGGGATCGTGTGTTTCAATTGAAGATGGATGCCTTGCGCAAACTATGGGCGCTGTTCAGAAAAGACGAGGAAGTGGGGAGTGGACAGTGGGTAATGAACAGACGAGACTTCGATCGATTTCAGCGAGACGAAGGACCGTCGCTCGACCAATTCGCCGTCTTCAACGTGTTGATTGAAGAGTATGGCGCCGACTGGCGGCGATGGCCGAGCGGCTATCGCCGCCCGGACTCGGGAGACATGCAGCGGTTCGCTCAGGAACATGCCGATCGCGTGCGCTTCCACAAGTGGCTGCAATGGCTTTTGGACCGCCAACTGGCGCGCGCGGCGGAATCAACGGCCTTGATGCAGGACTTGCCTGTTGGCTTTTCGCCCAACGGGGCGGACGCCTGGGCCTGGCAGGATCTTGTGGCACTCGATTGCGCGATTGGAGCTCCCCCGGATTTGTACAACAAAGAGGGGCAGAATTGGGGCCTGCCGCCGTTCATTCCTCACCGACTACGGCAGGCGGCCTATCAACCCTTCATTCAGACGATCCGTGCCGTGATGCGCCATACCGGTGGGCTGCGTATCGACCATGTCATGGGTCTCTTCCGGCTCTGGTGGGTTCCCCCGGGCGGCGCACCGAAGCACGGTGCTTATGTGAGGTATCACGCTGATGAACTGCTGGGCATCATTGCGCTGGAAAGTCAGCGGGCCGGCGCCGTGGTGGTCGGGGAAGATCTCGGCACAGTCGAGGAGGGCGTGCGAGCGCGGATGGCCGAGTGCGATATGCTGTCTTACCGACTGCTCTGGTTTGAGGATACAGCGCCGGCGGATTATCCGGAGAAGGCGTTGGCGGCGATTACCACGCACGATCTCCCTACGCTGGCCGGCATCTGGACCGGAGCGGATTTCGAAATCCAGCGCCGGTGCGGGTTGGATCCGGACAAAGCCGCGGCTGAACAATTCCGGCAGAAGATGGTGCAGACCAGCGGAGTGGACCCGCGCGCCGATGTGGAAACGGCAGCCGTCCGCACGTTCGAGCAATTGGCCGCCGCGCCCTCGGTCATTGTCATGGCCACGATGGAAGCGGCCTGCCTTATCTCGGAGCGACCGAACATGCCGGGAGCCGAAGGTGCCTATCCTAATTGGTCGCTGGGACTGCCGCTCTTGCTCGAAGAGATCGAAGCCGCGCCGTTCCCGCGCCGCCTGGCCGAGATCTTAAGCCGCCGCAATCACGCGCAGCCGAAGCCGCGACAGGAAGCATCCCGGGAGGCATCCAATGTGCGCTGAGATCGCCACGTACCGCGTGCAGATGCGCGAGAGTTTCACGCTGGATGATGCGGCGGCGGTCTTGGATTACCTGGCGCAGTTGGGAGTCAGCCATCTCTACAGTTCGCCGATCTTGCAAGCCGGAAAAGGCAGCAGCCACGGCTACGACGTGCTGGACCACACTCGGGTCAACAGTGAGTTGGGCGGTGAAGAGGCGTTCGAGCGTTTGTCCAAGGCGCTGGTACAACAGGGCTTGGGGTTGATGCTGGATATCGTACCGAACCACATGGCCATCGGTAAGGATAACCAATGGTGGTGGGATGTCTTGGAAAACGGACAGGCCAGCCGCTATGCTTTCTACTTCGACGTAGACTGGCAGCCTCCGGAAAGCAAATTTCACCATGTCGTCATGTTGCCCGTCTTGGGAGATCATTACGGCCGAGTGCTGGACGCCAGGGAGCTGCGCATCGCGAGGAACCAGGGCTCGTTTACCCTGCACTACCATGATCATGCCTTTCCCATTTCGCCCCGGTCATTGACCGAGATCTTGACGTTGGCCGCGCAATATACGGACTCGGATCAATTGGGATTTTTCACGGACGAATTCGATCAATTGCCTTCGTCGCGCGCCACCGACCGGCAGAGTATGCAGCGGCGCCATCGGGACAAAGGTGTGTTAGTGAAACTATTCACGCGGTTTTTGCGCGAAGATCGTCCTGTAGCTGCCGCGATCGATCAGGCGGTTGAAAAGCTGAACTCCGACCCTCGGACCCTACACCAGTTGCTCGAACGGCAGAATTATCGGCTGGCCTTCTGGCGCACGGCGGAGCGCGATCTGGGGTACCGCCGATTCTTCGACATTAATACCCTGATCGGCTTGCATACGGAGGACGAGCAAGTGTTCGCCGATATCCATGAGTTGGTGTTCCGACGGCTGAAGCCGGATGGGCCGGTGGAAGGCGTGCGCGTGGACCATCCGGACGGATTGCTGGATCCCCTTCAATACCTGACCCGTCTCCGCGACCGGGTCCACAGCGGCTGGATTCTTGTGGAAAAGATCCTCATGCCCGGCGAGCGCCTTCGCGAATCTTGGCCCATATCGGGCACGACCGGATATGAATTCATGAACACGGTCATGGGACTGTTCATCGATCGCGGAAGCGAAGAAGCGTTGACGCGCTTTTACGGCGAGTTCACCGGCGAAACGAGACCGTTTCCTGAAGTGCTTCGCGAGAAGAAACTGCTGGTGCTCCGTCAGGGCCTGGGCAGCGATCTCAATATGCTGACCTCCATGCTGCTCACGATCTGCGAATACCATATCCATCACCGCGACTACACCCGTCATGAGTTGCACGAGGCGCTCCGTGAGCTGGTCGTGGAGTTCCCCGTGTATCGGACTTATATCAGTCCCGAATCGGGCCATGTCGACGAGGAAGATCGGGCGCTGGTGATCGGCGCGATTCAGGCGGCCGAGACTCGACGGCCTGACTTAGGGACTGACCTATTGAAGTTCATCGGCGACATTCTTCTCCTTCAGCATCGTGGGGAGGCGGAAAGCGATTTTGTCACGCGCTTCCAACAATTGACCGGTCCGGCCATGGCGAAAGGCGCGGAGGACACGGCGTTCTATTGTTATCACCGGTTCGTGGCCCTTAACGAAGTGGGCGGCGATCCCGGACAATTCGGCCTGCCGTCGGAAAAATTTCACGCCTGGTGTCGCGATATGCAGAAGCACTGGCCGAAGACGATGTTGGGCACCTCGACACACGATACGAAACGAAGCGAAGACATGCGCGCGCGGCTCGTCGTCCTCTCAGAGATGCCCTCGCGATGGATCCATCTGGTGTCCGCCTGGTCCAAGCGCCACGCCGAGTATTGGGGCGAACACTCGCCGGACCGTAACTTCGAATATTTCTGGTATCAAACGTTGGTCGGCGCCTGGCCGCTCGAAGAAGACCGAGCGATGCCGTACTGCGAGAAAGCCATACGCGAAGCCAAAATGCACACGTCCTGGACCGATCCCAAGTCGGATTATGAAGAAGGGGTCAAAGCGTTTGTGCGGCGCCTGTACGAGGATAAAAGTTTCACGAAAGAGCTCACCCGTCTGGCGGACGAGCTCAGTCTCTATGGCGACCAAACCGCCTTGTCGCAAACGCTCATCAAATTGACCGCCCCCGGCATACCGGACCTGTATCAAGGCACGGAGCTGTGGAGTTTCAGCTTAGTCGATCCGGACAATCGCCGGCCGGTGGACTATGCGTTGCGAAGACGCCTGCTTCAGGAACTCTCAGATCTGTCGCCTGAAGCCATATGGTCGAGGCGTCGAGAAGGCTTGCCGAAATTATGGATCATTCAGCAGACGCTGCGAATCAGGCGTGAGCGACCACAGGCTTTTGGAGCCGACGGTGACTATGTTTCTTTACAAGCTACCGGCGACAAACAGGAGCATGTCATCGCCTATGCGCGCGGCGGAGAGATCGTCGCGATCGCGCCGCGATGGTTCATGAAATTGAACGGTGATTGGGGCGACACGACGCTCGATATCCCGCCTGGTCGGTGGCGGAATGCATTCGATGGGCGCCTCGTGAATGGAGGCATCTGCCGGCTACAAGATACGCTGCGCACATTCCCCATAGCGCTGCTCTGTCGTGAATCATCATGATGTCAAAGAATAACAGGCAGCCGCCGACAGGCCAAGGGAGCGGCCAGGGACGAAAATCTTGCTTGTCTCGTCCCTGACCGCCTGCGGGCTATGTTCTCAGACTTCGGTCGTTCGCTTTCCCTTGCGACCATTCCCCAAAGAGAAGCGACCGTTCATTCTGTCTCTTGAGAGACGGTCTGTCCGATTACATCCTCTCCTGCTCATTTCTGGCGCATGTCTTGTAATGTTGTCTCCGCTTCTACTTCTTTTGTTTTCTTCTGGATGCTCAACTCATCGGGTTTCGGCAATTCCTTCAACTTCTTGATCGAATCCGCATCGCCGCTCGACGTCAGTTGCGCCGCGATCGGATCGCCGACCTTGACACGAGCAGTCCATCTTCGTATCGGCAGAGACGCGCATATGAGTCTCCTGCCCATTGGGCATTTTGATCCAATAGCTTTCTTCGACTTTTGTGATCTCTCCAATCACGTTTTGGCATGGCGATGAAGTCGAACATTTATCGGACTGTGGAAATTTGGGGGACATCTGATGCGTCGAGGACGACGTAGCGTGCTCCTCCGCCGCTGCCGGAAGAGACAGTCCCATACCTCCGACAAGACCAACCCCGGCAATAAGAATAGTGGACCCAATAAGGATTTTCATGCTGCCTCCTTAGAAGAATGAATGATGGTTATGGTGCCTTAAATAAAAAATGGTGCAACCAATGTGCCGCAGTCTTGGTCGCCGAGTCTCTCGCCTCAAGCTAGGAAGCGCTCTCACGATATGCCGACGGATTGACACTTCCCGCTGATTCAGGTTCAAGAACGGTACCCAAGCCAACTACAAGAGGGGGACACTTCAGAAAGGCTTATGAAGCAGTCCACGGCTACCCATGAAACGTGTGTGTGGTGAATGTGATTCGAGGACTTGGAGGTAGCTTTACATGCCCTAGGTCAATACCGAGTCTTTCCTTTGGCTAAGCATCCCATTGCGGACATCTTGTCTGAATAGAGACATGATGGCCGATTAGTTCTTTCCTCCGCAGCTCGCATGTTGAGCTTCTGGGCAAGATTCTATCAACTTGAAGGTTCTCGCATGGTCTTTCAATTGCATACGTAATAGTACGCTTTCTGTATATGGCAGATCGGCGAATTGTATTACATGGAGGATCATGGCGATGGAACGAACAATAGAACAGTGGTCATTCGGAGGAGTGCGAGTGCGATGGGGCGCAGTCCTGGCAGGATGGGCGGTCGGCCTCGCGACACAATTGGTGTTGACGCTCCTGGGACTGGCCATCGGAGCCTGGTCGATCGACCTCCAAGAGGCCGAGCCGGCCGGCGGCGTCCCGATTGGGACAGGAATTTGGACGGGCATTTCCATGCTCATCTCGGCATTCGTAGGCGGCTATATCACTGCGCGCATGTCCGGCAGCCCATCTGCGAAGTGACGGACTCTATCACGGCGTGATCGTGTGGGGCGTCAACTGGCTGGTCTTCGCCTGGTTGACCACCACCGCCATGGCTACCCTGTTAGGGGGCGTCTTCTCCGCGTTCGGCGCCACGCTACAAAGTCTCGGCCAAGGAGCCACGACCGTCGTGTCGGCAGCCGCTTCGCAGATGAGCGGAGGCAACATCTCCATTTCACTGGATGAACTGCGCCGCCAGGCGGAATCCGTGCTGGCTGCGACGGGAAAAAAGGAACTCCAACCGGGCGAAGTGCGGAAGGATGCGGAGCGCGTGGCCAATGCCTCGCAGAAGGGGCAGCCGCCGCAACAAATTGCAGAGTCGGCTCTTCAAGAGTTGCAGCAAAAACTCATGGCGTTGGACCGTGACGCCGCCATCAATGTCATGACGACTAAGATGGGCATGACTGAAGCTCAAGCACAACAGTTGGTTCAAACGACCATCGGGTTCATTGAGCCTCTGAAAGAGAAAGCTCAACAGGTCAAGGAACAATCCGTCGAAGCCGGCAATCGCGCCCTGGATCGCATGGGAACCATTGCGATGTGGTTGGCGGCACTGGGCCTCATTACGTTGGGGTTATCGATCGCCGGTGGCATGACCGGCACGCCGGAGACACCCAGCGTCGAAATGCAGGCGGAGCAATATCGCGATCGGGGGGATATGCGACGGGCAAGCTGACAGCAGGGTGTTTGAAAAAGTCCAATAGTGGCGTTCACGCCGTACCGTATAAGGCACGGCGTGAATCTTCCCGTACGACCGGGAAAACTATCTGTCAACAGATCAGAAGTACTCAAGTGTCATCACACAACTTTATTGTTCTAAACGCCTAAAGGAGGGCGATATGATGCGCAACGGAAACTCTTACGATGAAAACACCGACGCGGGAGGTTTGCCCGCTTTTCTGGCTGGAGCGCTGATCGGGGCCGGTGTCGCCCTGCTGTTTGCTCCTCAGCGAGGGTCGGAGCTACGTGGCATGTTGAGCGACTACGCGAACCGCGCGAAAGATGACTTGCTAGAACGAGGGGAGGAGGCGTGGGATACGGCAGTGGAGCGAGGGAAGGAATATTATAATAAGGGCGAAGAGTTCGCACGGGATGCCGGACGGTCGGCCAAGGAATTTGCAAGACAGGGGGAGGAGTCGGTGCGGGATGCTGGACGTTCCGCTAAGGAATTTGCCAAGCAGGGGAAGGACAAGGTGGAGGAAGCAGCGAATGAGGCATCACGCAGCCGGGGATAGCATACAACTGGCAAGCTAACAGGAGGATGTCTGAATTAGGGCAGATGTTTCGTCGTCCAGATAGCCGGGAGCACCACGCCTACGACGCGTGCCCATAGCTTTCGGAGCGAACAAAACCCGCCCTTCCCGCGCGTCGCGCGAGAGAGCCCAAAATTATCCACATCCACGAAAGGCCGCCGACTGGGGGCATATCCTAGGGATGGCCCCTTATTGAATGGGGAGGTCGGTCACCGCACTAGAAAGGTCGCTGTCGGACAGGCTTCTAGACAGATAATGGAAGCGTGAAGCTGAATGTGGATCCATTTCCAGGAGTTGATGTCACCCACATGCGTCCCGTATGGGCCTCAACGATCCATTTGGCGATAAACAGGCCAAGGCCAAGTCCCTGACGGTCGGCCACATTGAGCTGCGAGAACCTTTCAAAAATTCGCGACTGTGCCTCCGTGGAGATCCCCGGCCCGTTGTCGGTGACCGAGACTTCAACGTGAGTCTCTCGTGTACGCGCAGAGAGCTCAATGGCACCTCCGTTTGGCGTAAATTTCAGTGCATTTCCGATCAAGTTGGACAACACTTGAAGAATTCTATCGTGATCAACATCAGCGAACAAAGGCTCGGCGCGTGCATCAATCTTCATGGTAAACGCCTGATTGGATATGAGTGGGGCAAAGAGCTCAGCACATTCTTGTAACAGAGCTCGAACGTCCACCTTTGCCAGGTGAAGTGTCAGCTTGCCCTGTGCCATCCGTTCGACGTCAAGCAGATCGTTGATCATCCGGCCCATGGCATCGGCGCTGTGTTGTATTCGTCCAACGTGTTCCAGAAGACTGCCGGTCTCGCTTTTGGAAAGACTTTTTCGCATCAAACGGGCGCTGATCGAAATAGCAGCGAGGGGATTCTTGAGATCGTGACTCACAATGGAGAGAAATTGTTCCCTCGTAATAAGCTCTCTGTCGGCGTGGACCCTCTCATCAATCAGATGGTTGTCGGTTTGGTGGCGCTCCTGTTCAAGGAGTGCGTTGACAAGCGATTCTTTTTGAGCGTGTTCCTCTGCACGAACGCGATCTATGGCTTCTCGCTCAGCCGCTTGCAATGCGTCAACTCGTTCGCGCTCCTCGGACAACAGTTCATCGTCTACCTGTGCGAGGGGAGTCTCAGCTGTTGCACGGACGCGTTCTTTGTCGTCGTCCAGGGCGTCGCGTTGAGTTTCTTTAGCTTGATCGACGGCATGCCGAATCGAATGGACTTTCTCATGTGTCTTTTCTTCGACCTCTTGAAACGGTTGGGTCAAATATTCATCGGTCTTGTCACGTTCCTCCTCTAGACTCAGGTCGGTCTTCTCTCGCAGGTCTTGAGTGGATGTTGTTCCTGTAGACTCCATGGGTCGAGACTTCTCCTCCTGAGGCTCGGGCAATGGGGAAATCCCATTAATGCTGAGAACTTCGGATGAACTTCAGCTTTCTTGGCTGGACAGTATAGTAGGTGCCCTCGTTCCAACATGTCAACAATCGCGGTGAGCTTCGCCTGCAAGCGGTTAGTCAGATTTGCACTTGGAGCAAAGATCTATCTGAACGGTCCCGGATCGCGCCATTGTGGAAATGTCTGTGAGCGAGGGCGAGCGATGTGTGGCAGGGCTCGGACGCGGTGGGCTTTCGGTGACGCCTCGATTTCTCCGACCAACCGGATCCTTGACGATCCTGCGCCGTCTACAAAGAGAGTTTTAAATAGATAAGTGGAGCTTCACTGACGGGGTCCGGGACCGACAGGCTCACCTGTCGATCCCGGTTTTTTCGGATGGCGGAATTCTTAGAATCTTAGAAGTGAACGGCCAGCCCTCCTACAAAGTGGCTCGCCTTGTAATTGCCCGTGATGCCGCCCGGCGCCACCCGGGGGTTGCGAACTCTGTAAAATCGAAACCGGCATAGTTGAACTTGTATTCGCCGAAGATCGACACGTTCCGATGCACGAAATATTTCACCCCGGCCAGAGCATTCACCCCGACTTCACCATTTTCCGAACTCGATCCAATTTGATTGGACGTCCGGGCAAAGAATATCGCCGGACCGGCTCCGGCATAGACTTGTAGCGGACACCGCGCATTCTCGGCTTCCGGCGACCAATCATCATCATAATGCCGGCCATCCTTATCGTAATCGTACATGCCGGACCATCCTTCATCCTGGACCGTCGTGCCATCCTTCTCGTGGGCCGTCACGCGGCGGGTGCGGTCATGGCGGTCACGATCGTCACAGGCCATTCTCTTTCTCGCAATCACATTGAGGGCCACCGTGGCGACGCGGAGGTTGGATCCAATAGCAAAGCCGTTTTGCGCTCCAAATGCGGTGTGGTGTTGAATCGCTTCCAGTTCAAACCCTAACCAATTTAATTTGCGGGTAGGGAGGAAGTAGCCGACTTTCATCCCGTAGGCCACCGAGTTGGCCAGATCTAAACTTTCGATACCCGTCGTCGAGAGCCCTCCTGTCCCATCGACATTCGCGAAACTATGCCCCAGCGTGTACCCGACGAAGCCGGCCACGTAGGCTTCGCCCTCGTGTCTTCGCTCCACGACGCGCTCCTTTACGACGACTCGATCGCCTGTCGCATCACGCTGGACCGTGCGCCCCGTATCCTGGATCGACTGTCGGCGACCGATCCGGAACGGTTGTTTGCGCATACGACACCGTGGCTCCGGCCAGGATGCCGAGGACTCCGGACATGAGAACTCCCATTGTCGACTTCATACAAGCACCTCCCATCTAACGTGAACAAATGTAACAGCATGTAAGTACATAACTCTAGCAAGATACGCGCCATCCTAATTGCAATAGGCAGACTCGCGTTATGAAAACATGTAGATGATATACGGTCATTATGAAGAGAAACCCGGTCGGAGCCGATCAGAGAGAACCCATGTTCGAAATGGAGGAGGACAAACTGTCCACCTCGCACAATATGTCCAGACAAGACCACGGGATACGAACGACAGACCAGCCGCTGTCGATGAGTCAATTCTTTGTTCCCCAATACCCATCTCGGTGAGCCTCCAATACAAATTGAGCTGTTGTCGATTGCACAGCGTCTTCGAGACTAGCGGTAAAGAAGTTCACCCAGGAGAATGGGAGCAAGAGGACCCAATAGAATTGTCTCGCCGTAATGTCGTACTTGTACGTCTTTGTGAGCCTATCCCGATGATGAACGCTGTAGGAGAACTCCCAGCCGCCTTCGTTAATATAAAAAGGAATGACAAAGTACGTCACAGATGAGAGCCGCCCTAGAAGCTCACCATACCAATGCCAAGGATACGGCTTCTCCCGCACCGTGACTACGACTTCCGTGCTGGGCCATGTCGTGGAGAGGAGATCGCTGCGACAGCCTGTGGCATGTTGAAGCGCGTCTTGCAGGACATCCGCCATTCCCGTCGGCGAGAACAGGCCATTATATGTCCACTGATAGATCCCGCCCCACGTCCACTCATCACTCCCTTCTGTCAGACCATATAAAAACTGGGCGCGCTGATGACAAGGACCGGGTGCTGTAGGCGTTGCCTGCACCGTGGGAAGGGAATTCACTATGGGAAAATCGCGATACGTCACGACGCAACCTGAAAGAGGAACCAGCAGTATGAGAACAATGAGGCTTTGCATTGCCCTAGAGTGTTTCTGTTTTGCACAGCATCGTAACGGACCTTGAGTGGGTGTCCCACTAGGAAAAAGGATAGGGGCATGAGATCACATCAGATCAGCGGAGCCGGGAAGTCCGAATGAGACATAACATACCGACGTACATGTCCAGATTAGAATCGCACTGATCGCATCGTGTGAAGTTCTCGCTCATGTCAGAGCAAGTTGTCCGTCGGTCGACAATCTGTCTAACGATCTTATGTGGCAAAGCATTCGTGCCCATGCAGCTGTTCTGACTGGGAGCGCTGTTTCCGGCATTGTCGACCCTCACGGCGCTGATGGGCATCTTCTCAGTGCAAAGTTATTATGTCTGAACTGATGAGCTATTTGCGCAGGTCTTGCCGAATGACGCCCTGTCCATGGTTGAACGGTTCTTGAAGCACGTCGCGATCGGCAAACAACGGTCATGGCGCCGGTTCGATCATTGTGTGCGAGCAGCCCTACACTCATGAATTACTGGCGGAACAATTACAGGGTCGGGGGGAAACAGGGTTACCTCCGCCTCCCCCCGTTCTCTACACCTTCGTCTACGCCGGATCTAATCACGCAAAGAGACTGATACAACTAGTCCTGCGATGGATCATCCACCGCAAGTGACCTTCAACGACTCGATTTCATCGCTCATGTTTAATTTACTCAAGTCGTTGGCTCGCTTATTCGGCGTCAATTCCAGCTCGGTTCCTTTGAAATCCTTATCCGAATAGGCCTTGATGTGCGCATTGGGACCGACGACGATACTTTCAATCTCGTTGTTCCAATTGCGGCCGCTGTAATCTTTCAGCGTCGCTATCTGCGTAGGGCCTTGGACTCTGACATGCGGATCATTCACATCAAAGTCGGTGTCCTCATAGATCTCAGCTCAACAAGCCTTATCCACCACATTCAACTCTTTGTCTGCGGCGGCATAGGCAGACATGACACCTACACCCACCAATCCAGCTAAAATTAGTGCTAGTCGCATCATTGTAACCTCCTACCAAAGTTTTGACGCACGACCATCCGCGCGACATACAAGCAAGGTTGCAAAGGCTATACCTTGGACCATTGCGAGGTAACAAAGACACCGCGAGGAAACTAAAGGATTTCAATGCGCTACTGCGGCACACACCTTTTCAAAACGCTGCGCGTAAGGCCAATGTGTCTGCACAACAGAAGGGATGTCCTTATTCGCCGTCAACCTACCCCGAAAAAAAACTCCGTCCTTCTTCAGGGCCAACCTGTTCTCACGGGACACAAACCGAGTTTTGCCCACAGCCTGCTAGGGAAATCGGCAGGTGACAGCACGGATAGGCAATGTTACCGTCTGGAATCATTGCTGTAGAGGTCTGATGGCCCGTACGGTCTCGACTAAAAAATCAATCGTGCTCCGTTCCCAGTCGCGTCCACAAGTAACGCCGGTCCGTTATGCCGTCGTGGGGCTCGGCCATATCGCGCAGGTCGCGGTCCTGCCCGCTTTCAGCCACGCGAAAAGAAATTCGGAGCTGACGGCGCTGGTGTCGGATGATCCAAAAAAGCTGAAGCAGTTGTCCCGCCGATACGATGTCCCCTACTGCTATTCGTACCGACAGTATGACCAATGCCTGCGGGAAGGCTATATCGACGCCGTGTACATCGCCCTGCCGAACAGCTTGCATTGCGACTTCGCAGTCCGAGCGGCCAAAGCCGGCATCCATGCCCTGTGCGAAAAACCGATGGCGGTGACCGAGCAGGAATGCCGGCGCATGATCCAAGCGGCCGATAAGGCCGATTCCAAACTGATGGTCGCCTACCGCTTGCATTTTGAAGAGGCGAACATGAATACGGTGGAGCTGGCTCAGTCCGGGAAGCTCGGCAACCTCCGGCTGTTCAATTCTGTCTTCACGATGCAGGTGCGCGAAGGAGACATCCGGGTGAAGGCTAAATTAGGGGGCGGATCGCTGTACGACATCGGCGTCTATTGCATCAATGCAGCTCGGTACGTCTTTCAAGCCAACCCGACGAAGGTCAGCGCCTGCATGGTCAAGGGAACAGACCGCCGTTTTCGGGACGTCGATGAGATGACGACGGCCTGCCTCGAATTCCCCGGCAACCGCCTCGCGACCTTCGTGTGTAGTTTCGGCGCCGTCGATATCTCTACGTACGAAGTGGTCGGCACGAAAGGACATGTCCGGATGGATCCGGCCTATGAGTATGTCGGCGAACTCCAGCAAAACATCGTGCTCAATGGGAAGAGCCGGAGTCGCCGGTACGGAGGCGGGGATCAGTTTGCGTCCGAGCTGTTGTATTTCTCAGACTGCATTCTCAACGACCGCAACCCTGAACCGTCCGGGCTGGAAGGCCTGATCGATGTGGCGATCGTCGAGGCCCTGTATCGGTCGGCAAAAACCGGCCGTCCGGTTTCCCTCTCACTTCCGGACAAGAAACAGTGGCCTGCGCAGGATCAAGTGATCAAACGGCCTCCGGTTCGGAAGCCAAAGCTCGTTCGCGTGAAGTCGTCGTCGCGATGATTTCTCTGTCGTCTTCGTTTTAGAGTCGGCAAGTGGTCGGGGTCATTCTATCCATCAATGGTCATAGGAAAATTATTCCCATCCGCCGACTTCATGACCCTTTTCCTTCAGACAGGTCATGACGGCATCGGCATATGGTGGTTCCGGTTCCAGGATCTCCTCAATCCAGAGTCTTGCGGTACCGTTTTACGCCGATCGCCAAGGCGACGACGGCAAAGAGGGCAATCTGCCACAACTGGAGCACAATCTCTTCCGGCCCATTCCCTTTGAGCATGATGCCCCGCACGATCCTCAGAAAGTGGGTCAGCGGCAGCATCTCACCGATCGTTTGCGCCCACTGGGGCATGCCTCGGAACGGGAACATGAACCCTGAGAGCAACAGCGACGGCAAAAAGAAAAAGAACGAGAGCTGCATGGCCTGCAACTGGTTCTGTGCCATGGTGGAAAACGTGATTCCCATCGCCAGGTTGGCCGTAATGAAGACCAGCGCGGCGAGAAACAGCATCGGAACGTTGCCGTACACCGGCACCTTGAAAAGCAAGTGAGCCGCCAGGAGAATGAGCCCCACTTGGACATAGCCCACAAGAATATAGGGCAGCACCTTGCCGATCATGACCTCGAACGGCCGCGTCGGCATCGAGAGCAGATTCTCCATGGTGCCGCGTTCGCGCTCGCGTGTAATTGCCAAGCCTGTAATCATCACCATCGTCATCGTCAGCACCACACCCATCAAGCCCGGCACGATGTTGTACTGCGTGATGGCCTCGGGGTTGTATCGCGCATGGACACGCAAATCGATGGGATCGTCATCTCTTGAAAGAAAGGCTAATGACCCCTTGAAATCTTGCTGAAGTGCCGTCGCCGCCAACACACGCAAAGCGCCGATGGCGTTGCTGGTTGCCGCCGGATCTGTGGCATCGGCCTCGACGAGGATGGCAGGCCGCGCGCCGCGGACTATGTCACGCGAAAAATTGAGCGGAATATTGATCACGAATTGCACGTCGCCCTGAGCGAGAACCTCCTCTGCTTCCCGCTCACTCACTACCTGCCTGGTGAATTTGAAGTAGCCGCTGTTCTGGATTGCCACGAGGAGTGTTCGTCCATGAGGGCCATAATCGGCGAGAAGAACCGCCGTCGGCAAGTGCTTCGGGTCCGCATTGATGGCAAAGCCGAAGAGGATAAGTTGGATCAACGGAATGCCGATCATCATGCCGAACGTCACCCGATCCCGGCGCATCTGAATGAACTCCTTGACGACGATGGCCCAGAAGCGGGAGAAAGAGAACGTCCGTCGCAGGCTCATGAGGTGACCTCATTTGAGGATCGCCGCATGAGATGGATGAACACGTCTTCGAGACTCGTGCCCGCGCGTTGCCATTCATACGGCGCAGCACGAAACGCCGAAACAGTCGCGTCGAGTGCAACAGGGTCGTTTCCGCTCACGTGCAAACGGTCGCCGAACGCGACGGCCTGTTGCACGCCGGGTTGCCGACGCAAGGTTCCGGCTAATCGTTGGAGATCCGGCCCACTGACGGACCATGTGGCGAGCTGTGCTTGCGTGATGACCTCTGCCACCGTGCCGGAGACGAGCAACTTACCGGAGGCAATGTAGGCGATACGGTGACAGCGCTCGGCTTCATCCATATAGTGGGTAGTGACCAGGAAGGTGAGACCTTCAACGGCCAATTCGTGAATCTGTTCCCAAAATTCTCTGCGCGCTTTCGGATCGACGCCGGCCGTCGGCTCATCCAAGAGCAATAGCTTGGGTCGATGAATCAGACAGGCGGCCAAGGCGAGTCGCTGCTTCCACCCTCCCGACAACTGACCGGCCAATTGCTCTCGCCGACCGGCGAGGCCCAAACGTTCGAGGCTTTGCTCGACGGCCTCGTGGCGACGATCGACCCCAAACATTCGGGCGACGAAATCGAGGTTCTCGGCGATGTTCAGGTCTTCATAGAAACTAAACCGCTGGGTCATATAGCCCACCGCGGCTTTGATGGCTTCGCTTTCGGTGATGACGTCATAGCCAAGACAAGTGCCGCTACCTCCATCCGGGCGCAGGAGACCGCACAGCATGCGGATAAACGTCGTCTTGCCGCTGCCGTTCGGCCCGAGAAAGCCATAAATCTCGCCACGGCCTACCCGAAGATCGATGTTGTCGACCACGGTCCGTGACCCAAACCGCTTCGTCATGCCGTGTACGTCAATGGCTAATTCTTGTCCGTCGACATCCTGTTTCATGGAGCACCGTTGAATCGCACATCCACCGGTTGACCGGGGTGGAGATTGCGCGCAGTATCCTGGTCAAACCGGGCTTCAACCAGGAAGACCAGCTTCTCGCGGCTTTCCTGGCTGTAGATGACCGGAGGGGTATACTCTGCCTGCGGCGAAATGTAGCTCACCTTTCCCTGAATCGTGCCCTGCACGCCATCCACCATAATATGGATTACATCGCCGAGTTTGATGGTCCCGATCTTTGCGACGGATACAAACGTGCGCACCTTGATATGATCGGGCGGCAGCAAGACGACTACGGGACGTCCGGCCGCTACCCATTCTCCCTCACGGTACAGGGTATCGAAGACAAACCCTGCCTTCGGCGCCGCTTGCCGTTTCTGTGCAAGATCCCACTCCGCTTTGGCCAACGCCGCTTCCCTGGCATGCACCTCGGCTTCAGCCGCCGCGACTTGATCCACGCGAGACCCCAACAATGCCGTGTTCAGGTCGGCTTTCAGTTGCGCGACTCGCTGCTGATTCTGATCTCGCATCGCACGAGCGCGATCCACTTCCATTTCCACTGCAGCACCGGGCATAGATTTGAGCCCTTCCTGTCGCGTGACTTCTTGTACAGAAAGGCCGAGCGCTGCCTGTGCATATTTCAGTTGTGCTCTGAGCGATTCGATCTCCGAGGGACGTTTCCCCTTCTTGGCGTCCTCGAGGGTGGCCAGTGCCTGACTGAGTTTCTTCTCCGCTTCGTCACGGGCGGATTTTTCTGACACCTGTTCCAGAGCGAACAGGGGATCACCCGCATTGACCTGTCCACCGCGCCGTACGAACAAGGATGTGAGAGCGCCGGCATAGGGCGAAGCCACGTAGACGTACTCACCTTCGACATAGCCCTGAGCGTGATCAGACGGATGTCGCTCGCAGCCGGACTGGGGCACGACAGCCGCCAGGGCGCATGACAAAATCAGCACTTGTGTGATTCCTGCGCGATTGGCATCGACACCCATCGGTTCACCGATTGCGCTGGTTGTTCAGTGCCCCTTCGAGGATGATTCCAATGATCGATGAGTATCCTGTTTCCAAGGTCAGGCCGAGTTCCGCCAGTTTGGGAGGATTCATGATCGTCTGCACGGCCCCGAGTAGGATCTCAATAATGAGATGAACGGGAATATCGTCTCTGATGAGGCCGGTCCTCTGCCCTTGTTGGAACAGTTCGCCGAAGTGATTGCGGATCAAGTCTCGACGGCGCTGTTCGATAACCTGAAACAGCTCGGGCAGCTCACGGCCGATGTCCCGCACAAATGGTGGTTGTATCTCGGCTGTGTGTCGTTGCACGCAATCCAGCAGATTGCGGAGCGTCGTCTCGACAGTCTGCTTATCGGTTGATTTCAATCGAGAGAGGTCAGCTTCCACTTCGGCGAACTTCTCCTGCATGATGGCTTGGACGAGCGCTGCCTTGCTGGGAAAATGCGCGTACAAGGTTTTCTTGCTCATCCCAAGTTCGGCGGCAATATCGTCCATGCTGACCGCTCTGAATCCATGGGTGAAGAATTGTCGCCGGGCCGCGGTGACCACTCGGTTGGCTGGAGGACGACTTAAGAGGATTTTGTCTTTTGGCATCTTCATAGGTAGCGAATCGCATGATCACCATAGAAACTATTATAGTTTTATAAGTTTCCTCCGTGAATTGTCAATCAGGGGGGAATCTCCCTCATTCTCTACGTCCTTCTCTGATTAGGGTGAGTGGTACCGACCGAGGGAGCAAGGTGGCTCGCAGCGGAAGAGCCCCCTTTGAGGCTGGTTGGAGCTATTCCCATCCGCTGACTTCATAACCCTTTTCCTTCAGACAGGTCATGACGGCATCAGCATATGGTGGTTCCGGTTCCAGCGGCTTGAACGTTCCTCCGAGTAATCCAACGACTAATCCAAGCCCGCTACCGGCGGCAGCTCCGATCGTCACTCCGGGTAATCCCCCGATCACCCCCGCCGACGCGCCGACTGCGCCGCCGAGCGTCAGACCGAGCACCGCACCGGTTGCGGCATTCGCGCTTTGGTTGGCTCCATGCCGCAATCCAGTCTTTTCCACTTGTTTCCGGCAGGACTCAATTTCCTGTTGAGCCATCTGCCTGCCATACAAGTGGAGTTGTTTATTCGACCGCAAGATCGGCTGTGGTCCGGCGCAGGCGGTGAGGCTTATGAGTGCCGCATACACAACGAGACGATGCCATGACCGATTGACCACAAAAATACCTTCGAATGCTTTGTTTGCTTTTCTTCAATTCTCACCCTTTGGAGTAAATGTCGAGGCTTTTTCAATTGCGCACATCGCTATTGGTTTTGTTCTACTTGCTCCTATCTTTCTTTACCTACCCTTTCCATTAGGGCTGCGTACGGGAGGAGTTCCTTCCGCGCGCATGCATCGAGCACCGCCCTTAACTTTCACTCAGATTGTGCTCGTGTGCGCGATGCGCGAGCACAGGAACTCCTCCCGCATGCAGCCCCTCCCCTCCCTCACTGCCAGCCTGTCACCTCATATCCTTTCTCTTGCAAACACCGGTTGACGAAACTTGTGTAGGCCTGGCTCGGCGGCGACGGCATGGCGGCGGAGAATAAGCTGGTCAGGAGGCCCCAGACGGCTCCACTCGCCGCTCCGACCATCGCCCCTGACCCAGCGCTTCCAAAAATGGCTCCTCCCACCGCTCCACTGGCCGCGCCGACACCACCGCCCATGGCCGTGCCTGTGGCGACACGCCCCGCCCTGCCGCTGCCGCTGCTTTCCTCCGCACCGGCCGATTCGGCCGACTGCTTACAGACTTCGACATCTTGCTCTGCGCCTTCCTTCCCCACTGATTCCAAATGAGCATTGGGATACAGAACCGGACGTGCACTGGAACAAGCCGTCACCATCAGGACCACAAGGACGAGGCTCATTCTCTTCATCATATCCACAATATTCACACCACTCCTTTTTAGCCTTATGGCGATGGCACCGCTCTTGTCGTCCCCACGATGGTACGGAGGGGCCCACAAGAGTGAGTGGATTCAAAAGATGGCTTTGACAAATTCAAGTATGGCGCGCTGCATGTCCGAATCATCAGTAATCGGACGGGCGATGGCGACATCACAGGCTCGTTCCGGTGGCACGCCTTGCTTCATCAGAGTACCGGCGTAGATCAAGAGCCTGGTGCTGACTCCCTCTTCCAGCCCGTGATTTCTCAGGTTGCGGACCTTTTGCCCGAGCTTGACGAGATTGCCGGCGATCGCAGGCTCTACTCCCGCCTCACGCTGAACCACCAGCGTTTCGATGTCAGGCGCAGGGTAGTCGAATTCAATCGCTATGAATCGCTGCTTCGTGCTTTGCTTGAGATCTTTGAGCACGCTCTGATAGCCGGGATTGTAAGAGATCACCAGCATGAACTCGTCGGCAGCCTCCACGATCTGGCCCTTTTTCTCGATCGGGAGCACTCGCCGGTCATCACTGAGGGGATGGATGATGACGGTCGTGTCCTTTCTGGCTTCCACCACCTCGTCGAGATACACAATGGCGCCATGTTTCACCCCGACGGTCAAAGGCCCGTCCATCCATACGGTATCCTGCCCCTTGAGCAAATATCTGCCCACCAAGTCGGATGCCGTGAGATCTTCGTGACAGGCGACGGTGATCAGCGGCCGGCCGAGCTTGTACGCCATGTATTGGACAAAACGAGTTTTCCCGCAGCCGGTCGGCCCCTTCAGCATCACCGGCAATTGTCTCTGGGAGGCAATGGTGAACAGGCCGATCTCCCCGCAGACCTCCGCGTAATAAGGCTCCTGTAGGATTCGATACTGGGCGACATCGACTTCCCGTACCTGTTGCATCACTGGATCACTCCTGCTCTATAAAACTGCTTCGGCCTGACATCACGGCCGGCTCCGCAGCCGCCACAATAAACGGAACAAAGACTGAAGATCAAGGCAAAGGGGAAAATACCGTTTTAAGTGTGTCCCGCAGTGGGTTGAGCTCGGTGCACAGGCGATCTTGTGCGTGTTAGCATAGCAGCGGTGTGCGCTTCCATGTGACATTGTGACAGTCCGATGTTCAGACCCATTCCAGAAACGGCGCTCTTCCGAAGAATTTCCTATCGGTTGGTCGCTTCCGTGCTCCCTGGGCCTAGCTTTGGTCATCTCCATCATTTTGCTTTTCAGTCTGGAACGAAGAAAAACTCCTCCGGGGCTCCACAGAGGGCGAGAAGGTTCCCACGGAATTGTTCCATGCCCTTTGGCAGTCGCGCAGTGATCTGCTCATCGAAACACTCCTTGTCTTCTTAGTGAATGCGATCGGTAGTGCGGCGGTCATCATGTTTCTTCACTATGACACCGCCCGAAGAACTCTGGAAGAAGTGAAGGGGCTGGCGCGGAATATTCTCAAGAGTATTCCCACGGGCGTGCTTACGATTAGCCAGGGAGGAATCATCAGCGCGGTGAATCCCACAGCTGAGGTGGTCTTGAATCGCGCCCCATCGGAGTTGCTCGGGAAAGGGTATGATGCCGTGTTCCCCGAAGGAGACCCAATCCGCCGGATACTCGACGGGGCGTTGAAAGAGCACTGTCATTTGAGTCACAAGGACTTCCTCTACGAATGCGGGGACCAAAGCTCGAGGACAATTCGCGTGAGTACAGCGGAGCTCACGGGGGACGATAAGAAACCGGCAGGCGTGATCTTGCAGGCTCAGGACGTTCGCAGAGTGGTTAGGACTCGAACGACGCGTCCGTGTCGCAGAAAAGTTAGCGGCGTTGCACACCCTGTCTGCAGGGGTCGCGCACGAGCTGCGAAACCCCTTGAGCGCCATGGATCTGAACCTCCATCTTCTGGAAGAAGAACTTACGGAAAGGGGAATACTGGCAGAACCGGCGACACGGTACCTCGGTGTCGTGAACGCCGAATGCCGCAGGCTCTCAGGGATTCTCGATAATTTTATGAAATTTGCCCGCCCGGGATCTGTTGGTTTGCACGAGGTCGATGTCAAGGCACTGATCGACCACATCATGACGTTGATGCGCTTCGAAGCAGAGGAACGCGGGATTCGACTCGAACAGGTGATGGATGAGCAATTACTGCCTGTGCTGGGCGATGCAACTCAGATCAGTCAGGTATTAGTAAACATCATCGTCAACGCGTTTCATGCCATGCCGAATGGCGGACACTGTCGGATTTCAGCGGTGCAACGGGAGGCTGAAGGGAAACCGTGGGTAGAGATTACTGTGAAGGATAGCGGCGTTGGGATCACAAAGGAGCAGCTCTCCCATCTGTTTGAGCCCTTCTATACGACCAAGTCGAGCGGCACTGGACTTGGTCTTGCCGATAGCATACAGGATTATGCAGGATCATAGCGGGACAATTCAGGTTGCGAGCGCACCAGGAATCGGAACGACGGTGGTAACCCAATTCCCCGTAACTATTGGTCAACCGCACAAGCTTGGGGTGGGATCATGACGCAGGTCTTTCACGTTCTCGTTGTTGACGATGAAGTGAATATCCGCAATGCCCTGGTGACCATGTTGGAGAAAAAGGGTTACCGAGTCTTCGGGACAGGCACGGGAGAGGAAGCTCTGCGGCATCTCGAAGAAGCTCGGGTAGATCTGGTGATCACTGACCTTCGGATGCCAGGGATGGGCGGCCTAGAATTTCTGCGTCGGCTGAAAGACAAATGGTCGGATACAGAAGTCGTGGTCATGACCGCGTTTGGTTCGATCGATACGGCTGTTGAAGCGATGCGTCTGGGCGCCTACGACTATCTGACGAAACCGATCGATCGTGAACGGTTTGGAGTGGTCGTGGAGAAAGCGCTCGAGCGCCATACCCTGGCCTGTGAGAACAAGCAACTCCGTGACCGTCTTGAAACGAGAACACGTTTCGATCAAATGGTCGGGGAAAGTGAAGCCATGCAGGGAGTCTATAGCTTGGTGGAGATGGTAGCGGACAGCGATGTGACGGTCTTGCTCACGGGGGAAAGTGGAACCGGGAAGGAACTCGTCGCGCGCGCGATCCACCATAAAAGCCCGAGGGCCGATGGGCCGTTCGTTACCATGAATTGCGGTGCATTGCCCGAGAATTTCTTTGAGAGCGAGTTATTCGGGTATGAGAAGGGCGCTTTCACTGGAGCGATGTCAACCAAGCTCGGGCGGTTGCGAAACTGGCGGATGGCGGTACGCTGTTGCTGGATGAAGTGGGGGAACTCTCACTTAGGTCGCAAGTCGATTTCCTGCGCGTGCTGGAAACGAAAGAATTCAGGCGTCTGGGTGGTACGAAACTGATCAAAGTCGATACGCGAATCCTTGCAGCTACAAATCGCAACCTGGAAGAGGCGGTGAAGCAGGGCGAGTTTCGGGAAGATCTCTACTATCGGCTCAATGTTGTGCCTATCCGCCTCCCGCCACTCCGCGAGCGGGCAGACATGATGTTCCGCTGCTCGTGGATCGATACCTGGCCGAGTCTTCCGCACAGCATCACCGCGGACGGAAAGAAATCTCGCGAGAGGCCATGCGGTTGTTACGGCTCTATGGGTGGCCTGGAAACGTTCGGCAACTACGAAATCTCATGGAGCGGCTTGTCGTCACGGTGAAGGATACGACGATTCAACCCGGGCATCTTCCTGAGGAGATCTAGGCCGGCAAAGAGGATGCACGGACCATGGTGATTACATTGGGAACGGCGATAGCACAGATTGAACGACAAGTCATTGAACGAACTTTGAAGGAAATCACCAACCATCGAGAAAATGCCGCAAGGCTGTTAGGCATTAGTCTTAGAACGCTCCAATACAAGATCAAGGAATACGAAATTCGCGACTAATTGCTCTCGCCCGAATCATCGTCTTACTGCCCGACCTGATTCGTAAGTCTTGCATTATCAGCACCGTTAGGGAGGCATGAGGTCTCATCATGGCTCATGTCGCAAGAAATGCACCCCAAATCAATACAGAGTAGTCCAAGACTGCAATTCTTGCACAAGGTAATGTGCGGCTGGAGGACTGAGGTCCTGGCATCTCCCCCACTACAGCTATAAATACCGCAATTGATTACATCCCTGCATAACATCCCGGTACCTGTTCAGCAGCGGCACTCTCCCTGCAATAGCGTCAGTAAAAAAAAAAAAAAAAAAAAAAAAAAAAAAAAAAAAAAAAAAAAAAAAAAAAAAAAAAAAAAAAAAAAAAAAAAAAAAAAAAAAAAAAAAAAAAAAAAAAAAAAAAAAAAAAAAAAAAAAAAAAAAAAAAAAAAAAAAAAAAAAAAAAAAAAAAAAAAAAAAAAAAAAAAAAAAAAAAAAAAAAAAAAAAAAAAAAAAAAAAAAAAAAAAAAAAAAAAAAAAAAAAAAAAAAAAAAAAAAAAAAAAAAAAAAAAAAAAAAAAAAAAAAAAAAAAAAAAAAAAAAAAAAAAAAAAAAAAAAAAAAAAAAAAAAAAAAAAAAAAAAAAAAAAAAAAAAAAAAAAAAAAAAAAAAAAAAAAAAAAAAAAAAAAAAAAAAAAAAAAAAAAAAAAAAAAAAAAAAAAAAAAAAAAAAAAAAAAAAAAAAAAAAAAAAAAAAAAAAAAAAAAAAAAAAAAAAAAAAAAAAAAAAAAAAAAAAAAAAAAAAAAAAAAAAAAAAAAAAAAAAAAAAAAAAAAAAAAAAAAAAAAAAAAAAAAAAAAAAAAAAAAAAAAAAAAAAAAAAAAAAAAAAAAAAAAAAAAAAAAAAAAAAAAAAAAAAAAAAAAAAAAAAAAAAAAAAAAAAAAAAAAAAAAAAAAAAAAAAAAAAAAAAAAAAAAAAAAAAAAAAAAAAAAAAAAAAAAAAAAAAAAAAAAAAAAAAAAAAAAAAAAAAAAAAAAAAAAAAAAAAAAAAAAAAAAAAAAAAAAAAAAAAAAAAAAAAAAAAAAAAAAAAAAAAAAAAAAAAAAAAAAAAAAAAAAAAAAAAAAAAAAAAAAAAAAAAAAAAAAAAAAAAAAAAAAAAAAAAAAAAAAAAAAAAAAAAAAAAAAAAAAAAAAAAAAAAAAAAAAAAAAAAAAAAAAAAAAAAAAAAAAAAAAAAAAAAAAAAAAAAAAAAAAAAAAAAAAAAAAAAAAAAAAAAAAAAAAAAAAAAAAAAAAAAAAAAAAAAAAAAAAAAAAAAAAAAAAAAAAAAAAAAAAAAAAAAAAAAAAAAAAAAAAAAAAAAAAAAAAAAAAAAAAAAAAAAAAAAAAAAAAAAAAAAAAAAAAAAAAAAAAAAAAAAAAAAAAAAAAAAAAAAAAAAAAAAAAAAAAAAAAAAAAAAAAAAAAAAAAAAAAAAAAAAAAAAAAAAAAAAAAAAAAAAAAAAAAAAAAAAAAAAAAAAAAAAAAAAAAAAAAAAAAAAAAAAAAAAAAAAAAAAAAAAAAAAAAAAAAAAAAAAAAAAAAAAAAAAAAAAAAAAAAAAAAAAAAAAAAAAAAAAAAAAAAAAAAAAAAAAAAAAAAAAAAAAAAAAAAAAAAAAAAAAAAAAAAAAAAAAAAAAAAAAAAAAAAAAAAAAAAAAAAAAAAAAAAAAAAAAAAAAAAAAAAAAAAAAAAAAAAAAAAAAAAAAAAAAAAAAAAAAAAAAAAAAAAAAAAAAAAAAAAAAAAAAAAAAAAAAAAAAAAAAAAAAAAAAAAAAAAAAAAAAAAAAAAAAAAAAAAAAAAAAAAAAAAAAAAAAAAAAAAAAAAAAAAAAAAAAAAAAAAAAAAAAAAAAAAAAAAAAAAAAAAAAAAAAAAAAAAAAAAAAAAAAAAAAAAAAAAAAAAAAAAAAAAAAAAAAAAAAAAAAAAAAAAAAAAAAAAAAAAAAAAAAAAAAAAAAAAAAAAAAAAAAAAAAAAAAAAAAAAAAAAAAAAAAAAAAAAAAAAAAAAAAAAAAAAAAAAAAAAAAAAAAAAAAAAAAAAAAAAAAAAAAAAAAAAAAAAAAAAAAAAAAAAAAAAAAAAAAAAAAAAAAAAAAAAAAAAAAAAAAAAAAAAAAAAAAAAAAAAAAAAAAAAAAAAAAAAAAAAAAAAAAAAAAAAAAAAAAAAAAAAAAAAAAAAAAAAAAAAAAAAAAAAAAAAAAAAAAAAAAAAAAAAAAAAAAAAAAAAAAAAAAAAAAAAAAAAAAAAAAAAAAAAAAAAAAAAAAAAAAAAAAAAAAAAAAAAAAAAAAAAAAAAAAAAAAAAAAAAAAAAAAAAAAAAAAAAAAAAAAAAAAAAAAAAAAAAAAAAAAAAAAAAAAAAAAAAAAAAAAAAAAAAAAAAAAAAAAAAAAAAAAAAAAAAAAAAAAAAAAAAAAAAAAAAAAAAAAAAAAAAAAAAAAAAAAAAAAAAAAAAAAAAAAAAAAAAAAAAAAAAAAAAAAAAAAAAAAAAAAAAAAAAAAAAAAAAAAAAAAAAAAAAAAAAAAAAAAAAAAAAAAAAAAAAAAAAAAAAAAAAAAAAAAAAAAAAAAAAAAAAAAAAAAAAAAAAAAAAAAAAAAAAAAAAAAAAAAAAAAAAAAAAAAAAAAAAAAAAAAAAAAAAAAAAAAAAAAAAAAAAAAAAAAAAAAAAAAAAAAAAAAAAAAAAAAAAAAAAAAAAAAAAAAAAAAAAAAAAAAAAAAAAAAAAAAAAAAAAAAAAAAAAAAAAAAAAAAAAAAAAAAAAAAAAAAAAAAAAAAAAAAAAAAAAAAAAAAAAAAAAAAAAAAAAAAAAAAAAAAAAAAAAAAAAAAAAAAAAAAAAAAAAAAAAAAAAAAAAAAAAAAAAAAAAAAAAAAAAAAAAAAAAAAAAAAAAAAAAAAAAAAAAAAAAAAAAAAAAAAAAAAAAAAAAAAAAAAAAAAAAAAAAAAAAAAAAAAAAAAAAAAAAAAAAAAAAAAAAAAAAAAAAAAAAAAAAAAAAAAAAAAAAAAAAAAAAAAAAAAAAAAAAAAAAAAAAAAAAAAAAAAAAAAAAAAAAAAAAAAAAAAAAAAAAAAAAAAAAAAAAAAAAAAAAAAAAAAAAAAAAAAAAAAAAAAAAAAAAAAAAAAAAAAAAAAAAAAAAAAAAAAAAAAAAAAAAAAAAAAAAAAAAAAAAAAAAAAAAAAAAAAAAAAAAAAAAAAAAAAAAAAAAAAAAAAAAAAAAAAAAAAAAAAAAAAAAAAAAAAAAAAAATCGATCTCCTCCACCATTCCCTTTGCTCACCTTTGCCATCCGTCTCGATCCGCTGGCAGCGTTTTTCGTCCTGACCATTTCGCATCGTCGGTCTTGCTGCATCCATCTACGCGCTTCGGCTACATGACGGCATTTTTACGGGCGGGCCCTCCATCGGCGCCCTCGGCGCGCTCTTCAATGGCTTTCTGCTCTCCATGACGCTCGTGGTCCTGGCCGACAACGGGTTCTTTTTCCTGATCGTGTGGGAGCTCATGTCGCTGATCTCGTATTTCCTGGTGGTGACCGAACACGAGAAGGCCGAGGTTCGATACGCCGGATTTTTCTATCTGATCATGACCCATGTCGGAACGGCCTTTATCATCCTGACCTTCCTGATCTTCTTTCAGGACAGGCGGGTCGTTCTTCGCTTCGAGGCCTTTCGACATCCGGAGCAGCCCTTGCCGGAAAGCCTGAGGACGTCGCCTTTTTGGCGGCCTTGATCGGCTTCGGCACCAAGGCCGGCATCGTTCCGCTGCATGTGTGGCTGCCCTATGCGCACCCGGCGGCTCCGTCGCACATTTCGGCCCTGATGTCCGGCGTCATGATCAAGACCGCGATCTATGGCTTAGTCCGGTGTATTTCGATTTCCTGGGCGGGCAGTTTCCGTGGTGGTGGGGATTCGTGGTGCTGGTGGTCGGCGCCGTCTCGGCGCTGCTGGGCGTGATGTACGCGCTGATGGAGCATGACCTCAAAAGCCTGCTGGCCTTCCACAGCGTCGAGAACATCGGCATCATCCTGATCGGGATCGGCGCCGGGATGATTTTTCAAACCTACGGGCTCAAGGAGTTTGCCGCGCTCGGCTGCTGGCCGGGCTCTACCACACGATCAACCACGCCATGTTCAAGGCCTGCTGTTTCTGGGGGCCGGGTCTCTGCTGTATGCCACGCATACGCGCAATATGGAGGAGTATGGCGGCCTGCTCCGGCGCATGCCCTGGACCGGGGCCTTCTTTCTCATCGGAGCCGTGTCGATTGCAGCGCTGCCCCCGACCAACGGCTTTGTGAGTGAGTGGCTGGTCTTTCAGAGCCTGTTTCTCAGCTTTCAGATTCCCAGGATCTTCTTGAAACTGATGCTCCCGCTCGCCGCCGCGATGCTGGCGCTGACCGCGTGCTCGCTCTGGCCTGCTTCGCGAAAGCCTTCGGGATTTCTTTCCTCGCGCTGCCGCGCAGTACGCACGCGCGGCACGCGGAGAGGTGCCGCTGTCCATGCGCATCGGGATGGCCCTGCTTGGCTGTGATCTGTGTCGCTCTTGGTCTTGCACCGATGGTGGTCGTGCCGCTGCTGGACCGGGTCATCGCGCCGTTGGCGGGAGTGTCGATTGCGGAGAAAGTGCTTGCGCTGGATGGCTGGGCGCTGGCGCCGGTGAACGTGGAGTTCTCCAGCCTTTCGCCGCCGGTCCTCGCGCTGCTGCTTGGTGGCGCTGGCTATGCTCGGTTCTTCGGGCTTGTGCCGGCGTTCGGCCGGCTCCGCAAAGGCGCGTTATTACAAGACGTGGGGCTGCGGACTCAATTTGACGCCCCGCATGGAATCTACCGCCACCGGCTTTGTCCAACCGATCAAAAGGGTCTTCAGCACGATCTATCAACCGACCATGAAGCTCGAGACGGAGTTTCTGGAAGAGTCACGCTATTTTGCGAAGCGGGCCGCTTTCAATTTCACATCGAACCGCTCTTCCAGAAGTATCTCTATGATCCTGTGGTCGCCTTGTTTTTTGTCATCGCCAATCATCTCCGGGTCGTCCAAGCCGGCAGTCTGCATCTGTATTTGGCCTACATCTTTGTCACGTTAATCGTTCTTGCTCCTGTTGGCGGTGTAAAGACGATGTGGCAAGCCATTCATCGTATCGCCGTCGCGCAGATTGTGGTATTGCTCGCTGTCTTCTCCTTTCATCGTGGGCTTCATCAGGAAGGTCAAAGCGCGGTTCCAGTGCCGGCGCACGACTCACTGTCTTGCAGCCCTACGCGGATCTCGTCAAGCTCTTCCGCAAAGAGGCCGTCATCTCCACCACTACCTCCTGGGTCTTTACGGCGACGCCCTATATCCTCTTTGGCTCTACCCTCGCCGCCGGGTTGCTCGTGCCAGTCTTTGTGTCCACGACCCCGCTGAGTTTTGCGGGCGATGTCATTGCCTTCGTATGTCTGCTCGCGCTGGGAACGTTTTTTCTCATGCTTGCCGGGTCTGGATGCCGGGTCCGCCTTCGGCGGCATGGGCAGCAGCCGGGAGGCGATCATCGCGTCGCTGGCCGAGCCGGCGATGATGCTCTCCATTTTTGCGATTGCCTTCGTGCCGGGCTCCACAAATCTCAGTGCCATCGTGCACAAGACAGCGTTGCTCGAAGGCATTGCGGCAGCCCCCTCGCCGTATCTCATGGCTTTGGCCGCATTCTTTATCGTCGCCACCGCCGAGACCGGGCGCGTTCCGGTAGACGATCCAGCGACCCATTTGGAGCTGACCATGATCCACGAAGCGATGACCCTGGAATACCTCAAGCCGCTATCTGGCGCTGGTCGAATGGGCCGGCCGGGTTGAAAGCTGCTTGGTGTTTCTCACCTTGCTGGCGAATATCTTCACGCCGTGGGGCATTGCGACCAGTACCAGGAGCCGATTGCGCTGGGTATCGGCCTGGCCGCCTATCTCGTTAAAGTCTCGGGATTAGCCGTGTTGATCGGCGTGCTCGAATCGATGTTTGCGAAGTTGCGCCTATTCCGAGTGACGGATTTGCTGGGAGCCGCCTTTATCCTGGCGCTGCTCGCGCTGGTGTTTTTCTACGTCTTGCGAGGCTGACGTGCCGCTGATGACAACACATATCGGATCACAATTAGTCGACTTGGGCTCAGCCTTGCTGCTGCTCACCTGCTTTGCGATCGTTGCGCAGCGGACGAGCTATGCGGCCTGCTGCGGAAGATCTTCGCGCTTCGATCGGTGTTTCTCGCTCTCACTGCAACGCCTCATCACGTTCCTCACCGGGAAAAGCATCACATCTATATCAGCTGCCGCACTCCCCGTCGGTATCAAGGCGAATGATAATCACTAAAATCTTGAAAAAAGTGATCGCAAAAAGCAGGTTAATGTCACGCCGTGAACTGGTAATGCATATCAATATTCCAGCCAGCCTATCGATCAGCGGCATCCCGGTGCATTATTGCTTTTTTCTTAATCACGCCCACCCGATCATCCCACCCCCATTCCTCCTTAATCGCGATTCACTCTCCGTCGCGTCTCGCCATCATCCTCATCGGCTTCTTTATTCTCGTGACCGCGCGGAAGAAAGCCATCACACAAAATGATCCCGATATCTGCCTCATGGAGAATGGCCTCTTTCTCCAGCAGCCACGGCTACCACCCATAGCATGCCGCTTATCGTTGAGTTAAGATATATTCTTTGACCTCTTAGTCCTCCATCATGATCAAGGGCTAATTTATGTGAATCGTCTGCAAATTTTCTTTGGCAGCATAAATATCACCTACCTAATCATCTTGAAGAGGAATGATCAATCTTCCCACAAACCGCCGTCGCAGATCCACCTACTCCTGCTCACGCCGCTGCTCGCCGTTCAGCTGAGCCTGATTCTGTTGAACTCACATTGGCTCCATATTACAAATTTTAACAGCATCAAAACCCTAGTTCCACCAGAGGTAGTGATTGCTTAATATGTCCTGGCGCAGGGTTCGCTCACGGCGTTCAGCGCGACCTAGTCTACATCGATGCGCTCTCCTCGTTGATCCTGTTCTATTATCGGCACGGTCGGGCTGGCCTGTTCCCTCTATATGCGCTCCTACATGGACGACCAAGTCGCCCGCGGCGTGATCGCGCCGGGCCGGCTCAATCTGTTTTTCTTCCTGTTTCACATGTTTTTGCTCGCGATGGTCGTGGCGACCGTCGCGAACAGCTTGGGCGTACAGTGGGTGGCCATTGAAGCGACCACGCTCGGCGACGACCTTTCTCATCGCGTTCTGGCGACGCCGGGAGTCGCTGGAGGCCGGATGGAAATACTTGATCCTCTGCTCCGTCGGGATTTCGCTGGCCCTGTTCGGCGTGGTGCTGATGTACTATTCCTCGTTGCGGGTCCTGGGCGACGTCAGTTCGGCCCTCAATATCACCCAACTGCAGCAGGTCGGCACGGTCAACTGGACCCGCACATCCTCAAACTGGCCTTCGTGTTTCTCTTTATCGGCTACGGCACCAAGGTGGGGCTCGTGCCGATGCACAGTTGGCTTCCGGACGCCTATACGGAAGCGCCGGCGCCTGCTGGCGGCGATGCTGGCCGGCGTACTCGAAACCGTACGCCGTCTATGCGATCCTGCGGAGCCGCGGCATCGTCGACCAGGCGGTGCCGCCGGAGTTCTCCGGCAGTTCTTGCTGGCGCTGTTCGGCCTCGTGTCGTTTGCCGTCGCGGCGTTCTTTCTGCTCCTGCAACACAACTATAAGCGGCTGTTGGCCTATTCCAGCATCGAGCACATGGGATTGGCGATGATCGGGTTGGGCGTCGGCGGGCTGATCGGCACGTTTGGCGGCCTCTTTCATCTCGTCAACCATGCTTTCGCCAAATCGCTTGCCTTCTTTGCGGCAGGCAATATCCACCGCCGGTTCAAGACAGTCGAGATCGATGAGGTCCGCGGCCTTACGACTGTCCTGCCTTGGTTCGCTCTGGCGTTGCTCATTGCCGGACTGGCCCTGTCGGCGCTCCCGCCCTTTGCGCTCTTCACGAGTGAACTGCAGATCATCACAGCGCTGGGATCATCGGGCCTCCCAACTGAATGGACTCAGTCGGACACAGGATTTCCCATCGTGGTTCTCCTGTTCTGCAGTCTGGTTGCCTTCGGCGGTCTTTTCTATCGCATCACTGGCATGGTCTGGGGCGTGGCTCCCCAAGACATCGTCCAGGGAGAGCAGTGGTCTGTGGGACATGTTCCCCTCATTCTCCTGGGAGCTGTGCTCGTGGGATTCTGCTGGGCTTTGCCGCCGCCGTTGCAGCAACTCTTTGAAGCCGCCTCAACCCTGTTGGTCAACCGCTAGTCAGGAGGGAACCGTGACAGACAGTCCATCACCTGAGCGATCAATCGAGCAACAGATTCAGACAGCCTTTCCCGGCTTGATTTCGGATTATCCCTCAGGCACGGCTCTGGTGCGGTATCGCACCGACACACTCCAAGTCCCGGAACTCGTCCGGTTTCTTCATGAGAAGCTGCAGGGCCGCCTGGCTCTGCTGTTCGCGGTGGATTGCCGACCGCTGGAGAAAAAGTACGAGTTGCAATACCTATTCGCGCTCAAGTCCCGCCAACCCTTCGTGCTCGTGACGACACAGTTGATCGGAGATGACCGCCTGTTCACGTCGATCACGCCGTCGATTCATGCTGCGCAATGGTATGAACGGGAAATTCGTGATCTCTTCGGCTTGATCCCACAGGGCCATCCGGATCTCCGTCGACTGGTTCGACACGAGCATTGGCCGAAGGGCACCGATCCGTTACAGAAGGACTTTTCGTGGAACCACGTCTTGGAACGGCAACAGGGCAAATACCGGTTCCCCCACATTGAAGGGGAGGGAGTCTTCGAAGTCCCGGTCGGACCGATCCACGCAGGCATCATCGAGCCGGGGCATTTTCGCTTTTCCGTGGCCGGTAAACTCATCATGCAGCTCGAACTACGGCATTTTTGGAAACATCGTGGCGTGGAAAAACTGTTCGAGCAACTCCCGCTGATCGACGCGGTGCTGCTGGCGGAGCGCGTGTCCGGCGACACAACGGTAGGGCATAGTCTCGCCTACTGCCAAGCGGTGGAAACGCTCCTGCATCTCGACGTGCCTCGACGCGCCAAGTACCTCCGTTCTCTTTTTCTGGAACTGGAGCGACTGTACAATCATCTCGGCGATATCGGCGTGATGTGCAATGACACGGCCTATGCGCTCGCCCATGCCCATTGTGGTCGGATGAAGGAGCGAGTCATGCAACTCAATGACCGGCTGGTTGGTTCGCGCTTCCTGCGAGGCGTCATGCAGGTCGGGGGAGTCAGATTGGGGACGTCGATCGCAGCCAACTCAGCCACACCGTTCAAGAGCTCAATGGTATCCAGAAGGACTTCTCCGAAGTGGGCGCCATCATCTTTGCCAATGCCTCACTCACGGATCGGCTTGAGACCACAGGAGTTCTGACTGAACGGATTGCCTGGGATCACGCCGTGACGGGAGTGGTCGGGCGGGCGTCGGGGATGGATCAGGATGTGCCGACGAGAACGCCCCTTCGCCGCATATGACGAACTGCCTGTGAACGTGGCGCTGTATCGCTATGGCGACGCACGAGCGAGATTGCGCGTGCGTGGCGATGAGATCCACGAATCGATCCGACTCATTCGCGAGATTCAGGCGCGAATTCCGGATGGTCCCATAGCGGTTAAATCTTGACTCGATCGGCGACTCCTGGAGCCTGGGCAGTCGCGGCCGTGGAAGGATGGCGAGGCGAGATTCTCTATTTCGTATCGGCTGGAGACGATGGAATGATTCATCGCTGCAAAGTCCGCGATCCTTCATTCGTCAGTTGGCCTGCCATCCAATGGGCTGTGTTAGGCAACATTATTCCTGATTTTCCACTGATCAACAAGAGTTTCAATCTGTCGTATGCGGGTAATGATCTCTGAGAAAGGGACGAGCCATGTTTCGGATCATCAAGAAAAGCCTGAAGACGGGCGTCGTCACCGGACAATATCCAGAATCTGAAACGCCCTCGGAACCAATCAATCCGGCCGTGACGGAAAAGTCTAAGACCTCTTCGGCGATCGCTCGCAATCCGGGAAGTCGATACCGGCTCCTGGAATGCCTGTGAGATGGAAATGAACGCGCTCCTGAATCCGGTGTACGACGCCGAGCGGTTCGGCATTCACATCGTCGCCTTGCCGCGCCACGCTGATGCCTTGGGCGGTGACGGGACCGGTCACCGTTAACATGGAGCGCGCGTTGAAAGATGTGCATAAGCAAACGCCTGATCCGAAAATTGTCATTGCGCTCGGTGACTGCGCAATCAACTGCGGCATGTTCAAAGGCAGCTACGCGGTGACCGGGCCGGTTGAGCGGCACATCCCGGGTCAGTTGTCCGGCACCCTGGGTCTGTCCGCCGCGTCCAGCGGAAATTCTCGATGTCTTATCGGAATTGCGCAAAGAAAGGCCATGAGGCGTACGGAAGAAGCCCATCATGGACGCGGCCTCCCCGAACAATTTAGGTTTTCAGTAAGGATATATGCCAAACGGAAGGCCACGAGTTCTGATTCTAGGCGGTGGGTTCGGCGGCATGTATGCCGCGCTGGAATTCGAACGCGCGCTTGCGCGAGGAGCCGACTTGGACGTCACCCTTGTCAACCGCGACAACTTTTTCCTCTTCACCCCGATGCTGCACGAAGTCGCGGCGAGCGACCTCGATATCACCAATATCGTCAGCCCGATCCGCAAGCTGTTGCGTCGCGTGACGTTCTTCCATGGCGACATCGAATCCATCGATCTCGTGCAGAAACGAGTCGGCCTGTCGCATGGGCACGAGGAACATTGCCATTCGCTGGCATACGACCACCTGGTGCTGGCCCTCGGGTCGACCACGAACTTCTTCAACATCCCCGGCTTGGCAGACCGTGCCTCACGATGAAATCGCTGGATGACGCGATCTTTCTGCGCAACCGCCTGATCGCGAATCTGGAAGAGGCGGACTTCGAATGTGCTGCGCCTCTCCGCGCCCCTTGCTGAATTTCGTCGTGGCCGGTGGCGGGTTCGCCGGTGTCGAAACCATCGCCGGCATGAATGACTTTCTGCGGGAGGCGGTGCGGTTCTTTCCGCATCTTCGGGAGGACATGCTTCGGGTCATCCTCGTCCATCCGGGGAAGGTCATCTTGCCGGAACTCGGAGAGAAACTCGGCGCCTACGCCCAGCGAAAACTCGTGGAGCGCAAGGTGGAAATCCATTCGAACTGTAAAGTCACTGCCGTGACGGACCGCGAGGTCACGCTCAGCGACGGTACGACGGTCACGACCAATACGCTGGTCTGGACCGCCGGGATCTGCCCAAACTCCCTCTTGGACACACTGCCCTGCACGAAACAGCGGGGCCGGGTCCTCGTCAACGAGTACCTGGAAGTTCCCGAGTGGCCTGGCGTCTGGGCCCTCGGCGACTGTGCGGTCGTGCCGGATCGCAAAACCGGGAAATCCCACCCCCCGACCGCGCAACACGCGCTGCGCGAAGGGAAGGTGGCGGCTCAGAATGTCCTGGCAACCGTTCGAGGCGAGCAAAAGAAGCCGTTCCTGTTCTCGACGCTCGGGCTACTGGCCCCCATCGGGAAACGGACCGGCGTGGCCAACATTCTGGGCGTGAACTTTTCGGGCTTCATTGCCTGGTGGCTGTGGCGGACGATTTACTTGATGAAACTGCCTCGATTTGAAAAGAAAGTCCTCGTGGCCTTGGACTGGACTCTGGATTTGCTCTTTTCGAAGGATCTTGTCCACTTCATGACCGCTCGCCCCGCCACCCTGCCGCTGGCGGAAGAAGAATCGGAGAAGTAAGCCAGTCTAGGTTAATCAGCGCTGACTTAGTGCCGAGTGAAATAAGCAAATGAACAGGTAGAACAAGCTCATTACTGTGCTCGTTGTGTACTCAACGCCGTCTCTTACCATCTCTAGGACCTCCGCATAATAAGGTTCTTGGAGGATGCGATACTGGGCCACATCGACTTCCCGTACCTGTTGCATCAACGAGTCATTCCTGGTGTGAGCATGAAATTATTCGCCTGACCACAGCAGACATCGAATTTCATTGCCACAATAAACGGTATAAACCGGGAAGATCAAGCGATGGGCATGACAGCGGCCTGCTAGCGCGCATTGTTCACGACGGTTCGTCGCGAAATCGCGCAGTCGCCAAGCGAGACAGGCGCGCGGAACCGAGAGGAAGGGAGGCATACTTGAAACAGTATGTCGACCGACCGAGCGGCGAGCCCGCCTGCCTGGACGCTCCTGGATCGCGTCCAGGCTTGTCGTAGCGGCGAATCCGCGATTGCAGCAGAAGCGTTCGTGAATAATGCGCGCTACGCCACCTTCTTCCCATCGAGCACTTCACGAACTTTTTGGGTCAATACATTAGGCGTGAAGGGTTTCTGAAGAAAGGCCGTGTCCCGTTTGACCCCATCCTGTTCGAACACTGGATGATCGGGGTAGCCGGACATGTACAAAACCTTGATCTCGGGCCGCACAACCGTCAGTTTTTCTGCGACCTCTGGCCCGCTCATCTGCGGCATCGCAACGTCTGTCAGCAACAAATGGATCGGTCCCGCGTGCTTCGCGCCGGTCAGGAGCGCCTCGATGCCGTGACGCGCCGCCAACACCTCGTACCCGCTCAGACGAAGCGCTTCTTGCACCAGCCCGCGCACCGACGGGTCGTCCTCGACCACGAGTATGGTCTCTCGCCCGATCGCTCGCCCGACCGGTCCACCGACAGCCGGCGCGGCTTGCGCGGTCTCATCCACTTGCGGGAAAAAGATCTTGCACGTGGTTCCCTGTCCCGGCTGACTCTCGATTCCAATCGTTCCACCGCTTTGCTTCACGATCCCGTACACCGTGGACAACCCGAGACCTGTCCCCTTTCCTTTTTCCTTTGTGGTAAAAAACGGCTCGAATAAATGCGATTGGGTTTCTTCGCTCATCCCATGGCCGGTGTCCCTGATCGCCAGGAGCACGTAACGTCCCTCGTCGAGCATCATGGTTTCACGTCGAGGGCCTTTTCCGATGGTGACATCCCGAGTCTGGATCGTCAGCTGGCCACCCGTCGGCATGGCGTCCCGAGCATTTACGGCCAGATTCATGATCACTTGCTCGATCTGCCCCGGATCGGCCTTGATCGATCCCAACTGCGGCTCGAGGTCGGCACAGAGTTCGATGATGTCTTCGCCCAGCAGCCGTCGCAGCATCCCGTCCATGTTCGTGACGATCCCGTTCAGATCCACGATCTTGGTCGCCACAAATTGCCGTCGGCTGAATGCCAACAGTTGGCTGGTCAGGCCGGCGGCCCGATCGGCGGCTTTTTTGACTTCTTCCATCTCGCGTCGCGCGGGATCCGCCGGCGCCAAGCGACTCAGAATCAACTCGCTATATCCACGAATCACCGTCAGCAGATTGTTGAAATCATGAGCGACACCACCGGCGAGCCGCCCCACGGCTTCCATCTTCTGCGATTGGCGCAGTTGCGCCTCCGTCAGGCGCAAGGACTCCTCGGCTCTCGAGCGTTCACCGAATTGCCCGATTTTCAGCGCAACATCGGCGATCATGTTGAGCAGTTCACCATCCGGCTCACGCACTTGACCGCTGAAGAACTCAATGACACCTTCGACTTCACCGCCGATACGAATCGGAAACCCGAACGCTCCATGAAGCCCGGCTTTCGCGGCCAAATGCGCTCGAACGAAAGTGGGATCGAGCGTCACGTCTTTGATCCACACCGGTTGCCCGCTTTCCCAAATTCGACCCGGTAGTCCCACACCCTTCTTGAAGGTGTGCTGCTGCGTCTCCGCGAAGAACTCATCGGCGGAAAGCATTGCCGCTCGCCACTGATCGAGGCAACGCAACGTTCCCGATTGTTTATCCAACCGCCAAAATTCACCCAGATCCCATTCGAGACTTTCTCCGACTGCTTGGATGATTTTCGGCACCGCTTCTTCCAGCGTCAGGGCTTCGGATAGGACACGCGTCACCGCATATTGGGATGCCAGTCGCCGTTCGGCTCGACGACGATCCGTGATATCGCGCACAAACGCGCTGAAGATATACGCTTCGCCGATACGCGCCGGCGAGACGGCGATCTCGACCGGAAACTCGTGGCCGTCCTTATGTCGCGCGGCGATCTCGATCCGACGATTCAGCACCGGGCCGACTCCGGTCTTGAGATACGCTCGAATCCCTTGCGCGTGCGCCTCTCGATCACGCTCGGGAATGATGGTGTCCGAGAGCAATTTCCCCATCGCCTCTTCGCGGGTCCATCCGAAGATCGCTGTCGCTTGGGCATTCCATTCGGTCACGATACCTGCTGCATCGATGGTGATGACTCCATCAAGCGCCGTATCGACAATCGCTCGATTGCGTTCCTGACTTTGCAGTAACGCCGCCTCAGCGGCTCGCGCCCAGGCGCTTTCCTGTTGAGCTTGGCGATATTCCGCCCGCAATCGAGTCATCGACCACAACAGCAACCCCAACAGCGGAAGCCAGACGGCCGCCACGATGCTGCGTTCAACATGGCCGAGCAGGAAGGTTCCCACGCCCAGGGTAAACAGCGTGATCAAGACCATCACGAACGTCAACCACTCATATCGGCGACCCGTTGAAGCGGTTCGCTCTTCCGGTTGGGTCATGCGGTCATCCTTGTGATCACCCAGGCGTCCAGAACCGCGGATGGTCGGTAGGCCGACTTGGCCGCGCGTAGTCCCGGAAGATCTGCATCATCCATGGCATTGATAGAGAGCGCCCCGTTCGCCATGGCTGTTCGACAGGTTTCACGGAAGACCCACTGAGCCAGACCGGGAATGGAACGGTCCGCGACCTCCAATAAGATGCACCAGGTTTGAAGCGTCAACCAGTAACCGAAGGTATAGGCGGCGATGTCACCGTTGACTCTCACGACGGTACCCGACAAACCCATCCGTTCATGCTCTTGAAAGACGAGCGCGTGGGCCATTTCCGCATCCTCCAGAAGCAGCTTCCCCATCTGGTCGAGACTCCCTCGGTGTTTCTGCTCGGCCCACCGTCGATACAGAAGCGCGCAGTCGGAGTGATAGTCCGTTCGATAGGGTTCTTTCGCAATCACCTGTTCTCGGGCTGCACGATTGCAGAGCGCACGTTGAGACTTATAGTGATCTCCTGTCAAGGCAGCCAGAGCCCCGACTGAGTAGAGATAGTCTCCTTCTTTCCGACGGAATTGAAGCCCCTCGCACTCCAGCAGTTGTCGTTGTGACTCCATCACGTTTTCGATTCGACTCACCGGCGATGGCCCGTTCCACGAGCGCATCAGCGCGAATGCCTGCTCCACTGCCTGATCCAGAGGACCGGCTCCAAGCGGTGGGAGCGGCATGAACCATCCATCCGGAGACTCGGCAAAAAGAAACAACGTGCGATCGGACTCCATCCACCAGTAGGGAAGCAGCGATGACCATATGTAATGGTAGGGAAACGCAAACGCGGCCGGCGTGTCATGGCGAAGCACGTGGGCTTGTTCAAGTGCTTTCTCGAAAGACGACGCGTCCTGCAAGGTGAAAGGACGGAGCCGAGGATCAACTCGCTTAGGACCAAGCCGAGCTGTTAAGTGAGGGAGTGTTTTGAGAACGACCACATCCTCCTGGAAGCGACCGATGAGGCGAGGATGAGTCACAATCGTCTCCACGATCGCCTCATCCGCAAGGAAGGTTGCGACACGGTCTCGCATACTCGCTGATCGCGCGTGATGGCGCGTCGCGCATGAATGGACACTTGGAATCCCAACCAAGCAGGACTTCTCGACCCGACGCGTCCCACATCAACGCCAGCGGATACAGTTGACAGTCCAATGGGCGAACGTCGTAAATTCCACACCGGCCTGACTTCAAATCAAAAGCAGGGCAAAGATACCCTTCGCCGATCGGGTTCTTGACAAGATCGACCTGCGAGCCGGACTGGTTGGAGAAGAACGAATCGGGCACTCCATGCGCCACCGCATCCGCGATTTCTAGACGCGTAAAGTAGGGGCGAAGAAAACTGTCGGCTTCTGGGAAACGGCAACAGACGTCGCAGCGAAAACATGCTGAATCCGGCACCACTTGAGGGAGCACTCTCATCGTCTGTTTGGAATCCATTGTCATGAGGTCCATCGGGCTCCAATCATACGATGCATGCCGGACGGTGGCAAGGAAGGTTCGCTTCCAATCATCTCGCGACCGTCTCCACCACTCCATCCTGATACCCATCGGAATCTACCTGCCTCTTGTCGGTGCCTGATGTGCATGCTAGCATTAGTTTCTTTGCCAGACGCTCTCACAAAAGCCCGCAGGCTGTTCAAAAAGACCTTCCCGCGAGGCCGCAGCGAGCGAAGAGGCGAAGCGTACTCAGTCCCGTACGTTGAGCTTCTGAGCGATGTGAGAACGAAGCTGGAAGGCTTTTTCAACAGCCTGCTAAGGATTTTCCCGTTGGCCCAGACAGAAGCCTCCTGCCCGACAGTCTCTCCTGAGTCAGCGCGCCACCGTTGCGCGTCCATTCGCGAGCAATTGTGCCGCGCTCACTTGTTTGGAGCATCATCTGCCTTACCTCTACAGGGCTCCGCTTCAGAATTGCCGGCGGCGACCTCTTGGCGAGTCAGCCCCTGCCCGTTTTACCTGTCGCACGATCAGCTGCAATTCTTCACCGATTTGGGGCCACAACTGCTCTCGTTCTATCGAGCGCTGAATCGACTCTACAACGAGAGTGTCAAAGGAGTTCAACCGGCCTGGGTTTCAAGATATCTCGATCAAGGCAAACCGGAAGCCTTGGTGCAGTACAGCCGCATGAAACGGTTTCGCGATGTACTGCCCGCGGTCATCAGGCCGGATGTGATCCCCACTCAGGACGGCATGGTGATCACCGAGCTGGATTCGGTCCCAGGGGGCATCGGGCTCACAGCCTGCCTATCGTCCATCTATCACGACCTCGATGGTGGTGAATCACGACTCATCGGAGGACGAGACGGGATGGTACGCGGATTTGCAAGCATGCTGCGATCTGTGCAAGGCCCGCGTGAGGGATGTATTGCGATCCTGGTCTCTGAAGAATCCAAGGACTATCGGCCGGAAATGTCTTGGTTGGCCGCTCAGCTCCGCGAAGAGGGATTATCCACTTGGTGTGTCGAGCCTCGTGAGATTCGATTTACAGAGGACGGGCTTCGCCTCCACACCGACGGCGGCGAGCAGGCGATCAGCGTGATCTATCGTTTTTACGAACTGTTCGACTTGTTGAACATTCCCAAGGCCGAACTTGTCCAATATGCCGTGAAAAAAGGCTGGGTCTCCATCACGCCTCCCTACAAACAAGCCCTGGAGGAAAAATCCGCCTTCGCGCTGCTCCATCATCCGATGCTGCGAGCCTTTTGGGAAAAGGAACTCGGCGTGGACCGCCTGCTCCATTTGAGCGCGATCATGCCGAAAACCTGGTTGCTCGACCCAGCACCGCTTCCCGCGATCGCGACGATTCCCGACCTTCATGTGGGCAACCGCGCGGTGGCGAACTGGGCTGCCCTCGAGTCGGCCACGCAAAAAGAGCGTCACTTCGTCATCAAGCCTTCCGGCTTTTCCGAACTGGCTTGGGGAAGCCGTGGTGTTTCGATCGGGCATGACATGCCCCAGACCGAATGGGTCGAGGCGCTTCGGAAAGCCCTTGCATCCTTCCCGACCACACCCTATATCTTGCAAGAGTTCCATAAGGGGCGGCTGTTCGAGATGGACTTTATGGACGACGATCGGCAAGCCATGGTACGGATGTCAGGCCGCGCGCGGCTCTCTCCTTATTACTTTGTTTCGGAGGGAAGGGTTGAGCTCGCCGGCATCCTGGCCACCATCTGCCCAGCCGACAAAAAGATTCTTCATGGCATGAAGGACGCGATTATGGTCCCTTGCGCCCTTCGATCCGACTGATGCGCGCCTCCCCAATAAACCATAAAATGGGCGTTTCACTTTCTCCTTTTTCCTGATAGCCTAATAGAATCGTGGCTGTGACCCTTTTTCATGTCGACTGGTGCCCTGACTGTCACGTAGTCCGCCAAAAACTGGCTGATTGGGACTGGGCTATGACGCGGTCGTCGTGCCCGACAGCAGACGAATGCGCGCGCAAGTGTACGACGTGTCCGGCCAATACTATGTGCCGGTCCTCAAGGACGGCGATCTCGTTCTGACGGAAACCGCCGACATTCTGGCCTATCTGGACAAGCGGTATCATGCCGACCGCGCGGGAGCCGGCAGCAACCGAGTTTCAATCGCAAGCCCGCACCACGCCGGATGTTTTGGACAAAGACGACGAACACCCTTCTTGCCGGATCAACTGATCAACGAAGGACGATTCATGGAAGACTGGAGACAAGTCCTGGCGAAGAGCATCGTGAAGCCCAAGGATTTGGCCGAACGGTTCGGCCTCGATGAAAAAGAGGTCGAAGCGATCGTCGGCCCTTATCCCATGCGGATCACCCCGACCGTACTCGAGACCATCAAATCGAAAGATGACCCGATCTGGAAGCAAGTGGTCCCCGACAGGGCAGAGTTGGACGACATTGCGGCCGATGACGATCCCCTTGAAGAAGATCTCATGAGCCCGGTGCCCCACCTCGTGCACCGCTATCCGGACCGGGTGCTGCTCATGGTGACGAATCAATGCCCGATCTATTGTCGGTTTTGCACCAGGAAGCGGTTGGTGGGAAAACCCGGCTTCCTCAAAAAAGGCGAGCTGGACCGAGCCATTCAGTACCTGCGCGAGCACACAGAGGTCCGCGATGTCATCCTTTCGGGAGGCGACCCGCTGCTGCTTCCCGACCATCTCCTCGAGCGCGTATTGAAGGCGCTTCGAACGATCCCCCACTTGGAGCTCGTACGGATCGGCTCGCGGGTCCCTGGGTCGTTGCCGCAACGCATCACGTCCAATCTCTGTGAGATGGTCAAAAAGTACCACCCGATCTACATGAACTTGCATTTCAATCACCCTGACGAGCTCACGCCGGAAGTCAAAGCGGCTTGCGGCATGCTCGCGGATGCCGGCATTCCCCTGGGCGCTCAAACAGTCCTCCTCAAAGGCGTGAACGACGATCCAGAGGTCATGAAACGCCTCGTCCATCAGCTGCTTCTTGCGCGGGTGAAACCCTATTATCTGTATCAGGCCGACCTGACCAAAGGGACGAATCATTTCCGGACGACCGTCGAAACAGGTCTGAACATCATCAAGGCTCTCCAAGGCCATACGAGTGGAATGGCCGTGCCCCATTTCGTGATCGATGCGCCGGGCGGCGGCGGTAAGATCCCGTTGCTGCCCGACAACTACGTGGTCCACCTGGATGAGGACGGGGCAATTCTCCGGAATTATGAGGACAAGACGTTCCACTATCCTCAGCCGAAGTCCGACAATCGGCGGGAGCTTCCGATGATTGGTGTACAGTCCGCGCTCGATGATCCAGAAGAAGTCTATGCGGCTTGCAGTGACAGCTACCCTGATCGAGACGGTTACGCCACCTGGGGTAACAGTTGCGGTGGAGATGCGGACGACCTGTGACCCCTCATTCACCCCGAGCCGGTATTCTCCCCTATCAGGACATCAAGCGCTTGATCGCAAGCCGAGCCATCAACGCCTCTCCGCCGGTCGAAGACAGACAGATCCAGCCGGCCAGCCTCGATCTCCGCCTCGGCCGCAAAGCCTATCGACTGATCAGCAGCTTCTTGCCGGAACTGTCGGCCATCTCCTCCAGACTGAACGTGCTGGATTTCTATCAGTCGGACCTCGTGATGTACGAGATGGATCTGACCGACGGGGCGATTCTGGAGAAGGGCCATGTGTATCTCGTCCCGTTGCTGGAACAGCTGGCTCTCCCGAAGACGATCCGCGCCCGGGCGAATCCGAAGAGCACGACAGGTCGCCTGGATGTCTTCACCCGCGTGGTGACGGATCTCACCTCCGGATTCGATGAAATCCGTGCCGGCTATCGAGGCCGGCTCTTCCTAGAGGTCGTCCCACGCTCGTTCGCCATCAAAGTTCGCACGGGGCAGTCGCTGAACCAAATCCGCTTTGTGTGCGGCGAGGCCACCGTGGCAGACCAAGCGCTTCAAGCGCTTCATCGAAACACGCCATTGCTCTATCACAATGCGGCATCCCAGAAGGCGGTCGGCAGCCGAGACTTTCGGGTCGAGCGCGGACTGTTCCTCCGCATCGATCTCGCCGGCACGGATCAGAGAGACACTCGTGTGATCGGGTACCGCGCAAAGAAAAATAGCCACGTCATTGATCTCGAGAAAGTCGGCCATTATGCCGCGACTGATTTTTGGGAACCGCTCCATCGCCATCGCCACGACAGCTTGTTATTGGAACCGGAAGAGTTTTATATCCTGGCCTCCAAGGAACGCATTCGTGTGCCGGCCGGCTATGCCGCCGAAATGGTGGCCTACGAAGCCGCCTGCGGAGAGCTACGGACTCACTATGCGGGATTTTTTGATCCTGGTTTCGGCTATGGATCGAAGGGAGAGATCAAAGGGACACAGGTTGTGCTGGAAGTTCGTCCACATGACGTGCCATTCTTGATCCACGATGGACAGACCTTTTTCAAGGTCGTCTATGACAAGATGATGGGGATGCCGACACAGCTCTATGGGGCCGTGTTGGGATCATCCTATCAGCAGCAAACGTTGACACTCAGTAAGCATTTTAAAGTCTAGCCATGGCTCCCACCGACCAGCCACCTCAAGATAAATCCCTGCACCCGTCACGTCCGACCGAACCGGGACAGGAGGAAAGTGGAAACGAGCATCACATGCACGTCATCGGCTTGATGGTCGGAACCGCGCTGATGTTTATCGGCTTTCTGAATGTGTTTCTGTCCATCAGCGGCGGCTTCGAAATCAATGTCGTGCCGTTTCTCATCTATTTCGCCGGCCTGGCGATATGGGCCAATGCCGCCATCGTCGCTCCGACCCTCCGCTATGGAACCATGGCCATTGCGATCGCCTTAGCTTTAGCCCTCGTTCAGTATGGAGAAGTCCTATTTTGGCACAAGCAAATCCTCTTTTGGGTCACCATCGTCATCGTCATGTACTTCATGTTCAACGAGCCCAAGAAACCCACGACTGATCTCTGATGACGATCTCCGTCATCATTCCGACCTTAAACGAAGAAAAGAGCCTTCCACGGACCCTTGCGTGTCTATCGGCGGCTGCCCTCACCGAGATCATCATCGTGGACGGAGGCAGCACCGACGGCACCCTCAGCCTCGCTCAAGAATTTTGCGCCCGCACGGCCAATGCCCGCATCATCACGGCGCCACGAGGGCGCGCGCGCCAAATGAACGAAGGAGCGAAAGCCGGCCAGGGCGACATTCTATTGTTCTTACATGCCGACACACAGTTGCCGGCACAGGCCGGACGGATCGTTGAATCAGCCTTGGCCAAGCACACCGCAGTGGGTGGGCGCTTCAACGTCCGATTCGACAGCCCCTCGGCTTGGGGTCGAATCATCAGTTTCTTCATGAATCGCCGGTCGCGCTTAACGGGCATAGCGACCGGCGACCAAGCCCTCTTTGTCCGCCGCCAAGTGTTCGAACTGCTCGGAGGTTTCTCCGAGATTCCGCTGATGGAAGACATCGAATTCAGCGCGCGACTACAGCAAGCGGGCCGAACGGTGGCGCTCCGGGACATCGTCATCACCTCCTTTAGGCGGTGGGACACACAAGGTCCCTTGAGAACCGTTCTCTTGATGTGGACCATGCGCTTCCTTTACTGGATAGGAGTGAGCCCGCATCAGCTGGCTCGCGTCTATCGGTCGGTGAGGTAACGTGAAGAGTAAAGTGTTAGGGGTGAGGGGTAAGCGGTGTGAAAGATAGAGCCCAGACCGCCCTGATCATCTTCGCCAAAGCGCCGATTCCTGGCCAAGTAAAGACACGCCTCAGCCCGCCGCTCACTCCCGATGAAGCGGCGACGCTCCATGGAAGTTTCGTGCTCGACACTTTGGAGCGTACGAAGATCGCAGCCGTGAACTTGAAGTTGCCGCTCGATCGATATCTGGCCTGTGCCCCGTCTGCGACACATGTCTTCTTCAAGATCATGGAGGAGCGGCAAGGCGTGAAATTGATCGATCAAGTCGGCGACGACCTCGGCGCGCGCATGAACCAGGCATTTCAAACGCTGTTCGCGCATGGATACCGACAGGTCCTCCTCATTGGAACAGATGTGCCGACGCTTCCGCTCACCCATTTCAAACAGGCTCTCACCTCACTGGAAAACCATGATCTTGTGCTTGGTCCAGCTTTGGACGGAGGCTATTATCTGATCGGCCTGAAGCGGCCGAATCCAGAACTTTTCGTCGATATTCCTTGGTCGACCGATCAGGTCCTCAGACTCACACAGGAGAAAGCGGTCATGCTCGGACTCGCGTCTGCGCTCCTTGAACCATGGCGCGATATGGATACACTTGCCGATCTCCAAGCCCTCAGTGAAGCTTGCAACGCCGAGGCCAAGAAGCCGAAAAATGATCGGGTGTTTTCAAGCCGCACGGCCGGTGTGCTTCAGGCACTCGCCAAGCGACTGCGTTCGAGAGCATAATGCCTCACCAATCGTTTAACCAAGGGACCACGTGAACCAGCGCGTCGCACTCATCACCGGAGGCGCAAAAGGCATTGGACGAGGGATTGCCCTTGACCTTGCGTCGCGGCAGTGGAACATTGCCTTCTGTTACAGAACCAGCGAAGCTGAGGCCAAGACAACGGCGAAGGATATCACGCAGCGAGGGGGACAAGCGCTGGCGTTCCGATGCGATGTTTCCGACCCAACGGCGGCCAAGAACCTGGTCTCACAGGTTGAAAAAGAATGGGGGCGAATCGATGTCCTGATCAATGGCGCCGGCCCCTATCACCGAGTCAACCTGTTCGACGAAACCGTCGAGGGCTGGAACGACATGTTTGCCGGCAACCTGCATCACATTTTTTATCTTGCTCAAGCTGTTGCGCCGGGCATGAAGGCCCGCAAGGCCGGCCGTATCATCAGCTTCAGTATGGCCAATGCGGACCATATGGCAGCGCAGACCAATGTGACCGCGCATTACATCGCCAAGGTCGGAGTGCTCATCCTGACACGTACCCTAGCCAAGTTATTGGCGCCTTATGGGATAACCGTCAACGCGATCTCGCCCGGCTTCATCGATTCAGGAAGCGCTCCACCGCAAGAACTCGCCGCCATGACGAAACGCATTCCAGCCGGGTACATTGGAACGGTCGATGACACCGTCGCAGCCGTCCGTTATTTACTCAGCGAAGAGGCCCGTTATGTCAACGGGGCCAATATTCAGATCAGTGGAGCGTGGGGAATCTAGAAGAGGAGGACCTATGCGGTCAGAGCAGGAACGTGAGGCCCATCGCCGTTTCGTTCAGGCGCTTCAACACGAACATGTGACCTGCGCCAAGGCCGGTTGCGGCGGGCCGATGCAGGTGACGGATCACACCCCGCATAACGGAAAGATCAAGAAGTATGAAGCCGAATGTGAACAATGCCACGCGGTGGAACAGATCACGGGCAAAGAAGAGCGCACACCTCCCTGGGACGTCGCTTCAATCACGATGATGGCTGAGGTCCATCTCCTCCACGAACAACCTACCTGTCCCTATGACGATACGCCCATTACTTTCATCTCCTTACCCAATCCCCGCCGCAAAGCCCGGTACCGCCTCCTCTGCTACTACTGCGGCCGGCACACGGAAATGAACTGGCCGCCGCCGGAAGCGAAACGGTAACTCGACCAGCGCATCGCCGGCGCCTGTACTTTGACTTCAGTATGAGGCGACCGCCTTCCGAATGAATTCCCCGATCCTGCGGAAGTAGGCTCGTCCACCCATCAGATACGTGTTGTTATGGCCGGCACCTTGGATCACGTACCATTCCTTCGGCGGTTTGGCCGCATCGAAAACTTGGCGTCCCAGTTCGATGGGGATAATGTCGTCCTTGTCCCCGTGAATGATCAGCTTCGGGAGTGACAGCAGCGGGAGCCGGTCGATCAATCGATGCGCGGCTCCGAGGAGCCAATGCACAGGTAACCCACCATAATAAAATTTGGCCACTGCTTCGATGGAAGGAAACGACGATTCCATTATGAGAGCTGCCGCCGGTCGTTGCACCGCAAGTTCGCCCGCCACAGAGGCTCCAAGCGACCGTCCGAACAGCACGATTCGTTCAGGACGGATTTTTCTGACTCTAGTTAGGTAATCATACGCTCCATATGCATCTTCGTAGAGTCCTTTCTCACTGGGGCGGACATTCTGGCTTTTCCCATATCCACGATAGTCGAACAAGAAGACGGACAGCCCCATTTGGTACAGGAGCTTGAGATTGTCGAGGCGATTAATGATGTTGCCGGCATTGCCATGACTCCAAAGCATAACCGGACGTTCAGCTGCCGCTTCGACATACCAGCCGAACAATCTCGCTCCATCGGCAGCTTGGAACCACACGTCCTCGAGCGGCAACCCGCTCAGTCTTGTCCAATCTCGGTCTTGCCAAGGTTCGGGATGATAAACGAAGAATTGGTCGAGCATGCTCATCATCGCCTCTTCACGGACTCCAACTCCAAGCACCTAGCCATCAAGAACGACGTTGGGTATACTTCGTGGCGTTCAATGCGAGCGAGGATCACTCTGACAGAAAGTACTCAAGGCAAGGTGAGCTGTCAATGTGATGCCGTCTCAGTAAGCTTCTCCAAGAAATTGAAATGTGGTGATCTCAGGATAGAAACAGAAATCTCTCGATCAACTGTCACGCCTCTGCTCCTCCTTCTGAGACTTCTTCTATGCCAACGTCTGCGGAAACACTTCATCCAAAGCTCAATGGCTCGTGTGAGCTAAGGTCGTCAGCGGTCGCCTGGACAAGATGATCTCAGATCTGGTGCTCCTGCTCTCACAGATTGGTGTCATTCTGATCTCTGCACGGCTGGTGGGCTGGGGCCTTCGGACATTGCATCAGCCTCAGGTGATGGGAGAAATCGTAGCCGGCATACTCCTTGGGCCATCGCTTCTTGGCCGGCTGGTTCCCGACGTTTCTGTTGCTCTTTTCCCGTCCGGCAGTCTCGGTGCGCTGAACACACTTGGAGAGGTAGGGGTCCTCCTGTTCATTTTCGGAGTTGGCTTGAAGCTCGACCTCGCAAACGTGTGGGCACGCGGGCGGGCTGTTTTGGTGATCGCTCACGCGAGCATTGCGGTGCCGCTGATTCTCGGCGCCGGGCTCGCCATCTATCTCTACCCTTTTCTCTCGGATACGGAAGTAACGCCGACCGTGTTCGCCTTGTTCACTGGTGTTGCCATGAGTGTGACCGCCCTGCCGGTCCTCGCTCGGATTTTGGAGGAGTGTCGATTGTCTGAGACTCCCCTCGGAACTGTAGCCCTGGCAATCGCCGCGTTGAAGGACGTGATGGCCTGGTGTCTTCTTGCCGGAGTCATGACATTGCACACATATACCGTTGCATTGGAGGCGCTGGTTCTTAAGATCATCGCAACTGGCCTCTTCGTGTTCGCGATGTTGCGCCTAGTGCCTCGTATCTTTCACTTTTTAGAAGCGAGGTCTCGACATGGCAGTCACCTTGCGGACAGCATGTGGGTCCTCATGCTCCTGACCATGGCCGGATCTGCATGGATTACCGAACGGTTTGGGGTTCATGCCCTATTTGGAGCATTTCTGGCTGGGGTGGCCCTCTCGAAATCGCCGGTCATGGTATCCAAAGCATTGGGCAAGTTTGAGGGGCTCACCTCTGCCATCCTTCTTCCGATTTTCTTTGCCTCCGTCGGACTACGGACCAATTTTGACCTGATCCATGGGACGCAACTATGGATCTACGTTGGTCTCATCTTGTTGGTCGCAGTGGTTGGGATGTGGGGAGGAACGACTCTCGCCGCCCGCTGCACCGGCATGTCCTGGCCGGAATCAACCATGATCGGCATCCTCATGAATACACGTGGCCTGATGGAAATCGTCATTCTCACCATCGGCCGTGATATCGGCATGATCTCGTCGACCATGTTCGCGATGATGCTCTTGATGACATTAGTCACCACGTGCATGACCACGCCGCTGCTGCGGTGGTACCGCCCAGATCAAGCCCGACCGACCGCGGCACTTCAGCTCGAAATGCCGGATCGCGTAAAGAACTCTCAATAACAATTCGCCATTGAACGTATCGTGTTCGGCAGACCGGCACGGGAAGAGTGTGCCGAGAAGAGCATGAGAGTAGCGGGTGCGGGCGGGGGCTAATGGTTGAGTTTTTGATCGATCTTTTTACCGGCTTTCTTCAACCCTTCCTCAGTCTTCGTGACCGCCTTTTTCAACTTTCCTTCGACCTTCTCTCCAACGTTGTTCTGCTCGATCTTCTTTGCCACCTTCGTAAAACCTTCACCGATTTTATTCCCGACCTTCTGCGTCGTGTTCTCAATCCGCTCGAACAGGCCAGGACCCTCGGCAGAGTCCACCCCCGCCAACGCCGGAGAACCGGCCAACATCCAGAGCGGCACACAGAGCCAGACAGCCAATCGCAGACCACACCGTACGTCCATTGCTTCACCTCCAGCCTCAGGAAACCCATACCATGAACGGATCGCACTGTTTTGCATGCTTGCAATCGCGATGAGCAGGACTGTGCGAGATCGGAAACTGCCCCTGTCTAAAAGGAGTGGTCTATCCGAACAAACCTCACCGATGAGCGGAGACGGCAATCTGCTTGGCGCGGTGTGTCACGGGGATGTGGTCGCGATAAACTTGCAGCAGCGTAAGCTCCTCATCGTTCTGTTCCTCAACCGGAATCATGGCCAGATCGACTTCGCCGGGCTGTTGTGGCTGGGCCTGCACTCGCCGAAGAATCCGGAAGTATTTCCACACCAGATGCATCCATCTTACGCTGAGCGAGACGATCTCCCACGCTCTGCACGGGTAAAATATCAGAGGGTTGTCAAGCGGCCTGCCGGGCCTGCGCATTGTCCGCACTTTGAGCCGGAACATGCCGGCTTCCAGAGGATGAATCCCTTCCAACGCGATGCTGCCGCCTAAACACAGCAACAGGAACATGACCTTGTAAATGTCCTGGTTTTTCGCCGCGGCACGATAGAGCACTCGCTCGATATGCTTCTCCGTATAGTATTGCTTCCAGGCGTTACGGTAGACGCGTTGCCACTCCTCTTTGGACATGAGGGGATGGCCCATGGTGACATGCTCTAAATCGTAGTTGTTCATATCAGGGTCGAACCAGGCGCCACGTTCGCAGTGCTTCCGATGGTCCTCTGAACCAGGCAAGGGCGTGAGGCAGAAGAATTCAAGACCGTCCAGAGGAAGCTCGTGCTTGATGATCTCAATATCGCGCGCGATGGATTCCGGCGTGTCGGTGGGAAAGCCCAAAATATACCCGGCTACCGTCGTACAACCATGATCTTTCCACGCTTGTAGCATCTTCCGGTATTGCCAGATTTTGTTTTGCAGCTTCTTGGCTCCGGCGAGCGAGTCAGGATTGAGGTTTTCGAGCCCGATAAAAATGTTATTGCAGCCCGCTCGGGCGCACTTTTCGATAAACCGAGGGATCTTATAGGCGCCGACATCGACCTGGGCGGTGAAGGAGATCACCAACCCGTCCTCCTCCCGCATCTGAATGCAACGGTCGAGGATCGCCTCCCAGTTGCTGTTTCTGGCGAAATCGTCGTCCGTGATGAAAAACCGTCCAACCCCTTGTTGGAGATTGGCTCGAATGATCTGCTCGATATCATCGGCCGAACGATAGCGGGACTTGCGCCCCTGCACGTTGATAATCGTACAGAAGCTGCACTGGAATGGGCACCCTCGGCCCGCATCGAAGCTGGAGAGTCGGCGAAATGTGTTCTTCACGATCGTGACGGGCAAGAAAGGGGACGGCGAGCGTTCGAGGCTCCGTCCCTCGTTCAGGAAATTGTACAGAGGCTTGAGCTGACCTGCCTGCGCATCGCGCAACACCTCCTCCAGATGGCCTTCCGCTTCTCCCGCAAAAAAGCTGATGCCCTTCTCGCCGGCGACTTGAATCTCTCGTGGCAGCGTCGGCAGCATCGCCACACATCCGCTGACATGGAAACCGCCGATGACGACCGGGATATTTGCCTTGAGAAAGTGGTCCGCCAAATCGACCGCGCGCGGGAACTGATTGGTTTGAACACCGACAAAGCCGACCATGCCGGATGCATAGCCCTTCATCTTTCGAATGATCGAGGCGATGGGAATGACGGTGTTCGTTTCGTCGTAGAGATCGATGGCAATGGCGACGTCTGCGCCTAACACCTTACGCTCCTCGCAGTCGAGCGCGAGGCCGTTCAAGACCGCCAGTGTATTCGAGGGAATGGCCGAACGGATCCACTGAATGACGTAGCCATCGTCGTCGTAATGAGACGGTTTGATGAGAACGAGAAGAAAATCTTTGCCTGACCCCATCGCGGGCAGTCCTCGCGTCGTGATTTCTCCGCAATCGATACGTAGAGAGAAAGCTAGGACGATTGCGTAGCGATGTCAAGACAATCAGGCCTCCTGAGCATACGCGCTGATGTAGAGGCAATGCCCGCTTGCTGGCCATCATGTCATCTCTCAGGTATACTCCGGCGCTGCGTCAGCGTGGTTCAGCCAAGACATTGTCGCGCATGACTTCAAAACCTGGCACTCAGTATTGCTGACTGTTCGCCGCGCAATCGCATTTCAAGGAATATGTGTCGAGTTACGAGTGTTCCGAGCATATTCTCAGACCATACGAACCTTGAAACCCGCATCTCCACTCCCCAGCCTGGCAAAGACGGATGTTTGCGGCAGAGGATCATGAATGATGCGGACTGACATAACCGGTTCCCTGATAACATGCGATGTCCTTGTCGTCGGTGGCGGCCCCGCCGGCTCGGCCATTTCTGCGTTGCTTACGGAAAAGGGATGGAACATCCATGTGCTGGAGAAAGATCGGCATCCGCGCTTCCACATCGGCGAATCGCTGCTGCCCCATTCGCTGCCGATGCTGAAGCGGCTGGGCGTGCTGCCGGAAGTCGAGAAGATCGGCTTCGCCAAGTACGGCGCGGAGGTCGTCTCTCCCTATCACGGACGGTCCCGCACGCTATACTTCTCGAAAGCGCTGGACGGCTCGCAACCGTTTTCCTATGAGGTTAAACGGGCCGAATTCGACAAGATCCTGATCGACAACGCAGTCGCCAAAGGGGTCCACCTACACGAGGGTGTCCGGGCTAAACACGTTGAGTTCCGCCGCGACTCGACTCATCTCGTGCAGGCTGAAGACCAGACAGGGAACACCGTCACCTACGAAGCCAAATTCGTGGTCGATGCCAGCGGACGCGACACCTTCCTCTCTGGACAATTCGGTGGTAAACGCCGCAATCCCAACCATAACAGCGCAGCGATCTTTGGACACTTCGAGGGGGTGGCACGGCTCCCTGGTATGGACGAGGGCAATATCAGCATCGTCTGGTTCGATCACGGCTGGTGGTGGATCATTCCGTTCAAGGACGGCACAACCAGTGTCGGGGTGGTCTGTTGGCCTTCGTATATCAGCACCAGAAAAGTACCGCTGGATCAATTTCTGTGGGATACGATCGCGCTCTGCGCTCCCGTGGCGGAACGCCTGGCCCAGGCGAAACTCATCGGCCAAGCCTACGCTGCCGCCAACTACTCCTATCGCAGATCGACCATGAGCGGCGACGGCTACTTGATGGTGGGCGACGCATTCGCCTTCATCGACCCGGTGTTCTCCAGCGGCGTCCATCTGGCGCTTAACAGCGCCACATTAGGGGCCGATGTGGTCGATGCACATTTGCGGAAGTCGCCGGACTACGCACGATGTCTGAGAGAATTCGAGAGAACCGTTCGCCTGGGCGTCAACACCTACTCTTGGTTTATCTACCACTTTACCCAACCGGCCTTCCGGGCGCTCTTCATGTCTGAAGGATCTATTTTGAAGATGGAAGAAGCCGTCCTCTCCATTTTGGCCGGCGATGCCTTCGGAAAGTCGCCGACCAGACTTCCCATCTTCCTGTTCAAAATTGCGTATTATCTCGTCTACCTGTTCAACTTCAGAGAGAATTGGGCTGCATTCCGGCGTCGTGTCCGTGGCGTTCCTGAAACCGTCACGACCGTGAAAGATTATGCCGTTCACCATCGCCCACAACAAGACTGACGCAGCCCGACTGTGAAATCGACGACCATCCCACGATCCAGCATGACGGCCAGGCGAGTGTCGGATGCACCCGCTCGGTTGAACGTGGATTATGTCGAGCATGTGCAACTCCCGCTCACGCTTGCCGAAGCCGGTGCGTACCCCATGGCCATCGTCTCTTTCGGACAACCGCTGTCGGGGACGTTTCCTTGCCCGGTCATCACGCTCAATCTTCCTCAGCTTGCTGGACCGCCGATGGCCGAGGTCTGGACGTCCGATAGGCCTGCGCATATTCAGGAGGACCTTGGTTGCGCTGTCGCGACAAGCGGCGACTGGCTCATCGGCTCGATCCGTCTCGATGAACAGATGGGCATACCCCTGGACATCACAACCTATCAGGCCTATACAAATCTGCTGCATCGGCTCGATCTTCTTGGGTATCCATACTTGTCGCGGATCTGGAATTATTTTCCACGAATCAACGACGATCAGGACGGGCTGGAACGGTATCGGCGGTTTTGCCTCGGACGTCATCACGCGTTGACCGAACGGCTGGCTGATTTTCCTGCCTCCCTGCCGGCCGCGACCGCCGTCGGAACGAACTCCGGCCCGCTCCAGCTCGTGTTTCTCGCCGGCGCGAAACCGGTCGCTCATCTGAGTAATCCGCGCCAACTGAACGCCTACGACTACCCTCGAGACTATGGGCCTCGCAGTCCCTCCTTCGCCCGGGCGACACTTACTCGTTCAGAGGATGAATGTGTGCTCTATCTCGCCGGCACTGCAAGCGTCGTCGGGCACGCCAGCCGCCATGCCGGACTCGCTCGCGAACAAACGGAGGAAACGATTCAGAACATTCAGGCCGTCTTCAATCAGGCGTCGCATGCCGCGGGCTTTGACCTCATCGGCGCACAACGCCGGGTCCTCTACAAAGTCTATGTACGCAACGCCGGCTCGCTCTCCGACATTGACGGAGCGATCATGAATTCCTCTCTCGCGCGCGAGCGTGTTCTGTTCCTCAACGGCGATCTCTGCCGCCATGAACTGCTGGTTGAAATCGAAGGGTTGGTCATCGCGGGTTAATCACACCCGTGCAGCCCCCTGCGTGCAGAGGCCACCTAAAGGAGCCGTCGGCGATGATCTCCGCTGGAACGAGCGATGCCGAACCTCCTATGCTGAATGGACCTCAACCCAACATGGCCTTGGCACCACGGTTTTATTTTACGGTTGATTGCGACTGGGTACCTGGTTCGCAGATAGGACTCCAGCGCCTACTGGACCTGTGCAGTCACTATCGGATCAAGGGAACAATCTTCTTCGCCGGACGGTTCGCTGAAAACTATCCGGACTTGGTCCGAGAATGCCACCGTCGCGGGCACCTCCTGGGAACACACGGGTGGGCCCATGGAGGGCTGGAGCAGGATGAAGACTTTCGCGTGGCCGGCTACGAGCAACAACGAAAATGGATCAGCCTGGCAACCGATGCCGTGGAACAAGCCGCAGGGGTGCGTCCGGTCATTTTCCGAGCGCCGAATCTCCGTATCGGAGAGGCGACCTTGCGAGCGCTCGAAGATGAAGGCTATCGCTACGACTCATCGGTCCCGGCCAGACGCTTCGACATGGGATTCGGACGCGTCCATTATACGGAATATTTCTGGGCTCCCCTGGAGCCCTACCACCCATCCTGGCAAGGGCTGCATCGCCCAGGCAAGAGCCGCATTCTTGAGATTCCCCCCTCAGCCTGCCTCTTTCCGATCAACCTCGCCACGCTGCGTGTGTTGGGTTTGCCGGTCTTGAAACGCATGATCGATTGGGTGGGGCGCCGCTCGCAGCATCTGGTGTTTTACTGCCACCCCTTCGAGTTTTTATCCGCCACGAACCAAGTGTTCCCGCCCACCATGTCCAAATGGAACCGATGGGGAATGTCTTCGGCAAATTGCGCTCTCGTGGAGTCCCTAATAGATTCTCTCCTCCATTTGGGATATGCTCCCGTCCCAATGATCGAGAATGCGATTCGGCTAGCTGACTTGGAGCAACTAGCGGTCTCACATGCCGCTGACTATCAGTCCGATCCGACCTAACCAGAGGAGACAATATATGAAAAGGATGCAGCCGGTTCTGTTGTGCTTGTGCGTCATGCTCGTTGCCGTGACGGGCTGCCGGAGCGGAGCGCACATCTATCAGGTCAAGGAGGCACCGGTTCAGACGGCGACAGGAAAACAGCCGAGCTTGGAGGAGGTCCAGAAGGCGATTATCGCGGCGGGCGTGGGATTAGGCTGGCAGATGGCAGTCGCCAATTCCGGCGAAATCATCGGGACGTTGAATGTCCGGAGCCACCAGGCTGTTGTGTCAATCCCCTTTACCACGAAGCACTATAGTATCCACTACAAGGACAGCACAAATCTGAAATACAATGCGCAAAACCAGACGATCCATCAAAACTACTCATCTTGGATCCAGCGCCTCGACGGGGCTATTCGCTCCCGGCTGACCGCGGCAGGCATGTAAGCTTGCGCTCTTCCCTGCCCGCGCAACCCGGCAGGGAAGAGCGCGTCGACCGATTCCACGGTCATCAGCGCGTCCACCGTTATTTGTGTAGAGGCCCTGGCATTTCTTGTCTGCCATAGGGCTGAGCAGATCCGATAGACTTCATCCGCTTGAAGCATATTCGATACAACCCTCTGAGGTAGAATCCTCGACTGACGAGTTTCCACGCCACCATCCTGACAATCTTGGCAATATCCAACACCGGGTGGAAATGACTCGGACTCGGCCCTGATCGCGGCGCGACGCTGACGGCGACACTCTTGAAATCAAAACCCTGTCTGCCGGCTTCGATCAGGATTTCGCTCTCGTACACGAAACTCTCGTGCCTGCCATGTGGAATTGTTACCGTGCGCAACAGCCGCGCCGGATACAGCCGGAATCCCGACTGGCTGTCTTCGATCGACTTCCCCGCCGCCCAGCCGATCCAGAAATCAGCAATCCGGTTGGCGGCATAGCGCCAGAACGAGGCCCGGCGTTGATCGCGCCGGCGCGCGCCGATGATGAATGCCGTGGGATCCTCCGCAGCCTGCTCTAGAAACGAGGAGATCTCTTCCGGCGCGTGCTGGCCGTCTGCATCCAGCGTAATCACGCCGATCCCACCAGGACGCAAGGCATGCTCGAAGCCGCGCGCAAGAGCGCCGGCCTTCCCGAGATTCTCCTCGTTCCGCAGGACGGTCACAGCCAGGCCGGCCAATGCTTCCGACGTCCCATCGGCAGATCCATCGTCCACCACGATCACGTTTGGACATTGCCGGCGCGCGCGCGCTGCCACTTCGCGGACAGTCGCGGCCTCGTTATAGGACGGAATCACCACCCAATAATTAGACACTCGTTCCTCTCTGAATTCTCCGTTCACACTCACAACTCACAGCTCAACACTGCCCCTATCCGCTTCCCCCACACCACTACGCCCCCTACGCCATACCTCCGTTCACTCCGATGACCTGTCCCGTAATATAGCCGGCCTGTTCCGCCAGCAAAAACGAGACGAGCGCCGCCACTTCTTCCGGAGTACCGACACGCTTCATCGGCACCATGGCTTCGATCTGCTCCGGTTTGAACGCGCTTCTCGTGGAGGGAGATTCGATCAGGCCTGGCGCCACCACATTGACCGTGATACCCCGTGACGCCAATTCGATCGACAGCGACTTACTTGCCCCATGCAGCCCGGCCTTTGCCGCGGCATAGTTCGTCTGACCACGATTACCGATCACGCCCGCCAACGATGAGATAGAGACGATGCGCCCCCAGCGCATGCCGATCATCGGCAACAACAACGGCTGCGTCACGTTGAAAAACCCGTTGAGCGAGAGATCGATGACCTTGGTCCATTGTTCGCCGGTCATACCGGCCATAGGCGCATCATCGTGCAGACCGGCATTGTTGACGACGATTTGTATCGACCCGTCTTTCAAGAGTGATTCGAGCGTCCGGCGTGTGGCAACCGCGTCGGTAATGTCGAAGCATACGCTCGACGCAGTCCCGCCGTGAATCTCGATCTTCTCCGTCATCTGTCGAGCAGATTCGGCATGCCGGTGCGCATGCAGGATCACAGCATGTCCGTCGGCCGCCAACCGTTCGGCAATAGCCAAGCCGATGACGCCGCTTGCTCCGGTGACCAGCGCGCGTTTCTGCGTCATATCGGCACCGATTTCAAAAATATCGAGGCCCGCCCGCTCATCACCTCGCGGCCCCCGGATGCAATCGCGAATCGATACAGAAAGCTGAAGTCTGCCGCGAACAGACGTGTCGCATCAATCGTGAGTTCCGCGGGACAGTCATCCAGCCGGTCGATGCCGAATACCACATCGCGCAGGTTTCCGACATACCCGATCGACGCGTTCGACGACATCTTTCCATCGAGCAGCCCCACATGGACTCCCATCGCTTGGGCGGCATATTCCAGCCCCGCGACGGCATCCAGGCGCGCCCCTCGGCGAAGCGGATTCGCCGGATCGTGATGGGTCTCTGTGCGGCAACGAATCGACGATTCATCCCACGATGCGACCCCATCGAGCAGGCGCATGGACCCAGCATGGGGGAGCAAGACGGCCAGTTCATCTTTGGTCAAATGCGGCATGGCTCAAGATCCACAATAAGCTGCTGGCTATCCGACAAGTCGAGCCTCACGGTCCGTCCGCCGCCTGCAGCAACGACGCTCAGCAGAAGCAGCGAGCGGGCGGCGGGATTATCTTGCCGAACCCGATCCAATACAGGGTCTGCAAGACCGGCTGCTTCTGTTGTCCTCGCTTCGCCAAGACTTACCCGCATGACAGCGGTCGAGCCATCCGATGGAGGGGCCAACAGGAGCGCCCCGGCAAACCCCTCGGTAATGGGACGGGCCTGGCAGAGCGGCTCCGGCACGACCAGATCGTAGGCCACGAGCAAGACCGGCCGTTGCTCCACACACACGACCGTGGCCGCTTCCAGCAATCCAGCTGCGAATGAATCGTCGTAGCAGGACAGCGCCGTCGAAGACTGTTGCCCGGCCGTGGCAATACTCCAATACCCGGCGGCGGTGTTATGCACCGATTGATGAAACAACGTCGGAGAAATCATACGCTCGGGTGTACAGAGCGCGCGACAGAGTTTGTCGAACACTCCCATTTCACCCCCCGACGACGCAAAGACCGTCGGCACCTCGCGCGGGTCCAGACCCGATCGTCCGATGGCTTCTTGCGCGACCTGCATGGCCCATCGGACACAGTCACTGCTGCGCCGCCGTTCATTCGGAGGCAGCAGCTCCGCTTCCGGATCTGGCACTGGTCCCGGTCGGTAAGGACGAACCCCGGCGAGCACCTCTCGTCCGGCCTCCCAACCGGCCAGACCCGACGCGAGGAGACCGATGCCGCCGATGGACACCTTCATGGCAGTTTCCCCAAAACCAAGCTGCAATTGTTCCCGCCGAACCCGAAGATGTTGCTCACCAGGCGCGACATCGAACCGATCTGATTTTCGCGAAGAATCCGGCTTTTCAACGAGGGATCTACGCGCCGACAGTTGAGGGTTCCGGGCATCAGTCCATGGACCAGGCACAGCGCTGAGATCACAGCCTCCGTGATGCCGGCGGCGCCTAACGTATGTCCGGTCCAGCCTTTGGTGGAGCTGCAGGCCGGGCGCGCGCCAAAAATGCTATAGACGGCCTTGTCCTCGACCGAATCGTTCGTCCTCGTCGCCGTGCCGTGCAGATTAATATATTCAATGTCCTCCGCGCGAAGCCCGGCTCTGGCCAAAGAGTTTCGTATCGCGCGAATCGCCCCGGCCCCTTCCGGATGCGGATGTGACATGTGATAGCCGTCCGTGCTCTCTCCATAGCCGAGGAGGGCCACGGTTCCTCGCCCGCCCACTCGCTCGCTGGACTCCAGCAATGCGTAACCGGCCGCCTCCCCCAATGACAGTCCGTCGCGGTCCTCGTCGCAGGGTCTGCATGGGTCCGCCGACAGAAGTTGCAGCGCAGAAAACCCGTACAAGGTCGTGAGACAGAGACTGTCCACCCCGCCGACGATGGCGGCATCGCACAAGCCGGTCTGTATCAATCGGGCGGCGGTCGCAAAGACTTTTGCGCTCGACGAACACGCCGTTGAAATCACCATGGCCGGTCCCTGCAATCCGAGACAGGCCCTCACGAAATGGCCCAGAGAAAACATATTATGTGTATATCGATACCGTGGGGTGTACCAGGCCGGAAGCTCATCGGTGTGCGGATTGCGCTCACGGTACGCATGTTCGGTTTCAAGAATCCCGGACGTGCTGGTGCCCATGACGACCGCAATGCGATGAGCGCCATACCGCTGTTTCGCTTCCGCCGCCGCCACCATGAAACCATCCTGCTGAAGACCAAGCCACGCCAGCCGGTTGTTACGGCAATCGAAGGGCCGCAATTCGTGATCGAGTGAAAAATCCTCAAGGCCGGCCACACGTCCAATCGACGTTTTCAGCGTCACATCTTCAAAATCGCACGGCTTCAAACCCGATCGGCGTTCGCGAAGCGCCTGAAGGACGGGGCCGACCCCTCGGCCATTCGCCGTCACAAGGGTGTAGGCGGATAACGTTACGGGCGTCATCGGCTTGAGGTCAGGCACCGGAAGCCTCCCTCTGCGCCATCAACGCGGAAAAGAGCAAGCAGCAAAACGATCCGCAGGCTGCGGTCATTCCAATCGCATGGAGCACGGGAATCTTTGAGAAGGCCAACAGACCGAACACGAGAATCGTCGTCGCGCTACAGACCAGCAGTCCAAAGATGGTCCTGGCTCGCTCGATGTCAGTCCCTTCCTGTCGATTGAAGAAGAGCGCGTAATCGAGCCCCAACCCGATCACAAGCAGAACAGTCGCCACATGGAATAACGACAGCGATTCCCCAGATCCTTTCAAAACAGCCGCCACAACGATCAGGGCGCAGCCGATCGGAGCGAGTACCGGACGAAGCAGGGTGATCGACCCCAATCCGAGCACCAACGACACCGCGATGGCGACCGTCCCCCACCCCACTAACTGCGCCATCCGATTGCGATAGGCCCGCATCAGCCGGTTCGACTCCTCCTTCAGGTCCACATAACTCACCGAGGACTCTCCCCAGCCCGTCACCGCCGTCTCAAGCCGGCGCCGATCGAGGACACCACGGAGCGGGACAATGGCCAGCCATTGATCCTGTTGCGAGAGCAGCAACGACTCCAACTTCATCCCCAACGTGGTCCCCTTGAATGTTTCTCGATCGATCGGCGGCTGCTTCCGCGCCTCATCGACCGCCGCCACAAATGGAGCGAACAACCCGGGCTTAAACGGCAGCCCTTTCTGGGCGACGTCGAGATGCCTCTCAAGCAGCCCCCGCTCGGGCAAAGCATTCTGGCGTTCCTGCTGCGCGCGATGGCTCGGGAGATAACGCGAAACAATGTTGTAGCCGGCCAACACCTGACTTTCCTGTAGCCTCTCCAACTTCGGCATCATGGCTTCCGCCTTCACCAAGAGATCCTCGACAGTCGTCCCCTCGACGACTAAGAGATCACGCACATCCGGAACGCCCAATTTCTGTCGTAACTGTTGATCCAGCTCTTTCTTGTCCTCCGATAGAGGGCTCAAACTCTCCAGATCTTCCTGCCAGAGCGGCGTATCAGACCATAGCAGTACGATTGTCGCAAGCATGATCGCCACCGGCACCACAATTTTCGCTTTTGGCAGAGCTGTTACCAATCGACCCAGACTCGGGCCTGATTTCCCGAGGAACGAACCCGGCAGGGATACAGACGGGGAGCACCCATCGAGTGACCACTGCCGCCGTTCCCAACCCTGCCAAGGCAAAAAGGCCTAGTTGTGCCAACGCGGGAAACCCGGCAAGCAGCAACGATGAAAATCCGATGGCTGTCGTCAAAATTCCCAGCCGCATCGTCGGCCAGATTGCACGCATCGTTGCCGGTGCAGACTCCTTCCGAGTCAAGTGACTGAACAAATGGATGGGATAATCGTCCACAACCCCCAGGAGCGTAATCCCGAACCCCAAGGTGATGCCGTGGACAAATCCAAACCAACCATTGACTGCGACCAGGCCGGCCAGGATTCCGCTGGTCAGCGGAATCAGACTCAAGACCATCAATGTCAGCGATCGATAGGTGGCGCAGAGAAAGAGAACGACCATCGCGGCGGCCGTCACCGAAAGCCACCGGATCTCCTGCTCGATCGTTTGCTGAATTTCCACTGCAAAGACCCCGGGGCCGCTCATGAGCAGCTGAACCGATGATGAGTCCGTGCGAATCTGCTGAAAGACCGTCCGGATATGCTGCTGAGTCGATGCTTGCGCCTCGGCATCGAACCCGGCGGCTTTAGTTTGCACGACGAGCAGCGCCTGGTGGAGATCCGCCGACATCCAGACCTCTCGATATTTCGTCGGCGCTTCCCACTCGGACCAGGCCTGAAGAATTCCAATGAACTCTCCGGTGGGATCGGCCGGAATATACGCTTTGAAAAGGAGGCCGAGTGGAGAACGTAGATCGTCCAGCCGTTTTTCAAGAGCTCCGCGCAAGGAGTCGGCCGAAAATGTGTCCGCCTGCAGAGTGGCGCTGAGAAGATACCGCAACCGAAACAAGAGCTGCTGCTCATCGGGAGAGAGTCCCTGCGTCCCATTTCCCACGAAGTCGATGTGCACATTCCCTTGCAGCCCATCGCTCAACGCTCGGCTGAGTCTGGCCAATTCATCCGGATGCGCACCCTCGATCGCGACAAGAATCAGCCGACCGGCCAATCCAGAACGCACCTGAGTCAGCAGCAGCCGTTGGGTATTCGTAGTTCCTTCCGGAAGCAGATCGCTCAGATCGCTGTGAACAGACAAGCCGGTCGCCGTGAGCCAGAGTGCTCCGATGAAGCAGACGATCCAGGCAAGAACCGGCCACCGAGCGGCTCTCATTTGACCGCCCCTCGGCGAAGCGTCATCACCGACCGGTCGCCATCCGCTGCATGGATGACGATGGTGCCGAGCCTCCCCTCGGAGCCTGAGAACACGATGTCTTCAACCATCGATCGCCCTGCCGGGTCACGAGGGCGCAGCACCAACGTCCACTTGTGCCTGGTCCCGTCCAGCGCGGTGTCATAGAGCTGCATGAGCCGATCGACATCGCCGGTGAAACCGGCACGGAAGGACTCGATCACGCTTCGCAAGGCCGGATAATCTTCCAAGGAAATGGTCTTCTTGATGCGTTTCCGATCGCTCTCGATGGTCACCCGATCTCCCTCAATGGTATAGCGTTCATGGTAGGGCTCCAGCACTTCCTTTTCCAGCGTGGACGGAGGGGTGAAGCGCAGCAGCCCGCGCACGACGAGCGGCGCGCTCAACAACGATGAATACGTCGTCTCTTCAAACGACACCGACGGCTCCCGCGCACTATTGAGCGCGGCCATGACCCGCTCGACCGTCCAATCCCGGCTCTCAAGAACGCCAAGACACCGCGCGCGCTCCTCAGCCGCTCCGAGCCCAGGTCCGGCCAAGACCAGAAAACAGAGGAGGAGCAACCAGTTAATTCGACTCGTCCCAAAATCCATAGAAGTTAAACCAGTTGTCCGGCGCTCGGCGGCACATTCGCTCAAGATGATCTGCGTAGCGCTGCGTCCATTGTTTGAGATCGGCCTCCCGTTGGTCATGCGACAGCCGAACCTCTTCACTAAAAGGCTCGATATGCACCTCGTATCGGTTCCCTCCCCGATAGAGGCCGAAAAATAGCACGACCGGAGCACGGACCACATGGGCCAATCGCATCGCCCCGGCCGGGAAACGAGCTTCGCGACCAAAAAACGTGCAGGCAACGGCATGATCGTCCTGCAACAGGCGATCGCCCATCATACCGACCACCCCGCCACGATCGAGACATTCTTTCACCTGTAACATCGTCTCCGTCCCCCCGATCTGGATGACCGTTTCTGCCACGGCGGGATTCAATCCCTGAATCAGGCCACGCATCAAGGGCGCGTTCTGCTCATCCATCAAGACTTGGATCTCGACATGGCGGCGAGAGAGTCCCACGGCACGGAGCACTTCAAAGCTCCCGAGATGGGCGCCTATCAGGAGACAGCCTCGGCCTTTCGCCAGCTCCCGATCGAGCGCCTCGAGGTCGACCCACCGAATATCGAACAGATCAAAACGGCCACGCAGGAAGTAGACTCGGTCCAGGATCGTCGAAGCAAAGGCATACAAGTGGCTGAACAACTCGCGCCAGCCGGCAGGGCGTCCAAGCACCCGCTCACGAAATTCTCTGACCGCTCGTCGGGCCGTTCCCGAGCTCAGGACAAAATAGACGCATATCGGATACAGCAACGCACGGGCAACCGGGCGGCCAAGCTTCTGCGCCACCCACACCATAATTCGGATGCCGCCGCGGGTGCCGCGCTCCTGCTGCTGTTGCCAGGTGAGCTTCACACCGGTTTCGCGCGTGTCGTGGAACCGTGGGTAAACTCGATGGCGCCGGATGCCACGAGCCGAGCCTCGGCCCGGCAGGAAAATGTCGCCCGAGTCGACGTCTCCTCGTCGACTCGAATCGTCACGATCTCCCCCGGTTTCAAGGGAGACATAAACTTCACCAGCGGCAGTCCCGTCACGACCAGCGGCCCCGGCAGACTCTGACGCAACAGATCGAGCACTTCGTCGAGCAACACCACTCCCGGCACAACCGGATGGCCCGGGAAATGCCCGGCAAGCGACGGATGATCGGGAGTGATAGACAGCACCCGTTCATGCCCCATGGCCTGACCATTCCAAGCATTGCCGCGCCAACTCATTCACCGATTCACGAGGCAGTTTGCCGGTGGCATTTCGAGGCAGACTCGACACGCAAACCAAGGGGCGAGGCAGAAACACCGGATCGATGTGCCGTCGTAACGCACGTTGAACCTCCTCGCTGCTTTTCCCTGGCGCCACGACGAATGCCATCAGCCTTGTGACAAGCTCAGCCCTATCATCAGGCAGGAAGAAAATCCCATCCTGCACACCTTCGATCCCCAAAAGCTTTTGATTCAATTCACTGAGCGAAACCCGATGACCGGCGATATTCACCTGATCCGCCTCACGTCCATGGACGACAAACAGGCCCTGCGCATCGACCGTAATTCGATCCGGCACCGGCACCGGAGCCTGAAGGTAGTCGGCATCGACCATCCACAACGCATCGTCTTGCAGCATCCGCACCCCCTCCAGCAACCGCCACTGATCGCCGGCCACCGTACGCCGTTCCGCCACACTGCCCGCTTCGGCAAATCCAAAAATTTCATGCACCTCGGTGTGAAGACGCCGTTCGGTCTCTTGCGCCAGACTCAACGGCAGCGGCGCGGTCGCCGATAGAATCAGTCCGCCGAACGGCATCCTCACACCCTCACTGACGCAGGCGCGGAGATGCAACGGCGTTGTGACCAAAATCCTCCGCCCCTTCACCTCAGCCAACGCGCACCGGATGTCATCCGGAAAAAGCGGACGTCCCGCATGCATGACTAGTCCATGCATGACCGGCAGCATCACCGAGGCCTCCAGCCCGAACATATGTTGATGAGGAACGGTCGCTACCACCGTCGTGGGAGCATTGCCTGTAATCCCTAACCTAGCCCCAGTTGCGAAGGCCACCGCAGTCAGCGCTCCCCATGTTTTCTTATTGGGCATCGGCTGACCGGTACTCCCCGAGGTAAACGCGATCGCCACGACTTGACTGACGGGGACCTGCGGGACTGTCCAACGGCCGTGGCCCCCCGCCTTCTCGGGATTGGATTGAGATCGATTCAATCCCCTCAATCGTATCGCCTCGGCTCGTCAAACCGTAGACATCTGGATAGTCGGTGACAAGACGGCGAAGGGTCAGGGGTGCGCGGCTTTGAGGAAGCAAGGTCACTTGGCGCCGCAGGATCGCGGCGGCAAATCCAATTAGAAACTCATAGCGGCTGGTTGCAAGATTGAGCACAGCGGGCCGATCAGGCAGTAACTCTGTAAGGCAAAACACGTCGGCAAGAAACTGGCGGGCTGTGCGGGGGCCTGTCTGCTCCCAGGCCAGCACATCATCGGGATTATAGGGGCCGATCAAGGGGATGTCGTGCATTGCCCCACCCGTGGTCACTTCGTGCGGTTCTTCTCGATCGCCCTCGCCAGCGCCCGCAGGGAAGAAAAGATCGCTCTGATCTCGGGATCACTCGACTTGAATTGATAACCATACGTTTGGGAAATTGTCAGTGAGAGCTCCAGCGCATCGATCGAATCGAGCCCCAACCCTTCGCCGAACAACGCGCTCTCCGGTTCAATGGCAGCCGGATCGACCTTGAGCTTCAGTGTCTGAACAATGAGCTTGGCGAGATCTTGTTCAAATGACGATCGCGGCAAGGGTGTCATGAAATGTTCTACGCTTTCACCGCACGATAATCACGCAGCACCCCGCTCCACCATTCTTTCAACGAACAATCCGCGAAGCCCACTCCACGAAGGGCGTCCATAATGGTTTCCGGCGACACGCAGGATTCGGTGGTATCCCACCAATACCCCATCAACCGCTGCATATCCCGACTTTTCGTGGTGACGGAAAACACTGCGCCGAGAACCGTTTTTATGTAAAAGCGCGTGAGCGTCAGCAGGATGGCCGATCGAGGCCTTGAAATCTCCAGCAACAGCACGATGCCGCCTGGCTTCAGTACCCGCCGATACTCGGCAAACGCGCTCCGGAGGTCCGGCACGTGCCGGAGCGCATAGCCCATGCTCAGAAAATCGAAGTGCCCGTCAGGGAACGGCAGGCGCTCTCCGACGCCACGCACCAAGTTTCGGCAAGGCCCCTTCTGCGCTTCGTGCAACATGCCGATACTTGGATCAAGCCCGATCACAGACCCGGACGGCCCAACCAGATTCAACGCACATTGCGTGACCAGCCCTGGACCGCACGCCACATCCAACACCTGCATCCCAGACTTCAGCCCTGCCTGTTGTAACGCCTGTTTGCGATACCAGAGTCCGGACCCAAACCCCGTAAGCCTATCGATATTGCGATATTGATAGGCCGTGCGATTGAACAGGTCATTAAGAAATTCCTGCCTGTCCTCCAGCTCATCATAGTACCGGTGCAACAGCGGATGAGGAGAGATCGATTGGACCGTCGAATGGGGACTCTGCCAATTCATCTGTTCGGTAGATTGCCTCATTGGAGAATCTCGGACCTCTGATAGCTACACTTGTAGCAGGACGTTTTGTTACGGGCAAGAAAAAGTCGCTCGCGTTCTTCAGAAGAATGCCTGGACGGAAAAGACAACATCATTGTCCCGGTCACGATGGTTGTACTCCAGCCTGACCGTCCAATTTCTGGCTAATGTGAAGCGCGATCCGACATACCATCGAAAATCGTCGGACTTGTCGCCCAACGGAAACTTCAAGTACGAACCTGTCGCCATAATTTTCCACCGCTCGGTGATGTCAGCCAACATGCCGACCGTTCCACCTCCGCCGATTCGATGCATCTCGTCATAGGCCTTGCTGGCGCTTGCTTCGGCCTCTGCGAAGGCAAACAGGACTTCCCGCTTGAGCAACCGAAATTCTTTCGCGCCTCCGATCCCGCCGTTGAAGAAGCCGTTGCTGCAGAGCTGACAATCGTTATGCCGGATGGTGTTCATCCCAATGTTGAGCTTCCATGAAGGGGCGTGAAAGACGGAGTCGATAGGCGAGAGGGATAGAAGATTCAGCAACGTGGCCCGTTCTACTCGTGTCTGATCCGCTCGATTGTAGTGCCGTACCGTGATAGAGGCCATTTCAATCTGCGCATCCGGGGTATACCCGATTTCTGGATCGAGCAAGTCGTGATAACCGCCGCGAAAGGTCGCTTCTTCGAATGTATCGTTATTGCGCCAGCCTCCCCCGATCGCAGCTCGGTGCATCTTATGGCCGAGTTCGGGCTGTCTCGCAAATGGGCGCACGGCAAACTCCTCGGAGGGGATGCGAAGCCGGCTGCGGGCTGTCAAAACAGCTTTATTACGCTCCTTCCATTCCAGTTTCGGAGAATCAGTCGTCTCAATACGGTACCGCAGATAATCTGATGCTAAATCCAGCAGAAACGCTTGCTTCGCAGGAATCAATTGAGCGAATGTCGGTGAGGCAAGCTCCCCAACATCTTGGGTAATCCGATGAGCCAGATCTCGCTCCTCGGCAGGCAAGGATTCTCGCTTTCGTTTGATCACCGTGCTGCGAGAAGGCCGGTACGTGATATCCGACACCAAGCCTGGTTTTGAGACGAGCAATCGGACAGTGTCAGCCGGAACGGTCCAAAAAAGAAATTCATCAGTCAAATGCAAATCCGGATCGGCATAATCCAACAGCGCAAGGATATGGTACGAGCAATTCTCCTTAAAGAAGAAATAGTCGAAATACGCATTCCCTAATTCCCACGCATGCATCAGAAACCGCCGCAATCTGGCTTTCCGTGAGATTTAGACGATATTCCCAAATATCCCGGTTTTCGATGTCTCGATACTGCCGCACCTTGAGGTAATAAGGAATCGTCGAAAAATAACCTTTATAACTTCCGAAGATGCCTTTGATAGGATAGATAGGGCCCGCGTTAGGAGGCACCTGCGCTGCATAGTTGATGGTATAGGCCAGAATGCGGGTCTGTTCCGTCTGTCCCCTTTGATCAACGCGGAACAGGGTATGGCCGAACATGGAGGCCGGGTTGTTCAGAAAGGCTGAGGGAAAGATCAAAGAAATAGATTGGACCTCGAAATCCTCGTACCACCGATCAAACCGTTCGCAGGGAAGCGGTGGAAGTCGGGTCGGGTCAAACTTCAGTTGCTCTTTCAGCCAGTGGTACCGAGCGATGAAGGCACATTGAGCCGGCTGTCGAGTGGAACCGACTAGTTCGGTGGAGAAGAATTGTGCAAGGGTAGAAGCAAGCTCAGCAAACGGATCCGTCTTCCCATTGGGGGATAAGAAAAACCCAGGGTCGTCCTGCTCGCTCTCCCATCCGCCGAAGAGGCCCTTTCGGTAGTGCAATAACAATTGCCATTCCCGCTGGTCTGCAAGCTTCGCTTGCTCAGCGCGGTCGATGAGCTGCTTAAGATACAGCTCATGATCGGATTGCTGCGCAATGGAAAAAACGGGAGCAAATAAACAGGTTAGAAATGCAAGAAGGAGAACCAGCACGGTGTAACAAGAGACAACAAGGGCCCCGACATCTCTGCCAGGGCCCCGGCAATGACTTAACGTACCGACGCTTGCGCGAGGACCGGATGGCCCGCGATCGCCTCATTGAGGGACTTCACCAATGCGACCGGAGAAGCTTCCCCAGCTTGAACCAGGGACGTATACCGCTCCTGGGTCATGGCAAAGAACGCTGCATGACGCTCGGCTGGAACACCCATCAAAGAAGCCAGCGAGGCCAAGTGTTCGCCCTGTCCTTGAGCCATCTCAGCGCTGAGCGCCTCGAAGTTCAGCGAGGCAAACATCGTCGTCTTATGCTCACCCATGATTTTGCCATCATTGGTACATCCAGAGGTTCCGGTACTGATTGCAAACGTGTTCATCCCGGTACCGTTGGTAGTTGCCATCAAGACCTGGGGGAGAATCTCCTTCTGGTTCTGGTAATCCGCCCAGGCCATCTTTCCCAACCCACAGCCGGGACCGGTGTCTGGATTGGCCGCCATCGCCAGACCCGTCTGAGCGCCGAACAGCACGGCGATCGAAAAAAAGAGTACTTTCTTCGACATAAGTCCTCCTCCGTTAGAAATTGGTTAACGACCCACTTCGACCCGAAGTATAACCGAACTCACTATTGATGTTTAGAAAAAAGTTTGCCACTAGGGAAGTACCTAGTGCTCCGTTGTCAATTGGGTGGATTATAGACGAAGCGCGGCGAAGCGCAACAACTTTTCTCAGCCCAAGGATTCTTACCTATTCACTGCTTCACGACCAAACCCAAATACCATAATTCATTTCCCAGCTTCAGCCAAATTTAAAATTGACGAACGCGATGGGTACGACTATACTCCGCTTCGACGATTGCCTCCATACTTAGGCAGTCAAACTATTAACTTCTATTCAGGAGGACCTATGAAGCACGTATCCCGACTTTCCCTCGCGGTCATTGCCCTAGTGGGCCTCGGTTTGGTCGGCTGTCAGATCGTCGCCTCTCCGATGGCAGGCGGCATCTTTAACGAAACAAAGTACGGCTTTGTCGCGACTGACGCATCGGCAGCGAACAAAGAGGGCAAGGCCTGCGGCACCTCGATCCTGGGCTTGGTCGCACAAGGTGATGCAAGCATTACGGCTGCCAAGGCCAACGGGAACATTACCACCGTCGCGGCGGTGGACCACTATGCCAAAAATATTCTGGGAATCTACGGCGAATGGTGCACGATCGTTCGTGGTAGCTAATCAACTGTAACAAGCTGTAGAAAGGGCCTTCGGGACGACTTCCGAATGGCCCTTTCCCCTTCGCTCTCATCCTCCCGTGCAGCCGTGGGACTTGCTTCCCTCGTACGCCTGATCGTTCCAATCACTGTGCTGCTCTGTTGCTTGTGCTTACGTAATGCGGCTATAGCGGCCGAATTCGGCGACGTGGAATTGAGCGTCTATGCACTAGGCGCCTGGCCCCGTGATGTGGATATTTTCAACCAAGGAACCACCGTTCCCGCTTCGATTCAGGAAGGTTTCGGTGCTGGGCTGAAGGCGGGGCTTTTCCCAGCAGCACTACATCGAGTGGTGGGACTTGAACTGGATTCCAACATGCACGGAGCAGCGGTCTCCTTCCCCAATATCGCTAATGGGCAGGACAATGGAACCGGACGCTCCGACCTACTCCTTATCAATACGACGTTCAACCTCATTCTGCGCTATCCGGGGGAAAGAATCCGGCCATACATCGGGGCTGGCATCGGCTGGTCCCACGGGACACTCCTCAACCCCAACATCGCAGGACGAGACGATAAAGATTTTGACTCAGCTCGCGCTTTTACACACCAGTTTCTTGGAGGAGCGCAAATTCTTTTGAGTTCTAAGCTCTTTCTGTTCGGCGAGTATAGGTATTTGTCCTCCAACTATCATTGGGAGAGCTTGGCCATCGATTTCCGCACTCACTACGGATTAGTGGGTGCAGGACTGCGGTTCTGATTCCTGACAGAACCCAGCATCCTGAGGATTGTTCCATTTTTACGCTCCGTTGCTATCAAACCCTCCAAGGACACATCACTTTTCTAACCCCTTTTCCGGATCTAGTATAAATCCATATTGACCAGGATCGTGTTTCCAAGCACCGGATGATAAGAGACCAAAGAGTGGCACGAGCAAGAAGAAGCCACCAACAACATCTAGAGTTCCTATTGTACTGAGGCTACGTGACGATGTCCGATATTGAGTCTGATAGCCAGATTTCTGTACTTCAATGAGAAGGTTTTCGCCTCGGTGCGCTTCGAATTGAACCGGAGTTTGGCCGACTGGCCTTCCGCCGGCAACGACCTTTGCCTCGGAAGGGGAAGAAGTAACATGAATAGTTTGCATTGAAGGAGCAAAGAAAGAGCAACCGCTAAAACTCACCACAATTACCACCAAAATGATCTTATTCCGGACCGCCCTCAACGAGTTCGTCTCTCGCATATTCAGCATCCCCTTTTTGTATGGTCCCAACTTGACCAAAACTCGATAACCATCTATTTCAGTATTCACTACAGGATGGTATAAGACTATTTTTTTTGATTATCCGGCAAAGTCTGATGCCTTAGCGCCTTCTTGAGCTATCATCGGCAATCGCACTTAGTTCTTTTCTGTTCCATTGATTGACCACCCGACCATCACCGTTGAGGAGGCGAACACTACCCTCGGTTCCGTACTCTGCTTCCGACAAAAGGCTTCCGTTTTCATCGACGAGGCGATAACCCGTCGCACTGGCCACGATCGTGGCACGGCGCTCGACAACATCACCGCGTTCATAGGTCACGGTTGCGCCATCTTCTGAAGGCGTCCATCGGATGGTGGTTTCACCCAAGGTGGTCACCTTTGTGCCGTCACTGTTTATGTCAGAAGCCTTGATCGGGCTTTCCCCAGTCCAAAAGTGCATCGAGTTAAAGATAAACGTGTCCAACAATGCCGAGAACATATAGGCCGGTATGATCAGCATGCCGAGGAAGACGATTTCCTTCATCCATTTGTCGTTGATTTGCCCGCTGCCTTTGATGTTGCTGTTCCAATGATAGACATTCTTCGTGAGGTTGAACGGACCGTAACAGGCGGTGCTGACCGTTATGAAACACATCAATACAAACGCGGTGAGGAGTCGCCGAACCATTGTGTTCATCGTATTATTCCTTTCTGTGAATCACGGGGTCATCATGAGCTCATTCAATGCGTTGGGCGCAGGTCCAGCACAGTACGAAAACGAGCTCAAATTTTTCTGAGTCAGTCCCCTTCGTACGAAGACCCACATCTTGCCCGCAAAATGAAGCATATCCTCATAACGACCCCCCTCGGGAATTTCGCCGAAGAGGTCAAGAGCACCAAGTTCGGTCGTGAGTGTGAAATTCAGACCGCGTTGGATTGTCGCAGCATCCAACTGAAAGGGTAGCCCAGGCGGGGCTCCTCTAAGGTAAGGTTTGTAGGGGGCTAGACAGGCCGCGAGTCTGGCCATGTTCTCGGGTGTGCGACCATAGACGACATCCAGATCTTCCGTCAACCGCGCCGATCCGTGCGTGGTGGCGGAACCTCCTCCGATAATGATGAAATCGATATTGTGCTTGACCAGGAGCTGAAGGAGCGTAGCCAAATCCGTCATGAAGCACTGGCCGAGCCGGCCTTCCGCAGTTCGGTCGCCAGCCTTTGCAACTCGCACAACTTCAGGAATCGTTGCTCAACCGTGAGCTTCAAGTTTTCTCTGAGCAATGTGCGGTCGATATCTCGCTTGTAGGCTTCAATGACCGGGTCCAGCTGAAGTCCTGTCACGCTTCTCTGCTCAGGAGTTCTATTAGATTTTCCTGGCATGCTCATCTCCTCCAAAAGGTCTAGCACTTCCATCCGCGTGGCTTCAACGCAAGCGTTGTTTCCTCATCTATCCTCTCGCCTGTCATTTGACGGAGGACGTGAAATGTTGGCCAGGCAGACCGACTTCCCTGCACAGTCGGCAAGTGCGACATGGGAGGCACTGACTTTACCTTCACTGATCCTGAGGAGCCCCAACCTTCGTGGCAGCGTGAATCGCTTCGGACCCGCCGATCCCGGATTGAACAACAGCGTGTCTCCGAGCCATTCATTCTTCGGTTGATGGGTATGACCAAAGATACAGATGTCTGGTCTGGTACCATCGAGAAAAGCTCTTCCCTCTTTGGTCAGCTTTCCAGCTTCAAAGACAACATGCCGGATGGCGATGCGGAATCCATTCAGCCTGACTAGAGCCTCTGTCGGAAAGCCGCTCTCCTCGTATTTATCGACATTGCCTGAGACAGCCGTTACCGGTGCAAGTTCCTCAAGCTGTGTTATGACGGTCCGCTTACCGATATCACCGGCGTGAACAATATGATCCACACCATCAAAATGACGTACAATCATCGGGTCGAAGAGACCGTGGGTATCGGCAATGATCCCGATACAGATCGGCCGCGAGCGATTCACGGGCTACCACCTGTTTGAGCACCAAGCGAGGTTCGAACTTTGGTCCAATCGAATGTAAACGGCTCAGGGGTTTGCTTCGGCAAATCTGTGAGCTCAGCTTTCAGACGCTCAGCTCTCGCACTGCTCATCGGGTGGGTGGCGAACCACTCGACTCGTCCGTCATCTTTCTCGGCCAATCGTTGAAAAAACGTAATCATGCCATTGGGATTGATCTTGGCACGGTGAAGCAGCTGAAGACCCGTCAGATCCGCTTCGGTTTCCTGTGCCCGGCCGAACTTGAGGGTCATCAATTCAGTACCGAGCTGCTTCATGACTCCTCCCAACCCTTGCTGGTCCCCCAGCAAGATCGAGACGACAGCCACAAAGCCAAGCTGCTTCACGATCCGCTCGAGTCCATGCCGCTGCATCACATGGTTCAGCTCGTGCGCAAGCACCCCTGCCACTTCATCAGCCTTCTCCGCTTTTTTCATCAATCCCGTAAACACGACGATATAGCCGCCTGGTAGGGCAAACGCATTCACGACGTCGCTCTTCACGACGGTGAGTTCGAATGTGTAGGGGTTATCCGGAATCTGGCCGGTCAGGCGATGGGTCATCTCGTTGACGGCTACGACTGCTGGGCCTTCTTTCATGACCTCCTGACGAGCAAGGAAATCCTGATAGGCCGATTCACCCAGTTTCCGCTCCCATTCCACGGGGATTCGGTCGACGGCAAGCTCCACCAGCAGATCACTCTCGAACCAGAGGCCCAGCACCGAGGCCAGGAGCATCCCTCCGACGATAGCCCACACCATCCGATGTCGTTGCCGAACCTGACGGACTTGCTCGGCTGCTCGTTCAAGTGGCTGAGTCAGATGATCCGGCGCCGCTTGCCGGAAGGCACGAATCACATCGGGACTTTTGAGATACAGCGTCCGCTGCCCAGCCGCAGCCGGCCCCGCCCATATTGCGACGAGCTGATTATGATCCAACCCACCTGCGGAGACGGTCAGGTCGGAAAATCTCACGGATTCGGAACGGTCCTCGACTCCACCACGATCAGGGAGAAACGTTATCGTGAGCCCATGTGGTTCGACATGGATAAGGCACGGCGCCCCGCTGGCGGGGAATTCGTCGCCGAAACAGAGCGCGTTGGGAGTGCTAGCGATCATCTCGTAACGTGCGGCAACTCAAAATGGCCGTGAACGAGGCCGCAGGCGTGCAGAAACCGGAGGCGTGGTAGTTTCCACCCTCCCACCCCGAGCTGCCAAGACAGCTCCTTCCTCATTTGGGGTACGGTGAGGATTTCTTGTGAGCCGAGAACAAAGTTGACGGTCATTTTCAGCTGCCGCTACTCACTGACCGGGATGAACTGCCTGACCCACGCCCCAAACCCGCCTGGATTGCGGCTTTGAATGAACACAAGGCCCGGTCCGCGGAATCGGCAGACAAAGCCTTCGCCCGACGTGAAGCTGGCCACCCATCCGGACGTAGCTTTTTCGATGTTGTACGTAGTCGTGGTGGACCATGCCACCAGATGACTATTGTCCACGATATATTCCTGACCTGGTTTCAACTCGATCTTGTGAACGGCTCCGAAGCTGTTCAGGACGAGCATCCCCTTCCCGCTCATTTTGAGGATGAAGAACCCCTCGCCGCCCAGCAATCCACGGCTCATACTCTGCATCTGACTATCGATCCTCACCCCATCCGCACCAGCTAGGAATCCATCCTTCTGCACCATATACTCGTTGACACCGTCGAGTTCCAGAACGACAATCTCGCCGGGCACGGTCGGCGCGAGCAACACTTCGCCGGCGCCTCGGCTGGCGCGCAACGTCTGGAAGAAAAACTTTTCTCCTGTCAGAAACTTTCGTGACAGCGCTCCCAAAAATCCTCCCTCCATTTTGCTTTCAATGTCGATGGTCGGCGAGCAGGCCACCATCGCACCGGACTCAGCCTTGATGTGCTCTCCCTCCCCCAGGTCAATACGCACCATCGGAAACGCACCGGGATATAAGATTTCGCTCTTCATTCCGTCTCTCCTTTATCCTCTTTCTCCCCATTAATCCATCCCGTGATCGGAGCAGGTCGATGTCTCGTTGCGCGCATGCACCGAGCACCACACAGAACTTGTTCGACCCGGAGCCAATCTCATAGCTCTTGGCGACGGGATAAAACCATTTCTTGCGTGCGCGGTGCGCGAGCAGAAGACATGACCTGCTCCGATCACTCATCCCGCCACCCATCCGTATACTCGTTGGCTCGGCTCCGGCCCCTCTTCCAAATAGCTCATTCTGAGCCGACCGAGGGCGTCATTCGGGACCTCGCGCCGTTTCGCCTCGACATCAATGCCGAACACTTTGGCCGCGTTCAATCCGAAAATCCGCTCCTTCACCCGCCTCGTCAGCGGCTGATACTGATGCTTCTCGATCAATTCTTCGGGGATTTGGAATCGCCGAAACGCCTCGATCTGCCATTGCGGCGTTCCATACCAGATGGAGTCTGTTCCCCACAGGACGTGATCCATGCCGAACGACCGAATGATCTGTCCCAACAGATGCGCACAAATCAATGGATGGGTCGTCACCAATTGGGCGAAGGTAGAGCCCAGCTCCATATAGATATTGGAGAGGCTCGGCTCCGCGTCCTTCATCCGGCAGAACTCGGTGGTCCAGGGGATTTCACCGGTCTTCGAAAATACCTGCTCGATCGATGCCACGCCACGGAGCCCCGAGTGATACACCAAAAAGTTGAGGTCTGGAAAATCCTTGGCCGCCTTGATCAGATCTCTCGGATGGTTGTAGTCCGGCACGGGACCGAGGGGCAATCCCTTGTGGACGCAGACCCGCTTCACGTTGAGCTTCCGAGCCTGCTCCAACATCGGATAGGCGACGCGCTCATCGTCCATTCGCCAGCCTCGGTCGAACCCCTTCGGGCAGGCACCGGTGTAGCATTTCCACGCATCGACCTTGAGGGTTTCGGCCTGCATCGCCATGAATTCCAAATCAGCCGCACCCAGCTGCGGCGTCGCCAGACCGTGGGCCAACATCCGTTGCGAGCCAGCCAACCGATTGATCTCATCACGAATGTGGGCCATTTCTTTTGGTGGGACAACGGCTTCTTGCGGATAGGGTCCCGGCGGCGTGCTGATCAACCCGACAGTGGTTTCACTGTCGAAAAACACTTCCTTCACAAAATTCTTCCATGACAGATCATCGAGAGTGCCTCGATCACCTGCCAGCTTTGGGTTGAGCCCCGCTTCGCGAATGGACTTCCTCAACGACAGCAGGGCCTGTTTGGAAACGGCGCCCTTCCGACCGGCTTCGGCATCGGAAAGATCGTAGTGGGAACTGACGTAGTGGGTCTGCACATCAAAGATAAAATACGGATCTCTCTGCTGCTCGGCAAACGCTGCTGTTTCGAATAACTCGATATCCCTGATATTAAAAAAGCGGCCGAATGCGCCGTTCATGGCCAGTAGCGCGGCCGCCATACCGCCCGTTGTTGTCAAGAACTCCCGACGTGTTATCCCCCGCCGAGCTGCCGCCTTGTCCACCAACTCTCTCGTGACCCGTTCGACGCGAGCCTGCTCGGCCGTCTGGCAAATGGGAAGAAACTCCTCGTTGGATACGATCTGTGTCGGAAGAGGAGTGGGAAACGTCCTGCCCTTCTTCACGGAAAGACGACCGCTGAATAGTTGTTGTGAATACCTCATGAAGAGCCTCATCGTCTGAATACTGCGCGCTGATTGTGTGCAATACTCGAAGCTCTGTCAAGCAAGCGCTGCCAGAGGTAGAGCAGAGGAGTTGAAAAAGCTTATCTGGACTTGGAAGAAGCCGTTGATGGTTTCGTCGGAGCGGCAGACGTTTGTCCGATAGGAATCTCTACCACCACATCCGACTGAGGATTGGCATCTTGGTCTTTACCGTCATATCCGACACTATAGAGGGCGCCCTTTTTCATGTTCACCAACATCGGTAAGCCGGTATAAGGATCATAGAACTTTTGCCCTGCTTTCGCGATCCGTGTGAGGAAATCTCCATCTGCGGGGCCACGCCTGAGCCAGGCTTGTAAACCGGCAAGCCGGAGGCGGGCATCCGTATCGACCACGAATCCGTTGTAGAGGTCCCATGGAGGAAGCGGTTCAAGACCAACAATATTCTCGATCGGATTCGTGAGATAGTCCATCAGGCCGGACGCTGGAAATCGGATATAGTGTTTCCACTTCGGCAACGAGCCATATTGCCCTTCGCCGGCAGCTTTGTAAGATGCGTCGTAATATTCCGCATAGTCGTTGAGACGGCGTTGCATCGGCAACGGGAGAGCCGATGCCACCAGGGTATACGCCGGCTGCTCTTCGGCTTTCGCGGCTCTCAGCTGGGTCTTGTATGTCTTCGAGGCCGCGACCAGTTCGCTTTGCATGGGCCAGCGCATCGAGAGTTCTCCCTGATCAAGCGGGCGAAGGAATTTGGTGACGCGCCCCAGGTATTTTCCGTCGAAGTCGGAGCGCACGAGTAACCCCGAGGCGACTGCAAGGTCGTCATTGATCGCCTGCAGTGCCAGCATTTTCACCGCCAAAGTCTTTGCCTGACTCAGTACGATACGCCACGCTTCCATGTCCGTTTCAAGTCGGTCGACGCCGAGATCGGCACTTTGTAGAAAGCCACCCGCCACATGGAGTTGGTGGGCGAAAACCATCGCGGTGCAGGGCGGGCTGACAGTTTGGCCATACCCCCAGTCTTCAAAGGGTAGTTTTTGCCACTGGCCATACCGATTGAGCGCCGGCTGATGCTGGTTGCCCCATCCCTGGATGGAGTCCGGATGGGATTTGAACTGACCGACCGGATCAGAACTGCGAAACCATCCACGCATGACATTGGCCGATGCCTTCGATCCCTCGATCGTCCTCGATCCGGAACCCCCGAAACAAGCCAACGCCGACTTGCCATCGTCGGCATCAGACTTCCGGTCATATCCCACCTGGATCGGATCGTCACCGACCGACGCGTCAATCCCGAGAAGGAGAAAGTAGCCGTTTTTCTTGTAATCCGACAGTGTGCGTTGCGGAGTGGTCGTGAGGCTTTGAAATACCGGAGATGGCGACTCTTCCATGATGATCCAGGTCAGTCCGACGACGCCGATCGCTGACGCGATGAAGACCCCCAAGAGCATCACCAGGCCCACACAGGTCATCACAATGGCACGCGTGGTCGAAAAGCATGAGCTCACAAAGCCGGCAATCGCAAGGCGGGCTCGAACCAGTGCAGAACTTGATTTTCGGCTGGGCTTTGGCTCCACTACATGTTCTCGTGTCTCAGTCGCCCTGACATTTCGAGACGACTCAAAGAGCACGCCAACCGCAGCGGCGGCCACTGACATCGACCGGCTGACGTTCCTGCTGGTCTGAAATGGTCGGCGGTATCTGTGCAACAGGAGAGGCTTGAGGTGGCTCGATGAATCGAATCGATTCTCCTGCTTGGACCCTTTCCTCTTGTTCAGGCACTGGTTCAGAAACCGGTTCAGGAGCCAGTTCAGGAATAGTAGGCCGCGCCTCAACACACGCAGTCTCCCACGGGGGCCGTTCATGATCCTGTACCTCTGCCGTCTCTCCGGCGGGATCGTGGATTGCCGCTATTTCAGGCGGCGGTTCCCAGATGTCCGCCGGCTTTAGCAGGGGGGAGGGAAGCGAGATCTCATAGGTTTCTCCGTTCCACGTCTCGCTGGTAGGTTGTGATGGGGCAACGGGAGGCTCTTCCGTAGACTCTTGGACAGGGCTCTGAGCGGCAGCGATCGCAGGATCATCATCCGTGCTCAAGCCTGGATCAACGCTCTGAGGCGGACATTCTGAGGGAGCCACCACCTCGGCTGCGACCGGTCCGTGCGCTAGAACCGGCGACACGATCGTTGCTGGAGAGTCTTCCGACGGCGGCGACTCATCCATCATAGGAGCGCTCACCACTGGAAGCTGCAGCTCTGGTTCTACGAAGATGGGGTCTCTTTCTGTAGGAAAAGAGGCTTGTCTCAAATCAACAGTAGAAATCTCCGGCTCAGGCGAGACCGGCGCCTGTGGAGTTTGCACAATCGAGAATGAATCCGTTTCTGCAGCAGATACATCGGGCGAAGGAGGAAGCTGAGCCTGGTCTTCACTAACTTGTGGTGTCACGTGCGGTTCACCTGGATCAAGCGTTCGTTCCATCGCCGGATTCATACTCTCTGTCATCGAAGGATCTGCCGCCTGCGCCGGGGAAATCGAAATGACCGACTCCTGAACTTGATCCCATGGCATCGGCACAATAGGAGATCCAGAAGAGGTTTGGTCTGCGAGCGACCGTGATTCTTCGCGCTCATGAATTTCAACCGCTTGGTTTTCTAACACTTGTTCCTGGGGAGGTGCCGCTGCCGGGGCTGGAGGAGGTGCTTCCTCGACGTTCGTCTGGATGAATTCAGACGGGGAGACAGGCGAGGAATGATCGCTGCCGAACTTCCAGGCACTGTTAAATACGGATTCCCATGAGAAGCCGGGTTGCTTCCATGGTTCTGAAATCTCATTGGCTGAAACCGGCTCTGGACTCGCTGGAGCCGGTGTGCCTGAAGACTGTTCTGTCACGACCTCCCTCGAATCGGTCTCGACCGCTTGTGGCAGACAGGGTAGTCTATCCTCTGCCTCCATTGGTCCATCGGTCGAGGGTTCCGTTCTCAAGAATGAGGGCGCTGCTATCTCTTCAATCTGGGATGAAGACATTACGCCGGTATCTTCGATCGACGAGGCTACGCTAATAGGAAAATGCGAGACAGTGGAAGATTCCGTCGACTCGGAATTCGTTAATGAGCCACTTTCATCATGGGGTGCCTCTGGTTCAGCCTCGGCCGACAACCGATCTTGTTCCTGGGCCATAGCAGGAGTATCTATTGACACGGCTGGATCCGGACTTGGTTCTGTCTCTGAATGCTCAGTGGGCTCTAAGAGGGGAGCGAACGGATGGGATGGATGGGATGCATGGGCACCTTTAGGAATAACCTCTCTGAAAAGATCCTCTATCTGCGCTTCAGAAGGAGCATTCCCCAATTCAGGGGTGGCAGTTTCTTCCGATGCATCACCTCGCACTTCACTCGCGCTGCTCGCGGTCTGCTCTAAGGGTGGATCAGCGGGTGCCGACTCTCCATCGAAAGTCTGGACTTGATCTGCAGAAAGATCCGTGATCACCGGCGGGATAAGAGACGTTGATGACTCGAATGGGTCGGCTGGGTTGAGGGAATCCGGCGGCGGCGGAGAATCCTGAATCTCCCACGGCATCACCCCATCCATCAGTTCAGGGCCTGCCGGAATACCCTGACCTCCCTCAGGCATGTCGAGTGAAGGGGCGACGATCGATTGTCCAGAATCGATAGGCTGACGGGCCAGCACCTCACCGGTTTGCGCGTCAAAGAAGGAAGCCAACCGAAAGGACACTGGACTCGCCGGAGCGAGTTCTCGTATTTTTGCATACAGCTGGGAGGGATGCTGTGGATTGTCTGGGTCAGGGTCTTCGATCAAGATATCGATCGCCTTGCCGTACTCAGCCACGGCCTCGAGTGCGTCTCCTTTTTCCTGATAGAGCGCCCCAAGTTTCTCCAGGAACGGAACACATCGCGGACCGGCAGCCAAGTATTCGCGAAGCAACGATTCCGCGAGCCAGTAATCTTGGCGCTGAAACGCCTCGCTGATGAGTGAGTCAAAGGCTTGCCTCGCCGGGATAAGGCTCCCGAGGCGAAGGTGAAGGGTGGCGAAAAGCCGCCGCGCCTCCATGTTGTTCGGGTCAAGCGCCAATAATTCCTTCAGCGCGGCAGAAGAACGCCCATACTTTCCGGCATTCATTTGGGTGATGGCATCCTCAAGAAGAGCGGTCTTCCTGCTGTAGCCGACCACGCCACGCTTGTGGCCACGGATGGCCTGGGATTTATCTGATTTTAAAGGGGGTTTTTTATTTGAGCGCACGCTACAACCTTAGCAGATCCCTACACCCTAGCAGCCTGCATCAGGGGCACAATCCGCTCCCCGACTCCCTTGAGTTTGCAATGATGTTTACAATGAAGTTTGCCATTGATATAGGGGTGAAACCTTTGGGGAGGCTGCAATTGAGATGCCTCACTCTCTCCATGATTCATTAAACAAGTCATTGTAAATTAATGGTTTTATCGAGAGCACTCCTTGCCTTTCCATCGTCCATCCAATTCTGGACGACCCTTTGTCCTTCCCGGCTTGGTCAGTGGGAGAGGACTCAAAATCGGATGTACTCAGAGTGAAGCAGATCCATCAGTGTATTTGTGAAAAGAGAACGCGCAAGATGGTCGTCGCAGATACGTTTCCTAGGTTTGGTTGCCCGGCCCATGCGCGTCGCCTCTCTTTATCGGTGTTTCGTGAAAGAAATTAACTATCTTGGAAGGGCGCTCTCTCGAAAAACTTCATACTGGTTGTGTCCTTCGATACGCCTATGATACCGTCAGACCCACGTATCCAGCTCAGCTGATGCCACGGAATCGATAGTCCATCGTGCAAGTCCTTCCAATATCTTGTCACTCATCGAACAAGATCAGGCAACTTAGAACCTGCCTAGTCTTGTTACTCCTTGTCTCCTTGACCTGCCCTGCTTCTTTATTCTCACAGGGAGCTGGAGGCCACCCAGCAAAGATCGCGCTGGATTTTAACGAAGTCGATGTCCCGGTCTTCGTCCGTTTTATCAGTGAGATCACCGGAAAAAACTTTGTGTTGGATGAAACCGTTAAAAAGCAGGGCGGAAAAATTTCCGTGTTTTCTCCGACCAAGGTCTCACCCGACCAGGCCTTCAACATGTTCGTGGCGGCATTGGAAGCGGCCCGTTTGGCTGTGGTCCCAAAAGGAGGGAATCTCTATCAAATTGTACTCATGGGTGATCTTCCGCCGGAACGAGGCGTGTTTGTGTATAAGCTGAAACACGCCAACGCGACAGATCTCGCCGCTGTGCTGACCAATCTGGTCGCCCGTTCACAAACCGTTGCGCAGATGACGCCCGGGACCCGACCACCGATCAGACCGCTGACGGAATTCGAGGCTCCGGTCCAAGTGTTTGCCGATAAGGCCACGAACTCCATCGTGATCAGTTCGACCAAGATCGCATGGGGTCATCTCCAATCGGTGATCCGCGACCTCGATATACGGCGCAAGCAGGTATTCGTGGAAGCCGTCATCCTGGAAGTTCAAGTGGATCGCCTGCGCCAGATCGGCACCGATCCCACGCAGGTGCTCGCTGCAGGGGGAGGTGATACCGTTCGGGGAATCGCCTCACTCAACCGGGCACCGGAGGAGATCGCAACTATTGCGGCAATCCTCGCGGGTGGCGCGGCCTCGGGCGGTGCCATCCCACTGCTGAATACAGTGAATGTCCGCGTCTTCCTCAATTTCCTGTTGAGTCTGACCGACACCAACATCCTCTCCACTCCGCAAGTGCTGGCCGCGGACAATCAGAAGGCCAAGATCGTCGTCGGTGAGAATCGTCCATTCCCGACCGGGCAAGCGCAAGGCATCACAGGCGGGACGCTCGTGACAATTGAACGAAAAGACGTCGGCGTGACACTCGAATTGACGCCGCAAGTGCTTGAAGATGACTTGATTCGCCTTGAACTCAAGCAGGAGATCACGGCCATCGCAGAAAACGTGGCTCAAACGATCGGCACGGGCACTTCCTCTGTCCCGGTCGGACCCACAACGACCAAACGATCCATGGAAACAACGACGATCGCCCAGGATGAACAGACGCTGGTGATAGGAGGATTAGTGCGTGAGAACCTCGTTCTTAGCGAAAAAAAGCTTCCTTGGTTGGGAGATATTCCGTGGCTCGGATGGCTGTTCAAAGTTCAGACTCGCGCGAGCGAGAAACTCAATCTCCTTGTATTTCTGACTCCGCACTTAGTTCGCGACGAGCACGACATGATCGAATTGAACGCGAGAAAGGCGAGAGATGTGAATTCTCTGCAAAGGGAGAACCGAATCGAGGAGCCTACTAGACTGAAGCAAGACATGCTTGAACGGCTCGAACTTCCGTCAACCGTCCCTCCTTCCTCTTTTCAGGAAAATCCCAACAAGCCTTAACAGGATGCTGAAAAGGCCAGCCAGTGGCGTTCTCGAGGAACACTGCCGCCTCACCATCTCGGCGGCGTTTACAGGCGTGCCGCCCCTTATTCGGCGGGGCGTGAACCTCAACGAGCCTCTAGACCAATCCGCTCATCGTTAGAGCGCCGATGGTAGGCCATAGGCCCCCCTCCGAGGAATGGCCCATTGCCATCCCCCTGGATAGACTACGGCCTATGGAGGACATCACCATGTTAGACCAATCGGTGAACTGGCGAATACATCAGCGGCTTCCCGTGGCATATCCTGTGATATTCGGAGGCGCCCCATTTGTCGGAGAAGGGGTGGTTTCAGACCTCTCCATGTCAGGCTGTTCTGTAACCTGTGAACGGACAGTCCTCTCAGGTAGCTATATTAAGCTGAGCGTCCTTTTGCCGGATCCAACCTCATCCATCTTCATCGAGCTGGGGAAGGTCCGTTGGGTAAGGGAAAATGCCTTCGGTGTGGAATTCATCCGTGTGCCGACCCTCACCCGACACCGACTCGACCGAGTGGTCTCCCAAGCGCCGGCCCTCAACATACACCTTTCTCCAGTAGTCGCTTAGTCCCACTGTCACTCATTGCTGCTCATACCAATGCGACGAGTTCAGCCTGGGGATCAAGCGATCTTATGGCCTGGTTATTTGAGAGGGAAAGAACGGTTTGAGGGAAAGGTCGGTAGTTGAAACTCAGCTGCACACCCTACCTTCCTGTGGCAGGATGTGCACTGAAATTGTGAACGAACCTACGGCCTCACGTCAAAGTGCAGCGACAAGCCCGCATGCACATGGATCGTTCTGATCGTGGATTCATAGAGATCTAGAAATTGACCATCTGCAAAGGGTTGGGACACCCCGAACCGATCCGTCCCCAGCTCGTCGTGAAAGGCATGGGTATACTTCGCCTCAGCAAACGCAGCCAGGTACTTGAAGAGATGGACCTTGATTCCTCCCTTTGCCAGAAACGCGGGAGCCGTATTCCGCTGATCAGTGAGGGGATTCGCAAAAGTAGCCCCTCGGGAGCCACCCATCCTATACGCGAGCTGATGCGCTCCCCCGCCGACCCCGACATACGGAAACCACCGCCCGTTGGGATAGGCCTCGGAAATCGCCATCGGTACTCGAAGCAGGAAATTGGCGCCGACGTAGATGCCTTGGATCTCAGTCGTGGTGCCTTCAAACGATCCGTCTGGATTAAGAGTCCCATTAAATCCGGGCCGACAGCAGGCCACGTCCGGATACCAAATAAAGCCTTCGATTTCACTGCCGAGGTCCAATCCCAGCAACTTGTTTCTGGTTGGAAACCAGAGCCCCGCGTTGCCACCGATCGACTGTTTCATCTGATAGTCCACATCCCTGTCCACATCCCCGTTACGAAACGTGGCGTCCTGACTGAACGGCAGTGACACGCCCGCCATAAAGGACAGATAGGGCTCGAACGTCCCGGACGACATGTTCGGGAGACCAGGGGATAGGGCATAAGGATCGGCGACCCGTTGGCTGTACGGATCTTCTGCCCGTGTAAGATCGGAGTAGCCAAAGACACAGAGAAGGCAAACGATCGCCGAAATTCTCGTTTTCATTCAATACCCTCCCACGGTAAAGAAAACATTCTCTTCGACGAATTTGGGTCGCGAAATCTGATATCCGTCAGGCTATCGTCGATGGTCAGTGCGGCGATACGAGACGATTGCGTCTTCGTGATACTCGAATCGACCCCCGGTTCGGCTGTTGCGATTATTGGCATGAGAGTCCAACGATCCGCCTCCAGAGCGATCATGAGGGGATGCCCCTTTCGTATACATTCGGCGGACGGCGCCCACAGTAGCAACCCCGCGTTCATTTTTCAAAATAGATAAAACGGATTGGAGCTATCGGTAAATCCAATAGCTCATCATGACAATCGGCGAAGGGACAATCGACTATTTTTTCAGAGTCCGGCAGCAATCATCACAATCCGCCCAGTGTCACTCCATAACACCAGCAAACAACTCATTGAAAGATATGGCGATCATCCTGTGTCACGGATAGAAACCGACAAACAGACCTGAGAATGGCGCTCACAAGTTGTGGCGGAGGCGGCCGCCGACAGAAGGAGCGGCCTTGGAGTACTACCGTCCTAACGCTTTCTTCACCGTCTCGCCGATCTCAGCAGGATTCTTGACGACCTTGACGCCGGCTGTTTCGAGCGCCTTCATCTTTTCGGTTGCGGTGCCCTTGCCGCCGGAGATAATGGCGCCGGCGTGGCCCATGCGGCGTCCAGAAGGCGCCGTGATGCCGGCGATGAAGCTGATCACCGGTTTCTTCACGTTCTTCTTGATGAACTCGGCCGCTTTTTCCTCGGCATCGCCGCCGATCTCGCCGATCATGACGATCGCCTGCGTCTCAGCATCCTTTTCAAACAGCGGTAAGATGTCCACAAATCCTGTTCCATTCACCGGATCACCGCCGATGCCGACGCAAGTTGTTTCTCCCAACCCTAAGGTCGAGAGTTGGTGCACCGCTTCATAGGTCAAGGTGCCGCTGCGAGAGACCACTCCGACCACACCCTTCTTGTGAATGAAGCCCGGCATAATGCCGATCTTCGCTTCATCGACCGTGATGACGCCGGGGCAATTCGGTCCGATCAACCGTACGTCACGACCACGCAGCGCCCGCTTCACCTTCACCATGTCATTAACTGGAATCCCCTCGGTAATGCAGATGATCAACTTCACACCGGCATCTGCTGCTTCGAGAATCGCGTCGGCGCAGAACGGAGGCGGCACAAAGATCAGCGAGGTATCGCACTGGGTCTTCTTCACCGCATCTGCCACGGTGTTGAACACCGGGATGCCTTCGACTTCCTGCCCGGCCTTCCCTGGCGTCACCCCGGCCACGACCTTCGTCCCATAGGCTTTGCACTGAGTCGCATGGAACGAGCCTTCCTTGCCGGTAATCCCCTGCACCACCACTCGCGTATTCTTATTGACGAGAATACTCACAGCTAGCTCCTATTCTTGAAGATCGGTCTATTCGATTCCAAGGCCTCTAAGAAGTTCCCGGAAGCTTTCCTCACTAGGACCTCTGCGACCTTTCGAATCCTCTTCAAAAGCTCTAAGATGTTTAATTGCTTTTGGTGTTAGAGAATAGACTCCTTTATCAGTATGGTCTACAAGCCCAAAATCCTTTAGGGTCTTCAGGCATGTTCTTGTCTTGTGCTCATAGTTTCTCTGCGGATATTTGGGATGAGGTTCGACATCGTGCGTTGATAGCGGCCTAAACTTCCCAACTGCATCGTAGATATCTTGAAGCGCTACGCCTTTTGATCCCTTCTCTTTCAGGGCGAGAACTACAGCCGAATACCAAGTCCTCATGTTAGTTTTTTCTTCGTCGACCGGACTTGCCATTGTAGCCCATTCGCCAGAATTTCTTGCTCACCCTCCCCCTTACCCTTCCCTCTCCCCAATGAGGCGAGGTTTTTTCAGCGGGTGGCGCCGAGCGGGCGCCCAAGCGCGCGCAGCGGAAGGGACCCACAGGGGGATGGGTGAAGCGAGCACGTTTGGGCTGCTCGGCGACAGGACCCGCCTCCTCAGGCCACCTTTCCTGTCAGCTTCACAATTTTCTGCGCGGCCTCCCAGAGATCGTCGGCGACTTCGAGCTTCAAGCCTGATTCGGCCAAGAGCTTGCGGCCCTCATCGGCATTGGTCCCTTGCAGACGCACGACCAGCGGCACCGTGATCTTGACTTCCTTGGCCGCTTCGATGACACCATGCGCGATCCGTTCACAGCGGACGATGCCGCCGAAGATATTGATGAAGATCCCTTTAACATTCGGATCGCTCAGGAGAATGCGAAAGCCGGCTGCCACCGTCTCCTTCGTGGCGCCTCCGCCGACGTCCAAGAAGTTCGCCGGCTCACTACCGGCCAGCTTGATGACATCCATCGTCGCCATGGCGAGACCCGCACCGTTCACCATGCAACCGATGTTACCGTCCAGCTTGACATAGTTGAGGTTGTTGGCCGTCGCCTCGATTTCAAGCGGCTCTTCCTCGTTCAGATCGCGCATCTTCTGCACATCTTCATGCTTAAAGAGGCCGTTGTCGTCAAACGAAACCTTGCCGTCCAAGGCAATCAAGTTCTTTTCTTTCGTAATAATCAACGGATTGATTTCAACCAACGCTGCGTCCTTCTCCATAAACAGGCGATACAGGTTCCCCAACATCTTCACGAAGAGATTGATCGCCGCCGGTTCGATATTCTGCAGGCCGAGGGCAAAGGCCACATTGCGGCCGTTGTGGCCCTGGAACCCGACCGCCGGATCGATCGCTTCCTTGATGATTTTCTCCGGCGTATGCGCAGCAACCTCCTCGATTTCCATCCCGCCCTCGGTGCTGGCGATGAAGGTCGGCCACCCTGTGTCGCGATCGACCAGGATTGAGAGATACAGTTCCTTGGCGATGTTGGCGCCCTCTTCCATCAAAAGCCGATGGACCTGGCGGCCCTTCGGCCCAGTCTGGTGGGTGACCAAGGTCTTGCCGATCAACTCGTTGGCGAAGCCAGCCACGACGGCTTTGTCTTTCGTGATCTTCACGCCACCGGCCTTGCCTCGTCCTCCTGCGTGGATCTGCGCCTTCACGACGAACACCGGGGTGTTCAACTCGTCGGCCCAGGCCGTCGCATCTTCAGGAGAGGTGATTTCCTTCCCCCGAGGAACCGGGATACCGAATTGTGCAAATAACGACTTGGCTTGGAACTCATGCACGTTCATATGTTCTCCTTGCGCGACAGGCTGGATGAGCGGGACTTGCGAGAGGCAGGGTCAACTCAGTCCCTTGTCTCGCCACTCTCGCTTTTCTCGCGTCTCTCGCTATCCCACTTTCCTGGTATACGCCGGCAGGATCATCGGCGAGATGACACCACTGGCGTTGCCGTGCTGCTTCGCTTCGGCGCGGAACCTCTGCACATGTTTCAGCGTGAGCGTGCGCGGCTTCATCGCTTTCGCGCGGCCGGCCGCGGTCAACCCGGACCGCTTTCCGAAAACCATGAGATCGAGCAGCGAATTGCCCATCAGGCGGTTGCGTCCATGCAGCCCGCCGGAGGCTTCGCCCGCGACGAAGAGGTTCCTCACGTTCGTTTCCGAGTTCGTATCGATCTTCACCCCGCCGTTTTGATAATGCAGCGTCGGATAGATCAAGACCGGATCCTTGCTGATGTCGATTCCGAACCGCTCGAACTGGAGCATCATCGCCGGAAAATGTTTTTCCACTGTGCCGGGTCCATGCTCCGCATCCAGCAACGGGGTATCTAGCCAGACGCCGACGCGTCCGGACATCGTCCTGATCCCGCGGCCTTCTTCGCACTCACGGATGATCGAGGAAGACACGACGTCGCGCGTGTCGAGTTCGTTCACGAAGCGTTCGCCCTTCGCATTCACCAGCTGCCCGCCTTCAGAACGGATGCCTTCCGTCACCAAGGCGCCGATCAATTGTTCGGGATACACCGCGCCTGATGGATGGTACTGAAACGTGTCGATATGGACCAACTTGGCGCCCATGCGGTAGGCCAGACAGAGCCCATCGCCGGTTGCGCCGTAATGGTTGCTCGTGGGAAACCCCTGAATGTGCAGCCGGCCTATGCCGCCGGTTGCCAGAATGACGCACTTGGCGGCCACCACCACGTGCCGCTGATTATCGAGATCTTTAAAGATCGCGCCGGTACAGCTCCCTTCGTCGTCGCTGAGCAATTCAATGGCGGCCGCAAACTCGAGCAATTGAATCTTTTGATTGATGACCTCGTCCTTGAGGACCCGCATAATCTCGAGGCCGGTATAGTCGGAACAGGTCAAAAGACGAGGCTTGGAACTGCCCCCGCCCTTCTTCACATGGAGGTTGCCGTCGGCCTGCCGATCGAACAGCACACCCAACTCCAAGAGCCACTTCGCAATCGACGGCCCTTCCTCGACCATCACCTTGAGCAAGGCATGGTCGTTTTGCATGTGGCCGCCCTTGAGCGTATCGATGAAGTGGGTGACCGGGGAATCTTCCGGCGCGACGGAGATCTGCATCCCACCCTGCGCCATCACGCTGTTTGAGTCACCGAGCCGCAGTTTCGTCGCCAGAATCACCTGCGCCCCTGCCGCATGCGCGTGGAGCGCGGCGGCGCAGCCCGCTCCTCCACCGCCGATCACGAGCACATCGCACGAATACTGCGGGGTCAGGTCGGCAAGATCTTGGATGGAACTGTCACCTTCGAGCAGCGTCGCCAACTCGACGACGGTTTTGTCGCCCTCGTTGGGACCGAACGTGATCGGCCGATAGGCGCTGGCCCTGTAATCCGGATGATACTTATGAATCAGTTGATCGCGTTCTGGGGGAGAAAACTTGGGGATGGTCTGCTTACGGCGGGCATCTCGAGACTTGTGCACGATCTGTTGAAGGGCGTGAATGTCCATTGTTCACTAGTTGCAAGTTAAAAAGTTGACAAGTTCAAAAATATTCCGAGAGAATTCAAACTTTGGGACTTTCACACTTTCCAACTTGCTCACTTAACCGTCGCACAGTGCTCGGCCAGTTCATTGTCGTTCATCTTCAGAACCTTGTTCCACTCGTCGTTGAACTGACCGTCCTGAATTTCTTTAATGCGGGCATCAAGCCCTGCCGGCTTCTCGGTGAAGTGCGCGCCCTGCGCGCGGCTCACATAGAGTGCCACCAGATTGGGCGCGATATCCGCGATACAGACCGGCGTACACATCCCGCACATGACGCAATCCATGAACATCTCGGAGACGCTCTTGAAGTCGCCGAAGACGGCTTTCCAGACCCCTTCGCGCACGTCGATTTTCTGCGGGCAGGCTTCCGTGCAGGCGTTGCAATTCCGGCAAAGCGGCGCTTCGGGATAGAGATTGAAGAGATCTTGCTTGGGATCTTTGAGCGTCTGAATGTCGTAAGTGGCCTTGCGGGCAGGAAACGGCGGCATCATCGTAAACGACATGCCGTCCTGCACCGCTGTCTGGCAGGCCAGACAGGTGCGGACCTTGGGATCGTCTTTCGTGCGATAGTAGGTGGCGCAGGCGCCGCAGAAACCGCCGAGGCAGCCGATGCCGCGGACGACATCGATGCCCGCGTACCACATCGCCTTCACGACCGTGATCCCTTCCGGCACGTCCACTTTCTTGCCGGCGATCTCGATCGTGACCATCCGAGGCTTCATCACCTCGGGCTGATCGATCACGTTTTCAGACGACTCTTGAGCCATTGGTCTAAACTGGTAAGGGGTGAAAGGTGAGGGGTAAGGTGATGCCCCCTGACTCCTTACCCCTTACTCCTTACTGTTATTAGGCGATCGCATCGATGATCGCGTTCAAGGTCGCGCTCGGACGCATGGCCTTGGAAGCCTTGGCATCGTCCGGGTGATAGTAGCCGCCGACATCCTGCGGCTTCCCTTGCGCGGCCAGCAACTCGCCGTCGATCTTCTTCTCGTTGTCGCTCAGATCCTTCGCGATCTTGGTGAACCGCTCCGCGATCCGCTTGTCTGCCGTCTGCGCCGCCAACGCCTGCGCCCAATAGAGCGCGAGGTAGAAATGGCTGCCGCGGTTGTCGATTTCGCCGACCTTACGGGCCGGTGACTTGTTACTCTCCAGGAACTTCGCATTGGCCTGGTCCAGCGTATCCGCCAAGACCTTCGCCACCGGATTGTTCCCCACTTTGGCGAGATGCTCCAAGGACGCAGCCAGGGCGAGAAACTCGCCGAGGGAGTCCCACCGCAAGTAGCCTTCTTCCTGGAACTGCTGTACATGCTTCGGCGCCGATCCTCCCGCGCCGGTCTCGAACAAACCGCCGCCGTTCAGCAACGGGACGATCGAGAGCATCTTGGCGCTGGTGCCGATTTCGAGGATTGGGAACAAGTCGGTCAAATAATCGCGCAACACATTCCCCGTCACTGAAATCGTGTCTTTCCCCTCCCTGATCCGTTCCAGCGAAAGACGAATCGCCTCAGCCGGCGGCATGATCTTGATGTCGAGCCCCTTGGTATCGTGATTCTTTAAGTACCGTTCGACCTTCATGATTAATTGAGCATCGTGTGCCCGATCCTTGTTCAGCCAGAAAATCGCCATGGCGCCCGTGGCCTTCGCGCGATTTACCGCCAGCTTGACCCAATCTTGAATCGGCGCATCCTTCACCTGGCACATCCGCCAGATATCGCCTTCCTCCACCTTATGCTCCAACAACGTCTTGCCGGTTGCATCGACCACGCGCATCGTGCCGTTGCTCGCCGCTTTGAAAGTCTTGTCGTGCGATCCGTATTCCTCCGCCGCCTGTGCCATCAAACCGACGTTAGGCACACTTCCTATCGTCTTTGGATCAAGCGCGCCATGCTTCTTGCAGGATTCGATGACCTCTTGATAGATCGGCGCGTAGCTGGCATCGGGAATCACACACTTCACGTCCTGGAGCTTGCCGTCCGGCCCCCACATTTTGCCGCTGTCTCGAATGACCGGCGGCATGGACGCATCGATGATTACATCGCTGGGCACGTGCAAATTGGTGATGCCCTTGTCGGAATTCACCATCGCCATGGGCGGACGCTTCTTGTAGACCGCTTGGATATCGGCTTCGATGACCTTGCGCTGCTCTTCCGGCAACGACTTGATCTTAGCATACACGTCACCGAGACCATTATCCGGATCGACGCCGAGCTTCTTGAACGTGTCGGCATGTTTCTCGAACACATCTTTGTAATAGACCGTCACGGCATGACCGAAGATCTTCGGGTCCGAGATCTTCATCATGGTGGCCTTCATATGAAGCGAAAACAACACGCCCTGCTTTTGGGCATCCTGGATCTGCTCCTCAAGGAATTGCCGTAGCGCCCGTTTACTCATGAACGTGGCGTCAATGACTTCCCCTGCTTGCAACGCCACCTTCGGTTTGAGCACAGTCGTCTTGCCGTCCTGACCGACGAACTCGATCCGCGCATCAGTTGCCGCATCCATCGTCACCGACTTTTCGTTCGAACTGAAATCTCCGCCCTTCATATGGACGACATGCGTCTTGGAATCGGGACTCCAGGCGCCCATCTTGTGCGGATGCTTCCTGGTATGAGCCTTGACGGAGAGCGGGGCGCGGCGATCGGAGTTGCCTTCGCGCAGGACCGGATTGACGGCGCTGCCTTTGACTTTGTCGTAACGGGCCTTGATGTCCTTCTCTTTATCGTCTTTCGGATTTTCCGGGTACTCAGGCAGCTTGTAGCCCTGGCTCTGCAATTCCTTGATCGTTTCTTGGAGTTGAGGCAGAGACGCACTGATGTTCGGCAGCTTAATGATATTGGCTTCGGGCGTCTTAGCCATCTCGCCCAGCTCGGCCAACGCATCGTGCTGCTTCTGAGCCGGGGTCAGATATTCCGGGAATACGGCAATCACACGGCCGGCCAGCGAAATATCCCGCAATTCCACACTCACACCAGCCGCCTTCGAGAAGGCATTGATGATCGGGAGGAACGAATAGGTTGCCAACATCGGCGCTTCGTCGGTTTTCGTATAGATGATTTTGTCTGCTTTGGTCGCCATGGCTCTCCCTCTGTGTCTCGATGGTTTAGTTCAGCGCGTTCAACGCCGAACCAGCCTTGAACCACGCAATCTGTTGCTCGGTGATGCTGTGGTCCGCCTGGATGGTGAGCGCCTTGCCATCCGTCTTGTGTATGGTCACCTGCACCGGCTTGCCGGGAGCCAGACTATTCAGCCCCGTCACACTAATGCGGTCTTGCTGCTCGATCTTCTCGTAATCCTTCGGATCAGCGAAGGTCAACGCCAAGATCCCCTGCTTCTTCAAATTCGTTTCATGAATGCGCGCGAAGCTCTTCGTGATGACCGCGCGCACATTGAGGAATCGCGGCGACATGGCGGCATGCTCTCGACTGCTGCCCTCGCCGTAGTTCTCGTCGCCGACGACGATCGACCCGATGCCTTTTGCTTTGTACGCTCTGGCAATTTGCGCCATCGTGAGATTTGCTTCGCCGGTCAGGACGTTCGTACCCTTCCCCGGCTCGGACGAAAACGCGTTGTTCGCGCCAAGGAACATGTTGTCGCTGATCTTGTCGAGATGTCCGCGGAACTTGAGCCAAGGACCAGCCGGGGAAATATGGTCGGTCGTGGTCTTCCCCTTGGTCTTGATCAAGAGCGGCAGCTTGTCGAAATCCTTGCCATCCCACTTGGGGAACGGCTGCAACAATTGCAACCGCTCGCTGGTCGGCGGAATGTCGACGGTCAAGTTCGAGCCGTCTGCAGCAGGCTCAGCATACCCCTCTTCGCCCTTGGCAAAGCCCTTGGCCGGCAGCTCTTCGCCCACCGGCGCCTGTAGCTTGAACTCCTTCCCATCCGCGCCTTTGAGCGTCTGATTGACCGGATCAAATCCAAGATCACCGGTGACGGCATAGGCGGTCACGACTTCAGGACTCGCCAAGAACGAGAGTGTTTCGTTGATGCCGTCATTGCGGCCGGGGAAGTTCCGGTTGAAGGAGCTGACGATCGAATCGGCCTTGCCTTTGACACCATCGGCGCGTTTCCACTGCCCGATGCAGGGGCCGCAGGAATTCGAGAGTACGGTCCCGCCGAGTTGCTCAAAGGTGTCCAGAAATCCATCACGCTTCATCGTGTGATAAATGCGCTCGGAGCCCGGAGAGACCAAAAACGAGGTCTTCGCCTTCAAGCCGGCCTTCAGCGCCTGCTGCGCAATGTGCGCCGAGCGGCTGATGTCTTCATACGATGAATTGGTACAGCTGCCGATCAAGGCCGCCTTCAGCTCGACCGGGTAGCCCTTCTCTTGCGCCTCCGCCTTCAACTTCGAGATCGGCCTGGCCAAGTCCGGTGTATGCGGGCCGACCACATGCGGTTCGAGCTTGGAGAGATCGACTTCCACGATCTGGTCATAATACTTCTCGGGCGACTGATTGACCTCCGGATCGGCAACAAGCAATGCCTTGTTGGCCTGGGCGAAGCTCGCCAAATCCGCGCGATCCGTGATGTTCATGTAGGCAACCATCTTCTGGTCGAAGGGGAACACGGACGTCGTCGCACCGAGCTCCGCGCCCATATTGCAGATAGTGCCCTTTCCGGTCGCGCTGATCGTCTCAGCGCCGGGGCCGAAGTATTCAACGATCTTGTTCGTCCCTCCTTTTACGGTGAGCAGTCCGCAAAGATAGAGGATCACGTCCTTCGCGGAGGCCCAGCCGCTTAACTTGCCGGTCAGTTTCACGCCGATCAATTTCGGATGGAGCACTTCCCACGGCAGGCCGGCCATGACTTCGCCGGCATCGGCACCGCCGACACCGATTGCCAATCCGCCCAACCCGCCACCGTTCGGAGTATGCGAGTCGGTGCCGATGATGAGGCAGCCGGGGAACGCATAATTTTCGAGCACAACCTGGTGGATGATCCCTGCGCCCGGCTTCCAGAAGCCGATGCCGTACTTCTTCGCCGCGGATGCCAGGAAGTTATAGACTTCCTTGTTTTCGTCCAGCGCGCGCATCAGGTCCTTCTGCGAACCCATTTCGGCGCGAATCAAGTGATCGCAGTGGATCGTGCTCGGCACCGCCGCTTTCTCCTTATTCGCCTGCATGAACTGCAGCACGGCCATCTGCGCCGTGGCATCTTGCATCGCCACGCGATCGGGGCGAAGCGCCAACATGGCTTTCCCACGCTCCCAATTTTGAGCATCAAAGTTGTCGGCATGCGAGACCAGAATCTTTTCGGCCAAGGTGAGGCCGCGGCCGAATTTCTTTCTGGCCTTCTCGAAGACCTCCGGCATTTTGGCGTAGAGCCTCTTTGCAATATCCATAGACATGATTGAACCCTCAATGTTGAATGTTTAATTTTAAAATGGTGAATTGAAGAGAATCCGACACGGAATTCAACATTCACCATTCAACATTTACCATTTCACTTCAGAGGCGGCACTTCCCGCGACCTATTTTAACGGCGGGACCTCCCGCCGCTTCGGCGCCGCATAGTTCACCAGGTAATCGAACAGCCGGATCAAGCGGCTGTCTTGCCGTTTCTGATCGACCCAGTGGCCGATCAAGCCGATCGTGCGCGACAGGATGAAGAAGCCGTTCAAACTGTCGACCGGGAACCCCAGATCGACCAACACAGCCGCCATGGTGCCATCCACGTTCAGAATCAAATTATCCTTCTTCGCCGCCGTCACTTGCTCCACCTGTAAGGCGAAGTCGAGGCAGGGCGTTTTGATATTCAAGCTCTTCACGTAACCCACGAGTTCCTTCACTCGCTTGTCGGGGTTGCGCAGGCTCTTCACTCGGTGACCGATGCCCGGCACCGGGCCGACGTTCTTCTTCATGTAACCCAGGAATTCGTCCACATTCATCTTGTTATCGACCGCATACTTAAACCAGCGGCCGGCATCCGTCACGGCCCCGCCGAAACGTGGCCCGATCATGATCAAGCCGGCGGCGACCGCTTGCGACAAGCCGATACCGGCACAGGCCGCGAGGATCGTCGCGTAGGCGCCGCTGACGCAGGGACCGTGGTCGGCGGACAACATCATAATTCGCTTGATGATTTCGGCCTCTTGCTTTGAGATCAGCCGCTTGTCCCAGAGAAGACCGATGACATGAGGAATTTCATAGCCCTTGTTGATGAGCTCGGAGGCCGGATATCCATCGTAGCAGGGCTCGTCGCCTCGGTCGTCGCTGATGGTGGTGCGGATGAGCGGCGCGACCATGACTTCATCGGCCTTCATCGCCTCTTCAATCGACTTCGGCAGCCGCGGCAGGACAGCCGGTTCGACCGGCTCTTTCACCTGACCGGACTTGAGCAATTCCTGATACGTGTCCTTGATCGCGGGACCGAGCGCGCCGAATGTCGGCGGGACGATCGCCCCGGATTTCTTGAGCGCATCGGATTTCGACCGGGCCGAGCCTTCGCCTTTCATCCCTTCCTTGGCGCCGGCATGGCCGAACTTCATCCCCTTGGGCAAACTTTCCTGGCAGAATCCGGAGACCACGCCGATCAGCTTCATCCGGCGCTTCTTCGCGCCGTACCACTCGGCGGCCCGCTCTTCGAGATCACCGCCCATTTCACCGACAATGACGACCGCCTTCGTCTGCGGATCCTTCTCGAACATTTCGAGGTAACTGACATAATCGGTGCCGGGATAGGCGTCGCCGCCGATGCCGATGGCGGTCGTGATACCGTCCGCAAACTGCGAGCAGATCCAGATGATCTCGTTGGAAAGACCGCCCGACTTGGTGATGACGCCGAACGAGCCTTCGCGATACAGCTTAGAGAGCACGAGGTTGTCGAACGCTCCGCCGATCACGCCCAACCGGCATGACCCGGCGGAGATGATACCGATCGAGGAGGGGCCGTTGAACACCTTGCCGAGCTTGCGCGCATGGGCGCCGAGCAACTTCGCGTCCTTCTCGGGCACCCCTTCGGTAATCATCGAGACCACCTTGATGTGCGCATCGTCCAGCGCTTCCATCGTGCCCTTCATCGCGCGGTCCGCGCCGATGTAGACGAGGCTGGTGTTGATCGTCGGATGGTTCTTCGTCGCTTCCGCGATAGTCTTGTAGATCGGAATCGCGATTAAACCGCTGCCGTAGGGGATCTCGTTGGTTTTGCCGGCATCCGGCGGATAGACGAACGCTTCGACGTTGAATGGGCGCTTGATCAGGTAGCAAAACTCCGCCATGCGGCGCGCGGCATTCACGCCGGCCTGCCCACCCTGAATCACCACGCGGGTGTCTTTATTAGCCAGAATACTCATCGAAATCTCCCTCTTCCTATGAAAACCGTGATGGGTGATGAGTGATCGGTGAGGAGCGGTTGTTTCCGCTAATCACGCATCACTGGTCACTATTTGTTCAATGCTTTGTCGACGATGTCCGTCAGCGGGGTATTGCGATCGAAGACGTTGATATCGAAGCCTTCGTCTTTGAGCGCGCGCATCGCATCGAGCCCTTCTTTTTCACGAGGCCCGCCGCGGCGCACCCAAATCTTCACGCCATTCAACTTGCCGTCGCCCTTCGCCTTGCGGAATCCGTTGATGATGCCTCCAAACGTTTTCTTCACGTCCGTGAAGTTGGCAATGGCGCCGCCGACGATGATGTTCTTGATGCCGGGCAACGAACAGACCTTTTCCGTCAGCACTTCAACGGCCCAATCGGGGGGATCCCCCGAATACTCCGCATAGTTCGCCAACTTGCCCCCTCGCGCAACGACTGCATCTGAATAGTAGACACTCGCGCCGCCGCCGGCCGGCAGCATCGCCGTATCGCCGCCTGGAATTTCGATGAATTTGACGGACCCCTTGATCTTGCCGTCAACCGCCATGACTTCCACTTCATCTTTGCTGTAAGCGCGCCCAAATTCCGCGGCAAACTGGAAATTCCAATCTGGGTGGCGGAACTTGGCATCACCGTCCAGCAGGGTCACGGCATCGAGCGCGACCAACTCGCCGTCGCTCTCGCGGGTCACGACGGGATTCACTTCGAGATACTGCGCATCTTCGTTGTCGAAACAGGTAAACATCTTCCCTGCGAAGTCCGCCATCTTTTTCGTCAGACCACCCGTGAAACCCGCTTCCTTCGCCAACTTTTCCAAAGCTTCCGGCGTCGGCTGCTGCCCGACGTCCAAGCATAACCGCTTCACACGCTCCCAATTGGACTCCACTTCGATACCGCCGCAATTGGCGACGAGGACCTCGGTACCTTCACGGGTGGACTTCACGGCACAATAGTATTCTTCTTTGTGGGGAACCATTTCGGAGACGATGACCTGCGAGACGGTAATGCTGCCGACCTGGCGGCCGATCATTTCTTTGGTCGCAGCCACCGCGCCATTGAGATCGAGTCCGACCTTCACAAGACCAAGTTTGAAGCGCGACCCGAGGGCTTCATGCGCCTTCGCCACCAGCTTGGAACTCTTCATCCAGTCATTGGCTTGTCCGAGCTTGGCAAGTTCGTCTGCGGACGTGACGACGACATTGTTGGGAACGTGGATACCCCACTTCTTCATCAGCCCCATTCCGGGGCCTTCCAAAACCTTTGCCATGAGAATTCTCCTTCGTCGTGACTCAGCCGATTAGGGGAGAGGGATTGTAGCGGAAACCAGCGTGATGACTCAAGACACCAGAGGGACTAAAATGAAGCGGATCAAAAGACCTAGCCTGGAATGTCCAAACCTATTCTTACTAAGCATCGACAATATAAATGATTTTTCTCTTCTGACCATTACTTGTAGACCGAAGAGACTGGCATCGAAGGCACAAATAAGAGCTCCGCTCGCCTTGAAGACGCCGAATGTTCCGACCGCAGCGGTTTGGACAAGGCTGACCCTCTTTTCCGTACACCAAGTGCCTGTGCTTATATTGTCCTTCTGTTCCATCGGGGGCAAAAAAATCTCGAACGCTCGATCCACCACAGGCAATCGCCTCATGGAGGACCTCGCACATGATCTGGTAGAGCTTTTCAACCCTGCCCGCCGACAGTCTGCTGACCTGAACATGCGGGTGCAAACCGGCTCTAAAGAGAATCTCATTCGCGTAGATATTCCCGACCCCGGCGATGACTTGCTGATGCATCAAAAGGGATTTGAGCCGGCCACGTCGCTCTTGCAGGAGTCTCACAAAGTCCTGCTGCGAGGCGGAGAGCGGATCCAGACCAAATCGACGGGTGAGATACCGATCGAGCCCCGCCTTATCCAGCAAGGAGAGTCGCCCGAACCGACGAGGATTCCAGTACCGTAATTCCGGTTCACGGGCGCCTTCGAACAACATCTTCACATGGATATGCTGTGGGTGCCTTGTCGGCGCAGACTGGAACAGGAGCAACCCCGTCATCCCAAGCTCGGCCACCACATAGCGACAGGCCCGATCCTTGACAAATCCTAGGGCAAGGCTCTTGCCATATCGATCAACAGACTGCAGCGTGGCGCCTTGATACCAAAACAAGGTGGTGTAACCTTCTCGAACGATATCCTCACGTCCGACCCACACATCGGTCAATTGTGCTCCGAGGAGGCGAGAACGGATTTGTCGGGCGACGACTTCTGCTTCTGGAAGCTCCGGCATAACCCATCCAGGTTAAAAGATAGAGAGGCGCTCCATTACGCCATGAGGAGTGAGGAAAGGCAAGGCGGTTGGAGGATTAAAAAAGAAATCGGTGCGGAGTGACGACAGGATTACGCGGCGAGACGGAGTTGGCGGACTCGTTCAATGGCGACTTGAAGATTCGGCAGCGGCATGGCCCCGGGCCGTCGAGCCATGACCAACTTCAAGACCTCATCGTAGGTTCTACCTTCTACGCAACACAGATAGGCCATGACCACAGACACAGAGCGGCCCATGCCTGCCCGACAACAGACCAATGTCCGACCTTTTGACGCACGCGGCTCAAGCCATTGAACGGCTTCCATCAGCTTCAGAGGATCGGCCTTGGCAAACTCTCTAAAGGGAATCCGATGATAGTCCATCCAGGCAGCCGGTGTGATGGTAAACTCTTCTGCCACGAGTAGGAGTGTGCCGATCACATCAGGTGGCCCCTGCGCATCATCGATGCTCCCCACCAATAGAGTATCCGTAATGAGATGCATAGCGTTGTCAGTATAACGCGACTCCGATGGGCGTCAAGCGTTCTCATTGGCTCTGCCGTGGCGGTTGCGATTCCATTTCCCCGCCCGCTATACTCGGGACATGGTCACTCTTACGCAGCAAGAGGTAGAGCGGCGCTTGAATACGGTCCAATGCGCCGTCTGCAAACAGTCCAGCTTCGCCATCGACGAACGGTTCATGGGAACCGATGGTGACTGGCGGGGCATCTGTAAGAAGTGCTTCTATACCTTCCCGGTCCATACCGATATGGAGTTTTACCTCCGGACACAGCCGGACGTGCCGTTTCGCTTAAAGGAGATTTCCTGCACGGCCTGCAATCATCGGGGAGTCAGCCTTGATTTCCGGGCCACCATATCCGTGCGAGACGCCTATTACTTCGTGACCTGCCTGAGTTGCAAACGGCAGTTCCCGGAGAAATCGTCCCTGGAAGCGTTTGAATAAGTGCGCCACAGTGCTCCCCGTTGGTGTATACTGATGCTATGAGCGACAAGCCAAAACAACCGGACCCTTCGTTACCGGAAGACACGCCCAAGGCGAGAAAAGAAATTCCTCTCATCGCCATTCAGGATGATGGTGATGTGATCGCCGAAGAAATGGCCGAGCTGTTCGAGGAAGACAAGGTCTCCCACCAGCACGGCAGCTCAGAGCCGGAAGCGGACTAGCCTACCAAGCGCACAGCTATCAGCCGTCAGCGTTCAGCAAACCGTTTAATCACCCCACCACCAACAACGCTAATCCGTCCTGCTCTGTTCAGGCGCGTCGGCTCGACCGCGCTAAGCCTCAGGCCGCTCGGCGTCGCAAACTCGTTCAGGCCCAACGTTCGTTGGCCTGAACTTCAAACATGCGCCGCCGTCCTCATGCTTCGGACCACGGCCTTTCGGTAAGCGCGGTAACCCGAGTCTGCGCAACTCACGACGCAGAACCGCCCAGCGCTGCTCTAAAAAATGAGAAGGCGACGAGTCGCTCATGAACCCGTCGCCGCCGACCTAGCCTAGCCCAATTGTTAGCTGAATAATTTCCCCCTCACACTTTGCCAAGCTACTTCAGGGGGCAAACGCAACTTCAATCCCTTGAAGTCGTGCCCCGCTATTTCCTGAAATATTTGAGAAACGCTGTCCTGATCCAGATTGAGCTTTTCAATAATTCGAGTCATCCGACTGATAATACCAGGCGCAAGAAATCCTTCTTTAGGTGAAAAAGGTGGGAACTCTCGCAATAACTCCTGGTCTTTCATGCCGGATGTATTTCGGAGACCATTAAGATCCAAGTAACAGACCCAGCAATAGAACGACAAAGCCTGTTCAAGTTTGGACTCTTTACGAAGCACCTCAGCCATCTGGAATCGGGCGTTCCTATAGAAACCCCAATTCGCGTTCACGGCGTGCTCCATAGCGTCCTTCCCCATCAAGCCCCATTTGATATCGTTCTCAGATGGTGCCGCTCCAAATAGTTTGGCAAGTCGGGCGCGCTCCATCTCAATCTTTTGTTTCTGGGCTAAATACTCTCCATGTGTTCCCTTAATTATGTACCATTGCTCTTCTAGGAGGTCCGCCTGTTGTTCAGTGACGAGGACTTTCAACTGATCTTGAGGCCTCGTACGTACATAGATGAACTTTCCGCATTGTGGACATTTCTTCTTCTTGGCGGGCTTCCGTTGCAATAACCTGCTGCAATATGGGCAGGCTGATTCTACAACACCAATGATTGGCAAATCGCACGGGGCAGGAGACTTCTTGAATATGTCGAACAATCCCACGTGCGGCTCACTCGAAGCATGTGGCACAACGGCCTGAATCCACCCAGTCGAAGGCCGCGGCTCATTCCATAACTAACCACTCATAACTGCTTCTTGACCGTTCTCGCAATGTCGCCAAGCGCCTTATTGCAGGTTTCGATGGTGGTTGCTTTAAGTACAGCGACACGATCTTTAGCCATCTGCCTATTGTTCTCAATTCCAGGCTCTTCATGTGCAACATTGTCGCGCAGCAAAAGATGGAGATGCTCGTATGGCTTCGCCGAGATGTCTGCTCTGATTTTCGACAATGATAATCCGTTCTTTCTGTTTCCAGACTCCTTATAAAACTTCTTCCGATAATTCTCGGTCAAGCGGTAGTCAGTAATTTCGCAGATCGTTGACAGCCGAATGGCGGCGGATGCGAGGTGGGCCAAAAGGATCTCAGCAGGAGAAAGCGATCGTGTCCTGTGGCTACGAGTTATCTCGCCAATTGTCATCGACGCCAGTTTGGGATTGGTTTTGAGAACCTGCCTGGCTTCTGCCAAGTAGTAATTAGCCACCGCTAGAAGCTGTTCGGTCTCTCGCGTCATCGTGCCAACTGACAAGGACTTAAGGATCCAGTCCCTATAGGCATTTCCGCCGCAGAGGGCCTAAGAAGTCAGTCCCCATTTTCTCACTCCAAATCAGCAAGGCCCTTCCGGACGGCCCACTTTGCGTTCTCACGCCGAACCTTGTTGCTCTCCCGTTTGGCGTCGGCCTTGCGACCCCAGTAGGCGCCACGCCCCTTTTTCGGTCCAGCGTGTTCCGTCTTTTTGGCTCTCCCCGCCATGGCTTAGCCTGCACGGGCAGACTTGGCGCGTGTCCGAGTTGACCGCACGCTCGAAGGCCGGGAATGATGCTCGGCGTAGGCATCGAGCAGTCGCCGGATCATGCGCTGGTACTGCGTGTGATGTTTGCGAGCTTCTCCCTTAAAGTACTCAACGCTTCGTTTGCTCAACGCGATGGTCACTTTGACTCCTTCATCCCGAAAGACGAGTTCTTCGGGAGGAGACAGGAAATCAGGAATAACCTCAAGGTCTCTGAGAGGTTCGTCCGTATTTCACCTTCCCGAACCTAACGAAAGCCTATCGCCAAATGATCACGCGGCCGTCAGCGGCGAAATACGATCGATTCTGTGCTTGGCTTGCTTAGCCGCTTCCCACAGATCAACCGCTCGCTGGGCATTCAACCAGAACTCAGGACTGTTTCCGAACAGACGAGAGAGCCGTAGCGCCATTTCAGGGCTCACCGCCCGCCGTTCTCGAAGCACCTCATTCACCGTCTGACGCGAGACTCCAATGGCTTTGGCAAGGCCCGACACGGTCAGCCCGTAATCCGGAAGAAAATCTTCACGCAGCATCTCTCCCGGATGTGTGGGGCGCACCTTTCGGACTGCTTTGTTGGGAATAGCCATAGCTCACCTCAATGATAGTCGGTCAATTCAACGTCATACGCATCGCCGTCGACAAATCGGAAGCAAATCCTCCACCGCATGTTCACTGAAATCGAATATTGGCCCGCCCGATCTCGCTCTAGCTTGTGCAATCGATTACTCGGAGGAATCTTCAAATCATCGACACAGACAGCCGAATCGAGGTACTGCAACCTTCGTAAGGCTCCACTCCAGATCTTAACTGGAAACCGCTTGGCCCTACCCCTCTCATACAGTTCCGCAGTGTGTCGATCCGCAAATGTTCTGACCACGCACGAAAGTGTAAACTATTGCGTGACATATGGTCAACCGCCTATCTGAATACCGAGGACTGCCCATCAGGTGGTACAGATGCGCAGCAGCGCCTCATCATGCTGAATGAATGATTTGCACGGCAGCATCTTGTTCAATCCGCCCCAACGCTGACACCTTGCCAGCCTTCTCTTTTCGCACAATTCTCTCAATCTGCACGATCGCGCCGCGATGCCACTTATCAAAAGCCGCGTTCTCAGACGAGGCAAGGCGATCCTGCCGACCGATTTCAGACCGCCCAGTCTCGTTGCACAGCCAGGCCCGCTTCTCACCTTTTAATTCGCGCAACTCGCTCACCACTCGATAGACGTCAGGCCTCCGCTCGACGATGGTCTTGCTGTCCTTCCGTAGCAGCAGATACGAGAACTTCAGCGCGTCTTTGATGAAACCCACCGTTTCATCAATTTCCTGAATTGATGCCGGCGGCTCCCAAGCTCGCTCCTCGTGACACCAATCGTCGGGCTTCGCTAAGGCTGGGCAGTTCTGCTCATGGAGACAAGGGCTATAGACGGTGCACCGCTTCTCTTGGAGTAATCGGTCTCGCACCTGATGCAGTGCGCGCGAGGTATTTCGTAAGGCCGGCTCCACGATCATCAGCGTGCCATCAGCTGCGAGTAGCGACAATGCCTCTGTCCCTAATCTAGCTCGTGCCGTCACCGGATCGTTCGTTTCCACGTAGGTCTCGTTCAAGCAGTTGGCAAGGATGATGAGATCGAACGGAGCCTTGAGACGTGCTCGCGCGAGCCAACCATCTCGTTCCACATCTGCTTCACAGGTCTGAAGACTCGCATCTTGAACGCCTACGGCTCGACAATATCCATCCCACAGCTGTTGAGCATGATGCAGCGCTGTAGGCGACCGGTCTACGGCCACGACGGACAGTGCAGAAGTGCCACCTCGCCCATGCCACCAGTCCAGGACCGCCAGGGCTCCTGTTCCTGGCCCGGACCCAAGATCCAGCACTGAGAATGTTTCGTAAGCCAATCCGACAGGCATCTCATCGAGAAGCACTTGGATCTTTGATAGGTTCACCGGCAAAAAATAGTTGCGGTAGGCGGCGGCAAAGACCGGAGATTCGAGGTAAGAGTCGCTCAACTCACTTCGCCCTTTCGTGAAGAGCCCTGAGAGTTCAAGCACCGCTTGCGAGAGACGCGCTCGTGAAATCCCTTCCTTTTTGGCACAATTCTCAATCCCGGTTAACAAAATGGACGAGACGGTGACATTGTGGCTTCGCATAGCCCTAGTGTATGCTCAACCTATTAGGGAGGACAACTATGACGGACGAAATCTTGAAGGCCTATAAAGAGGTCGAATCAGCTGTAGACCGTTATATCAAGCTGCTGCACGACCACGTCACGATGTTGCAGAACGTGGAACCACCTGGATCGGATAAGGTTGTGCGTATGACGGCAGGATCGAAAGCCATGACGGACAGCGCGAATATCTATCTGTCTTATGCGAAGTACGTGGCCTATGGGATGCCGAACAGCGAGGAGATGATCGAGGACGAGATTCAAGGATAGTGAACGGTCTGTCTGGCCGCGGGAAGCATAACTACTAGATAGACAAGATAGACATGAAACACGAAGGGCCTCTCAGGCTGAGAACCTGAGAGGCCCTTCGTGTTTGACTATCGTCTCGTTTAGATGCTGCGCATGAAGTGCGCGACTTCGTCAGCACTGACGACGCCGCCCATGACCTGCGACATCGCGACGTTGGTGGATTTCTTGCCGCTCACGCCGGATTCGACTTCGTCCACGATCAACTCCACTGGCATCGACTGACCGCCGTACACGCGTGGACCGCCGATGATCTTTGCCTTGGAGAAGCCGTAGATGGCCGTCGCCACTTCCTTGGCCAGCCAGCCGACATAGTTGAATTCTGGGACCACGATCAGCTTGGCATTCGCGCACAACTGCCGGAGTTCCTTCGTCGGGAACGGGCGGAGGGAACGGACCTTGATCAATCCGACCTTCATGCCCTTTTCCTTACAGAGGCGAACCGCTTCGCGCGACTGCGCGGCAGCGCTGCCGGACGCAATAATGATCACTTCGGCATCATCGACGTTCTCCGCCGTGAGCAATCCGCCCATATACCGATCGATGTATTTACGCGACCGTTCGACGGCCGCCCAGACTTCCTGTTGCCAGACGGCGTGAATGTTGTACGCCATGAAGTTCGACTTCTGAACCGGAGCGTCGCGGGAGAGACGCGCGGGAGGATTTTCTGCATCGAGCACGGGAACAGCTCCGCGCCAAGCTTCGCGCGGCGGAAGCTTAATGCCGCGATCCTGCATGCGTACGTACCCACGAGCATGGGTGACGAAGAACCCGTCGCAGCACACTCCGACGGGCAACGTCACGTCATTCTTTTCGCTGATCGAGAAACCGGCCATCGTAAAGTCGAACATGTCCTGCTGATTCTCGGCGTGGAACACGATCATGCCACAGTTGAGCAGATAGGACACTTCGATATTGTCCGGTTGAATAGCCAGCGGGGCGTTGACGACGCGGCAGGTGAACATGGCAACGACCGGAAGCCGGTGCCCTGGCCAGGAGGCGATGCCTTCGAGGCCACGCAACGTACCGGGGCCGGCCGTAGCGGTGTAGCAACGGACACCCGCACGTGAGCCTCCGGCGATGGCCGCCATCACACCGACTTCCTCTTCGCCTCGGTAATATTCCTTTACATAGCCTTCGCCGTAGAGCACACCGACGAGCTGCATCGTTTCGCTCTGCGGGGTGATCGGATAGGCGATGGCCAAATCCACATTCGAACGACGGATCGCTTCCTTTGCGGCCTCGCTGCCGGTGATGAATTCTTTTGTCCGCGGCGCCTCGTGAAACATGTACTCAGGCGTCACCACGCGCTGTCCCTTTGCCTCACCATGAGGATCTTTTTTTCCCTCCGACTTGGGAACGGCAACGCTGGTAATCGGATCACCCTGTGGATTGGTTTTGACTTCGGTCTCGCTCATAATTACACCTCTTGGCTAGTTCGAGCGTTGCCGCCCGGCCTTATCCTTCCCGCTTCATCTGCTCGGCAGAATGACCGAACATCGCCGCGCTGCCCGTCCCACCAGGAGTCGGAGCGAACGCCATCGGGTTGGTGTGAGTCTTACCGTCATGCACCTTCGACTGTGTACCAGTAAAACGGACATTTTCGCCGTTCTCCGGCAGCTTGATTCCCAGCTCCTCACGGACACGCTTGAAAATCTGCGCGACGCGCTTGATCTTCAGCGTATCGGAGTCTCGGATCGTCAGCATCGCGTCTTCATGGCCCTGCTCCGCGCAAATCGCCATGGTGCAGCAATTAGTTCCCGCCCTGATCATCTTGAGTGTGAGATTCGCATAATGGCAATGCACACCGATGAAGATACAGGCCTCGATTTTGTTCCCCCAGATTGTCAGATTCGGATGGTTGGGGTTGATCACTTCTTCAGGATCGATCTTCGGGTATTTCGGCCGGTAATCCGGCATCGGAATGATCATGACTTCCGGAATCTGCGCGGCAATTTCCAGCGTGGCTTTTGCCTTTTCCACTGCGTGATCGTTCCAGGCCCAGAGCAACAGCGGTCCAGGGAAGAGAGTCGCATTCGGGCTCGTCAGCATTTTTCGAGCCATCTCTTCGATGACAACCTCCTCGTTCGGCTCAAGAAGACCATAGTATAATCCCTGCCCAGGATCCGGCAGGGCTACACCTAACTGGGCCGCAGACGGAGGATGAAACCCTGCGGGACCCGGTATGATGATGCGCTCTCTGGTATCTTGTGTGATTGCCACGCCTGAATCCCCTTCCTTACCCGACAACAGGGCTCGCAAGCACTGCGGTGGTACTCTTCTCTCCGTACGTAATATTGTCCGTCAACGCCGCCTTCGGCAATTGATCGATCATAATCATCTTGATGGCATTGTTCTTGGCCATGTTGTCGCAGACCCACACACACTGCGCACAGCCTTTACAGCGGTCCACTGCGACATAGGCCGACCCATACTTGAACCCTTGCTCTTTGCCCATCTCCTCGCTGTACTGAATAGTATTGGCCTCCGGGCAATACTGCGTACAGAGCTTACAGCTTTTCGAGGCACAGATTTCAACACTGATATCGGCTACAAGGTACATAAAACTCCTTTGTGGCTCGGCTACGCAGTGGCAGTGGCCGTTGCCACTGGCTCTTCGGCACGCTTGACATCGGCTGCGGACCAACCGTGGTCGACCGCATAGTTCCATCCGGCCCGCATGACGGCGACATTCTTATCGATCAGCTCTTGTTTCTTCTTGAACTTCCGTTCGACGACACTATCGAGGGCGGCAGTACCGCCGGATACGACAAAACCTTTCCCGAGGAACCGGTCCTTGACGGCCTGGTCCAACCCCGCCATGCTCGTCAGCCCTGTAATCGCGCCGATGCAGCCCATCAACGCCATGTTGGTCGCGAGGTCCATCCCTGCGACTTCCAATGAGATCTTCGTCGCCGGAAAGTAGTACAGTTTCGCCCGAAGCTTCTTCAGTTCAGCCGCCTGATCTCGGTGGAGATTCATCGGCCCATCATTGTTAATCAGGGCAACTCCGTCTTCCTTCAGACCAAAGTAGAACGGCATCGTATAGGACTTGCCGTGCGTGATGACCTGTGGGTGGAAAATAATGATGATGTGCGGAAACGTGATCTCACCGATCTCATAAATGGGCTCATCCGATACACGGACATAGCTTTCAACCGGCGCCATCCGTTTCTCAGACCCATAGAACGGTACGATCGTGCTTTCGCCTCCGGCATTGATGACGGCCGTGCTCAGAATGTGCGACCCGGTCACGACGCCCTGTCCGCCGACACCTGCCATTCGAATGTTGAAGCGTTTTGCCATCGTGAACCTCCTCGTGAATGCTTAGGCCTTGTTGGGAATCGCAGCAGCCGGCTTGGGGAGGAACTCCTTATAGCCATAGCGCTCGGCGAGGTATTGCTTGGCCTCTTCGCTGACATACTCCGTGAACTGATACCGATCATTCTCGACCGTCTTTGCATCTTCCATCACCTTGTCGGTAGGAATAGCGTACTCGATGTTGCAGGACGTGTAGGCCTGAATGTAGGTCGACCCGACTTCGCGAGCAATCAGCACCGCTTTCTTAATGACGCTTTCCACACGGCGTGGATTATTCGGCACCACGGTCGCCACATAGGCACAACCCGCGACCTTGGCCATCTGCAACATATCCATCTTCTCGAACTTCTTGCCGAGCGGCGCCATCTTCAGCACCGCGCCGCGGTTGGTCATGCCGCTTTCCTGGCCACCGGTATTGCCGTAGACTTCGTTGTCCAACATGATCGTCGTAAACCGTTCCTTGCGGAACCATGAATGGAGCACCTGCTGGAAACCGATGTCCGCCGTACCGCCGTCGCCGGCCATCACAACCACGTCCTTTGGTTTGTCGCCGAAGCGAAGACGGAGGCCACGGGACAGGCCGCTCGCCACTCCGTTTTGGTCACCGTAGTTGCCGTAGACAAAGGGAATCGCAGCCTGAGAGATGGCCAGACGACCGCAACCAGCCGTCCCGACGGTAATCGTGTCTTCGGGATTGGGAAACGCAATCATGGCCAGTCGGATGAAGAGCGTCATGGCGCAGCCGGCGCACATGGGATGTTCTTCCAACACTTCCTTGAAACTCCCCATCTGCGAGACAGTGACCTTCTTTCCAAACGGTCCATGTTCGACCATGTCCCGGTATTCCTTGGGCATAAACTTCTCGAATCCATTTGAAAACTTGACATAATCAAGACTCATCAGACACCTCCCTTTATATCGTTGGCAACGGCCGACCGCTGCTCAGATTTTCTTCACACCACCGACATGCGTCGAAGAAAAACTTGAAGACTTGGACGATCAGTCTCACTACTTATTCATGATCACCGCTTCTCAGGCATCCTAGCAAAGCCGAAAAAAGACTGTCAATCTCTGCTCGGCCTTTTCTCGTCTCTATGGTCACACAGCTTGATACGTATTTTTAACGAACATTCCTAGATAGTATAACGCCATGAAAATCAAAGCAACTTCTAAGAGGGCCCAAGGTATCCAAAAGAAGGCCTAGATTAAGCCGGCGAGATAGGCCATTCGCCCCAAACAGCCGGAACGAGGAAATCGCACAAGTCGCTCCGAATTTCTTCATAATTCCCGTTTAGACATTGCCGATCTACCGCATTTCCGTTTACACTGGTCATCATGCCGCTACGCGTTCTCATCCCAGGCGAAGATGATGCCGGTGTTCACGTCGGTGGAGTCCATAAACGCCCGCCGATTCCGGACGATTCAGCCAAAGCTGAATGTCCGAAATTCATGGCGCACGGCCCGTGCGGAGGGGTCCGCAAAGGTGGGTTGTGCGAAGTCTATCCCGAGATGAAATGTCCATGGGTCTCACTGTATGTGGAACTGGAGAAAATCGGCCAGACTGAATGGATGAAGCAAGTATAAAAACAGTGCGGGGTGAGGAGTGAGCAGTAAACGGGTAGAAAAAAAGACTCGGACAACAAAGCTGGGTTACAACGAGCGGCACGCGAAGAGCGGCATCAATGCACCTCTGCCGGACATCGAAACCTTCCCCAATCAATATAAGGGATATGAAATAACGATTGAGATCCCCGAGTATACGGCGATTTGTCCGAAAACCAACTTGCCGGACTTCGGCACCATTACCCTGCACTACATGCCCGATAAAGAATGTCTTGAGCTGAAAGCGCTCAAAATGTACATCCACGCCTACCGTAACCTCGGCATTTTCTACGAGAACAGCGTCAACAGAATCCTTCAAGATATTGTCACAGTCTGCCATCCTGTATGGGCGAAAGTCACCGGCACCTTCACCGCGCGCGGCGGACTGTCGAGCAAGATCGAGGCTCGGTATCCTTGATCCCGCAAAGGATGTCGCCTCTTCGCTCTTTTTAGTGACTAATGACCATTGACCGTTGACAATCTTTTATGGCCACCTACGCAATCGGCGATGTACAGGGATGCCACGATGCCTTGAACCGCCTCGTTCAACAGATTCGCTTTGACCCAACGACAGATCGACTGTGGTTCGTCGGCGATCTCGTCAACCGCGGCCCGGATTCACTCGCTGTCCTTCGGTTCATTCAACATTTGGGGTCGTCGGCACAGGTCGTGCTCGGCAATCACGATCTGTTTTTGCTCGCTGTTGCAGAAGAGGTGGTCGACCTCCGCGCCAAAGACACGATTCGCGACGTACTGGACGCCGAGGACCGCCACGAATTGCTCCAATGGCTGAGATACCAACCCCTCCACCTCTACGAGCCCCCGTTTTTCATGGTCCATGCGGGATTGTTGCCGCAATGGACCGTCCCTGAAGCGGCGTCCCTCGCCCAGGAAGTGGAAATCTCCTTGTCGGGTCACGACTACCGCGCCGTCCTCCAGGCGATTTTTCACACCCAGGCTCCGACATGGCATCCGACCTTGCAAGGCTCCGTGCGACTCGCTGCCATCACCAGGATATTCACCAAACTTCGCGCCTGCACGCCGAGTGGAGAGACGTCCAGCTTCTCTGGGTCGCCGGGAGAGACGCCAGCAGGTTACCAGCCGTGGTTCCAAATTCCTGGACGACGAAGCGCCGACACCACCTTGATCACCGGCCATTGGGCAGCACTCGGCCTACACATGGAGCCTAATCTGCTGGCAATCGACAGCGGCTGTGTGTGGGGACGGCAACTGACGGCGGTGCGATTGGAAGATCGGAGAGTGTTTCAAGTGGATGGGCTGGCGCGGCCGTAACGCACGCCCTGCTCAGACCCCTGCGACAAGTCGCGCCAAAGGAACCTTCTCACCGATTCCGAAGGTAGATCGGTGCTGAATGTTTCGGGATCTCGGTAGGTCCCGAACAGTCGGTCCCAAACCGAAAAGGTTACCCCGAAATTCGCATTCGCATAGCGCCGATATTGTCGCTGTGATGAATATGGTGGATAGCGCGGCGTCACCATGATCCATTCCAACCAATTCGATCGCCAGGTCACGTTCATATGCATCCAGTCGTTCAAAAGAATGTGGGACGATCATGATCACGGCCAGACCTATCCACCAAGGAGCCATGCCGAGTACGGCATAGGCAAACACCCAGGGTTGTGGACGGGCCAAACAAGCCTGAGATGCCAGAACCGATGCATCCAATAGGCGCCGAAGTCACCGACGACGTAGTACAAGAGAAAGACCGCCGCGGTCGGCAAGGTCAGAATCCATTCTGGGATCACTGGCTGGACAGCCAGAAAACCCCGGAGATAGCCTGCGGCTGGAGTCGTAGAGTAGACAAGAATTGCGGCTCCGAGAAGGTCCAACCAGAGGAGCGAACGATAGGGCACCTTACGTGCAGGAATCAGCCATTCAAGGGCAGTGACACCGATGAATCGCCCGAGGAACAGGAGAGGAAAAAACAGGTTATGGTCGAAGACGAACTGCCTGGACTCTCGGCTCAGCAGCCATTCAATCCAATCCATTGCGCCTATCCACCTGCCAAATGTGAGTCGGAAGCGGACTCTATCAAACGGACTCAGCCCTGTCTCCCCCTCTTTCAGTGGAGCTATGTGATGATTCGCAGAGATTGCCGGATATGCAAGAAAGACCTTGGCACGACAAGCGAACGAGTCTAGTGATAGCTTTCTGAGTCCGACGGGAATCTTCCCTGTTCGACTTCTTCTCGATAAGGACTCAGCGCTTGAAGAGCATCCGCTTTTAGGCGCGCGTAGGTCTTGCCGAATTTCGAGACGACTGTCTCGAAGGGTCCAAGGAGATCGTGAAGCACGAGTTGGAAGACCGAGTAGTCTTTCAACTACCCTGTCACATGTAGAATGTCATGGTGACTGACCCAGAACCACCCGATACCACGCGGCCCCGCTACTCGTCACGCCCGTTTCCTTCGTATCGTTTTGTGCCAGGGCGAACACCACACCCCCGACGAACTGTCCACGGTCATTCCCATGGTCAACCGGAGCCGAAACCAAGGCTCTTTCCGCCTGCCCAATGGAAGAGTTCAGATGACTATCTCTATGGGATTGATCTGTATAACTTCGCGTATTGGTGGGAATCGCATGAGGTCTTTGAAGGGTTGTGGCATGCCGCAGGACGCGACTCGGCACAAGGCAACTTCTTCCAAGCGCTGATTCAACTCGCCGCAGCCAATCTCAAACGCTTCATGGGAAACGATGCCGCTGCCCAAAAGCTCGTTCACGCGGGAGTCGTTCGATTGCAGAACGTTCCCTCCGTATATATGGGTATCGACATACCGCTCTTAATAAACGCGTTGCAAGAACACCGCGTCAGTCAATATCCGCAGATTCCGCTTATTGAGGTAGACCAACGCCCAGAGAACATCATGGGGTGACGCACTGAAAACTTAGTGGTAGCTCTCGGAATCGCTCGGAAACTTTCCCTGTTCCACTTCTTCTTTATAGCGACTCAGTGCTTGAAGGGCATCGGCTTTAAGATGGGCGTAGGTCTTCACGAATTTCGGGATAAAGGTATCGAAGAGCCCAAGGAGATCGTGGAGCACGAGAACTTGGCCGTCACAATAAGGACCCGCTCCAATTCCGATGGTAGAAATCGAAAGAGTTTGAGAAATCTTCTTGGCCAGACCGGCAGGCACCGCTTCCAATACCAGCGCAAACGCCCCAGCCGCTTCAAGGGCTTTTGCATCGTCCAATAACCTGGAGGCTTGATCGTCGGCTTTCCCTTGGACCCTGTAGCCGCCAAGCGCGTGAACCGACTGTGGTGTCATGCCTAGGTGGCCCATGACAGGAATCCCGACGCTCGTCATGGCTTTGATTCGGTCTGCCATCACGCCCCCTCCCTCCAGCTTCACAGCAGCGGCACCGGCTTGCAGCAATCGGCCCGCATTGCGCAGGGCCTCCTCTGTGCCGGCCTGGTAGGACATAAACGGCATGTCCGCAATCACCAGCGCTCGCTGCACCGCCCCGGCGACCAGCTTGGTGTGATACAGCATGTCATCCATCGTCACCGTAAGCGTATTGGGTTTTCCCTGGACGACCATGCCCAGCGAATCCCCTACCAGAATCACTCGAATCCCCGCTTGCTCGACGATACGTGCGAACAGCGCATCATAGGCCGTCACGACGGCGAGTTTCTTCCTCTCTCGCTTGAACTGCTGGAAATCGAGGATCGTCATCAGTCCAATTCAGCTTTGGTGATGATCTCGGCCAACCGGTGCGTGGCCTTGATCGCCATGATATGAACGCCGTCGCAGTGCGGCCTCACCGCCTTGATCGTCCGTACGGCGATGGCGACTCCAATGTCCTCTGCCTTGTCACCGGCGGCTTTGAGCTCGTCGATCATCTCGCTTGGAACCGAGATGCCCGGAATATTCCCGTTCATGAACTCCGCCATCTTGTGGTTGCGCAGCACAAGGATACCGGCAAGAACCTTGACCTTATAGGGCCGGACCGCCTTCATGAAGCTCGCGAACTGCTCCGGATGGTACACCGCTTGCGTCTGGAAAAATTGGGCGCCTGCTTTCACCTTCACTTCAAACTTGGCGAGCATAGGCCCGAGTGGGTCGGCCTCCGGTGTGACGGCGGCGGCGATCGTAAACGCCGTCGAACCGTCCATCTTGTGCCCGGCCATGTCCTGACCGCTGTTCAATCCCTGCACGAGTTGCATGACTTGGACTGAATCCAGATCATACACCGGCTTGGCCTCCTTATGATCACCGACCGTCGGATAATCGCCGGTGAGACACAGAATATTTCGAATCCCCAGCATATGCGCGCCCATCAGATCCGACTGCATGGCGATCCGATTGCGATCACGGCAGGTCAACTGCATCACGGGGTCATGCCCCAGCTCATACAGCAGGCGACAGACCGGGAGTGAGCCGGCACGCACCACGGCGGCGGTATTGTCGGTGACGTTCACTCCATGGACACGTCCCACCAGTTGTTTGGCATTTTCCAAAACGGACGAGATGTTCGTGCCCTTGGGGGGGTTATACTCGACCGTGACTGCAAAGGTCCCTCGGTTGAGGACATCGATTAGGCGCTGTGGCTCTCGACTCATGAATGACCCCTCATCTCATTCCGGCTGCCCTCTTGGCGGACTCTACGGTATTTTCCAGCAACATCGCGATGGTCATCGGACCGACTCCACCTGGGACCGGACTGATCCACCCGGCCTTCTGGCTCACGGCTTCGAAATCAACGTCGCCGCATAACTTGCCCTCAGGCGTTTTATTCATACCCACGTCGATGACGACCGCCCCTTCACGCACCATGTCGGCCGTCACAAACTTCGCCTTTCCGATCGCGACGAGTAGCAACTCCGCCTCACGACAGACCGCGGGAAGGTCTCTGGTTTTTGAATGACAGATCGTGACGGTCGCATTCCGTTGAAGAAGCATGAGCGCCAGCGGCTTCCCGACAATATTGCTCCGTCCCAGCACAACAGCCCGTTTCCCCTCAATGGTTATCCCTGCCGATTCAATCATCTTGATGACGCCTTTGGGGGTACAGGCTTCGAAGACTGGGTGCCCCTCCACCAGCCGGCCGAAGTTGTAAGGATGAAAGCCATCCGCATCTTTGATCGGCGAAACGGCTTCCAGAATCACCTTGCTGTCGATGTGTTTCGGCAGCGGCAGCTGGACCAGAATTCCATGGATTTTGGGGTCCGTATTCTTTTTGTCGATCAGCGCCAATAACTCGGCCTGTGTCGTGCTCGCCGGGAGTTTATGATCGTCAACATAGATCCCCGCCAATTCGCATGCCTTTTGCTTGTTTCGAACGTACACTTGCGAGGCGGGATCGTCACCCACCAAAATGGTCGCGAGACCAGGTTTCATCGATGTCTTGCCGAACAGTTCCGCCGATTCTTTCGCCAGACGATCACGTACTTGCTGCGCGAGCGCTTTTCCATCAATCAATTGTGCGGCCACGATCCTCTCCCCCTCCCTATAACTATTCAGCCAGGTAAACCGCCGCAACTTAGCAGGGGAATTTTATGCAAGTCAACGCTCATGAGAATGGTTCGAGGTCAGGAATGCTATGGACAAGGAATCGGGTGTCTTCTTTCATCTCAGTTCTTCTCCTTTCCCTATCCTTCCTTGACAGCCTCTTCGACCCTTCGATACGATGACCGACATTCTAATCCTGGATATCCCTTCGTTGTCCTTGTATTCTTACCACCGCCTGCTCCTCTCTTCGGCGCTCTCACTTAGCCTTGTATTACCCATTGAGGCAGCACAGATCACTGGGTTGGAATCGCCCAACAGTTTCGTCGGTGACCCTTCCGGGAAAGAATATTTCATTTCCAACATCAACGGCGAGCCGGAAGCAAGAGACAACAACGGCTTCATCACGAAGTTGAATGCAGAGGGAAAGATCATTCACCTCAAATTCATCCATGGCGGCGCGGCGGACGTGTTGCTGCATGCCCCGAAAGGGATGGCCGTGGTGGGGCCACTTCTTTACGTCGCAGATCTGGATCAACTGAAACGCTTCGATAAGACGACGGGCAAACTCATCGCCTCGGTCTCGTTCCCAACATCGGCTCATACGCGGGTGTCACTGACCGACGTGGCAGCCGCGCCAGACGGCATGTTGTACGTTTCAGACCAGGCGGCGAACTCCATTTACCGGGTTGATCCGTCAGCCGATCATCGAGTCGGCCTTTTAATCCATGATGAACGGCTTGCAGGACCTGCCGGAATCGCGATTCATCCGAGGACGAATCATCTCATCGCCGTGAGCTGGGAGAAAGGCAAGATTTTTGACATCTCTGCTGACGGACAGCTCGCAGAATTGGAATCGAATGGATTCTTTACCGGTCGCTTTGAACACCTGAGCGGAGTCGACTTCGATCAATGGGGCAATATGTACGTATCGGATTTCACAAAAGGCAAGATTTGGCGCATGACTAGAGATCATCGTTTCCAAGTCATCGCCGAGTATCTCCCCGCTCCGGCTGACCTCGGGATCGATCGGGTGAACAACCTGATTTTAGTTCCCTACCACTATGTGCATGCCGCCGAGATGAATGGACTTGAAACCCCTTCAATCGGGAAGTCAAGGGACGAGAGGCGCACACTGGCCGACTACGGCTTCATCCCTCCGCCTCCCAAGCCCGGGCCGGAAGGAACGAAGAAATGAGCTCCTGTGCGTATTGTCACAGCCGAAAGGGCAAACGCCCGTGCCCTGCCCTCGGAGGATTGATTTGCAGTCCCTGCTGTGGAGAGCACCGTATGATACGGATCTCGTGCCCCAATGATTGCCCCTATCTTGACAGTGGGAGCGATTACCAACAGAAACGATTGGCCGTACAATTCGCATCAGTTCGGCGAGACTTCTATCAAGAGCTGAATCAGTTGGGGGGCCACAAAACCGTGGCGCTATTCAATTTGATTGAAGTGATCACGTTCGGCTACTTTGAAGGACGCAGAGATGGACAGGACGCCGAGGTCATAGCGGCACTGCAGGCCCTGCGTCGTACCCTCAGCCCACTCCACGTTCCCGGAATACCTATGCCTGTTTTTGCTGAACACCTAAGAAAAGAGTACGAAGCTTTTCACAAGCAGAATTCGGACCACATTGCCGACTCGTCCGCCTCGCTGGACATCCTGGATCGCGCCGCTCGGTTTGTTTCCACCGTATCAGGGAACGATTTTCAGTCAAACCGGTTTCTGGGAGGACTGATCGGTTATGTAAAGATAGCGCATCCCGAGATCGCGGCCCAGCTCAAAAAGCAGCATGAACCGGGACACATTCTCCTGTCAGGCCAATCTTTCCTGCCACCACCCGCCGCCGAGCCTCATCGCCATAGTCCCGATTGTACACATCATCGTCATTAACGACTCAAGAAAAGAGGACTGCCATGTCTCTTCCAGACTCGCTCGACATTCCTATCCTTCGGAACATTTTCCATCCATCCGATTTCACCCCGGCGAGCGAAGCCGCGTTCGTGCATGCCTTGAGGGTCGCCTTGATGGCTCAAGCCAACCTGACCATTCTTCATGTCTCCTCCGATCGGGATGTGGAATGGATGGAGTTTCCCGGTGTGCGGGCCGTGTTGGAGCGATGGGGTCTGCTGCCCATGAACAGTCAGCGATCCGATGTCGCCAAATTGGGCATCCACGTCAAAAAGGTCCAAGAGATCCATCAAGATCCCATTGAATCAATCACGTCCTACCTAACCACTCACGCGACAGATCTGGTCGTGCTCGCTGCTGATCAGAGCAAGAGCGGTCTTCCGTGGCTCAGCGAATCCGTGGCGGTTCCCGTTGCGCTGGAATCGCGGCAGATGACCCTCTTCATCCCGAAAGACGCGGCGGGATTCGTTTCTTTGCATGATGGGTCCATCTCGTTGAGGAACATCCTGATTCCTGTGGCCTCCACGCCGCCGGGCCAGGCGGCGCTCCAGGCCGCCGTTCGGATGGCATACCGGCTCAATTGCCCGACGGGCGTCTTTACGGTTTTATATGTCGGCGAGGAAGGGGACATGCCGGACTTCCACTGCCCCGATATGCCCGGCTGGCGTTGGGATACCGTCATCAAGCAAGGGGACGTGGTGGACGCGATCTGCGGGACCGCGGAAGAGATCAAGACGGATCTTATCGCCATGACGACCGAAGGACGTCATGGTTTTCTCGACGCGCTACGCGGCAGCCATAGCGAGCGGGTGCTTCACAAGGCGTCTTGCCCGCTACTGGTGATTCCAGCAGGCGGATTTATCGCCTCGGTGCTGGAGGCGGAATCAAAAAGCCGGCCGCCATGCTGAAAACGCACGAATACTACTCCGCGATCGTGACCGTTATTTCCACCCGCTCTCTCGGATTATCCCGCTCGTCGCGCGCGAGGTTGACGATCTTGTCGGCGACACCGATGCCCCTTGTCACTTCTCCAAACACGGAGTACTTGCGATCCAAGAATCGTGAATCCTCGACCACGATGAAAAACTGAGAGCCGGCCGTGTCCGGATCAGCTGCTCTGGCCATGGAGACAATGCCCCGTTTGTGTGGGATATCGCTAAATTCCGCCTTGACGGTATGACCGGGGCCACCCTGCCCATAGATATCCTTTTTGAACGAGTCTTTCGTATTCGGGTCTCCACCTTGAATCATGAAACCGGGAATGACGCGGTGAAAAATCGTCCCATTGTAAAATCCCGACTTTGCCAACTTGATAAAGTTATCCACATGTTTTGGCGCGACATCCGGATAGAATTTGATCTCGATATCGCCGAATTTCGTCTTAGCGATCGCGCGCGGCCCTTTCGGTGTTTCAGTCTTTGATGTCGACGCGTTGTCAGCCGCTACAACCGACCCGATCCCTGAAACCGACAGAGCCACCCCCACCAACACCCCCATCAGCATGCGCCACCCGATTTGCTTCAGCATCACCGACCTCCCATACTTTGTCCATGACAATGTCCGGTTAGTCTAGCACGAACTCCGCTTAACGCTCAGCCCGCTCCAGCGCTTGTTGCGCCGCCTCCTGTTCCGCTTCCTTCTTGCTGTGTCCTCGACCGATCCCAAACACTCTGTCATTCACCTGCACCTCCACTTCAAATACCTTTTGGTGATCCGGCCCGGTTTCTCGCACAATCACATACCGAGGCAACAAGTCATACCGTTTTTGACACCATTCCTGGAAGCGTGTCTTGTAATCATCCCCTCCGGGTTGTTCTTGCAGGACGTCGATTTGGCGTAGTTCATCGGTCAGCGCCTCAATGGTGAAGTTTCGACTGGCCTCAAAACCTCCATCAAGATAGACCGCCGCAATGACGGCCTCTAACGCATCAGCCAACAGTGAGGCTTTGTCCCGCCCATTCGAAAGTTCCTCGCCTCGACCAAGTTTCAGTCTGGCGCCGAGATCCAGCCGCCTGGCGGCATTCGCTAACGGCGCTTCGCTCACGAGCTTGGCTTTGAGTTGTGAGAGGGCCCCTTCGTTCAACTCAGGATATCGCTTCGCCAGATAATCGCTCATGACGAGCGACAACACGGCATCCCCCAAGAACTCAAGCCGCTCATTATGTTTTTGACCGGAGTCTCGACGTTCATTCACGTACGATTTGTGTGTCAACGCCTCTGCCAAGAAGCTCGAATCCGTGAATCGATAGTTTGATATGGCAGGAGAAGAATCGGCTGAAGAAGCCGGCGTCATCGTGACTCGCGCTACGCGTCCAGTCTCTTGAAGATCAAACAGGCATTGACTCCACCGAATCCAAAGGAGTTCGACAACGCTGTTATAATGGCGGCAGGTCGTGCCTTATTGGGAACATAATCCAAATCACAGGCTGGATCAGGATTATCGAGATTGATCGTGGGGGGGAGGATACCGTGAAACAGCGCCAGAAGACTGAAAATGGCTTCGATCCCACCCGCAGCTCCGAGTAGATGCCCGGTCATGGACTTAGTCGAACTGACCGGAATGCGAAACGCCTGATCGCCAAACACCCGTTTGATCGCTCGCGTCTCAATGGCATCGGCCATCGTCGAGGTACCATGCGCGTTGATATACCCGATCTGATCGCGATCGATTCCCGCGTCTTTGAGAGCTAATTCCATGCACCGAACGGCCCCCTCGCCTTCTTCCGGTGGGGCCGTAATGTGGTACGCATCGCTGTTCATCCCATACCCGATGATCTCGCCGTAAATTTTGCCCCCACGTCGAAGGGCATGTTCCAGTTCCTCAATCACCACGACCCCCGCGCCTTCGCCCAGCACAAATCCATCTCGGTCCTTGTCGAAGGGACGGCTCGCCTTCGTCGGTTCGTCATTCCTGAACGACAATGCTTTGGCCGCTGCGAATCCCGCCACACCCAGCGGCGTGACCGCCGCTTCGGCGCCGCCGGCTACCATGACATCGGCATCACCACGTTGAATCAGACGGTACGCATCTCCAATGCAATGATTACCCGTAGCGCAAGCCGTCACCGCGCATGAGTTGGGCCCCTTAGCGCCGATCCGAATCGCCACCTGCCCGGACGCCAAATTGATGATGGTCATGGGAATGAAAAACGGTGAGACGCGGCCAGGCCCCTTGCCTCTGAGCACCTCATGATAGTGCTCGATCGATCCGAGCCCGCCGATCCCGGAGCCGATGTACACGCCGACCTTCGTGGCCTCCTCCGGCTTTATTTTTAGCCCGGCATCATCCACCGCCAAGAGTGCGGCGCCCACGGCGTAGTGGATGAACGTATCCATCTTCTTGATCTCTTTCTTTTCGATGAACTGGGCAGGATCAAAATCTTTCACCTCACCCGCAATCTGAGCATCATATCCGGTCGGATCAAATCTGGTGATTCGTCCGATCCCGGACTCACCGGCGCAGATCGCCTTCCAAGTCTTCCCGACACCCGTGCCCAGGGGTGTCACCAGCCCAAGACCGGTGACGACGATGCGCCGTGCCGCGTGATCGGATAGTTCCTGTCGGCATTCTCTAGGACTTTTCCTTGATGTAGTCCAGCGCCTTCCCAACGGTCAGAATCTTCTCCGCATCCTCGTCGGGAATTTCGATCGAGAACTCTTCCTCCAGCGCCATGACCAGCTCGACGGTATCGAGCGAATCCGCCCCAAGATCTTCAACGAAGGAGGCCTCCGGCGTCACCTCATCCTCTTCCACACCGAGCTGCTCGGCAATAATCTTCTTGACTCGTTCTTCAACAGTTGCCATCGCTATGACTACCTCCTTCCCCGGTATGAACCCACTGCACCGTCACATGGGGATCTGTGACGGCCGTACATCCAGACAATTCGACGCGCTTATACCATCAACATCCCGCCGTTCACGTGCAAGACATGACCGGTGATGTAGGCCGCCTCCTCGGACACCAGAAACCGCACGGCCGCCGCAATATCCGCCGGCGTACCCAACCGTCCCAATGGGATTTGTTTCAGTAACGTTTCTTTCACATCAGCCGGTAGTCCATGGGTCATGGCCGTGTCGATGAAACCGGGCGCCACCGCATTCACCGTCACGTTGCGGCTTGCATATTCCCGCCCAACCGTTTTTGTAAACCCGATGACGGCTGCCTTCGAGGCCGAGTAATTTGCTTGCCCCGCGTTCCCGATCACCCCAACGATCGAGGCGATGTTGACGATGCGACCATACCGTTGCTTGGTCATCGGCTGCAAGACCGCTTTCGTGCAGTTAAACGTCCCGTTCAGGTTGATCTGGAGCACCAGATTCCAATCTTCTTCTTTCATCCGTAACAACAAACCATCACGTGTGATCCCGGCATTGTTGACGAGGATATCCACTTTCCCCCAAGCCTTCACGACTTGCTCGACCATCGCCTTGGTTTCATTGGCATCAGCCACGTTGACTTTTATGTTCAGAGCCTTCTGCCCTAGCTTCTCGACGGAGGCGACCGTTTCCCCGGAGCGGCCGGGATCGAGATCGGCCACGGCAATGTCGGCCCCAGCTTGAGCAAGGCATTCGGCAATGGCTCGACCGATGCCTTGCGCAGCGCCGGTCACAATAGCTGTCTTTCCTTGTAGTGACATCAACACCCCCGAAAAACATGCGAAAGTTGGAACGCTTGAATGTGTAAAAGTATCACTATCAGGCCGACTTTCATACTTTCAAAATTTGCAACGTCGTTTCAAGCGACTTCGGATCGTTCACATTCAACAGTTTCGCCTCTGGCAGAATTCGTCTGATCAAACCGGTCAATACGGTGCCTGGGCCGATTTCTACAAACGTCGTGACTCCCATGCTTCCCATTGTCTGCACGGTATCTTCCCACAACACCGAAGAAGGCAGTTGGCGAATCAACGACGCTTGAATCTCCTGTGCCCTGCTGATCGCTTTCGCCTCTGCATTATTCACGAGCGGGGCGCTGAGGTCCGACCACCGAACCGTGGCTAAGTCCTTCGCCAATCGATCGGCTGCTTGCTGCATCAACGGGGTATGAACCGGCACACTGACCGGCAATGGGATGGCCTTTTTACAGCCTTGTGCTTTGGCCAATTCAATCGCCCGCTCCACCGCCGCCTTTTCACCGGCAATAACCACCTGCCCTGGCGAGTTGAAGTTTGCCGCCGCGACGACCCCGACGGACGACGCCGAACGGCACACATCTTTGACCGCCTCGGCGGTTAAGCCCAACAGGGCCGCAACAAGACCGGTTCCTTTAGCCACGGCTTCGGACATGTAGCGTCCCCGTTTCTGAACCAGGCCAACGGCATCACGAAAAGATACGCCGCCTGCCGCAACCAGCGCCGAATACTCACCCAAACTATGCCCCGCCACCGCAACCGGCCTGATCCCGACCGGCTCAAACAGTTTCCACGCCGCCACACTGCTCACGAGCAAGGCCGGCTGGGTGAATTCCGTGAGATTGAGTCGTTCAGCCGGTCCAGTGAAGCACAACTCAGCGACATCATAACCCAAGACCGTAGAGGCCTCATCATAGACGGGTTTCAATGAGGGATGAGCGTCATAGAGCGCCTTTCCCATCCCGACTGACTGGGAACCCTGTCCAGGGAAAACAAGCCCGATTCTTAGAGTCATGGGGCGTTAGATATCTTCGAAATGCCGCGCAAAGTCAACGGGAAAAGTTTTGACAAGCCGCCGCCTTCCCACAATCAATAGGGGTCCACATCGAAATGGTCCTGGGCACGACCTGGTCGATCTCTACCATCGGATGACCGCAGAGGCCCAGGTTAATCCTGCCCCAAACGCCCCGAGCATCACCAACGAGCCATCCTTGATACGCCCTTCGCGAACCGCTTCATCCAGGGCAATCGGAATAGACGCGGCAGAAGTGTTCCCATATCGATCGACGTTCAGCATGACCTTTTCGATCGGAAGGCCCAGCCGTTCCATCACCGCCTTGAGAATCCGAACATTGGCCTGGTGAGGCACATACAGATCAAGATCCTCCACCCGGAGGCCATTGGCCGAAAGGGTCGCGCGGGCAATCTCTTCCAAGGTGCGGACGGCAACTTTGAACGTCTCGTTCCCCTTCATCTTGATGTACTGCAGACGCTCGGCGATCACTTGTTCGGACAGTGGAGTACGTGAGCCTCCTCCCGGTACCATGATCAGCTCGCAGAGCGTCCCGTCGGAGCGAAGGTCAGTCGAGAGAATCCCCCGTTCTCCATCGCTTGCGCTGACGACGACCGCGCCGGCTCCATCCCCAAACAGCACACAGGTGTTCCGATCGGTCCAATCGGTAATGGCAGACATCACCTCTGATCCAATCACCAGGACATGGCGCATCCCGTTCTTCACATACGCATCCGCCACCGAGAGCGCGTAGACGAATCCGCAGCAGGCGGCAGAAAGATCGCACGCCGCGGCTTTAGTGGCCCCCAGCTGATGCTGGACGAGACAGGCCGTTGCAGGGAGAGGATAATCACCCGTACAGGTAGCGACCAAAATCATGTCGAGCTCGGTGGCCGCCACACCCGCCGAGGTCAGCGCCCGCTTCCCGGCCTGAACCGCCAAATCCGAACAGGCCTCTCCGGTAGCGGCGATACGCCGCTCACGGATACCTGTCCGTTCTCGAATCCATTCATCGGAGGTGGCCACCATGCGCTCAAGATCCGCATTCGTCAGCACCCTGGCAGGCGCATAGGAGCCGGTCCCCGCGATGCAGGATTTCATGTCTTCTCTTCCGCCGGCGACTGGGAGTGACTCTCTTCAATGTCCCGTTGAATCAGCTCGTGCACATGGCCTTCCGCCATGCCTTTGGCTCGTCGAATCGCATTCTTAATAGCCTTTGCCGATGATCGGCCATGGCAAATCATCGTAATCCCGTTGACGCCCAACAATGGGGCGCCGCCGAACTCTGCATAGTCCGTTTTCCGTTTCAGATTCATCAAAGGCCCGGCGATCAATGGATACGCTAAGCGCCCGATGAAACTGCCCGCGATCTCCTTAAGCAACAGTCGTTTGATCATCTCGGCCACGCCTTCGGAAATCTTCAAGGCGACGTTGCCGATAAACCCGTCGCAGACGATGACGTTGGCGATCCCACTGTAGACATCGCGCCCCTCGACATTCCCGACGAAATTCATCGAACTGCCCTTGAGGAGCTTGAACGCCTCTTTGGTGACTTCATTGCCCTTGCTGTCTTCCTCCCCGATGCTGAGTAGCGCGACACGGGGATTGGGCTTACGGAGCAGATGCTTCCCATACTCATTGCCCATCAAGGCGAATTGCTCGAGATGCGCGGCGGTGCAGTCAACGTTCGCCCCCACATCAAGCATGATCGCTTCTCCGCTCAACGTCGGCAGGCTGGTGGCAATCGCCGGCCGCTCCACCCCCTTCGTCAGTCCTAACACGAAGAACGACGCCACCATGCTCGCACCCGTGTTACCGGCGCTCACGACCGCGTCAGCATGGCCATTCTTGACCAACTCGGTCGCAACCCAAATCGACGAATCCCGCTTCTTCCGAGCGACAGCGGCAGGCGACTCATGCATTTCGACGACTTGGGATGCATGCCGAATGGTGAGACGGGAATCGTGACTAGACTGACGCGCACATTCCTGTTTCAGGGTGGTCTCGTCGCCGACGAGAATGACCTCGACGTCAAACGCTTTCACAGCCTGAAGCGCGCCTTCGACACAGGGCGCCGGGCCATGATCACCCCCCACCGCGTCGAGCGCGATCTTCATGCGAGATGGTGTACTCACGGATGGTGTTGGAAAGACCGACTGAACACGCGTCGCCCCCTGGGCTCACGTCAGACGTGCTGGGAAACTCGCGCCATGGACCGATTGGGACAATCCGCTCACGCCTCTTCGACTTGAATGACCGCCTTGCCCTTATACGTGCCACAGTTCAAACAGGTATAATGCGGCAGCTTCCACTCGTGGCACTGGGGACACACAGCCATTCCCGGCGGGGTCATGCGCAGCTTTTGGGTCCGACGCTTATCGCGTCTCGCTCGTGAATGTTTATGTTTGGGATTGGGCATGATGACTCCTTCTTCTGTTCGATTCGGACCACCATTCAGCGCTCACCGGGGTCCCTCAGCCTTTCTTTCATCGTCCGCAACACCTGAAACGGGCTTCCCGTCGGTTCTTCGCCACAACGACAAGAGCCTTCATTCAAATCTTTCCCACAGCGAGCACACAATCCGCGGCATTCCTCGGCACAGAGCGGGTGCATGGGAGAAGCAAGAATCAATTGCTCCCGCAGCATCGGCGCCAGCTCAAGATGATCGCCCACATAGTGATACAGATCATCATTCTGCTCTTCAGGCTCGGCCTCAAGAGGCGGCGCTTTTCTCTTCTGAGGCTCGTTTCGTTTTCCGGCGGTGGTCGGCGTTTTCGCTTCACGTTCATAGGCCACACGGACGGAAAACGCCATGGGGTCATCGAATTTTTTAAGGCACCGCACACATTGTCGGACCGCTGTTCCTTCCACGACTCCCGTCACGAAGATGGTACGTTCAATCGCTCGAAGGTCCAGCCCGACCGCGACGGTTCCGCGAATGGACACATCCGCATCCGTCAGTCCCAACTCTTCTCCTGTCAGATCTCCCGACAAGGAAAGACCCTCTGCCGTGATGTCCGCGATTTTCGGTGTCAATACATCCATGGTGACCCCTAACAGCGTTTCACCGCCCCACGTCGATGCATCGAAATCGCCTCTCACGTTCGTTATCGCTCCTCGGCAAAGCTGATGATGGCGATATGCCGAGCCCGCTTGACGGCCACTGTCAGTTCACGCTGATGGCGCATGCAATTCCCGGAAATGCGGCGCGGAACGATGCGCCCGCGCTCCGTCAAAAAATTCCGAAGGAGTCCGGCGTCCTTAAAATCAATCGGCGCCTTCTCCAAACAGAATCGGCAAGGGCGCCTTCGCTGAAACAACCGTCCCCCGCCCCCACCACGTTCGTTGTCGCTTCGATCCATCACTGCCTCCTCATGCTCTTGTCATTAACCTTCTTCGCTCATTTCATAGCCGGGCTCGTCGTGCGTCGGAGGTTCGGCGCCTGCCCCACCATCCTGGCGCTTGGGCATGAACGTCACGGTCTGCGCGACCACTTCATGCTTGCTGCGCTTTTGGCCATCTTCAGTTTCCCATCGGCGCTGCTGCAACCGACCTTCGACGATCGCCCCGTTGCCTTTGCTGAGATACTGCCCGCAATGCTCCGCTTGCTTGCCGAACACCACGATATCGACAAAGCAGACTTCTTCCTTCAGATCATCACCCTGTTTAAACCGACGGCTCACCGCGAGACCAAAACTCGCCACCGGCGTTCCGCTCGGGGTATACCGAAGCTCAGGATTCCGGGTGAGGTTTCCCATCAGGATGACTTTATTAAATCCGGCCACCGTCGGACTCCTGTGTCGAGGCTTCCACGGGACGCCGCTCCATCAAGGGTTTCTCGTGATGGACCGTCAGAAACTTGATGATGTTGTCTTCCAAGCGATACGCCCGTTCGAGCTCACCGACCGTGTTGTTCGGCGCCTTAAAATAGAAATAGGCGTAGGTGCCCTTCCGCTCGCGACGCACTTCGTAGGCGAGCCTTTTCTTCCCTAAATTATCGGCTTTGATGAATTGGGCGCCGGTCTTATCGGCGACATTTTTCATCTTGTCGATGAGCGTCTTAGTCTCCTCATCGGAGACGGACGGACGAATAATGAACAGAGACTCGTAGAGCTCCATGCAGCGATCCTCCTGGACAAAGGCCCCCGAACCGGTCGGGAGCAAGGTGTAGGGCGCCTATTTGGCGCAGAGAACGGTGGACGGTAGCACAGGGTTTCTCACACTGTCAATAAATTCAGGGGCAGTAGTTTTATTGACATGTCGAAAACCTTCGGATATGGTGCCCTTCAGCCACCAACGAACCACGATCAGACAGAAACTCTCCTAAGAAAGAAGTAGCCGCGTGAGAAAATCGCCCTGGGTGCTGTTCATCTTCGTGCTGATCGGAGGGCTCCTTGGTGGGATACTCGGGGAAATTCTCCACGTCATGGCGCCTCAAGGCACCATTCAAAGCATTTTCGCGACACACTTTAACCCTGGTATCAACCCACCGCTCACCATCGACCTAGTCCTGATCAAACTCGTCTTAGGATTTAACATTAAAGTCAACATTCTGAGCATCCTCGGGATGTTCATCGGAATCTACCTCTACAAACACGTCTAGGACTTCGCGTTCAACGCTTGAAGCCGGAGCGATCGAATTTGATTGCGCAGCTCTGCGGCTCGCTCAAAGGCCAGCTCTTTGGCTGCAGCTTTCATTTCTGACTCCAACCGTTCGATCAGCTGATCCGTTGATTCCGAACTCCCGTATGGCTCGATCGATTCAGCTACGAGATCCAACCGGACATAGTCCATGTCGGCCACCGCATATTCAAGGGAAGGAATACCTTTCGTAATACCGACCGGCGTAATCCCGTGAACTCGGTTGTACTCGGCCTGAATCCCGCGACGTCGGTTCGTTTCCTCGATCGCCTGTTTCATCGAATCCGTCACAACATCTCCGTAAAAAATCACCCGTCCTTCGAGATTACGCGCGGCTCGCCCCGCCGTTTGAATCAGCGCGCGGTACGAGCGTAAATAGCCTTCTTTATCGGCATCAAGAATAGCTACGAGGCTCACTTCGGGAAGATCGAGACCTTCGCGCAGTAAATTGATCCCGACCAGCACGTCAAACATCCCGCGCCGGAGGTCGCGGACGATCTCGGCTCGCTCGAGCGTCTTAATATCGGAATGCAGGTAGCGCACTTTGACTCCCAAGTCGTGGTAATACTCAGTCAAATCTTCCGCCATCCGCTTCGTCAAGGTCGTCACGAGTACCCTGCCGCCCTTGGCAATCTCCGTGCGGACCTGCCCAAGGAGATGGTCCACCTGCCCCTTGGCCGGCACGACATCGATTTGGGGGTCCATCAGACCGGTCGGGCGGACGATCTGCTCGACCACATCACGGCCGGCATGCTCCAGTTCGTAGGTGCCGGGCGTCGCGGACACATACAACACTTGGTTGAGACAACGCTCGAACTCGGAAAACTTCAGTGGACGGTTGTCGACCGCCGATGGCAGTCGAAATCCGTACTCCACCAAAGTCCGTTTCCGCGAGTAATCTCCCTCATACATTCCTCCGACTTGAGGCACGGCCGCGTGAGACTCATCGACGATCAACAGAAAATCTTTCGGGAAATAATCCAACAATGTGGGGGGCGGATCACCCGGCCTCCGCCCACTGAGATGGCGTGAGTAATTTTCGATCCCATGGCAATAGCCCATGGCTCGGATCATCTCCAGGTCGAACTTGGTGCGCTGCTCGATGCGTTGGGCTTCCACCAGACGTCCCGCTTTTCTGAAAGACGTGACGCGTTCATCGAGTTCCTCCTCGATACCGGTAATGGCCCGCTCATAGCGATCGGGCGCAATGAGGTAATGGGTGTTCGGGTAGATCGCGATCTTGGGAAGCTTGCCCAGCGATTTCCCGGTGAGTGGGTCGATTTCATGAATCGCATCCACGACGTCTCCGAACAGCTCGATGCGCACCGACTTCGCCTCAGACGAGGCGGGAAAAATCTCGATCACGTCCCCGCGCGCGCGGAACGTCCCCCGATGAAAATCCACATCATTGCGCTCGTATTGAATCTCCACCAGCTTCGACAAAATCTTTTCTCGCCTCGTTTCGGAGCCTTCCTCCAAATAAATGAGCATGTCATGGTAGACCTCCGGTGACCCAAGGCCATAGATACAGGACACCGACGACACGATCAGCACGTCGTTTCGCTGCAACAGCTCGGTCGTGGCGGAGTGACGCATCTGATCGATGGCATCGTTGATCGAAGCATCCTTCGCGATATACGTGTCACTCTGCGGGATATACGCTTCCGGTTGATAATAGTCGTAATAGCTCACGAAATATTCGACGGCGTTATGGGGGAAAAACTGTTTGAACTCCTGATAGAGTTGGCCGGCCAACGTCTTGTTGTGGACCAGCACGAGCGTCGGCTTCTGGACACGCTCGATGAGATTCGCCATTGTGAAGGTCTTGCCGGACCCCGTCACTCCAAGCAATGCTTGATGTTTTTTCCCGGACTGCACCCCGGACGTCAACCGTGCGATGGCGTCCGGCTGATCCCCGCAAGGCTTGAAGGGAGCTTCTAATCTAAAGGGTGGCACGGCAACCTCTCTTGATTCCTATGACCAGATGTCTACTCACCAGCTGATACTCCATCTTTTTTTTTTGTAACGTGTCTCAAAAGTAAAAAGGGCCGCCGGAAACTCCGGCGGCCCCTATACGCAGCGGAACTGATCTGAGATCAACCGCGGCCGCCTCCGAACCCTCCACGTCCTCCTCCACCAGAGCGAGGCTCCTGAGGACGAGCTTCATTCACAGTTAACGTACGACCACCGAGTTCCGTCCCGTTCAAGGCGGTAATGGCCGCTTGCGCTTCAGCATCGGACGACATTTCGACAAATCCAAATCCTCGAGACTGTCCGGTGAACTTGTCCGTAATAACCCGCGCCGACGCCACAGCCCCATGCGCCCCAAACAAGTCGCTTAGTTGTTGCTCAGTCGTTGAATACGGTAACCCACCGACATAGATCTTCGCACCCATCGGACTCCTCCTTTGACACAATGATGTTGTCCTGGACTCGAGAAAGCAACGAGGAAGGAATAGGCCGAAGACGTCAACACAGCGGCGGCTTAGCTCTGGTTTCCGATCAGATTCCCGGGCAGGTCCAACACAACATTCTTTCAGGCCCTTGTCACTCTCAGCGCCGGTCTTGCCAGGCCTTTCGCAAACCGACTCATCCATGGTACTCCAGGCCGACGAAAAAAGGCAAGTTTGCGGTTAAACCGGCTCGCTGTGAGCCCACATTAATAGGCCGGCGGCGTGGAAAGCGGTCGGTGAGAGAAGAGAGGAACGGCATGGAAGCTGTCGAACAACACGGTCGATGTTCCACGAACGACTAGCCCAATCTGCCCCAATCCCAATGCTTGGTCTTCAACGGAAAGGACGAGTGCGCCGTCCACAAACACTTCAATAAAATCTTTGCTGATGATGGTGTTTCGTTGCACCCTGAGCGAATGCCAGTCTACCGGCTTCAGACTAATCGACGCCTGCGCGAGAGAGAGTTCGCGTCCATCAGACAGGCGAACGAGCTGCGCCTTTCGACCCACCGGGTCGACGACCGCCGCGTAAAAATTGCGCGTATCGCGCGCGCCAAACACCAGACCTCCGAGCCCGGGCGTTCCTTCCTGCGCATGAAACCGAACGCTGAGATCCGGATACTCATACTCCAATCCATCGGCCAACAACATCTGATAGCAGAGCTGCGCACAGCTCGATGAGCCGGCGATAATGTTGGGCGGAGAAGGCGCGGTCGCATGCCCCTGGACAATCCACTCGGCAATCGGCTCATCAGTGGAAATATTCTTGACGAAACTGCTGGGTTGAGCGTTGGGCTGATCCATGTCGAACGTCCATCTTTGGAAAAGCCCACCCACCGCCTGTTTTCTGAGATTGGCGGCCTTTTCCTCGCGTGTTTCGTTCTGAACTGCGTACGTGGAAGTGTACCCCGCCACGATGTGTATGCTCGCAAAAAGCGCGCAGAGTACCATCCGGGTTCGCGGCATGCCGTGACACGTTCGAACTGTTCCCAACACCCACGCATTCCGCATCACTTTGAGCTTTCTGTTTTCTTCAGCAGGAGAATGTCGCGCTGCAGTCGGTCCCGCTCGGCAAGAATCTTCGTCCGCCGTTGCCATCGATCCCAAGTCCACCATCGCAGCTTCTCCCTGAACGTCACCGTCGGCGTCGGGGCGCTGCCTCCCGGAGCGTCTTGAAACGAATAGCCTTGATGGCTGTCGCGTTGCTCAAAAAACCGTCGATACAAGTGATCGTAAAGTCCTTTCCCTCGTTCACTACCCGCCATACACACCCCATTCCTACAGTAGTCGTTCCCGTCACCGTACACTCAGGCTATCCCACAGTTTTGCTGAATAGTACCTGGCTCAATGCGGCTCTGCAACCTGCTTTCCCCACATGTTATGATCCACCCCCGACTGTTGGCCTGACCTGACCGGGGAATCACTATGAGTGGAATCGTCTCCTCCAACCTTTCCTGGGCCCACTGTATGATGCTCTGTGCCGCCGTCTTGCTCCTCCTCCACGCTGAGCCAAGCCCAGCTCAATCGCCTGAAACGGCTTTTCATACTGCTCTGAACTCACTTTCCACAGAACGGATGCTCGCCGACATCAAAACACTCAGCGGACCTTCGTTCAACGGACGGCAGAGCGGCGCCAAAGATGATTTGGAATCAGCGCGGTGGGTGGCGCAAGAATTTCTCTCAGCCGGATTACGCTTGCCGAGGATTCGCAATGGCTCACTCATAGTACCTTTCTTGACGGGAAAGGATGGTGCTTCATTAGGGATGATGGCCTCCATGATACCCACACCTCTGATAGCACCGGATCCCATAGTACGAATCGGTACAGCAAATGATTTGGGCACTAAAACCCTTGCCTCAGACTATTTCCCCATCTTCGATTCTCCCTCCGCAGATCTCCAAGCCGAAATCGTCTTCGTCGGATATGGCATCGTAGACCCAGCTCATGGCATTGATGACTATGCCGGCGTTGATGTGAATAATTGCATCGCGCTGTTTCTGCGAGGCAAGCCGGACAACTATCCACGTCCCATCAGTCACGCCGACAAGATTCGATTTGCGCGGGATCGCGGCGCGATCGGCTATCTGACGGCAACAGGCCCCATTCTTCACCCCTATGAAATCCGTCGCGGCATCACGGGCAACCCCAGCGCCTTCTATGGTCAACTGCCTCCTGATCAGGCTATTCCCGGCGCTTGGATCAGCACAGCACAGGCAGAACGTATTCTCGCCGACCAAGACGACACCTCTTCTGATCGTCTCCGCCTTCTTCAAGAACGACTGAACCAGGCTCGCGCATCACAAGCCGCACGAACAAACCGCTTTGCATTTCTTCAATGGAAGACGACGATAGAGGACGGAATGTTAGTCAATGTGGTAGGGATGATCCCTGGAACCGGAACGGACGCGGTGATCGTCGGCGCCCATCGGGATCACTTCGGTCGTCCGGGAGGAATACTCTTTCCCGGCGCGGACGATAATGCCTCCGGGACAGCAGTCATCTTGGAAGTGGCACGAGCCCTCACCAAAGCCGAGCCTCGTCCCTCTCGAACGATCCTCTTCATCTCTTTTAGCGGCGAGGAGCGCGATCTGCTTGGTTCGCGTCTGTATACATCACGACCCATCACTCCACTCAACTCTACAAAAGCCATGATCAACGTCGACCATGCCGGCGTGGGAAATGGCCGGCTCACTGTCGGCGTGACGGGATTAGACAAGGATGTCTCATTGGAGGCGGGCAAGACAGCCGGCGTTCACGAGAAACTTGATATTTATGGATTCTTTCCCGGCGGCGATCACGTCCCGTTTAAGGAAGCCGATGTGCCGACAGTCACCGTCGTGAGCGGCGGTGTGCATCCGCACTTTCATCAGCCATCGGATACCGCCGACACCATCGATCCTGAAGTTTTAACAACCGTGGCTCGGTATGTGCTGGCCGTGACGCGGCAACTGGCCTATCCACCGTGACGCCTTGCGGGAGAGTGAACGAAACAGACTGTTTCAGGACATCGAGTCTCTACTTATTACGAGTACTCAAGTGAAGAGCCGTTTCGTTCAGTGAATTAGGGAATCTCGTCGAGGATGCCCGACTCGATCGGCGGCAAGGGGGGCGTTTGAGGTGGTGGTCCAGGAAGAACGGTTGGGCTTCCTACCTGATTCGCACCCTGGATGAGTCCGATGGACAGTTGCGGACCGAACGTCATCACGGCGCCGCTCCAAGCCTGACCTGTGGTAGGGTTTCGAAAGTTATACGATTGGAAGTGTTGTCCCGGAGTGAAGAGAAACCCCTGTGTTCCCTGGCGGTCTACGTACAGGCTACCACCGCCGAATCGAAACAGATTACCGAGCCCTCCATCAAACGACCGTACACTAGAGACACCAGACCCTGCTGACACATTCTGCGCGAATGCAGATGGGCTCATGCTGAATGCCGCGACTACGAGCATATATAGCAGAACGACGAGCAGACTCCACGGTCGAGGGCGAGTGGCTGTTCCATCAACCGGAGCGTGCGCGAGCTTAATGTTCATGACAAGGTCTGTAAGACTGATTATAGTATGAGCTCTCTCTGGATCGTGGATCAAGGAGGAAGTTATGAATTGCAGATCTTCCACTCATCACCGTCTTGCAACCATTGTGATCGCCGGCTTGTGGTACATCATTCTCCACCCGACAGTTGGTGCTTGGATGTGACACAACCTATTCCAGCGGAGCGGCGTGAAATCGTCTCGCTGGCTGACGCAGCGCTGCGCGCGCTGCAGCACAATCTCGACATCAGTATCAGCCGCCACAATAAGGAAAGCCGGTTGGCGGACATCATCGTCGAACAATCCAAGTTCGATCCCAACCTCAGCATAAACGGCCAATATAATCGGACGGTGAACCCGCTCAATCGACCCGTATTCGGAGGAACTGGGGTTAATCTTAATCAGATTACGATTTTCGACCAGAAGAACATTCCGTGACCTTCGATGCGCAGACCAACCTCGTTACAGGCGGCAATTTCGACGTGAATTATAGCCCATCCCGAACCGGCGTGAACGCAAGATGTCGCCCGAGGATTTTTGTTCAATCCGTCCTGGACCGGCGGCCTGGCATTCACATTCACCCAACCGTTGCTCAGGAACGCAGGAATCGAGATCAACAAGACGTTCATCAAGGTTGCCCAAAATAATGCCCTGGTCGAACAGCATGTGTTTCGAGACCGTGTCCTGACGGTCATTACCACAGTAGAACAAACCTATTGGGAGCTGGTGTTCGCGAATGAGAACTTGAAAGTGGCGCAAGCCGCCTTGAAGGCCGCAGAAGAACTGTTGGCCACGAACCGCGCCAAGTCCAAAGCCGGCGTGATGTCGATCGTCGATGTCCTTCAAGCCGAGGCTGCGGCCGCGTCGAGAGTGGAGCAGGTGTTGGTGGCCGAAAAAGCCATTCGGGATCAGGAGGATCAACTACGCCGTCTCTTGAACCCTGGAGAAGAGGAACTGCGGCAAGACGTTCGTCTCGCCCCGGCTGATTCCCCAACGTACCTACCTCGAGCCCATCAGCCTCACGGAAGCGATTGATACCGCGATCGAACAACGACCGGAGATCGTCCAGGCCAAAAAAAATATTGAGTCAGGCGAACTCAATAAACAATTTGCCCGAAATCAGTTGCTCCCGACCCTGTCCTTTCAAGGCACGATGGGGCTCGCAGGTCTCGGCGGTGACTACAGCGACTCTTTTACAAGAAACTTCAGCGGGGATTTCTACAACTATGGAGCGGGACTGGTCCTCAGTTATCCGCTCGGCAACCGCGCGGCCGTCAGCACGTACAACAAGCGCCAACTGGAGGCCAAGAACGCGGAAATCACGCTTTCCAACGTGCGTCAACAAATCATTATCGGCGTCCGGGAAGCGGTGCGCCGGGTCCAGACCGACTTTAAACGCATCGAGACCACCAGGTCGGCGCGCATCATGGCCGAAAAACAGCTCCAGGCCGAACAGGAACGGTTGAAGGTCGGGCTCAGCACGACTCGCTTCGTGCTCGATTTCCAGCGAGACCTCGCCACGGCGCAAGGCAACGAGTTGCGGGCCATCGTCGATTACAACAAGTCGCTGTCCAATCTCGCTCGCCATAGGGCGACCACGTTGGACCGCTATCATCTCGAACTGTCTTAGTCTCTATGGCGTCCGGGCCGGATCGGCCGACTCCAAGCCAAGTTATCACGATGGGAGCAGCACTGACGCTGCTCCCCATCGGAGCCACGTTCGGCTATTACGGTCTTCCCGCTTCGCTCAAAGAACACCTCCTCGTCCAATTCGTACCGCAGTTCCTCGCCTATGTAGGACTCAGCCTCTGGGCTACGCGCGCCTCGCAGGTGCCGATACAACTCGGGTTAGGAAGGGGAAAGATCCGGAGCGGGTTACAGTGGGGAATCTTGACGGGATTGCTGCTAGGAATTCTGAACACCTTCGTGATCCTGATCGTCTATCCCTCCTTTGGCTACGACATCACCTTTTTAAAACAAACCCCTCATGGTCGGCTTCCCGTCCTGCTCATGGTGCCGTGGCTGATCTGTTGCATTGCGCTGTTCGTCGAGCTGAATTTTCGCGGGTTCCTCTTGGGGCGGCTGGCTGACATCGAATCGCATTGGCGGGGGACCGATTCACGCGAACGCCCGACGCTACTCGCCCTCGCAGTCAGTTCACTCACATTTGCATTCGACCCGTTCATGGTGAATACCTTTCAACATCTCCACTGGATCGCACTCTGGGATGGATTGATCTGGGGAATGATCTGGCTGCGAACGCGCAATCTCTGGATCACGATCGTGGCACATGCGGTCGAAGTCATCATCATGTACAGTGTGGTGCGCGCGGTAATCGGGTAGACCCGCATCAACAGTGTGTCATGAATAATGAGCGCCACGTGTGCGGACGGGCGCCCTCGGCTTCGCCGCGAGGCGAGCGAGTCGGTGAGCGCCCGGGCATCTTAGGGTAAGGAGGCTCTGTGAACGATCTCGGTAAGTATCTGCTCTATTTTCTGTTAGGCGGCTCGATCGTCAGCTTCTCCACGTATCTTGGCTCGCAGGGCAAGTCGTTCCTTGCCGCCATGGCCAGCACCTTTCCCGCCATCACCGGTGTCACGTTTATCTTGCTCTATATGAACGGAGGCGGAGGGACGACAGTCGATTATGCGAAAAACCTCTTGTGGTTTGCCCCACCCTGGATTGTCTACGTTGTCGCCATGATCATGGGCATCCCTCGCCTCGGCTTCTGGCCGGCCATGATCGGCTCGCTCGTCTTGTATATGGGGTGTGTAGGGTTGCTGAAGCTGGTGTTGCGATAGGTAGAAGCTTTCTGCTTTACTCAACCACCACCGCCGTCCCGTTGGCACTGACCATCAACATACTGGCATTGGCGCCGATGGTTTCATAGTCGATATCGATGCCGACGATCGCATTGGCGCCGAGATTTTTGGCCTGCTCGCGCATTTCTCCGAGCGCGATATCCTTGGCCTTGCGCAAGTTCCTTCTCATAGGCCGCCGATCGGCCACCGACGATATCCCTGATCGACGCGAAAAAATCCCGAAAGATATTCGCGCCCAAGACCGCATCCCCGGACACCAATCCGAGATACTTCACCGTCTTCTTGCCTTCGATGTTGTTGGTCGTCGTAAGAATCATGCGTCCTCCTGGTTAAGTGCCCCATCTTCTCATCGATTGAGATACATCGCCAAATCTTTTACTGAATAACTCGTGCCAGAAAATCGCCGCATGCGCGCGGGGAAACTTGCAAGCTGCGGGACCAGCCACAGCAGCAACTCGTGGCACGACTGCACCGCCTGGGGAACCGTCGGAGCCATCACTCAATTCCATGATTTCTGACAGACGATATTCGCCAGGCGGAATCGGATGCAAAGGCCTAGGGTTCGATGTCCTGGACGAGGCGGAAACCAATAATGTGTCTGTCATAGATGCCGCCAATGTTCCAGTTCCGGGCTGAGACACGCACAACCCATGAACCGTTGACCAAAGAACCACCTCGCATTGCATGCACGCCACAGAACCCACCATTGCTTCCTAACCAGGCTGAACCGTCAGTTGGAGCTCCTATGTAATTGCTATGTGAACAATCCTCTACCCATTCCCACGCATTGCCGCTCATGTCGTAGAGACCGAGCCCGTTGGGTTTCTTGCTGCCAACTGGCTCAGTCTTGTCCGTAAGATACACCGCATAATTCTTCAACTGACTCTCATCTGAGGTCCCAGCCCAGATTTCATCTTTTCCGCCACTTCGCGCTGCATACTCCCATTCAGCTTCAGTGGGCAACCGATAGCGGTTGCCCGTAATTGCATTGAGCCATTCGATATATTCTTTCGCATCCTCCCAGGCGACATTGATGACCGGACGCCTCCCACGCCCCCAACCCTCATCGCTGATGACGCCACCTTGATAGCCAGTCACTTTGAAAAACGGTTCATAGTCGTCAAAGGTGACCTCATACTTCCCGAGCTTAAAGTCCTTTTGGAGCACGACCTCGTGAACCGGTAGTTCAAATTGAGATTTCTCATGAAAGTCTCCCATGCGATACGTCCCAGCTGTGATCGTGACCATTTGCGGAGAAAGGAGATCAAATCCCAGTTGCGTGAGGAGGACTTTGGCGGCCAAGCGGGTCTCCAACCCGTTGAATTTCACTTGGGCCCACCCCGCAACAGCCGCATAGGGAATCAGTACGGAGGCGATCACCACCATTAAGATGTTCTGACCGTTTATTAATCGCTGGCTAGCGGCTACAAAGGCTGCCGCATCTACGGACAAGTCGCGCAATGACCTAAAGGCTCTGCATTGCGCTTTTGTCCCCAAGCCGGACCACTGCGGACTTCCCTTTTCACGCCAATCCTTGGCGAGTGCTTCCGCTAGTTGGCGATTTTCAATGGCTTTGCGTTGCTTAGTAATTTCTCCTCTGAGTGTCTCCCAATAGGGCTTCTTGTTACGGTCATATCGAAGTAATGTTTCATGGGCGAGGTCTACAAGATCCGTTGAGACTCCGTCCCATGAGGCCGTTGATAGCACCACCAACCGAGGCCTCGCCGGAGCCCCTTTCGACGTATCCCACCCTCGCAATCCGCTTAGTTGATTCAGGATATTTCCCGCCTGTGTCCCTCCACCGGCCGCTTGCAGCGCGACCGATTTTGGTATGGTGCGCCGTGTATCATGGAGATCCTGGTCTTGCCCGCCGACATTGACCAACGCCGTGAGAAGACTCAAGGCATTCTGTTTTCCCGCTCCAAGGCCTTCCAACAGCGCATCGGCACTCTTGGCCAGTGCACCCCCCACTCCCCCCAGATCATTATAGACTTGCCTGCTCAGTGTGTTGCTCTGTGTGTTTCGGCTCTCCAGCCAGAGTAGGCGGAGCAGATTTTTCACCAGCGGGAGCGCTCCAGGCTCATCGCACGCCTCTTGCACAATCTCATTGGGCAACTCTTCATCACTCCAACCGAGTCCCGCGAGTTCGACCGGCACTCGCACCACAGCACGAAGGCCGTTGACATCAATGGGATTCAACAGGTAGCGCTTGGCCTTGTCTTGCAGAAGGGCCTGCAGACGGGGAAGAGAAGCAAACTGCATCATGAAATCACTGCGGATGGTTGTGACGAGGTGCAACGGACCATCCTGGTCGGTCAATGCATTTGCCAGCAAGGCGTCGAATCGCTCTCTCACGTGGCCGTCTTGCGTCAGCGTAAACAGCTCTTCGAGCTGATCAATCACCAATACCAACGCTTCCCCTACTGGAACCCAGCCACGAAGCCCCACTTGGAAGGCTTTGTCATCACCCTGCAGCTGGCGGTAGCATTCCTCAACCGACAGCACTCCTGCTCCAGAAGCGAGGCTCTTGCTCAACGCCTCGGCCAGATTGAGGATGGGGTCGGCTCCTGGCCGCATGGGCTCAACGACGCGCCAGTTTCGCCACATGGTCGCTTCAGTGGAACCAGCCCAGCCTTTCTTGATCGTGGGAATGAGGCCCGCTCTGACAAGTGAGGACTTTCCCACGCCGCTCACCCCTTCCACCTGCAACCACCGCCGATACACACCATCCAATCCCAAACCAAGACAACTGACCGCATCCAGGGTCTCCTTCTGACGACCGAAGAAAAATTGCGTGTCGCTCTCCCCAAACGCTTCGAGCCCTGGAAATGGGCACACGGCGCTTGGAACCATAGGTATGGAACTGACTGGTTGGACAGCACGCGCGCTAGCCAGTCGCTGGGCTAGGCTCCCATAATCAACGCCGCTCAATTGTTCAATTGTTCAGGTAACGACTCTGCTTGGAAGGTAGCTAAAAACGACGGCAACGAATCCGGCATGATGCCCGGTAAGAGGAGGGGAAAGATCGGAAGGTCCTGCTCAATATGCCGCTTGATGGCGAGAGAGAGTTCGAACTTCACCCATCGTCGCACACCCGATGAGCCCACCAAAATGACATACCCTCCGCATTTGGTGAGGGCATCCTCCAGCTTCTCTATCCAGTTATCTCCCCATCCAATGCCTTCCTGATCCCACCAGACCTCAACTCCTGCCCCCTTCAAGCCCAGGGCGACTTGCGTTGCGATTTTACGATCAAGGCCGGCGTAGCTAAGAAAGATTGAACTCATGTTCAATTGTTTACTTCAACGCTGCGCATTCTACCGTTTCGCCCGACAAAGGCAAGAACCGAAAACCCAAAGTGGAGCACCTGAGAAATACTTTCGCGGTGGGCCCCGTCGAACCGCAGGAATGAATTTCAGGCGTAGTCCCCTCATTGAACCAGTCATGGTGTATTGCTACCATGATCGGTCATTCCTTTTAAGGAACCATCGCCGTGCCGAACCCTCTAGAATGCCAATCCCTCAGCCGGTCACCTCATCATCGAGGGAGCCAGGCAGAATAATCTCAAGAACGTCTCGCTGCAGATTCCGCACAATCAGGTGACGGCCATTACCGGCGTGTCGGGATCCGGCAAATCCTCGCTGGCCTTCGACACGATCTTCGCGGAAGGCCAATGGCGGTATGTCGAATCGCTTTCGACCTATGCCCGCATGTTTCTCGACAAGGTAGCCCGTCCTGATGTGGATCGCCTGGTCAATGTGCGTCCCGCCATCGCCATCGAGCAGAAGAATCAGGTGCGCACGGCTCGTTCGACGGTCGGGACGACGACTGAAATCGCCGATCTCCTACGCCTGCTCTTCGCCAAGATCGGCAAACCCACCTGCCCTGATTGTCATCAAGAAGCCCGCTCCTTTCAGCCTGACACGCGTGGCAGACGACCTCCTGACACGATGGCCCGATGCCAGGGCCATGGTGCTGTTTCCGATTGCGACTCCTTCGCCCAAAGAAGAACCTGCGTTTGTCCAATCACTGCTCACACGCGGATTCACCCGAATGAAGGCCGCAGACGATGTGCTCGATTTGCACGAGGTCAAACCGCCCTCACTCCATAAGTTCCCCTCGCTCTTCATTGTCCTCGATCGTTTGGTGATCCGTGAGGACAACCGCACTCGGCTGGTCGAAGCGATCGAAACCGCGTTTCGTGAAGGAGAGGGCCGCTGTTCGATCGACATCATCGACCATGGACGCCAATCCTACAGCACGCGATTTCTCTGTCAGAGTTGTGGACGGACTTTCGAACCCCTGAAGCCGATTCTCTTTTCGTTCAACCATCCGCTTGGGGCTTGCCCGGAGTGCAAAGGATTCGGCAACGTGCTGCGGTATGACCCGGAGTTGGTCATCCCCGACGAGGCTAAGTCGCTCGCCCAAGGAGCCGTCGAACCTTGGAGCAAGCCCAGCTCCGCCTGGTGGCAGAAGCAGATGCTGCTGGCGATGAAACGGCGCGGCGTCGACGTCGAGGCTCCGTTTAAATCGCTGCCTAAAGATACGCAACGATTACTCTGGGAAGGCGATAAGTCGTTCGATGGGATCAACGATTTCTTCGAGTATCTCGAAGGCAAACGTTACAAACTGCACGTTCGTGTCTTCCTCAGCCGCTATCGGACGCCTTTCGATTGCCCTAGTTGCCATGGAAGCCGCCTGAAACCGGATGCGCTGTTCGTCAAGATCGCCGGGCACGATATCCATCAAACGACAGAGCAAACGGTAGAGAGTCTTGCAGGATGGGTGGACAACCTGCCGCTGCGTCAGTTCGAGCAGGAGATCGCGACTGATATTCTCCGACAGCTCCGAGCAAAACTTGCATTTCTCCGGCGCGTTGGCCTTGGGTACCTGACGCTTAATCGGCAAACCAAGACTCTCTCCGGTGGAGAGGCGCAGCGGGTCGCGCTTGCCAACCAGCTAGGATCTCGGTTGGTCGGCACACTGTATGTCCTCGATGAACCGACCATCGGCCTTCATGCAAGGGATACTGATCTCTTGGCCGGCATCCTCCACGATCTGGCCAACGCCGGTAACACGGTCGTGGTCGTCGAGCATGACCGCCGCATGATCGAATCGGCCGATTATATTGTCGAACTTGGTCCTCAGTCCGGCGAAAAGGGCGGCGAAATCGTCTGTGCAGCACCTATGCCGGAATTCATCGCAGGATCGTCGGGCGACCACAGCCCGGTACTTGCGAGGCGAGGACCGAATTCCCTTGCCCACCAAGCGACGATCCGGTAACGGCAAGGTGCTAGTCATTGCCGGGGCGGCTGAGCATAATCTGAAGGACCTGCTCGTTCGCATCCCGCTCGGCATGTTGGTCTGTGTGACGGGTGTCTCCGGCTCGGGCAAGAGTACGCTGGTTGAAGATACTCTCTATCGAGCAGTTGCCCGCGCGTTCCGAGTCGAACTCCCTTCCGATGGGCCGTTTCAAAGCGATCAAAGGCATCGAGCACCTCAAAGGAATCCGGTTGATCGACCAACAGCCGATTGGACGCACCCCCCGTTCCAACCCGATCACGTACCTGAAAGCGTTCGACGACATTCGCCGGCTGTTTGCTTCGGAACGGGACGCGCTACGGCAAAGATTCACGCCGGGCCACTTTTCGTTCAATGCCGCCGGTGGCCGTTGCGAACGCTGCGAAGGCAGCGGAGTGGAAAAGTTGGAAATGTATTTCTTCGAGGATATTTACGCGCCTTGCGAAACCTGTGAAGGCAAACGCTTCAAGCCGGAGGTTTTAAAGATTCGCCACCGCGGCAAGAATATCTCCGAAATCCTCAACATGACTGTGGAGGAATCACTCTCCTTCTTCACTGAGACACCGAAGCTGCAAGAACGGCTGCATCTTTTGACCTCCATCGGCCTCGGCTATTTACGCCTCGGCCAGTCGGCCACGACACTGTCCGGTGGTGAAGCTCAGCGTCTGAAAATCGCCGCCGAGTTGATTTCAGGTGGGGGACTGTCCCGAAACGGGACTGTCCCCTTTCAGAGCCGGAAGGGGGGCAGGCACCCCTCAACAAGCTCTGGGAGCCAGTCCCCTAAAGACGTTCTCTATATCATGGACGAACCGACGACCGGCCTGCACTTTGAGGACATCAAGAAGCTCCTCGCGGTCCTCCACAAACTCGTGAATGCGGGCAACACGCTGGTCGTCGTCGAGCACAACCTGGATGTCATCAAATCCGCGGATTGGATCATCGACCTCGGCCCCGAAGGCGGCGCAGCAGGCGGGCAGATCGTAGCGGAAGGGAGACCGGAACAGGTGGCGAAAGTTCCGGCATCATATACCGGAAAGTTCCTCGCAAAGACCTTAGCCGAGAAATAGCAACATGCTGAGTAACCGGGCGATACCTTGCCGTTTCACTCTGAGATGGTTTATGGCCGTCTGAGCGGTTCGAGGCAGATGACCGAAAGGTGGATTCTGACGGCGAGAGGCGGGACGACGAATCCTACCGTTTCGCAAGCCCGAGCACGGTCTTCCACCGTTCGATATAGGCCCAGTCGACATGCAGCTCGGTTTTTCGTGTCTCGATCTTTTCCAGATCCGCCAAATCTTGAAGCCGACCGGCGACCATTTTCATGAGCATCAGATCTTCCAATGCCAGTACGGCTACCTGTTGACCACCAAGGAAGATCTGTCGTCGACGAGCCAGTGCAGACTTCAAAAAGTCGGAGTCGGCCAACAGAAAATCAAGGACGACTTCTTGTTGGTTGCGCAATCCCAAACATCGCCATATCGACACGCCTTTTAGCTTCATCGGCCTGGGATGCACAATGATTGAAGTGAAGATCGGTGATACAAGAGACTGAATGCCCTGCTGAGAGGGAGAATCGAGAAGAATGAGGAGATCAATATCCGTGGTCGCTCGCGGTTCAACCAGCGCACTGAATGCCCATCCGCCGGCCAAAGCATAGAGGACATTTCGGTGGTCCAACTCAGCTAGAAGCTCGGCCAATGTACCGGCTAGGTCTGACTCGGACGCCATGCCCGTTCTTTCGCCAGACGGATTTCGTGCATCACGTCAGCCATCGTGCAGGCTGGGTTGCGCTGTCGCATGGCGGCGAGCCGTAAAACCAGCGCCAGTTCGGTGAGCTCGATGCCTTGGCGCAGGTTGGCCGCCATCCTGTCCTGTTCTGCCTTGTCGTCGCGTGGACGCATCGTGGCTTCCTCGCTTCCAATGGCTAGGAGTGTACTAAACGACCACGAACTGAGCAACTAATCGTCTCTCGCTTGCTCTTCCAGCTTTTCAACCTTCGATACCGGCTGCTCACGTTCGAGCTTCCTATGCAAATACTTCTTGCTGAACGTCGTGACGGCGAAGGCAAGCCCGATGGCGATGGGAACGAACACCGCCGTTGCCAGATTGGCGTTGGTCAGCCAACCCACTTCCTGTAGCCCTTTGAACACATATCCACCTAGCCCCGCCAGATAATAGGTAATCACGATGACTGACAGGCCTTCAACCGTGTGCTGCAGAATCACTTGACTCTTGGTCGTCTTGTCGACGCTTTGAAGCAGGGAGAGGTTTTGCGCTTCCACGATCAAGTCGATGCGGGTACGAATGATGGCGATCATGCCCTCGAATCCTCCGCGAAGGGTATCGATGCGACGCAAGAGCTGTTGATATCCTTCCGCCACGCCTGTAATGCCTCCCAATACATAGTCGGACATCGGACGATAGGAATCTATCGGTTGCTCGCCGAGGGACGCCAACGTGGCATGCACGATCTTGTCGTACGGAATCGCGGCGGATAGTTCGAAGTGTAACGTGCCTGCCATCCGATTGGTTTTCAACAAGTCCTGCGTCAGGCTGTTCAGCCATCGTTGCAGCGTCTCGGAGTTCGCATGCCCGATATGAGACGTGATGATTTCCCGTTGCTTCAGATGAACCTGCTCAAATTTATAGACTTGATCAATGGCGGCGGAGAACAGCGGCTTCTGCATCAACAACAAATGATAGTAGGTCTCGATCCGCACCATGGCATCGACGATGTCTTTCAAACGCGAGGCATCACCCTGAGCCGGTCTCACACTGACCCAATACCGTTCTCGTCCTTGGTCGTCCGGTGTAAAGCTCGTCGCGACGCATGTCTGCTCGTTGAACATTCGGCTGCCATACAGGACCTGACCAGGCAGCAGCGCGCGCAATTCGCTGCGCGACGGCAGCATGTCTGCGGTCAAGACCAGATCCAAGCGGCAGACATCGGACCCGAGCGGCGTCACAGGAAAGGTGTAGTCGGGAAACGTCAATGGCCCGAAGGTCACGCGGCCGCCGGCTTTTGATGGGACATGCCAAAGTTGGTAATTGTAGTACTCGGTATGAGCTTGCCACACGACGATCAGTCGATCGCCGTTGTCCGCTTCCTTCACGCCATAGCCGAAGGTCTCCCGAAGCAGCGTCTTCTCGGCGGGAATCTTGAAGTATCCCAACAACGACTGAAATTCCGACCGGCTGGCCGGACGTTGCGTCGGTGGGTCGGACATGCGAAAGGCTTCGTAATGCACATGGGCCGGCGCACGCAACCACTCCCCGAGCGGCAACTGCGGGCGCTCATGCAATTTCCTCAACAAAGCCTCTGTCCCCGACCCAGACATCTCCGGTTGATGCACGTTTCCTCCCACACGACACGTTGTGATGATACGTCTGCTATAAGCCGGGCCGTTTCTCAGCCGTGGCAGCAATCACGAGCAACCGATCGCCACGTCGCACTTCGAGTTGCAACACCTGTCCTGCCTCAACCTGGCAGAATCGTTTGGCTTCCCACTCAGTCCTGGCGTCGACCAGCAGAGCCCCATTACAGGCGATGACTCGATCCCCGACGTTGAGTCCGGCCTTTTGCGCCGGCATCCCACTTCTTAATTCTTTGACGACATAGAATCGGCTCACATCGTCTCCCTGCAGATCCCAACTCACGCCGATGTGGCCGGATCCCAAGAGGCCGGTCTGCGCGCCGAACCTGGCCAGCATCCGATGGACAATCAGCCGAGCAGAGCCTTCTGGGTTGTCGGTCGTCGGATCAGTCAAGTGTCCTTGCCCGCTGAACAGAAGCACGCCCGTCTCGACGTCGATCATCCGCAACGTCAGCGAGACACTATGGGTCCGTTCCTGCTCACCCCGTTCCCATTGCTGCACTTCTCCGACAATAATGGCTTGAGCGCCGATCAACCTACCCACCTCTAGGACATGCGCGTCGTCGGCATGGGTCAATTGGAGCACCTGTTCCTTCAACACTTCATCCAATTGGGAACGTTCGACCATATGCACGCCCAGATCCAGCATGAGGTTTGTCACGATACCGGCTACGCGTGAGCCGGTTCCAGGAGCGCCGTCGGCATCTTCAAATAGCATGACGGCCATCGTACGATACTGGTCGATCGTGTCACGATTGATCGGCCCGTTGCCCGTCACCACCGGCTCCGGCCAAACCCCTCTTCCATATCGTGTGGACGCCATTCCGGCGGTGACACAGACGCGCCGCCGCTGGAGGATCGCCGCGGGGGGACCCCAGGCGCAGAGTTCATCATCCACCAAGACCACATGTTGCGGATGCTCGCGCTGATCAGATGCGAAATTCGTCATGGGATAAAGGATGCACCCGCCGAACCATACCGAAATCGGACAATAGGCCATCTCGTACAGCCATTGCTTCCTTGCTGTCATCGAATATTCCCAGACCAGCATCCGTCCATCGTCACGAATAATTCGGTCGGGTCTTCCGATTTCCTGGAGGACCTGCGCTTTGGTCATGGGAACCGATAATCGATCCAGTTTTGCCTCCGATTTGACGATCGTGTAACCGACGCCACAACCGGATAATAATGCCGACACTATGGCCGTAATGACTAATACCACTTCGCGGAGACGGAAAGACCGAGAGGAACCAGGGGGATAGAAAGGATTGCATGAGGTATAACCCTAGCACTCAGCGCGGCGCGCTTCAACGACGATGTGGTGGATTCCGGCGCAGAAGCGGGCCCAGCGCGTTCAGTTGCAGGATGGATCGACGGGCATTTCGGCGTATGGCTGATAGGCCTCACCCAGCGTGAGAAGGATATCCCCCCAGACGCGGGTCGGATCTTTTTCAAACACCGCCTGCGGGTCCGCGGGCAACGTGATCCATGAGCCGGTTTTCATTTCATTCTCCAGCTGGCCTGGTCCCCATCCCGAATACCCGAGATAGGCGCGGAAGGATTCTTTCGTCCCGACCGCGGTGAGAATGCGTTCGACCATGCCGACGTCTCCGCCAAGACAGACTCCGTCGAACACGTGGTGCGCATTGTCCGGAAACTGATCGCCTCGGTAGAGCAGCATCACTTGATTCGTCTGCACAGGGCCACCGGCATAGAGCGCATGGTCTGCTCCCTCGATCACCGGAATCTGAGGCAGGGCTTCAGAAATGGACATGGCAGTCGGACGATTCACGATAACGCCGAGCGCTCCTTCCTGTCCATGTTCGCACAACAACACGACGGTCTGGCGGAAGTTGGGATCGCGCAGGCTCGGCGCAGCGATCAGAAAAATGCCTTTGCGGAGTTCGGTGCTCATGAACGAGATCCTACCTTGCCCATGCAACTTGCGCAAGCGCCGGCAGGATGCTGAAAAAGTCCGCCAGCGGCGTTCTCGCATCGCTCAGGGGCTCAACATACGGTAAGGCGATGGCAAGGTACTCATCCGCTCGCATGTGATCGAAGCGAGCGGTTCAAGCGAAGCTTGGTATGTACCTCCTCACCTCTTCGCTCGCTGCGGCCTTGCTGGACAGCCTTTTTGAGCATCCTGACGTTATTCTGGTATCAGCACTGAACGGAAACTTCCGGTCTTACGTCTTGTACAGCGACGCGCGGCGGTCGCGAAGCAGATCGTTGTAGCGATTCAAACTTTTGTTGCGGGCTTGCGCCGGGTCAATCTCAACGATGGTCAGCTCTTCTTGGTCACGAGAGGCCCGATGTTGAATGACTCCCTTCGGCGTGACCACTTCGCTCTGCCCGATATAGGTCAGCCGCTCTTTCCCCCCTCGCGCTTCGCTGCCGATGCGATTGCACGTCACGGCAAACACCCGATTTTCGAGGCACCGGACCGGCATGGAATCCGGGCAGTTCGGCAAGACCAGGTTGGATGGATGACAAATGATCTCGGCGCCCAGCATCGCTAAAGTGCGCGCGGCCTCCGGATAGTACCAATCGAAACAAATCATGATGCCGATCTTCGCCGACCCGATATCCCACACAAGAAATCCTGAGTCACCGGGAGTGAAGCATTGCGTCTCTTCGTCAAAGAGATGGGTCTTCCGATAGCACCCAAGAAAACCAGACGGCCCCACGACCACGGCGGAATTGTAGCAGCGTGGACCGGATCGTTCAGGAAGCCCCGCCACGAGATGCATCTTGCGGCGTTTCGCGATGTCGACTAAACGACGCACCGTCGGGCCGTCGGGAACCGGCTCAGCGAGCTGTTGCGCTTCCTCCTGTGAAAGAAACTGATAGCCGGACGCGAACAGCTCCGGCAGCACGATGAGATCCGCGTCCGCCTGTTCCAGCTTGGCCGTGACGACATCGAGATTCTTCGCCACTTCACCGAACTGCGGATCGAATTGGTAGAACCCGACTCGCACGTAACACTCCTGGTCATAACAAAACGGGCAGGGTTACGTTCCCCTGCCCGCTTCAACAAAGGCACCTTGTCGCAGCCGTGGCTGCTTCTCGTCGACTACTTCTCTTTCACTTCAACCAGATGCGTGGCCGCCCCATCGGCATGTTCGGTACAGGCGTCTGCATGCCCAGCCTTTCCATGTTTAACGGCTTCCATTAGGTGCTTGACACCTTCATCCAAATGCGGGCTCTTCACCTTCGCACCCTGCGCCCTCTTGAGCGCTGCTTCTGCATGTTCGGCACAGACATCCGCGTGTCCTTCCTTGCCGTGCGACACGGCGTCCCTTGCATGATCAACCGCATCTTGGACATGTCCCGCGAGCGCCATGCCGTTCAGCATTGGTATGCCGACAAGCGCCCCTATTGCAGCTATTACCAACGCACTTCGATGCATCTTGGTCGCCATCGTGCCACCTCCATGGTTGAAATTCGCCGCCCAACGAGAAGAATTCAAATCGTGAATTCACCTTACACAGCGCTCCTCCAGACTGTCAAGAAGGTTTGGAGGCCGCATCGAATCCAAGGATTTTCTGGAGCGCATCAAGATCTTTTTCCGCAGGACAGGCGAAGTCCCGACTCCATTCCCACCACGATCCTGGGTAGTTGCTGATCTTCGGGTACTCAACCAGCTTGAGGATAAAATAAAGCCAAGCCGACCGTACACCACCGGTACAGTAGCAAATGACTTCCTGCCCGGTCTGTACCCCTTTTGCCTCCAACATCTCCTTGATCACGGAGAGATCTTTGACGGTGGCATCCTTGTTCAAGAAGCCGTTCCATGCCACGTGTATGGCTGAGGGGATGTGACCGGACCGTGGGAGACCGGACATCTCTTTCCCAAGATATTCTTCAACGCTGCGCGCATCCAGAATGGCTGTCTGGGGATGCGGCCCTCTGACAAGCCCTTTCAGGTCGTCCTTCAACGCGATCAAATCCCGACGTGGTTGAGCCTTGAAATTTCCCAGCAGTGGAGAGACCGGCCCATGCTCGAACGGCCGCTTCTCGTCCGTCCACTTCACCCACCCGCCGTCCAGAATACGCAGGCGCTTGTGGCCTAGATATTCCAGCATCCAAAACATCCGCCCTTCATCGCCCCAATTGTCGAATGGATTGGAGTAGATCACGACGTCGCTGTCTTGATTCATCCCGAGCCGCCTCAGGAGACGCTCAATCTGGCCAAGATCAGTGTTGAGCAATCCCTTCGGCACGGCGTTGGGATCACTATACTCATGCCAGGTCGAATGCACGGCTCCGGGGATATGTCCGCCGAATTCGTACGCGGCCTTGCCGCGGACATCGATGACAACAAGATCAGGACGACCTAAATGCTGCTGAAGCGTTTCAGTGTCCATCAATAACGGATGCTTCATGAGGTCTTCTTCCTTACTGCTGCTGCAGAGTGATTCAACTATCAGCCATGGCTTTGCAATTGTTGGCATCCGGTCGACTGCTGATCCCCGGCAACTGATGACGCTCTTTTTCCAAGGCGATCTTTAGATCCCCTGAGAGCGGAAATTCCCGCTCATACACGACAAATCGATACGGATCATTGCCGGTCAACCCATATTTTGTCCGCAGCATCTCATGTTGTCCATCAGTCAAAATGTGGTATCGCACTCGGGTTTTCAGCTTCAATCCTTCTGCCTTCTCAGGTAATCGATAGGCAAACTGGTATTCTCGGCCGGTCTGCGGTAACAGTCGGTTATCATACAACTCGACGATGACCGGCTGCCACAGGATCCACCGCCCCATCGTCGAGCTCTGCTGCTCCAATACATTTCCTTGCCGATCTTCCACCAGGAACTCGACGGTAAAGAATCGGTCCGGATCCCCCGTTGGAATCTTGTGTCCGGCGCCGGCATTCGTGAGGGTAAGTGTAAACTCGACACGATCGCCCGGCTTCGGAGCATCCCGGTCCGCTTTCACCTGAACCGCTATCGCGCGTTTGACCATGTCGGGATCATGTCCCCCACGCCAGAGGTGCCGGCGTCCCCTGCGGATCGGTCCCCCCACGGCCACCGATCTCTCGATCTCCGGCATGTGACAACTCTGGCAGATGAAACCGCGTTCCTGCCAATACTGGCCTTCATATTCCGCATAGGTCCCGCAAGGCCCCACATTGTAGAATTGCGCGGGGCCTGACACCACGTTATGACAGCGATAACAGACCTGCGCTGTCCTAAAATTGGGGTCGAATTTCGTGGGATGCGGAGCCACGGAATCATCGAATGGACCGTACACTACGCCGTCGCGCACATGACAGGCCGCACAGGTGACCGACTCCTTCTGATACGCAGGGTCGTAATGCGGGTTGGGCTCTTGAATCGCTTTCTCCACCCGTCCGCGTGGAATCTCTTTCACAAGTGTCGGCTGCTGATTCTCAAGGGGTGTGTGACAATTGAGACAGACCCAGATGTTCTTATCTTTCTTCCAGTAGGCTTGGAAGAACGGGTCTTCGTACGCATGGGCGTGAATGCTGGTCTTCCATTCCTCATAGATTTCTTTGTGACATTGGCCACAGGATTCGGCCTTGAGACTTGCCAGCCCTTCGGGGACTTTCTGGAATGGAATCGCATGCGCATAATCGGAGCGTAGCCCGAATATCACGACCGGTTTGATCTCGGTGTAATACAGATAGATCACCCCGGCTAGGACCACGAAGACGATTAGGAGAACTTTCGCTCGGTTCATACCGCGAGCAACGCCTTGATGTGAGCCTCGACAGAGGCGGCAAGTGCCGTCAGATTATAGCCGCCCTCCAAGGAAGAAAGGAGGCGCCCCTGTGCGTGACGTTTTGCGATCCCGGCTACGATGTTCGTCAGGTCCGTGTACCCAGCCTCGGTAAGACCCATGCTCGCCAACGGGTCATCTTTGTGCGCATCGAATCCCGCTGAGATGATGACGAACTCCGGCTTAAACTTATCGGCTGCTGGAACAAGCGATGTGAGGAAGATCTCGTGGTACTCCTCATCGCCCTCCCCCGCCTCCATCGGCACGTTGATGGTGAATCCCTCTCCCACCCCTTTGCCTCGTTCCGTCGGCCGCCCTGTGCCGGGATAATGGGGATACTGATGCGCGCTGAAAAAGAGCACGGAGGAATCGTCCTCGAAACTATGTTGTGTCCCATTTCCATGATGGACGTCCCAATCGACAATCAGCACCCTGGTGAGCCCGTACTTCTTTTGTACATAGCGCGCGGCGATGGCCACGTTGTTGAACAGGCAGAACCCCATCGCCCGGCCCGCTTCGGCATGGTGTCCCGGCGGCCGCACAGCACAAAAGACATGCTCAACCTGATGGCCCATGATTGCATCGACCGCGGCCAATGCCCCTCCCGTCGCTACGTACGCGGCGTTCAGCGAACCAGCCGACATAGACGTATCTGGATCCAGAGACACGCGTCCCGTGGTAGGAGCTTCTCGGTTGAGCGCCGCAAGATAGCTGGGTGTATGGACCTGCGTAATCCATTCATCTTCGGCTCTTCGCGGATCGATCTTCATCAGTCGAGCTGCGGTCCCACTTTGCTCCAATCGCTGCATGATGGCACGCAGCCGATGAGGGGATTCCGGATGCCCGACCCCCATGTCATGCTCAAGATAGGCTGGATGATAGACGAAACCGGTTTTCCCCATAAACGAACCCAGTGATCGGTGATGCGTGACAAGTGATCAGTGACAATGGAGGAGAGCTTGCCGCTTCGCGTCATCACCCATTACACATCACCCATCACCATTGGAGATTATCATGCAGAAAACGCCATAGACAACGTGCACCGGCGCTGCTATCGTCTACCACCAACGACAGGAGCACACATGCCGAATCAGAGAATCGAACCGCTGAAGAAAGTCCTCGCCATAGACCCACATGACGATGTCGCCTGGTTCGGGCTGGGGAAAGCCTACATGGACGACGGGAACTTTGAAGAAGCCGCCACGTCGTTACGCCAGTGCATCATGGTCAAACCAACCTATTCAGCCGCCTACTTCGCGTTGGCGCAGTCGCTTCACAAACTGAATAGGCTCGACGAATGTCGCCAAACCTGCGTCACCGGCATTGAGATTTCGACCAAGAACGGCGACGCGATGGTGACGAAGAACCTCGAAGCGTTGAAGCTTTCGTTGCCATCGTGAAGTCCGGTTCCTCATCCGCCTCTCCCTTTCGCCTTCCCAGCTGGGCCATCCGGGTCTCGCGTCTCCAGAATCGCCCGATCGCAGCAACTCTTGATCGCATGCGATTCGTCATCGAACTCGCCCTGACGAACGTCACTGCTCGAACCGGTGGACCATTCGGCGCTGCAGTATTCGAGTCTCAGACAGGCCGCCTCATTGCCATTGGGGTAAATGTCGTGGAACCCGCCAATTGTTCACTTGCCCACGCTGAAGTGGTCGCTCTAGCTCAATGCACACCGGAGCCCTGAGGCATTTCGACCTTGGCGCTCCTGACGTGCCGAAGCTCACACTGGTCACGAGCTGTGAACCTTGCGCGATGTGTTATGGCGCGATTCTTTGGTCTGGGGTTCGCAAAGTCGTCTGTGGCGCCCGAAGATCCGATGCAATGGCGATTGGGTTCGACGAAGCACCGAAACCCAAAAACTGGGTGGCGGCACTGGAAGAGCGAGGAATCTCAGTGATCCGAGACCTATGCCGAGATGAGGCTATCGCGGTCTTTCAGCGTTACCAGCAAATTGGTGGTCGAATTTACAATGCTCGGAAGGGATCGTAGCTATATTCAGCCGCCTTGACGAACAGAAGGACTACGGCGAACCAAGTTTTGGGAAAAGGCGCAGGTCGTGATACTGTCCATCAAAACCCATTTATCCTTACGGTTGGACGAAGATGTCGTGGAGTGGTGTTCAGGCACAGTCGGCTAAGAGAAAAGCGTAAGGCACCTCTGCTTAGCACAGGCCCGAGTGCCGGTGCACACCGACATCGTGATGGGTCAAGCGATGAAGAAGCCGTCCGAGTCGAAGGTGACTTGAGTGATCGACACAGTGCCGATGCAGGAGACTCCAATGGTCATTGAGATGGCGTGAAAGTCCCTGCTGCACATGACGCTTCCAAACGACCGCCGAAGCGCCAGGTGAGTCGTGCCAGCGCAAATGGACTCTCATTGTGCGTCGTGGCCGCCGGCGTGCCATCACTCTTTCCATTCCGCTCATGAAGCGTCGCTTCACGAGAAACCAAAGCCGTTTATGAGACCGGATCAGTGCCTTCGTCGCCATCCGGCGACTCGCCCAAGACTTCCGGTTGTCGAGCGACATATTCGTCGTACACTTCATCCAGCCATCGACCGGCACAGCCCAGTACTTCACGCACCAACGGCTCAGGCTGCCCCGTGTGTTTGATCGTCCACTGTGAAACATATTCAAGCAGATCATCTCGTTCGAACGGTCGGCTCGAATGCGTGGCGAGAACAGACAACTCACCAAGACCGGTATGGAGAATGTCCGCGACCGTCTCCCGTCCATAGGACGTCCTAGCGATCACATACTGTACAACGCGATGGAGCTCCTGATCGTTCATGCGCTATCCGTTCGAAAGATTTTTACATCCTACCGATCGACTGTCAACGCAGCTGCTCGTGCATTTGAATCCGAGGATTTTTTCCAATCGCGCGACGACCTGATGATAAGATGGCGCCTGCACACGACATGAAACCTACGTAAAGGAGATTGAGCATGGCCGCTCAACGTCCGGTTCGACGCAAGACTTCATCCCGCGTGATATCTAATCGGTGGGATCTCACTCACCTCGTCAAGAACCCGCTGAACGACTTGGAGCGGCATGTGAAAGCGCTTGAGGCACAAGTCGCGCAGGTTGAGTCGGTGCGTCCTCGGCTCCAGGCAACAATGGCCGGCTCTGATTTCCAATCGATCTTCACGCTCACCGAATCGATTGCAGAGGGTTCTGCCCGGCTTGGCGCATTCGCCTACCTCTGGTTTTCGGAAAACACCAAAAGCACCAACGCGCGCTCGTTTAAGTCGCAGGTAGAGGAGCGGCTCACCGCCATACACAATCGCCTGCTCTTTCTTGATCTCTGGTGGCAGGGGGTCGATCATGAGAATGCAGCAAGGCTGATGGCCGACGCCGGCGACCTTCGGTATTACCTGGAAACCATCAGGCGTTACACACCTCACACACTTTCGGAACCAGAGGAGAAGATCATTAATGTCAAGAATGTGACCGGCCGGAGCGCCGTCAACACCCTCTATGACGTCGTGACCAACGGACTGGCATTCACGATGAAGATCGGCGGGAAGACACGCACCATGAACCGCGAAGAGCTCATGAGCCACGTGCGGAACCCAAAGGCATCGATCCGCCAGGCTGCCTACAGAGAACTCTACCGTGTGTTCTCAGCCCAACGTGATCTGCTCGGAGAGATGTATCGGACGCTCGTGAACGACTGGAAAGCTGAGAACGTCGAACTCCGTGGGTTTGCGTCTCCCATCGCAACCCGCAACCTCGGCAATGATGTGCCGGACCAAGCCGTCGATGTGCTGTTGGCGACTTGTGCCAAGAATGCCGAGATCTTCCAGACCTACTTCAAACTGAAGGCGAAGATCTGCAAGATCTCGCCCATGAATCGGTATCATATTTATGCCCCCCATCGGGCAGATACCAAAAAATACAGGTATGCCGATTCCGTCAAGATGGTGCTGGGTGCCTATCGAGGCTTTTCTCCCCAGCTTGCAGACCTAGCCGAACAGGTCTTAAGAGAGCGGCACGTCGATGGGCCGACACGCCCCGGCAAACTGGGCGGCGCGTATTGCTACAGCCTGGTGCCGGGGCTGACGCCTTACGTGATGTTGAACTTCACCGGCGAGGCGCGAGACATCGCCACCATGGCCCATGAGCTCGGCCATGCCGTCCATGGAATGATGGCCAAAGACCATTCGATCTTTACCTTCCATTCAACCCTCCCGCTGGCGGAGACAGCCTCCGTCTTCGGCGAACGCATTCTCTCGGACAGCCTCATGTCGAATGAGCGCAACACAGCCGTTCGACAGGGGTTGCTTGTGAGTCAGCTGGATGACATCTACGCGACCGTGTTACGGCAAGCCTATTTCATTCGCTTCGAGCAAGCAGCACATCGCATGGTAGCGGAGGGGGCGACGGCAGACCAACTGGCACGAGCCTATCTCTCGGAGCTGAGACAGCAATTCGGCAAAACGGTGAGAGTACCAGACGAGTTTCAATGGGAGTGGCTCATGATTCCTCATCTCTTCGCCAGTCCGTTCTATTGCTACGCCTACAGCTTTGGCAATCTGCTCGTATTGGCTTTATACAGAATGTACAAGGAGCAGGGGGAATCATTCGTCCCAAAGTATTTGAACTTGCTCGCAACCGGTGGATCGCAATCACCTCAAGACATTCTCAGCAAATTGGGCGTGGATATGGCATCTGCAGACTTTTGGCAGTCAGGATTCGACACAATCAAGGACATGGTCCAGCAGCTGGAAGAAACGCTCTCGTAGTCCCACCTCATTGATGAGTAACGTCTAAACTGACGTCTGACCAGACAGTCTGAGAAGACTTGACAGAGTCTTTTATCAGTGGCATACTGATAATGCTTCTCATAATCGTTCATAGGAAATGCCTCATGTACGTTTGTCTGTGTCAAGGAATCACTGAATCGGATGTTCGTGAGGCCGGACGAGCCGGCCTTGTGATGCCCTGCCAGCTCAAGTCACAGTTCGGACTCAAGCAAAGCGGCTGTTGCGGTCGCTGCGCCAAGAATATTCATGAGTTTGTCGAGCTCGCCGTCCAAGCAGCATCGGCCGGCAACAGTGGACCGGGCGGTAGAATCCCCCCCACCCGTCAGTCACAGGAAGAGGTTCCGACACTCTTTCATTCAGAATAATTCAACGTGGAGAACAAGCCTTGATGTGCTTCGTCACATCGGCGACGCGTCGACCTAGGGCTTTGGCTTCGGCGAGTTCTTTGTCATCGATTCCCGGACTCTCACCCTCGGTTGTGGCCGACGCTCCAAAGGCCCCACCGCCGCTCACCACAATCATTTGATTTCCCAGCATCGCGGCGAGGATGGTCAACATGGTAATCTCTTTCCCGCTTGAGATTTGCCCTCCCGTGACAAAGGCAGCCCCAACTTTGTTTTTCATTTTGAATTCGGGAAAGACGCCGAACTTGAACTGCCAATTATCGAAGAAGGTCTTCACCTCTCCCGACATGTTGGACCAATAGACTGGAGAGCCGACCACCACTGCATCGGCAGTATACAGATCTTCCTCGGTCACTTGCCCGACACGCTTCAAAACAATCTGAGTGCCAGAGACCAACTTTGCTCCTGCCACCACCGCTTCCGCCATGCGCTCGGTGTTTCCCGAAAGCGAATGATAGGTCACGAGAATCTTAATCGATAGTGAGGCCTCGTCAGCCCAAGACCACGACACGCAGCCGGTACAGAACGTGACCAACGTCAATGCAACGGCCAACAGATACCGTGATTCTCTGAGGGTATAAGTCTTGATGAGGTATGGTGACACAATGTTACGGGCCGGATGGAGCAAGTACGGAAGGAATCAGCGCCGGAATGTTTCCTCGTCCATATGCTCCTCAACCGACACTTCCGTCAGCGTTCCACGGTAAGTACAGCGGTGGCACCGAATCCGCCATTCTTCAATCCATTTCTCTTGGACGTAGGACTGGCGACATCCTGGGCAGACGAACACGCCTTTTTTGTATAACACCCGTCGTTTTTCCTGCATGTTCCCTCTTTCCGCGTCGCCTGAGGATGGCACATTGCCAGAAAGGATTGCAAGATTGATGGAAGAGCACGCTACCTGATCTCAACGGCGTCAATACGTTTCTTGACTGAGGTAGACCAGATGGCTACGATGCGCATTATGCCTTTGAGAAGCTCAAGTCTCTTCTCCCTGTGTTCCTTGGCGCTCATTGGAGCACTCCTCTTCGGCATGCCGACATCCAACGCCTCTGATGGAGGGCTCGTACACATTCAGACTCCCTCGGGCGTCACGATCCATGCCGAGATCGCCGATACGCCGTTGAAGCGCGCGGTTGGCTTGATGTATCGGGATCACCTCAAGACAGACCACGGAATGCTCTTTTTTTTCAGCCAACCGCAGGCCTGGTCATTCTGGATGAAAAACACCAAAATCGCGCTCGATCTGATTTGGCTGGACGCCAAGAAACGGGTCACCCATATCGAACGCAATATTCCGGTTTGCGCGAAGACTGACGATTCCTGTCCTCAATACCGTCCAAACAGCGATGATGCGATGTACGTGCTTGAAATTTCAGGGGGTACAGTTGATGGGTACAAGATTGAGAAAGGAACACAACTGCCATTCGGCCGGCCCTAGCAGGCTATTGAAAAACTATTTCGGCACCCCCGCCATAGTAGGCATCTCTTCGCTCTCCCTTTAGGATCGTTCCTGCCATGACCGAACACGCCGTGCCGTAATGACCCCGTCGACCCGTTCAATGGTTTTCAGCACGCGATTCAGGTGAGCCGTGTCGGCGATTTCGACGACAAAATCAAGCTCCGCTTTCCGGTCTTCCCGAGTCATGATTTCAGCGCGACTGATATTCGCCCTGCATTCGGCGATCGCGGAGGAGACGTTCGCCAACACTCCCGTCTTATCCGCCGCGATGACGGCTATTTTGACCGCATGCTGGCTCGGCGTGTCCGTATCCCACTCCACTTCCACCAACCGTTCTCGATCATAATCCAAGGCTTCCAGATTGGGGCAATCGACCGAATGGATCGTGAGGCCCCGTCCACGCGTGATGTATCCCAAGATCCTGTCGCCGGGAACCGGGTTGCAGCATCGCGACAGTTGCATCAACAGATCGCGCGCGCCCTTGACTTGGACGCCCGGCTCCTCTCCCCTCGTGCTGATGGCTTTGGAAACACTGGCCGGCTCGGACCGAATCGGAGCACCAGTTGAGATTGGAGCCGTCAACCGCCCAATGAGTTGAGCCGTTGCGAGGTGACCAAATCCCACGGCAGCAGCAAGCTCGTCGATCGTGGTATAGCCATCTTGCTTGGCTATTTCGAGCAGGGCATCCGACTTTAAGACCTGTGACGGAGCCAAGCCATGGCGACGAATCTCGGCTTCGAGCAAACGCCGACCGATTTCCAAGCTTCGTTTCTGTTCCTCCGCCTTGATCCAATGTTTGATCTTGGTCTTCGCTCGTGACGTGCGTACGAACTTGAGCCAATCCTTGTGCGGAGTCTGATTCGGTGATGTCAAAATTTCGATGGTGTCGCCGTTCGTCACCTCATGTTTGAGCGGAACGATCTTCCCATTGACCTTCGCCCCGACACAATGGTCGCCGACTTCTGTGTGAATCGCATAGGCAAAGTCAACCGGCGTAGCCCCTTTCGGCAGTTCTTTGACGCTTCCCTTGGGCGTAAAGACATAGACCACGTCGTGGAACAACTCCAGTTTCACGGAATCCATGAATTGGCGATTGTCCGGCAGATCTTGTTGCCATTCGATGAACTGTCTCAGCCATCCGAAAGCCTTGCTGTCTTTATCATCTACCCTCCCCTGTTCTTTATACTTCCAATGCGCTGCAATCCCATATTCGGCTACACGATGCATGTCTTCCGTACGGATCTGAAACTCTACGTGCTCGCCCTTCGGCCCGACCACGGTGGTATGGAGGGATTGATAGAGGTTCGATTTGGGGATCGCGATGAAATCCTTGAAGCGACCCGGCAGAGGTCGCCATAACGAATGGATGACGCCCAACAGCGCGTAGCAGTTCATCTTCGTGTCGGTAATGATCCGCAAGGCGGTGAGATCGTACACCTCCTCGAAGGAAATCGATTGCTTCTTCATTTTTTGATAGATACCGTAAAGGTGTTTCGGTCTCCCGGACACGGCTCCGACAAGCCCGTTCTCTTTCAGAGCCCCTTCGACGAGCGCTTGCACCTCCTGGATGTACTGCCGACGATCTTCATCGCGCTTCGCCACGCACACCCGCAAGGTTTCATAGGCATCCGGCTTGAGATGTTTCAGGCACAAATCCTCCAGTTCGTTCTTCACCCACCCGATTCCGATGCGATTGGCCAACGGCGCATAGATTTCCAACGTCTCTTGTGCAATCTCTTGCCGCCTATTCTCTTTGAGGTGCTCAAGAGTTCGCATATTGTGAAGACGATCGGCCAACTTGATGATCACGACGCGAATGTCATCCGCCATCGAGAGCACCATCTTGCGGAAGTTTTCCGCCTGTTTTTCCTCTGAACTGCGAAACGTAATTTTCCCGATCTTCGTCACGCCGTCGACCAGATGGACGACTTCTTTCCCGAATTCCCGCTGAAGCTCATCGGCCGTCGCCACCGTATCTTCCAACGTATCGTGCAGAAGCCCGGCTACGATCGCGGTCACGTCGGTTTTCAGAGAGGTCAAGACGCCGGCCACCGCGACGGGGTGCTTCACATAGGGCTCTCCGGAGCGACGGGTTTGTCCTTCATGCGCCTTTGCGGAAAACTCATACGCCTTTCGCACCATGCCGAAATCAGCGTCGGGCTGATAGGCTTGCAGGCGATCCAGCAACTGGTCGATATTTGTGACCGTTTCGTACATCATCCGCTATTCGACCCTGCCGCTCGTATGTCGCGGATACGCAACTGAATCCGATCATAGCCGTTCCAGTGGTTCAGTTCCGGCGTAAAGGCGACGTCGATGGGCGTCTTCAGAGACAACCCGCGATCTTCCAGGGATTTCATCCCAAATCCAATACTATCGAACGGCAGAGATCCACCCTGCCGAACGGTCATCTTCAAATGCTTATCCCCGACCACGCGAGCATTGAGAACGTTCAGACCTCTGACGGCGAACGTCGGCTCGGGATTCCCCGCACCGAATGGATGCAGTGTCCCGATCTCACGAATCAGCTGCACCGTGACCTCGTCCAGCCGGAGTTCAGAATCCAGATGCAGCATGGGAACGCTGTGAGTATTCCGCATCCATGTCTCTGCAGAAGCGGAGAATCGTTCGGCAAATTCAGACAACCGCCCCTCCTGGATCGTAACCCCAGCCGCGCTGGGATGGCCGCCGAACGCCATGAGTAGGTCTCGACAACCGGCTAACGCTTGGTAGAGGTCGAAACCCGGCACGGTCCGAGCCGATCCTTTCCCGATCCCATTTTCATCCACGGCAATGACGACCGTCGGACGATGGAACCGTTCCATGATGCGGGCCGCGACGATGCCAACGACCCCTAGATGCCATCCCCGGGCGTATAACACGATCCCACCCGGCAGCTCCCGTGACTCCACCTGAGCTAAGGCTTCCTCCAAGATATTCGTCTCGAGTTCCCGGCGAGCTCGATTTAACTGCTCAAGGTCTTCAGCCAACTCTTTGGCTTCCCGCTCAGACTCCGTCGTGAGAAGCCTGACCCCTTTGATCGCCTCATCTAACCGACCTGCGGCATTGAGTCGAGGCCCAAGTTTAAACGCGATGGTCTCCGCTGTGCACTCACGACTAATACCGGCAACATGCTTCAAGGCCCGTATGCCACAGCGGGCACCGCGCGAAATATGCGCCAGCCCTTCTCGAACGAACAGTCGATTTTCGTCTTGTAGCGGAACTACGTCGGCGATCGTGGCAAGCGCGACCAAATCCAAGAGCGACTCCAAAGGCACCGAACCGGAGCCGTATTTCATCTCATAGGCCTGCGCAACCTTGTACGCCAGACCACCGGAACAGAGCCCGTGAAAGGGATACTGAGCGTCGGGCCGATGCGGATTCATCACCGCCAAAGCCGGAGGCATCTCCATATCGCTTTGATGGTGGTCGGTCACGACGACATCGATCCCCAATTGATTGGCAAGGCTAATCTCACGATGCGACGTGGTCCCGCAATCGGACGTCACCAATAACGAGACACCCTCGTCCGCCAAGGTCCGAACAGCACTCTCATTGAGTCCATATCCTTCACGCAGACGATGAGGAACATAGGCTCGGACTTCGGCGCCGCGCCCACGGAAGAATGAAAGATAAATGCTCGTGGCAGACATGCCGTCCACGTCGTAATCGCCGTAAAAACAGACGACTTCACGCTGTCGCATGGCCTGATACAGACGGTCAACCGCCCGTTCCATGTCGGGAATCAAGAAGGGATCATGGGTTGGAAGCGGAGACATCCATGCTGTCGCCTGGTCCACGTTTGTGACGCCCCGGTTGAGCAACAGCGAAGCGGTGGCCGAAGAAATCGATAACGCCTGTCGATAACAGGCCGCGTTGGATGGGATCGACTTGGTGAATGACCCAGAGCTTGGACTTCACTCTCGCCTCCTTCAGGGCCCAGGCCCGGTCCACAAGCAAACAAACTACGGATCACAGGGGAACGAGGCAGACTCTAATAAGCGGCTTCTTCTTTGTCAAACCAATGGGCCTGAAGGAATGGGAGGGTGACTCGAGGGGGGACCAGGAGGCGGCGCTATTCCCCTCCTTTTTGAACATAATTCTTCACAAATTCCTCCGCGTTCTTTTCAAGGACATCATCAATCTCATCGACCAGCTTATCGATATCTTCCTTCAGCTTCTTGCCGGTCTCGACCACCTTAGGATTGGCTTTGACATCCTCCTTGCCCTGCGGTTCTCGTCGCGGCTCTTGCTTCCGTTCCTGCTTTTCCATTCGAGCACCTCCCGTGGACCAGGGAAACCCTCGCGATCAGCCGGCAGCGGCCACTGATACGTTCACCATACTCCAGGGTACCGAAAACCGTCAAGACAAGGGGAGAACGAAAAGCGCCGTGTCCCAGCTGGGACACGGCGCTTCATCACACGAATCAATCGGTGTTATCGAGTACTCAAGAGCAACCTAGCGCACGATCAACGACACGATGAGCAACGCCACGATGTTGATGACCTTGATCATCGGGTTGATCGCCGGACCTGCCGTATCCTTATAAGGATCGCCGACCGTATCGCCGGTCACCGCCGCCTTGTGGGTATCGGTTCCCTTCAACCCCTGCTCTTCAATATACTTCTTGGCATTGTCCCAGGCGCCACCGCCACTCGTCATTGAGATCGCGACGAACAATCCCGTCACGATGCAGCCGACCAGCACGCCTCCGAGCGCCTGAGGGCCGAGGACCACGCCGACCAGGATCGGAGCGACCACGGGAATCAGCCCGGGAATCATCATCTTCTGAATCGCCGCCTGCGTGACGATATCCACGCAGGTACCGTATTCAGGCTTGCCGGTGCCCTCCATAATGCCTTTGATTGTCCGGAACTGCCGCCGCACTTCTTCCACAATCAAGCCGCCGGCTTCGCCCACGGCCCTCATACAGAGCGCGCCGAAGATGAAGGGCAACATGCCTCCGAGGAACAACCCCACTAAGACTTTTGGATTGGACAGGTCGAATGCCGCCAGCGCGGGATTGTGGGCGGCCACCTCGCGGGAATATTCCGCGAACAACACCACCGCCGCCAACGCGGCTGACCCAATCGCATAGCCTTTCGTCACCGCCTTGGTCGTATTGCCGACCGCATCCAACGGATCGGTAATATCGCGAACCGCTTTACCCAAATGCGACATTTCAGCAATGCCGCCGGCATTGTCGGTGATCGGACCGAACGCGTCGATCGCGACAACAATCCCAGCCATCGACAGCATCGAGACCGCCGCCACCGCCACGCCGTACAACCCGCCGGACTCCGCGCCGCCACAGACCGAATAGCTGCCCAAAATAGCTGCGGCAATCACCACCACCGGCGCTGCCGTCGACTGCATACCGACCGCCAGTCCCGCGATGATGTTCGTCGCATGGCCGGTTTCACTGGCCTTAGAGATATACTGCACCGGCTCATAACTCTTCGATGTGTAGTAGTCGGTAATGAACACGAGCGCCAATGTGACGGCCAATCCAATCAACGCCGCGAAGTAGTAGCTCACCCCACTGACGCCACCCACGCCGTCCATGATCTTCGAGGTAATCGGAAAAAACGCGATGGCTGCAATGCCGCCGGCCACGAACAGGCCTTTGTAGAGCGCCGTCATGATCTCTCCGCCCGGACTCACCTTCACGAAGAGAATGCCGATGATCGTGGCGAAAATCGTCACGCCGCCGAGCGCCAATGGATAAAGAATCGGGGCGGTGGCTCCCTTAAACATCGTAAACGCCAACACCATCGCGGCGACGGTTGTCACCGCGTAGGTTTCGAACAGGTCCGCCGCCATGCCGGCGCAATCACCGACGTTGTCGCCGACATTGTCCGCGATCACAGCCGGATTGCGGGGATCGTCTTCGGGAATACCGGCTTCCACCTTTCCAACGAGATCCGCACCCACATCCGCCGCCTTGGTGTAGATGCCGCCACCGACACGGGCAAAGACCGAGATCAAGCTGCCGCCGAATCCAAGACTCAGCAAGGCGTGAATGGCTTTCTCTTGCCCGGCTATTGATTGCGCGATCATATAGAAGGTCGTAATCGCCAGAAGTCCCAGCCCGATCAACAACAGACCCGTCACCGCGCCTCCTCGAAACGCGACGGTCAAGGCGGCATTCATGCCATCGTGGGCCGCCTGGGCAGTCCGCACGTTCGCGCGCACGGCGATGATCATCCCCACATAGCCGGCAATCGACGAGGCGCCCGCGCCGACTAAAAACCCGATCGCCGTCAGTAAGCCGAATTTGTCGGAGGCTGCCCCGGCGCCCCAGAGCATGGCGAAGAGCACCGCAGCAACGACACCCACGGTCTTGTATTGCCGGTTCATATAGGCACCGGCGCCTTCTTGAATCGCCTTGGCAATTTCCTGCATCTTTGCGTTGCCGGCGTCGAGCTTGAACACCCACATCGCCAGGTACAGCCCATAGGCGATACCCGCAACCGCCGCTATAAGTGCAAACGTTACAATCGCTGAATCGCTCACTGGAAATCCTCCTGCTGGTTAAGCGAACTCCTTATGTCACACGGCTCTCCGTGGCTTCAACCCATCCAAAGCACATGCGCGAGTGGGGAAACCTAAGGCGGTGCGGAGTCGAACTTGACGCTAACTACCCGAAAAGCTGGGCCATTCTATAGAGTCGCCCTCAGCGGATCAAGACAAAAGACTATCCTCTATAGAAAACAGCTGCCAGACCAAGCTCGTGGATCGAGGTGCGCTGGGTCTTGGAAAACCTATCCCTAAGATGATCCTGTCGCATTCAACTAGGCTAGGGATTTGGTACCAGAGAGCATGATAGTATGGCGTATCTATCAAGCAAGACAAGGGTTTATCCATGAGAAAAGTTATTCTCTGGACCACCCTGTGTATGTGTGGCATCAGCCTCCTTGCTGCCTGTGGAGGAGAAGGTGACACACAGAACACAGCCCCGGCCTCAACCACTCTGAAGCTCCAAACCATCGCGAGCAACCTTACCTCTCCGGTATTCCTGACTACTCCCCGCGGGGATGCGAATCGCCTGTTTATCCTTGAACAGGGTGGCACCATCAAAGTTCTTGATAGGGCAACTGGAAGCGTGCTCTCGACATTCCTGACACTGACCGGCATCACCAGCGGAGGAGAGCGAGGATTGTTGGGTCTGGCCTTTGACCCAAACTACAACACCAACGGCCGGTTCTACGTCCACTATACAGACGCCAATGGCGCGATCATCATCGCCCGGTTGCTGGTGTCGCCAACGAACCCCAACGTAGCCGACCCAGGTTCACAGGTCATCTTACTATCCATTCCTCATCCAACCTTCGCGAACCATAACGGAGGCATGTTAGCCTTCGGACCGGATGGTTGTCTCTACGCAGCCGTTGGAGATGGGGGAAGTTCAGGGGATCCGAACAATAACGCCCAGAATCTCGCAAGCCGGCTGGGAAAACTTCTCAGGATCGATCCGACTGCCCCCGGAACAGCCTGCACGAGTGGAACAGTCAATCCGTTTGTCCTCAGCGGAGGCGATCAGCTGGTTTGGAGCTACGGGTTACGGAATCCCTGGCGTTTTTCGTTTGATGGAGCCGATCTGTATATCGGAGACGTCGGTCAAGGTGCGCGAGAGGAGATCAACGTGTCACAAGGCCCCAATGCCGGACGCGGACTGAATTACGGCTGGAGACTTATGGAAGGATCGGCCTGTTTTAATCCATCCAACAATTGTAATAACGGTGGGCTCACATTGCCGATTGTCGACTATGCGCACGACAACGGAGCCTGCTCCGTTACTGGAGGGTATGTTTATCGAGGCCAAGCCGTACCGGCAATCCAAGGCAGCTATTTCTACGCCGATTTCTGCGCCGGCTTTGTCCGTAGTTTCCGCTTCAACAACGGCTCGGCTCTCGAACAAACAGAATGGCCGTTGCTGGCTGCCTCTTCAATCACCAGCTTCGGCCAGGATGGATTAGGAGAACTCTATATCCTGACCAGGGGCGGCACCGTGTCTCGGATCGTCCCGAATTAGAGTTCTTTGCATTTGTTAGGTGCCTCAGCAACTCCTCGTTGTAATGTCACGTCACTTAGGTAAATTGGAGAAGGGTGCACAGCTCACTCCGGCTGCTGCCTCCGAATACGTGCGCTTCCCCTCGTCAGCGAGAACAGACGGTCGAAGAAGTCTTCTGCTCTGATGAAGCGTTGTCTCGAAACGGAACCAGCGCCAGGGCTCGACTGTTTCTGGCCGCGTTATGTTACAGTCTCCGATCAGCTGAGGAAGGAAGGAGAGCAACGATGGGACACAACGGTTATGTCAAGGACAGGACGGGGTTCTCGGTGATCCGGCCTCCTTACCTCGCCACAGCCGGCTGGTTGTTTCTGAGCCTTCTTTTGTGGAGTCTGACCGGATGCGCGCGCTCTACTCCATCAGGACCGGTGCATGCCGGGGAACCGGACGCGCCCTCTCCCACGACGGCCGGCAACGCAGCCGTCGACTATTGGCGGGACGTGCAGCCGATCTTCGAACGCCGCTGTGCCGTCTGCCATGGCTGCTATGACGCGCCCTGTCAACTGAACCTGACCGCCTATGAGGGCATCATACGCGGCGCACACAAAAAGCCCATCTACGACATCACACGACTTCGCACGGCTGAGCAGACCAGGCTATTCGAGGATGCCCATTCGGTCGCAGCCTGGCGCAAGAAACACTTTTCCCCGGTCATACAGGAGCATCCGCATGCGACTGAGGAAGCTCGCCGCGCCGGGGTGCTCGCCCGAATGCTGACGCTCAAGCGGGCCCACCCGCTGCCGTCTCAGCCGTTGCTCCCCAAATCGTTCGACTTGTCGCTTGATCGAAAGCAGCAATGTCCCACCGAGTCCGAGTTCGATTCCTTTAGCGCCGCCTACCCGCTCTGGGGCATGCCCTATGGTTTGCCGGGCGTGAGTGACCTGGAGCACTCAATCCTGATGCAGTGGGTCGCGCAGGGCGCCCCTTACCGAGAGCCAGCCCCTCTACTGCCCTACCCCAGCGCGCTGGTCGAGGAATGGGAAACCTTTCTGAACGGCGATTCTCTCAAGGAGCAGTTGATGAGTCGCTACCTCTACGAACACCTGTACCTCACCCATCTCTATTTCGACGAGCTGCCCGATCGGCAGTGGTTTCGCCTCATACGGTCCCGTTCGGCACCCGGTCAGCCCATCGACCCGATCGTGACACGTCGGCCCTATGACGACCCGGGCGTGTCCCGCGTCTACTATCGTCTCGAGCCGGTGCGTGGCAGCCTCCTGGCTAAGTTACACACGCCCTATGCGCTTGGTCCCTCACGCAAGCAGCGCTATACCGAACTGTTCCTTGACCAGCCGTACAACATCCAAGCGCTGCCCACCTATGAGACCGTCGTAGCCTCAAACCCTTTTGTCGCCTTCCGCGACCTGCCGGTCCGCTCGCGCTACCGGTTTCTGCTCGACGATGCCCTTGCCTTTATCATGCTGTTCATCAAGGGGCCGGTCTGCCGCGGAACCATCGCGCTCACCGCCATCGATGATCGGTTCTGGATATTCTTCGTGGACCCGGACAGCGCTGTGCTCGACAAGAACGAGGAATTCCTGGCGAGGACGAGCAAGCATCTCTACCTACCGACCACCGAAGGAGCAAGCCGGCTCGGACTGGCCTCCTGGCTGAAATACTCCCGCATGCAGGACGAACACCTCAGAGCCAAGCAAGCCTATCTTGAAGGCTTCAGAATCCAAGACGAGGCGCACGACCTGTCCTTAATCTGGAACGGACAGGGACAGAACCGTAACGCAGCCCTCACCGTGTTCCGTCACGCCGACAGCGCCTCGGTGGTGCAGGGCCTGGTCGGCGACGATCCAAAAACCGCCTGGCTCCTGTCCTACGATCTGTTCGAGCGAATTTACTACCTACTCGTGGCCGGCTTCGACGTCTATGGCTTCGCCGGACACCAGCTCGACACGCGCCTCTATATGGATTTCTTGCGGATGGAGGGGGAATTCAACTTCCTGATGCTGCTCCCCGGCAAGGAGCGAGAGCGGGAACGGGACTTCTGGTACCGGGATGCCCACCAGTCAGTCAAGGACTATGTCTATGGATCTCGCATCCGTGTAGAGCAGGAAAGCGGCATTCCGTACCGAACGAACCGGCCCAAACGCGAGCTGTTCGACCTATTACGGCAGCGGCTCACCGGAGCGCTCAACGAAGCCTACGATGTGCAAGGGGAGCAGGATCAGGAGCTGCGCGCTCTGTTACGCGCTTTGGCACAGATCAAAGGGCGGGCGCTGCAATGGCTGCCCGAAGTCGCGGTGCTGACCGTCACAAATGGGATGGGAACGGAGGCACGTCACGACCGGATCTATACGCTGCTGCACGACAACGGATTCAGCAACATCGCCTCGCTCTTTAAGCCCCAGTCCCGCCGCCTCCCGGATGAAGATGGGCTCACGGTCTCGCGCGGATTGATCGGGACCTACCCCAACGCCTTCTACCAGGTAACACAGCAGGATTTGCCTGAATTCATCGCAGCGGTCACCGGGCTCAGGGGTGAGGCAGACTATCGAAAGCTCGCCGAGCGCTTCGCCGTGCGCCGCACCAGTCAGGACTTCTGGTCGCACAGCGATAAGATCCACGAGATCTACCGCCGGATCGACCCGCTCGGAGCGGGGCTGCTCGACTTCAACCGGTTGGAGAATCGATAACGAGGCGGGAGGCCCGCGAAGTCATGGCCGAGCGTTGGTTTGCTGTTCAAGGAGAGACTTGCTATAGTGCGCCGCGGAGACAGGCGGAATGGGGCTGGAACCGAATTACATCATTGTCGACGGCCAGAGCTTCAGTAAAGCAAAACTGGTGCTGGACAATCACGTCTACAAGAACTGTCAGATCGACGACTGCGACCTCTATTACAGCGGTGGACAATACGAGCTCCTTGATACTCATATCACCAATTCTCGCCTGATCCTGAACCACCCAGCCAAGGGTATCTACAATGCCTTGCAGATCTTCAAGATGAAATCACCAGGCTCCCGCATCATCTTCGAGTAGCGTCTCGAAGCAGACCATTCTTGTCCTCTACCTACGATTACACCAGCGCCACAGCCGGGGAAAGCGCCTCCAGGCGATATTGGCGAATCATAAAGATGACACTCGCCCGCTTTGTGCGAGCCAAGACGTTCCAATTCGACGGTCGGGAGTACGAGTACTTGTACCATCCGTATAACAAGACCTGGGAAAACGAACGTGGCGTCGAGATCCCCATCTTCCGTGAACTCCTTCTCAACCATAAAGGCAAGCGAGTGCTCGAAGTGGGCAACGTCTTATCTCACTATTTTCCTATTCATCATGAGGTCGTCAAAAAATATGAGGTCGGTTCCAGCGTCATCAATGAGGATATCGTCGAGTTTGTCCCTCAGGACAAATACGATCTGATTCTCAGCATCTCGACCTTGGAGCATGTCGGGTGGGACGAACATCCACAGAAACCAGCCAAACTACTGCAGGCAATTGATCATCTACGATCCACATGCCTGGCTCCGTCCGGCCGGCTCGTGGCGAGTCTCCCGATCGGTTACAACCGCTACTTCGATTACTTGCAGAACTGCGGGAAGAGTCCGTTCACAACCCAGCATTTTCTCAAACGGGTTTCTAAGAAGAATTATTGGATCGAGTCGGACTGGGAGCAATGCCGCGACGTGAAATATGGCCGATTCGTCGCGAATGCCATCTGCATCGGGATCATCCAGGGATGACTCTTACCAACAAGCGCGAGTTGTCTTACGCCTGCAATGGTCGGCTGCCTACTAGTGTGTGCATCGGGCCCGCTCGCATCGCAATTTGGTGATGCACGAGACAAGATCTGATAATCATCTAGCCGGCTTCTTCGAGAGGCACTAAGGTTGGCGGCGAGCCAACCCACAACACTCAAAGGAGGAGGCGAAGATGAAACTGTACGCAGCGATCGATCTACACTCGAACAATAATGTGACGGTGGTGATCGATGAACAAGATCGAGTGGTGTATCAGAAACGCCTGCCCAACGATCTGGCATTGATCCTCAAGGAACTCTCGGTCTACCAGTCCGAGCTTCAAGGCATCGTAGTCGAGTCGACCTACAACTGGTACTGGCTGGTCGATGGGTTGATGGAGCAAGGCTATCGGGTGCACCTGGCCAACACGGCGGCGATCCAACAATACGAAGGACTCAAGTATACCGACGATCACTCCGATGCGCGCTGGCTGGCGCACCTGCTGCGGTTGGAAGTGTTGCCCGAAGGCTATATCTATCCCAGAGCACGAATCGGCCCGTGCGCGATCTACTGCGCAAGCGCAGCCAGATGGTGCGGCAACGAACCACCAATCTGTTGAGCATTCAGAATCTGCTGACCCGCAACACCGGCAGTTCGCTGAGCGCCAACCGGGTCAAAGGACTCGATGTCCAACAGGTCGATGAGCTGTTGCCCAACAGCGATCTCGCCCTGGCGGTCAAGGCCAACCTATCGGTGATGTCGAGCGCCGATGCAACAAGTCGAGCTGCTCGAACAGACCGTCACGCAACGAGTCAAGCTTCGCCCGCAGTTCAGCTTTCTTAAATCCGTGCCGGGGATCGGTGAGATTCTGGCGCTCACCATCATGCTGGAGACCGGCGACATCGGGAGATTTGTTCAGTGTGGGGAACTTCGCTTCGTACTGCCGCTGTGTCGGCAGTCAGAAGATCAGCAACGGCAAGAAAAAAGGCCAGGGCAACACCAAGAACGGCAACAAGTATCTGGCCTGGGCGTTTGTCGAAGCGGCCCACTTCGCCATCCGGTTCAACTCCAAGATCAAAAGTTTCTATCAGAGAAAAAAGGCTAAGACCAAGATTGTCGTGGCGCATCAAAGCGGTGGCGCACAAGCTGTGTCGGGCCTGTTACTACATCATGCGGGATCGGGTCGCTTTTAATATGACCAAAGCTTTCGGCCAGAAGTAAGTTTATACGGTTGGGATGGGGCAGTGAGCTTGCATTGGGGTTGGCTCACAACCACAAGAGTCTGATTAGCCGCTGTCCCGTCCCTCAAATACAACTCGCAGGGGTTGTGATCGGCTGGTACGCCCACGCCGTGAGCCACAAAGGGGTTGGACCCGAAAGGGAGCCACAGGATCTGTGCATCCGCTACCGTTGGAGGCGGCGTGGTACCGACAGTTTTCTGGGGCAAGTATAGCTTGCCAGGGGCGGGAAGAATTCTCTATCAGAAGTATCTCCCACTGCCTTGATCCTGATGGGTGACTGGTGCGGACCAGCGATCCGACACCGCATGAAAAGAAAACAGGGGCGCGTTACCGAAAGATCACCGACCGGCGAGATGCAAAAAAGGGGAAAGAAGAAAATTCTTTTCACGGGAACGTCTGTGCCTACTTGACCTGCCGGCTAATGGGTGACCCTGTATTCAGATTCGCAAGCCAGCCCCCATCGCGTGGAGCCCAAGATGCCAGCTTCACCTCAATCAGCCGGGAGCGAAATTGCTTTCATCTCATTGATTGCCTTTAGCAACCTTATTGTGACTGCACCGTCAAGCGCATCACCCTGATACCGCACTTCGTAAAGACCTTGCAAGTTGGATGGCAGTTTAACGCCGTCGCGCACTAGCAGGATGAACCTCCTTCCATACAACGCCATCGCGGCTCCGATTTCTATCAGTACATTCGAGTTGATGACGACATGCTCTTTGGCATCTGAGTCCAGGATTTTCGTTTCACCATCGACATGAATGATTGCAGCTCCACATCCACGCATATCGTTCATCACTTTGTCGGGCACTGGCTGCGCAACAGACTCCTTCTGAATGGACACCACTGGGATAAGTTCCCCAAAGCCCAGAAGCTCCTTGATAGGCTCAATGAAGGAAATGTTTTTCCCATGCGTGATGAAGACGCGGCGCAGTCTGGCATCGCTTTGACTGGAGGAACGCCGTGATTCTTGAGCTACGGCCGCTGGCTCAGGCTCTTGAACAGTCTTTACAAGCTCCTTGAGTTGCGCTTGAGGCGATGTCGAAGGTTCATCGTCGCTCGATGAAGCGACTAGCTGCTCAGGAGGCTTTATTCCACCGAGATTGACATACTTGCGATCCTTGATGGTCTGTAAAAAGCCCACCGAGTCAGCACTTTTGATTATCATCTCCCAGACCTGCTTGGTTCTGTCGGCCGGCACGTTCATGCTCTTGAGGACGTTCATGCCGATATCCTCGCGAGGTAAGGGCGAACCGGAGTACTTGGACAGGAACTCTCGAAGTATGCGAGGCTTCATGACCGCTTCACGCCTTCCCGCAAGATCTGCGCTCTCTTCTTTAGGCTCGATGATTTGCCTTGCTAGATCCGTGGGAGATATCTGCGCAGCGTTGTAACCGCCCGAGGTGAGGCCGTAAGCGATGGAGGCTCCACACAACATTCGAAACTTCCCACTTGTCGGCATTAGATCCATTGCCGCGGCAACATCGAGTGGCGCGGCCGGTTGTCCCCCGTACTCCTGAAACAGCGCTTTTGCCACCAATAGCGCTTCATCCAGATCGTAGGCAGGTATGTCCTCTTGGGACATGTAGGAGCGGGTCTTCTCAGCTGCATCAGCAGGAGCGGATGGGAGCTTCTTTCCCTGTGTCTTCTTCGCCGTAGCAGCCTTCTTAGCAGGTGCTTTTGCCATCATGCCTCCAGATCACGCTGGAAATAATAGACCATGGAAACGCCTCGCCTATCGGACGCCAACGGAAGTGCTCCGCCCTCGCCTGGGTGTTGCACTGCGAATTTGAATTCACAATGTCGCCGGAGAGCGGCGCATTGCGCTGTTATGCGACATCTTGCATCTTGTTGGCAAAGTCCCGACCGGATGTCGACGGCAGAAGCGGTTTGCCGTCTTTGTGGTAGAGAGCGATGGCCTCTTCGACGACTTGGCAAAGCTCATCAAACACCCCCTTTTCGTCGGGACCGTGGCAGCCGCCATAGATGAGGCCGGGAGAACTGCCGACGTAGCACTGGTCCTCTTCGGACCACTCAACGATCTTTGCGTAACGCGTGCTTTCCTTCATGACTTCGACTCCTCAATTGCACAGCGGGTCACCATAGTAGTTCAGAGTCAGCCCGCATCTGTACATCCACACGCGACAGCCACAGACGGACATATGTCGATGCACCGAAAGGTTAGGCCTTACTCGCGCTCCCAAGTCTTGCGGCTCTTGAAGTAGGCGTCCTCGCCCTGGAAGATTCCCAAGACCTCGCTGAACTCCGGAATGTCGCTGCTGATTCGCATTGCCCGATGCTGCAGTTCACTGAGAACCTCGACCCAGTACCGAATGATCTGAAGGACATAGAGCTGTCGATATGGGCCGACGAATTCGAAGACACCAGTGCGGTAGCTTGCATTCTCCATATCTGAGATTGTGTCACCTGTCTCCGAGGTGTACAGGACCATCGTATGGCCAGCCATCATCTGCGCCATAGCCCGTGCTTGGCTCCCGATAAGAGCCTTTCGCGCGGGTGAGACATGCTTGTCAAACAGAGGCATGTCGACTTTTTCGTGCCACAGCGATACAGGGTCCGATGAAGACGGCGCGCCAACAAGCAGATTAATATTCGAATAGCGATCGCCTTCGGCAAACCTATGGAGGCAGTCGAGGATCGCGCTGTGAAGGGGGTCGCTTAGCTGTTGGCGATATTTCAATTGCAGACCACGCCGAGTGACCAGTGCATCTGTGCGCTGATAGAGGAGCAATAGCCGGTGCCCAATCTGTTGTTTGAGGTGAGCTAGATCCGGAAACCTACCGTGTTCGAGATAGTGGTCAAGCATCAGACAGAGCTTACCCAGGCGCTCGATCCCCGTGGATAGGCTTACCAGAGCGAGGAAATAGGTGCCCTTTGTAGCGTAGTTTGCCCGTCGAATCTGCGTGCAGCCAGATCCCAGAATCTGCCGCGTGAACTGAGCCTCATTCAGCAGTGCTTGGAAGACCGGCGTGAGGGTGGGAGACATATGGGTCGTGAGACCTAACTTGTGAGTATCCTGGTCAGGATATTATCGTGAACACATTCCAAACAGTTCGGTGATTCTCCTGACTTCCCAAGAACGTGTCAAGCAGCTGGAAAAACCGGGACAGGCACTGGCTGTTGGGAAGAGTATCTCGTGAAGCCCGCTTCGACTCAGCGAGGCGAGCGTCCTTCGTATCTCGCGGTCAAAAGGTTATTCGCGTCACTTTTGTTTGCGCTTCACGCGTTACGAGAGACGAACGACGAGCGATGACTACTTGCCGACCGGAATATTCTCCGTGCGCTTGACGATTTCGATCGGCTGGAAGACCGGGTCTTGTGAGCCTTGGGATGACTCAGCTTCAACGCGCTGGAGGAATGAGGCAGGGCCGTTCAACGAAGCGTAATTCAATCCAACTTCGACGTCGAACGTCTTGGTATCTTTCGGGGTCGGAAACGTGAATGTTTCTTCTCTGGTTTCTTCTGGCTTTAGGACCGTGTCTTCGGCCACCTTCGCTGCTTCGAAGTCAAACACGGTCTTCTGTCCTTGGGCATCCAGATACGTTCGACCGTAGACACGCTTATCGGAAAATACCGTTTTGAGGTTCTTACCCTTGATCTCAAGCCTCAAGACCACCGAAGCCCAAGCCGGATGAGTGGTGGGCAGGTTATGCGGCACCAGGCTTTGGACCTTTACCATGACGGTTGTCTTGTCCCCGTCGATCTTTGTCTGCACGTCTAGTTTCGCCGCTTCCTGACGCAACTTACCGATTCGCCCTGGGAAACGTATGGTTTGCGATTTTACGTTTCTTTTCTCCATTGGCTGACTCGCCGACCTGCTGCGGCATATGGCAAGTCTGGCATTCTTTACCGGACTTTATGGCCCGGCTTTGGTCCCAATTCCCGAGCAAGTCGTTGGCCTTACCTAGATTCGTAGCAGAAGGTACCGACTGATGGCAGTTCAGACAGAGATCTGACTTCTGGAACAAACTCAGTTCCATAGACTGATGCGCAAGATTCTGAACGAAGTCACCGTAGGGCCCATAGAGAGTTTTGCTCCCACTCTCATACTTCGGTTCCGGGGGATGCTTGGCCAGGTCCAGAGACTTGATCAGATGACACTGGCTGCAAGCTACGCCATCTAAGAAGGGGTCGCCCGCTTTCGCTTGGGCCACAAAGAGTTGTGCATGATCCGAGAACTCCCGCACATGCGGAGCATGGCACCGGAAACAGAGCGCCTTGTCTTTTCCGCCCGGCGAGTCGAGGTAGGCATCGAGAGACGCGCGGAACGCCGGGGAATGGATGGACTTCGCCATAGGGGAGGTTTCCCACTCCTCATACACGCGCTCATGACACCGTTTGCATTTGCCGGAATGGGGAAAGGCCTTTTCGATCTGCGATTGAGCCTTCAGATCCTGCGCCATGGCGGAGGCCGGGAAACCAACGAGTAAAAAGGTTAGGCAGACCATCCCAACGACGAAGAATCCTCCCGCCATCAGACGTGTCCATGGCTTCACTGTGACAGCCGTCTTATTAGGAGAGTGATTTGACACGATACGTCAGAAAGTGCCGCTGGGTGTATTCGTGGATGATTTGCTTTGCCTCTTCGCGATCTTTCTCGGTCTGCAGAGAGCCAAGATACTTTTCCGTCAGAGCAGGCTCGGGCATAGGAATGAGCGCATAAGTGAGTACGGCCTCTACTGACGAAGCAGCGGTTCCAGCTGGAAGGGTCAGTGCGAATGGAACCTTCCTCGTATTGCCGCCCTTGATGAAGGGATCGGGAATCGGACCGCGCAGGATCTTGTCGTACGGCAACCCAAACTGTTTCGTTTCTTCCGCTAATGGCTTGCCCTTGGCATCCTTCACCGTGACCGTCAGAAAGAACTGTTTCAGCACCGGATCGCCATCGGGAAAACTGTGCGGGAGACTGCCGACCTTTACAACCCCGGTTCCCTCCACCACCGTGCCGGTCTTCGTCACCTCAACATCGATGCGTGGCATCCATTCAGCCTGCAGATTCCGATTCTTGAGCATCGTGCCGGAAACGACGACACCCCGAAACCAATGGCGTCCGATGGCTCTGGTCATCGCCCCGCGTCTAGATGTAGAACTACCGGTCGATGGCTCCATGTGGCAATCCTGACAAATCGTGCCTTGAAGAATCTCACCCGGCAGATTCTTCTGCGCTACATCTTTCACTTTATCGAAATGACAGGAGGCACAAAAGCCGACCTCACGAAATCGATCCGATTGCGCAGCCGGGTGGACGAGGTTTTCCTCGGGATTAGAATAAGGACCGTAGAGCGTGCTGCCCGGCTCCAATGTGAAGGTCGGCGGAGAGTGTGAGCCTTTTTCCATCCCATTCATTAAATGGCAGGCCGCACAGCCAATCCCTTCAATTTTTGACTTGCCCGCGATCACCTGCGCGACAATCTTCTCGCGCATGCTGGGGAAACACGGTGACGGAAGGCACATGACAGGAGAGACACCGTCCCTGTTCATCCGGCGTCGGATTCGTCTGTTTCCAAAGGCCCAACACCGTTCGAAAGACAGGTGACTCCAACGATGTGCCGTGCAGAAGGGCCGCATCCACGCGGCCAAATGTTTTCAAGTCCGGCGTCTGCTCTCTGGCGCCTTTCCACTCCTCGTAATGACGCTCATGACACTGTTTGCAATCTTCAGAACGGATGAAGACTTTCTCTATTTCTGCCACCCAATCGGCCGGCTCCTGGCCGTCTGCCTGCTGGGCGATTGCTTGTCCGTGAGACAAACTGCTCAGCAGGCTGATCAGACCGACCAACGACAGGAGACAGAACGCCGTGATGCCCCATCCCCACCGCACTTGCCCGCCCTGTCCATTCGCCTTACCCCTCACCTCTCACCCCTTACCGGCTCCATCAATCCCGCTTACAACCGACAAAGTGAAAGTTGACCCCCCAGCCCACTGGATCTCCTGGATCTGCCGGCTCATAGGTTCCGACGGTAAAATTGCATTCTTTCATCGCTTTCTTGATGGCTCGCCCGAAATCCGCCATGTTTTGGATCTCCTGCTTATCGATTTCCTTAATGATGGAACGAACCTTAATCCCTGCATAGTCCGCGCGTGAATTCCCGATCACTTCGAACACAGCAACGCCTTGCGGCTTCTGAAGCTTGAGTTCATTTTGAATGTCTTCATCGACAGCACCGACAACGATCCCGAACTCTTCTCCGAGCTTGGACGCTTCCTCGTCCGTCATGGCATCGCGCTGGCTCGCACCCTGTGCCATGGCCACATCCGCGGAGATCGGGCTGCCCATCAGAAATGCCATCCATCCGCAGACAATGGTTCTCCAGGCGAACAATCGAAGTCGATCCGCTCTTTTCTCCAACGAGATACGCTTCACGCTTCACGCGATTAGATTACAGATTGGCGACGGGATCGATGCTCAGCTGAAACCATGGCGCCACGGCCTTCTGGCCGTTTCGCTCTTTGTTTTCCCCATTCCACACGGCGAAGGACACGGTCTGCACCCGACCAGGAACGAGCTTCGCTTCATTCTCCTGTTCTTCGCTCATCAGGGGACGGCGCATCACGACATGCCAGACACCGTCCATCCATACCGCCTGTCCCTGCACCCTTCCCTGTCGCTCCTTCGTGGTCAACGTGCTGAATCCCCCGCCGATCAAATCTTCCACTGAAGAAACACGCCGCGGGATGACTTCGAATGTTCGAACCCCGCCCTCTTTTTTCTCCGGTGCCCGAGCCGCCCGTCGATCGATATCGCTTTGCCAATCCGCTTTCCAATGCCAGATGTTGATGTAGTGGTCCAGCTGCCCCATGCAGAAAAATGCCGGCGCATCGCCGAGCGGAAGGCCGATCGCGACTCCATCCCTGAACGTACCGGGCGTCAGCCGATCATTCTTCGTGTTGTCCTGCCATTCCAGCAGGAAAGCGATCTCGGTTCCATTGTGTACGGACCTTACGGTCAATGCATGCACAGTGGGTTCCGGCCACACCGGCCTCGTGATCACTTGTCCGCTCAGGGGAATCGTGATCGGTGAGACCTTCTTCCAAGCGGCATCTTCAGCGGCACTCGGCAGATCACCTTGGACCAAGTACGATCTGATGATCATCCCCTCCGAACTGACGAGGGGAATTCCAAACGCTCCGAGCACACTCGCAACGATAATAAGGCCGGAAAACCATCCAAAGAGGTGAGAGCGAGAACTGTCGATGTACGTTATGCGCACCGCACGGTACTCCGAGAGAAAAACCGAACTCAGAATATCACAAAACCCGTGCGAGACAAATATCGAGGCAAGGGGTTATTGACTACGGGAGCTTCAGACGGCGGATCTTATTTTCTCCGCGTTCGCAGATATAGAGGTGGCCTTGCGAATCCAGGGCCAGCCCAACGGGTGAATTCACAACGGCCTCGACCCCGAGCAGACCGTCTCCGTGTTTCAACATCCCGGCCGATTCCTTGGCGACAAATCGTGCGGCGCCGCAGCCGCCGATGTTCTTGTCCTCATACCCACTGTCCCCGTTTCCCGCGACCGTGGCAATGAGACCGGTCTTCACATCCACCTTACGGACCCGATGATTCATGGTATCGGATATATACAGATTGTCATCATGATCAAAGACCACAGCCTCTGGAGCGTGCAGCATGGCTCTGACGGCCGGCTTATCGTCGCCGTCGTATCCGTACCGGCAGACCCCCGCGACAGTCGAAATGATTCCCGTCCGAGAATCGATCTTTCTGACGCGATTGCTGCCCTTGTCGACCACGTATACGTCGCCCTCGGCATCAACCGCGAGCCCGACAATGTCGTAGAGACGCGCATCCGTCGCAGGCTTTCCGTCATCCAAATACATGGACATATCCAGCCCGTCGGAGCAGACCGGCATGAGCCACCCCTGATCATCGCTGAAATCGATCCCGATCGCATCGCCTGAGAGAACAACCAAATTCCTGGCCACCAAGGGCTGTTCTCGCGCTTCATCTTCGGCCGTCCAGGCCCCCGCAATCGTCGTGACCAATCCTGTCTTCAAATCAAACCGCCTGACCTTGTGCGCTTGAGTATCGGCGATAAAGAGGACATCATCGCGATCAAAGGCGATCGCCGCAGGCCAGGTCAGATTGACGTCCAGCGCGGGACCGTCCCCATTGAACCCATGCTGACCGGTGCCGACCACCGTCGTAATGATGCCCGTCACATGATCGACCTTTCGAATCCGGTTGCTCCCGGAATCACAGATATACAGATCGTTCCTGGAATCAAACACGACGCCCAAGGGCAGATAGAGTCCTGCTTCCGCGCAGGAGCCCTCGTCTCCGCTGTAGCACGTTTCTCCGATGCCTGCGAAATTGTGGAGCGTGCCTTGTTGCAGATCAATGCGCCGGACGCGATCAGATCCTGACTCTGCGAAATACAGCCACTTCTCTTCCCGGTCCAGCGCGACGTGATGGGGGAGCGGAATTCCGGATTTCACCGCGCGCTTACCGTCACCCGTACTTCGGGCCTTGCCGTTTCCCGCAAACGTCTCCATGTAGCCCGCGGCTAAGCTCAGTTCAGTATCCATAGCCGTAGCGCTAAGAGCGTGGCGCGGGCTGCGCGGTAGCCGCAGGTTGATTCAATGTCGCATTCTGAGTGGGCGCCGCGGTCACGGTTTGCGGTGCAGCGCTCTGTTGCGCCGCCGCCTGAGCATCAGCCTCGATCGCGTCGGCCTCATGGACGGACTGCTTGAATCCTTTGATCGCCTTGCCGAGCCCCTCACCCAATTGGGGTAATTTCCCAGCGCCGAAAATAATCAGCACAATCATGAGTATAAGAATCAGCTCGGTGAACCCTAGACTGCCGAACATAGTGCACCTCTTCCTAAAAGTGAGTTAGGACTTCGGACCATCCTTCGGCTTCTTGGCAAACCGCTCTTTCAACCGTTTGCGGGCCTCTTCCGCCTGGTCAAACATCTTGCACTTGTCATACACGCTGATGAGGTTGTAATACGCGAGCGGTTCATCCGGATTGTGCTCCACCGCGCTCTCCATGACCCTCACCGCCAAATCGGTCCGCTTATGATTGAGCGCGATTTCCATCACCTTGAAGCTCGACTCCAAGTGCTTGGGATTCAGCTCCAAGGTGCGAAGATAGCACTGAATCCCCATGTCGATCGTGTTGTAGTCTGACACTTGAGGATTATCCAGCTCAATATACACCCCGGCGAGATTATACCAGGCGATCGGGTCGTCCGGAGTCATCTCGACAAGGCGTTCGTAGTAGCTCTTCGCTTCCATGTATTTCTTTTTGTCTGCGTAGAGCCGCCCAAGGTTGAACAGCGCCAGGACATCATGGGGGAAGATATCCAGCGCGCGCTGAAACTCGGCCTCGGCCTCATCGGTCATATTCTTCGTCGCGTAGATCGTGCCGAGATTTGCGTAATACATGGCCAGTGAACGATTCATCTCTGCGCGAAGGGATTCAGCCATCTCAATCGCTTTCTTGACTTCCACCAAGGCATCATCGAGCCGCCCTTTACTGAAGTACAATTCACCGAGTCGGCAGCGAGCCTGAAAGTCATCAGGTTCGTCGGCCAACAATTTTTCAATCCCCGCGATCTCTTCATCCGGGAGAAGGGGCTGATCGCCGGGATCGAGAACGGTCTCTGTCTGGGATGACGTCGGTTCGGGCATTTCCATCTCAATCTCCAAATTTAGGCCCGCCCCGTGATCAGGCCATCCGGCGCCGGCATCAGAGGAACAGCCGCGGTCGACACGGCTTCAGCAGCGGTTGGCTTCACCCGATCAAGGGTCAGCAACAGGACTCCGAGAACGACCATCAACGTAAGGTTCGAGAACAGCAAGGCATAGCCGGCGATGAACATCAGCCCGATCCCGTAGCCGGCCGGTCGCCCCATCATCAGCAACTTAACGACGGTATAGGACCAGCAGAGCAATCCTCCGACATACACCGCAAAAGGAAGATAAAAAGTATATCCCATCCCGAACTGAAAGATCCAGCCGATGCCTTGCGAGGCCTGCCGGAAGGCTGACGCGAAGGCCGGATTATAGACGTCCAGAAGATAGTCGGCCACGATGAGTCCGGAAAAAATGACACCCGCCGTCAACCAAAACCAAATAGCCCGCTTCCGCTGCCGTCGATTCCTCGTTCGCAGCGAGAGACTCCTGCTCTTGCCATAGGCCACAAACACGAGGAAACTGGCCAGAACCATCAACGCCTCACCCATACGATGAGATTCGTAGACCAAGGGGGGCGCCGCGATCGTTCCCATTAAACTGTAGATCGTCGACACGATCTGATAGTACAGCCACCCGGAAACACCCAAGTAATACGTGACCGCCAGCACACGTTGTGCCGGCTCTCGATGGGTCATCGCATATTCCGACACAAACACCGTCAGCACCAGCAGCGTCAACCCGTTGTAGACGATTGCGCCCAGCATGCCGGGCTGCACAACGAGAAACACAACGGTCAACAGCAACAAGAGTGTCGTCCCCGCACTCCCAAGCTTGCTGAGCCGACAGGTATCAGGCCCTCCCCATCGATTGATCAGGGTCAACGTGAGCGCCAAGAATAACAACACGGCGACGATGTTGAGGAGCCACGTGCCCACCTCGGTCAGGGCGGTGAATGTGGGTGTGATCCACGGATGATCGGCCGCCATCTTGCTGAGATGCATCCCAAGGCGGGAGACCAGACGATAGAGGACCAGTTCGAGGAAGGAGGTCAAGAGGACAAGTTTAATGGTGTACTCAAACAGAGGACCGAAGTCCGAAATCTTTCCTGTGAAGCGCTCGCTGAGAGCTGCTACCTTCATGACCACACCCATAAGAGCTTGAGAGCCGATACTATAGCTGCTGGAAAAAAATGAGGTCAATGTGCCGCCAGCGGCGCTTGCTCGGCTCCTTCTTTTGCCCGCGAGATATACAGTAACCCATCCGCCATCGCATAGTTGAAGGGGAGTTCGCATACGACTTCACTGATTCGCTCATAGACATACTGATACAGCCGCTCCGCTTCGTCGGGAGTCATGCCCTCCTGCACTTCGTAGAAAAACCCAAGACTCAAATCTTCCGCCGACGGGCGCATGATTCGCCTGATCCCATATCCGCCGGGATCGCTCATAATGGGAGCTTCCTTTTCCAAGTCGAACAGGCAGGGCTGACAAGAAAATCCATACGACTCATGGAGTTTCTTGTTTTCGACGATAAAGTTCATGGTTTCAAGCGCTTCGTCTTCTTTTTCCGTGGGGAACCCGACGATGATGTAACAATGCACGGCGATGCCGAGATCCACACAGTCATTCGAGACCCGCCGGACCCATTCTTGCTTGATTCCCTTCTTCATGAAATCCATGATGCGCTGATTGAAGGACTCCAACCCAAAGACGATCTTCAAACACCCGGCAGCCCGCATCGACGCCAACAGCTCGCGCGAGAGATTTTTCTCGAACCGCATTTCGCACGTCCATTTGACATCGAGCTGTTTCTCGATGATCTGCTGACACAACCGTTTGGTCGGCGCCAGCGCAAAGCATTCGTCGGTGAAAAAGAAATGGCGCGCGCCATAGCGTTGTTTCAGCCATTGCAGCTCCTCGACCGTACGCCCAGGGTCCTTCTGCCTGAAATTCTGGTGGTCGAGTGTCAGCGCGCAGAACGCACAATCTTTGTAGTAACAACCCCGCGAAAACTGGACCGGCAGGACCGGCTCGGGGGACAAGTAGCGATCCAGCGGAAATCCATCATAATTCGGCGCCGGGAGTTGATTGACATTTTCCGAATAGAACGGTTGGTTGACCGTAATCTTGCCGTTCTGCCGATAGATCAGGTTGGGAACCTTGCTGTAGTCCTTCTTGCCTGCCAGCTGATTGACCAATTCCAGCAAGGCCGTTTCGCCCTCAAACACGACGATATCGTCGGTCAATTCGAAGAGACTCGGGCAGCGACGAATGTTGTCCACGAGACGGGTAAAGATGCTGCCACCGATGGTCACGTGAAGGTCCGGGGCGGCTTCTTTGATCAGTCGACAGAGTGTGAGGCCGGGGATGATCTGGGACGTGGCCGTGATCGAAACCCCGATGAGGTCAGGCCGACTATTCACGATCGAGGGAATGAACCTATCCCGGAAGAGACTCAGGTAAGGATTCTGTCCTTCGTCACGAACGACCCGCATCAGATCCTTCGAGGAATAGATGGAATAGTTCCCGAACTGATTATCCACAACTGTGAGCCTGGTCGGAAAATAGACTGAGGAAACGACTTCCAGCCACTTGTCGATCATGAACAAACTCGCGCGATAGGCATCCGGATCGTAAAATCCTTCGCTGCGCAATGTTTCCTTGGCAAGCTCAATACGATCGACGAGATAGGAGAACCGATCGAGCGAGTCAGTCACCTTCGCGTAATGCTCGCGACTTCCAGGACCCGTCTCCCCGGTCTGAGTCCGCTCAAGCTCGCGCTGCTTGGCGACCAAATGCTGGTACACCTCGGCCGCATAATCTCGGGTCAGCACGGTATCCAGCAATTCGATGCCAAGGTCGCGCTGCGAGACATCGGAAATCCCACCCTGACGCAAAAATCCGGTCAGAGACGGTAAACTGAGATAGGGCTGAGAAGGATGCCATGTTGGGGGGAAAAGCAGCGAGACTTTCATGCGATGGTGGTCCTTTTATGCTTGAAAATCAGTGAGTTCGAGGCGCTTTTCTCTTATACCCGCCGCACTTCTCGAATTGCAATCCTGCAGGCGTAGAGAAGCTTATGTTGCGGAGCTCACGCCAGAACAACTTCAGGATGCTCAAAAAGGCCGTCCAGCAAGGCCGCAGCGAGCGAAGGGGCGAAGCGTACGCTTCGGTACGTTGAGCCTCTGAGCGATGCGAGAACGTCGCTGGCGGACTTTTTCAGCATCCTGCTAGAAACAAAAGGCCTCGAACCGTTCCCTCCACTTACCGGGATCCCGATCCGAGGCCTCTTTAGAATGACGCAACGTGACGGTTGTTGCTATCGGTTCGAACGCCGCTCAGGTCGCTACAGCTTCAACGTAAACCAGGTCGAAAGCGACTTCATGCCGTTCCGCTCAACATTGGCGCCGTCCCATACTGCAAACGCGATCGGCACCGACATTCCTGCCTTGAACTGCACATCGTTCGCATCGCCGCTTTCCAGCGTCCGCTTCACGACGATCCGCCATGTCGGGCCGGTATAGCCACCACCCTTAATGGACCCCGACGGCTCCCAGACACCATTCCCCATAACATCCTGGTGGGCTTGCGTCGTGAGGGTGCTGAAACCGTTCGCGCTCAGATCTTCAACAGAACTCACGCGAAGTGTCGGATCAGATAGGATGTTTCCAGACCAGATGCCGGGATTGAATGGCCCTAGGCTTCGACCAATGCGGTCCGGATAGGTGACGCCGCCTGCCGGCTCTTCAAAATAATAATCCCAGAAAATGCCGGGATACTGATCGTCGACGTCCCAGATTCCCGCGCTATCCTTGCCGAGATCCTTCTGCCATTCGGCATTCCATCGCCAGATGTTGGTCGTCCCGCCCGACTGTCCCATGCACTGGAACGGCGGAGCCCCGGCCGTGTTCACAGGAAACATCACCGCGACCTGGTCCCGGAAGTCTTGCGGGCCGATCGTCGTGTCATTCTTCGTCTGATCGATCCACTCCAAACGCAGCCCAACCTCCTTCCCGTTGGTCATCGCCTTGACGAATACCGACTTCACCGAGATATTCGGATGCATCGGTGTCGTGATGAGCTGACCGCTCAACGGAACGACGACGCCCGGAACACTCTCCCACACGGGATTGGCGCCGTCCATGGGAATTGGACCCTTCACCGTCTTAGCCGGTATCGTGACCGGTTGACTGACGGCCAATGGTACTTGCCCCAACGTCAGCATCAGACCGACGGTGACGGCAGAGAGAAGAATGGCAAACACCAATTTCTTGTTGGTCGTCTGCGCGATCCTCATAGTGCTACTCCCTTCTCTGAATTATTGTAAGGACTGCGTTTGCGCTAGAACCGTTACCAAGCCGATTACGCCGTTCCGGAAGGTCGCCCTTCCTCATTCTCCTTGTCTTTCTCTTTCACATCCATAAACGACTGCGCGCCGACCTCGTTCAACAACATGGTCAATTCATTCCCCTGATCTTGCGCGCCGCATTCATAGGTCTGGCCTTCAGGAGAGCTGAACGTCGCGGGACGATAGTCGGTTTCCGTGTAGGGCTGAGGGGCCACGCCCAAGAAGGCCATCTCAAAGTCCATCCAATCAGCAGTCAGATCGGCCACTAATTTGAAGAGACCGGAGTCCGCTTTCTTGGTCAGCATGCGACAGAACAGCGGCACCCATCGACCGATATGATTTTTGACGAACTTCTTCTGCGCGTCGACTACGATCTGCGTCTTCTCCGGCCCATCGTGGCAGAGCGCGTAGGATTCCTTGTAGGCGAGAAAGTGCATGAATTCGAATTCAACGCTGAGGTGATCGAGGCGCTCATGAATATCTTTCGACATTTCGACGCCGAAGGCTTTGTAGAAGCCGGAGATATCGCCCATCACATGGGATTGCGCAAACACGTGGTCATTCCCGAACAGGGTTTCATAGGGAGGGCAATCGAGCGTAATCACGTTACTGAACACGCGGCGATGTTCGGACTGAAGATCGCTGAGCTGCCAGTTGACGCATTCGGAGGCAATCAGCTTCTCAACCTGGGCCAACTGTTTCTTCAGCGAGGCCAATTTCCCTTTGGCTCGTTCGCCACCCTCGGCGCCTAGGGCGACCTCCAATGCATCGAGGGCCGTCCGGCCATCCCCCACAAACTCGCCGCACCGGAGGTAATCGAGAAATTCCTCGTCCTCGGGGAACAGCAGGCTCCAGGAGATCAGCAAATAGATTTTACTGCGGCTCAGCGCGCGTTCGACGGCGGGAGAGTCCTTGAGGGGGAAGAGTTCGGCAGTGTGGCGGTTGCTGATGCAGATACTTCTTGCATCGGCTGTTGACTCGTCATAGCGATCGTCTCCTTGCCGCCTCGTTCACCCAACCACCAAGGTTAGGGAACAGAGCCATGTATGTATATGAAAAGGGGGGTACGAAGTCAAGGGTGAATTGGTTCGATATTGTGCATTGAGATTTTCTGCTGAGCGCCCGAGTGACGTTCATCATGAATCGATCCTCGTCAGATGCCTCGACGGTACCACACGGATTGCCACATGGTCGTTGACGGTCTTACAGACCATCTCACACATTCCACACCCGACACAGACTTCCTTCACCACGGATAGATGCAACGACGCAACATCCATCACAAGGGCCTCAGTCGGACACTTCGAGACACAGGCATGGCAGCCTTGACCGGCCGTGCAGAGTCGATGCGAAATCGTCGCGATTCCCATGCGGACTTGGTTGATCCTCTCGACCGGAAGGAGCGCTTCTGTCCCACAGGCTGTAATGCAAGGAAGGTCCTCACATAACAGGCAGGGCGACTGATCGGCGAAGAGAATCGGTGTGCCATCGGATGGATGGGCCGTGATCGCGCCTGGTGGACAGGCTGTGACACAATCATTGCACTTTGTACAACGTTCAAGGAAGAGCGGTTCTTCCACCGCGCCAGGGGGACGCAGCCAGTCGCTACGAGTCGGCGGAGGAGGCGGCTCCGCTGGAAGACCATCCGCCTGTTTGACGAGTTCGTGCGCGGCTTTGACGGTAGAAATAACGGAATCTTTCAGAAACTCTCGCCGGCCGTATGAAGGGTTGGTCGCCATGGGACAATGACAAGTATCGGGCTTTGGCGGATGGTCAAAATGGCTGTCCAGCGAGGCCGCAGCAAGCGAAAGCCGAGGCGTATGGGTATGTACCTTGAGGCCTTAAGCGATGCGAGAACAAAGCTGGCAGCCATTTTCACCGTCCACCACTACATGACGCCGTCGGCCCGCAACTTATACACCTCCACACAGCGATCGCAGGCTCCGAATTCCACGTCCCACCCCGGATGATTCTCACGGATGAAGTCGAGCACATAGGCTTCCAATTTAGTCCCCATATCCTCGACCCACGAATAGGTGGGAAACCGACACAGCGGGCACGGGAACCCCGGCATGAGCATAATTTTGTTGTCGGTCTCCGGAACTTCACCACCTTCCACATCCACGGCCCGATCCATCACGCGAAGCGTCTCGGCGGCCATCTCAATCAGCTCCGAATGGGTGAAGTACGCCGTCTGCCAGAGCCCCTCAAACACCGACTTCAGTTGAGGAGGCGGAATTTTTCGGTACCACGACCGGAATTCCTTGAACCGATCCTCTTTCGTCAGCATCGGCTCCTTGCCCGCCGCAACCAGCCGACTATCCACGCTCAAGCTCCAGAGCACACGATAGCGCTGCAAGATCAGCGTCTCTTCGCCGGGATTCTGCCCCAGCTTGGTATCTGGGTCGTAGCCGAACAGCGGGTCGATCATGTCGGAGATGTGCATCAGCTCATGGCGGCAATAGCGGGTCAAGGCCGGGTCATAAAACCGGCGGGGAATCAGCTTGATCCCAACGCCCTTCATCCCCTTCTCCTCAAACTCTTGAGCCAAGCCTTTCTCAACAGACCCCCATTTTCGGAGAATGTCGACGCCTTCCTGGTCTTCCTTCAGCACGCCTTTGACCAGGACAATGCCCACCTTCTCCTTCAACAGCGGATACTCGTTGAATGAGTCGCGGACGATATCCGAAAACCCCCAGATGCCGAAGAGATATTGATACAGCTTTTTGAACTCCGACTCCCGGTCTTCGAGCATGAATTTCTCGTAAATCGGGTCGGCATACTCATGGAATTCCTTATAGTAGGTGGGATCCCCTTCTCGTTCCGTCTTTTCAACGAACGAATCGATGACTTCCTGGAGCAAAGCTGGTTGAAACCTGATTTCCATTAGAAAAACCCCTCGGCGGCTTGGGGGACCACTAGAAACACTGTGCACGACGCCCCATGGACGACGTGGTCATGGGAACCGGCTTGACGCTTCGACGGTGACCTTGACCAAGCTCCGCATCACTCCTGAGCCTATCCCTCTCACAGACGGGACAGTCGAAGGGTTGACTTGGCCGCGAGGCATCTCTTACGATCCGAATGACCAGCGGAATTATACTGGCCAGGTTGTCGGCCAATCAAGGACCAGACGGCCAAGAAAAACACGCTGCTCAAGCAGGAACCTACGATGACTCCTCCACTCCCGGATGTCTCCTCACAGACAGTCTCTGCATCACCCCCCCTCATCGACTTCTTGGACTACTGGGGAGCCGATTGTCGGGAAGTGAACACGTTCCGCGGCCATTCGCACGGAGTCTGGGCGGTCGCGTTTTCACCTGATGGATCGACGCTCGTCAGCGGCGGCGCCGAACGCCTCGTGCGCATGTGGGATATCGAAACCGGTCGGCTCCTGCGTTCCCTGCGCGGCCACACCAACGATATTCGCGCCATCGTCTTCACGCCGGACGGACAGACCCTCGCCACCGGTAGTGAGGACCGCACGATCCGGTTATGGAACGGCAAGACCGGCGAGCCGATGAAGCTGCTGTTCACCAGGTACGATCATAACGTCTGCAGCCTCTCGCTCTCGCCGGACGGCCTCATGCTTGCCCGCGGCAGCCATAACAAAGACATCAAGATTTGGGAAGTGACCACGGGCACTGACCTGATGACGTTGCTCGGAAAGGATGAATACGACCATCATTGGTCGGTCTGCGTGGCATTTTCACCGGACGGCATTCATCTCGCCGGCGGAACCGACATCGGAAAGATCAAAGTGTGGGAGGTCCTCCCGAGCGGCGAGGAAAAGGTTCTCCACGACGCCCATTGGCGGCAAGACCAGTTAGATTCCACTGAGACCCGAGGCTACTATATCGAGGATGACGGCAGATTCCAAAAACCGATGGACTACTGGATCGGCGCGATGACCTTTACTCCGGATGCGCAACTTTTGATTACCGGCAGCCGAGACACGACCATCAAGCTGTTCGAGATGCCGAGCGTCGTTGAGAAGAAATCCCTCACCGGCCACAAGGGATGGATTCGCAGTCTCGCCGTGTCACCGGATGGAAAAGTCTTGATCAGCGCGAGCGACGACCAGACGATCAAGTTTTGGGATCTGGCCACCGGGCGAAATTTCCGGACCCTGAAAGGCCACAGTGGTGGCGTACGCTGCGTCACCTTCTCCTCCGACGGCAAACGCCTCGCCAGCGCCTCCTGGGATCGGACCGTCAAGCTGTGGGAAGGGGGAG